>NZ_CP026001.1:4070292-4702461 GCF_003086775.1 Stenotrophomonas sp. ZAC14D1_NAIMI4_1
TTCGGCCTGGGCTACGGTACCCGCCTGGTCAATACCGAGCGCCTCTCCTTCGACGCCCTGCTGGGCCCGGGTGTCAGCCGCACCCACAGCACCGAGGACGACCGCACCCGCACCGGCCTGATCGGCCAGGGCCAGTTCGAGCTGAAGTTCGCCATCACCGGCAACACCGACCTGGTCAACAACCTGCTGGTCGAATCGGGCTCGTACAACACCTTCGGCCAGAACGATTTCGGCGTGTCGGTGAGCATGAACGAACACCTGGCCCTGAAGGCCGGCTGGCAGGCCCGTTACAACAGCGACGTGGCCGACGACAAGCGCCGGACCGATACGCTGACCACGATGAACGTGGTCTACAAGTTCAAATGAGAAACGGGCGCCCAGGGCGCCCGTCTTCTTTTGGTAGTGCCGGCCGCTGGCCGGCATCATCCAGTTGCCGGCCAGCGGCCGGCACTACCACAGCGGTTCAGACGTTCAGCAGCTCGCCCGCACCGCCGTGCAGCAGCATCCTGGCCACCTGCTGGCCCAGCGTTTCCGGATCGCTGGCCGGACCCACGGCTTCGGCGCGCACCGCGCGGCCATCGCTGGCACTGCCGACCATGCCCTGCAGGTGCAGATCCTGGCCCTGCCACTGTGCGATGGCCGCCACCGGCACATGGCAGCTGCCATGCAGCGCGCGGTTCATCGCCCGCTCCGCTTCCACGCAGGCACGGGTATCAGCGTCGTCCAGGCGGGCGAACAATTCCATCAGCCGCGCGTTGCCACCATCACACTCCACCGCTACCGCGCCCTGCGCCGGCGCCGGCAGCCACTGCGGCGGCTGCAGGCGGGCCACGATGCGGTCGCCCAGGCCCAGCCGTTCCAGCCCGGCCACGGCCAGCACGATGGCGTCGTAGCCACCGTTGTCGAGCTTGGCCAGGCGCGTGTTGACGTTGCCGCGCAGGTCCAGCAGCTGCAGGTCCGGGCGCAGCGCGCGCAGCTGCGCCTGCCGACGCAGCGAGGACGTACCCACGCGCGCGCCGATCGGCAGCGCATCCAGCGAGGCATACAGGTTGGAGATGAAGCCATCGGCCGGGTCGTGGCGGGTCAGCATGGCCGGCAGCGCGAACGGCGCATCCAGTTCCATCGGCACATCCTTCAGCGAATGCACCGCGCAGTCGGCATCGCCGCGCAGCATGGCCAGCTCCAGCTCCTTCAGGAACAGGCCCTTGCCGCCGATGGCGGCCAGCGAGCGGTCGAGCACTTCATCGCCGCGGGTGCTCATCGGCACCAGTTCCACGTGCAGGCCGGGGTAGGCCTGGCGCAGGCGGTCGGCGACGTGTTCGCTCTGCCAGAGGGCGAGCGGGCTCTTGCGGGTGGCGATGCGGACGGTTTCCATCCGGGCATTATCGCGCCTATCGGCGGGATACGGCCAACGGCGGAGCCCCTCGTGGCTGGTGCTATCAAAGCAGAAGCCGTGCTTGGCCGGGGCGGTGGGGTCAGGCGGGGACGCCGTGAACCCATCCATGGGGGCTTGGCCGCGGCATCCATGCCGCGGACACCCCGCCTGACCCCACCGCCCCGGCCCCTGACAGTTTCCGTGCGCGCCAGCCACGGAAGATCAAAAGAAAAATCAAAAGCCGATTGCTTCCGGGGTCAGATCCCTTTTCCGCAGGAAAAGGGATCTGACCCCTCTTCCCCCTCCGATAACAACAATGCCTTTGCCGTCCGACGCAGGGAAAACGAGAGGGTTGGGCCGGGGTGGGGTGGCGGGACCGTTGGCGCCATGGATGGCGCCATCGAGCCCCCATGGATGGGTTTACGGCGTGTCCCGCCACCCCACCCCGGCCCGACCCAGCACGTAAAAACAACGAGCCAACCAACCCGCCGTTGCTGTTGCTCCAGACGTTGCTCGTAAGCAGTCGCGGCCGCAGGCCGCGCGGAAACTCACAGATGCCGCAGTTCCTGCTTCAGCGTCGCCACGCACCGGCGGCTCACTTCCAGCGGCTGCTTGCCATGCCGCAGCACCGCCTGCACCTGCCCGCCCACGCCACGCCGCAGCTCCACCAGTTCATGGCGCGCCACCAGGCAGTTGCGGTGGATCCGCACGAAGCGGCTGGCGAACTCCTCTTCCAGCGACTTCAGCGATTCTTCAATCAGGTCTTCGCCGCGTGCGTGGTGCACCACCACGTACTTTTCTTCGGCCTGCAGGTAGTGGATGTCGTCCAGCGGAATCAGGCGCAGGCTGCCACGCAGGCGGGCGCACAGCATGCTGCGGGCCTGGCCGCCGCTGTGCTCGGGCTGGCCATCGCGGCCGGCCAGGAACGTGCGCGCACGGGCAATGGCCGCCGCCAGGCGTTCGGCGCGCACCGGCTTCATCAGGTAATCGATCGCTGCCGCCTCGAACGCCGACAGCGCGTGCGCGTCGTAGGCGGTGCAGAACACCACCGCCGGCCGTGGTTCGAAGCTGGCCAGGTGACGCGCGGCTTCCAGGCCGTCCAGGCCAGGCATGGCGATATCCAGCAGGACCAGGTCCGGCTGCAGTTCCGCGCACGCATGCAGGGCCTGTTCGCCGTTGCCGGCCTCGGCCACCACGTCGATGCCCTCCTGCGCTGCCAACAGGATGCGCAGGCGCTCGCGGGCCAGCGGTTCGTCATCGGCGATGACTACCCTCACGCTCATTCCCTCACTGGATCGGCACTGTCACCTGACAGGCATAGTAGCCTTCGCTCCAGCCGGCCGTCATCCGCGCGGCACGGCCGAAGCGCCACGCCAGCCGATGGCCGATGCTGTGCTGGGCGTGGCCGGCACCGCGTGCCAGGGCCAGCCCCGGGGCCTGCGGATCTGGTGCCGGATTGCGAACTGTGATCTGCAGCTCATTGTTCGTGCAGGCCAGCAGCAGTTCGATGGTGCCGCCTTCGGGCAACCGCGAAATACCATGCAGCACCGCGTTTTCCACCAGCGGTTGCAGCACCAGGCGCGGCAGTGGCAGGTCCCACGGCAGGGGTTCCTCGCGCTGCCAGCGCACCTGCAGGCGTTCGCCCAGGCGCAGCGATTCAATCGACAGGTAACGCTCGGCCAGCTCGCATTCGTCGCGCAGGGTCGAATCACCCTCGCCGGCGCCCAGCGCTGCACGGAACAGATCGGACAGATCCAGCACCGCACGCTCGGCCACGGCCGGGTCGCGGTGCAGCAGGCTGGCGATCAGGTTCATGCTGTTGAACAGGAAATGCGGGCGGATGCGCGCCTGCAGGGCGTCGGCCTGCGCGCGTGCGTTGGCCTGCACCTGCGCGGCCCAGCGGTCACTGACATAGAAGTAGCGCAGCGCCAGTGCCGTGATCAGGGCGGTGGTTGCAGCACTGCCCAGGGTGAAACGCCAGAAGCTGATGCCACGGGTGAAGTTGTCACCCAGCACCGCGTACAGGGCGTGGACGACGCCGGCGCAGGCCACCGCGATGAACGCCGACAAGCCGATGGCCAGCACCGCGCCAAGCACCTCGGGCAGGGTCGACAGTGCCCGCCGCAGCAGGCACAGGCAGGCGCTGACCGCCAGCGCAAGCCACAACGCGAAACCGCTGGCCGAGGCCAGCTCGCCCAGCGTCCAGTGGCGGCTGCCATCGGGCGCCAGGGCCAGCACCACCACCACCAGTTCGGCCAGGCCCAGCATCGCCAGCATGCGCGGCAGGCGGCACAGTTCCGGCATCCACGGGGCGCTGGCGCTGGCAGCCATGGCTCAGGCCACGCCCAGCCGTTCCTGCAGCCAGTCGCCCAGCGCCTGGATTTCCTCGGCGCAGACCTGGTGCGCCATCGGGTAGCGCTGCCACTGCAGCGACAGGCCCAGCGTGCGCAGCACCTGCGCGCTGTGCTCGGCCACCGCCAGCGGGATCACCGGGTCGCCACTGCCATGGGCCATGAACACCGGCACGTCGACCGCGCCGTCGACGCGGCGGGCGGCTTCTGCATCGGGCAGGTAGGTGGACAGGGCGATCAGGCCCGCCAGCGGCGCGGTACGTTCCAGCGCAGTACTGAGGATGACCGCCCCGCCCTGCGAGAAGCCGGCCAGGAAGATATGGTCGGCGGCGATGCCGCGTTCGATCTCGCGCGCGATCAGCGCATCCAGCTGGGCCACCGATTCGCGCACGCCGGCCATGTCGGCACGCGAGCGGAAATCCATGCCGACGATGTCGTACCAGCCTCGCATCGGCACGCCGTTGTTGATCGTGATCGGCCGCACCGGTGCATGTGGAAACACGAAGCGCAGCGCCGGCCAGTGCGGGCGCACCAGCTCGGGCACGATCGGCGCGAAATCATGGCCATCGGCCCCCAGGCCATGCAGCCAGATCACCGACCATTGCGGCGAGGCGCCGGTTTCCTGTTCCACCGTTTGCAGCATGATGCGGCTCCTTCAAGTTCGAGCCGCATTATGCCGCCGCCATGGGGCGATCAGTACAGCGGCGGCTGCTGGGCCGCTTCGCGGCGCAGTTCGGCGGCACGCACCAGAACGGGCGGCGGGGTGTTTTCCTCGGGGATGTCCAGCAGCCCCAGGCGGTGCAGGAAGCCACCGGGCCCGCGCGAAGAGGTCAGCGCCACCACGGGAATGGCCAGCACCATGCCGATCACCACCGGTGCCATCCACGCGGCCAACGACGGCGATACCGCCCAGGCCAGCACACCCATGAAGGCACCGAACACGCCCAGCCCGCCATAGCCACGGACCAGCGCCATCCAGGAAATGCCGCCGTCGTCGCGCTGCTGCGCGTCCCAGCCCGAATCGCGGCCAGACAGCACTTCGGCCACGCCGCGCGACTGCACGTACATCACCACCGGCGCCATCAGCGCGGCCAGCACGGTTTCCACCAGCATCGACACGAAGGCGCGGAAGGCGCCACCGCAGCCGCGCCGATCCACCGGATCCAGCAGCATGGCCAGGTAGCCCAGCACCTTGGGCAGCAGCAGTACGGCCATGGTCGCGCCGAACAGGCGCACCACCTGCTCCTCGTCCTGTGCACGCCAGTACACGCTGGGCGACAGGTGCAGCAGCGCATTGAAATCGATGCCTTCCTGGAACAGCGGGATGGCGATGCCGATCAGCATCAACATGCCCCACATCGGCGCAGTGAAGTAGTGGCCGATGCCGATCAGCATGTGTACGCGGCTGATCCAGTGCAGGCCGCGGCTGCCGACCACCTTGCCGTGCTGCAGGTTGCCCTGGCACCAGCGGCGGTCGCGCACCAGCATGTCGGTCAGGGTCGGCGGGCCTTCTTCGTAGCTGCCGCCCAGGTAGGGCACCATGTGCGCGGCCCAGCCGCCCCGGCGCATCAGCGCGGCTTCGACGAAATCGTGGCTGAGCACGTGGCCGCCGAACGGCTTGCGCCCGGGCAGGGCCGGCAGGCCGGCCTGGTCGGCGAAGGCGCGGGTGCGGATGATCGCGTTGTGGCCCCAGTAGTTGCTCTCGGCGCCATGCCACCAGGCCACGCCGCGGGCGATGACCGGCCCGTACACGCGGCCACCGAACTGCTGCATGCGGGCAAACAGGGTGCGGCCGCCGATCACAGACGGCAGGGTCTGGATCAGGCCGACGTCAGCGTTGTGTTCCATGCCGGCCACCAGGCGCACGATGCTGTCGCCGGTCATCAGGCTGTCGGCGTCGAGGATCAGCATCTGCGGGTAGGCGCCACCAAAACGGCGCACCCAGTCGGCGATGTTGCCGGCCTTGCGCGCGCCGTTATCGCTGCGGCGGCGGTAGAACAGGCGCACCCGGCCATCAGGCACCAGCTCGCGCAGCTCGTTGAAGACCAGCTCTTCGGCGCGGGCGATGTCCTCGCGGCGGGTGTCGCTGAGCACGAAGAAATCGAAGCGTTCCAGCTGCCCGGTGGCGGCCACCGATTCGTAGATCGCGCGCAGGCCGGCCAGCAGCCGTCGCGGGTCTTCGTTGTAGGTGGGCATCAGCAGCGCGGTGCGGCTGTGCACGATCGGCAACGGCTTGTCCGGGTCGATGCCCAGGCGGTAGCCGCGGTCGAACACGGCGGTGAGGAAACCGGCCACGGCACTGGCGAAGGACAGCGCGATCCAGGCGAACAGGCCGACGAACAGCACCAGCAGGCAGGCCTCGAGCACACTGATGCCGTCGGTGGACAGGACCCGCCACATCATCCGCGTGGCCACGGCGGTCATTGCCGCAGTACCACCGAAGAGGTACAGGCGGCGCAGCTTGATCATGCGCGGCGAGGTGCGGTGGCGTCGAACCTTGAGCTTGCCCTCGCGCAGGGTCTGCTCGGGCATCTGCAGGGGAGCTTCGGGCGGCAACAGCGCCCAGCCGGCGTCCAGCTCGGGGTTGCCCGGGCCGGCGTGGGAGGTGGTTTGAGCTTCCATCGCGTCTACTCCGCCCAGGCAGCGCAACTGGCCGTCCTGGCCAGGCGGCATGCACCAGGGTTCCCCGCGCGCATTCCCGGCGCCCGCACTTGTCCTGCCTGCGACGGCGTCACGCCGCGCAGTCGATGTCTGTCACTACCGGAACCCACACGATCTCCAACGGGGCGGAATCGAAAATGCGGCCCAGCATAAGAGGGCAAATGTAAGGTGAGCGCGAAGGTTTACGCCGGGGATTTCCCCCATTCAGCAAACAGCGGGCGATGGCGGGCTCGAGCATGCCACGCACACCCAGCCGCGACGGAAACTGGATCGAGCAAAATGATAACGATTCCCAATCAGGGAATTCGGTCGCAGATGCGCCGCGAGACGCCAACCTGGGTTGGCCGATGCTCGTTCTGCGCAGAAGGGTGCCAACCAGCGTTGGCACCCGCCAGGGCTAGATCGTCTCGGGCGCAGCCGGATCGCGGCTGGCCGCCGTGCGCGCGCGGTCCATCGCCACCGCCAGTTGCTGGCGGGCGAGCAGTTGTTGTGCCTGCACCACTTCGGGTGTCGGCAGAAGCACCGGGCCGGGTGCGTTTTCCGGTGTAACAGGTGTGGTCATGCAACCTCCGTGGACATCCCGCCGACCGCAGGCCAAGGCCCAAGCGACAGCGGAACTGCGCACCCTATCCTAAAAACAAGAAGGGTGGGTGACGGTGCGACGCCCGGACGCAAGGCCCTGACTGGTTCAGCGTCACATTTCTTGCGGCCCGGACTGGCTGGCTGAATGCGACGCATTTATCATGAAAACGTTTTCTTACACGGACGTTCCCATGAATGCCATCGATCTTTCCCGCTTCAGCGCGAAGTGGCAGTTCCGCTTCAACTTCTACCAGCAACACGGCTCGCCGAAGGATCCGCGCTTCGCGCCGGCCTGGAAAGCGCTGCCCGTCGGCGAGCGCCTGACGATCAACATCAATTTCCTTGCCCTGTTCTTCAGCTGGATCTACCTGCTGACCCTGGGCATGTGGCGCAAGGCGCTGGTGGTGATCGCCATCTTCATCGGCCTGTTCGCACTGGCCTTCGTGCTGCCGACCATCCTGGTCCAAGGGCTGATCGGTGGGTTCTGCGCGCTGCTGGCCCACTGCACCAACTACGGCTACTACCTGGAGCAGGTAAAGGGCCGTGCCAGCTGGAACCCGTTCGACGGCTTCATCTGACGCACGGCCAGCGGTGCGGATCTGCATCAACGACGCCCGGCTCCGGCCGGGCGTCGTCGTCTGCGCCGTCAGGCCGCGCGCAGCTTCGCCGCCGCCGGCGCATCGGCCTGCAGGCGGAAGCGCGAAACCGCCACCGCCAGCTGCTCGGCCTGGTCTTCCATCGCCCGTGCGGCGGCCGTCGCCTCTTCCACCAGCGCCGCGTTCTGCTGGGTGGTTTCGTCCATCTGCACCACGGTCTGGTTGACCTGCTCGATGCCCGCCGACTGCTCGCGCGAGGCGGCCGAAATCTCGGCCATGATGTCGTTCACCCGGCCCACCTGGCCGACGATCTCCTGCATCGTGCGGCCGGCACCGTGCACCAGCTGCGCGCCTGCGCCGACCTGCGCCACCGAGGCGTCGATCAGCCCCTTGATCTCCTTGGCCGCGCCGGCAGAGCGCTGCGCCAGCGCGCGCACTTCACTGGCCACCACGGCGAAACCGCGGCCCTGCTCGCCGGCTCGCGCCGCTTCCACCGCCGCGTTCAGTGCCAGGATGTTGGTCTGGAATGCGATGCCGTCGATCACCGAAATGATCTCGGCAATGCGCTGCGAAGAGTTCTCGATCTGCTCCATGGTCTGCACCACCTGGCCGACCACCTGCCCGCCTTCGCTGGCCACGCCGGCCGCCGATGCCGCCAGGCTGTTGGCCTGCTGCGCGTGCTCGGCATTCTGGCGCACGGTGGAGGTCAGTTCCTCCATCGATGCGGCGGTCTCTTCCAGGTTGGCCGCCTGCTGTTCGGTGCGGCGCGACAGATCGCTGTTGCCCGAGGCGATCTCGCCGGCCGCCAGGCGGATGCTCGCCGCCGACTGCTGGATCTGGCCGACGATCTGGGTCAGCTGCTGCACCGTGCTGTTGGCATCGTCGCGCATCACCGCGAACACACCGTGGAAATCACCCTGCATGCGCGTGCTCAGGTCGCCGGCGGCAATCGCGCGCAGCAGCGTGGAGAGCGCGGCCAGGTTGTGGTCGCTCACCTGCATCATGGTGTTGAGCGTTTCCACCATGCGGCGGAAGTCGTGCTCGAAGCGCTGGGTATCGCCACGCACGGCGAAATCACCGGCAGCCGCGGCGGCCGCCAGCTGCTGGATCTGTTCGTTGATCGCCCCCAGGTTGGCCTTGGTGGTGGCCATGGCGGCGGTGAACACCGCCTTCTCGCCCGGCAGGGCGTCCATGTCCACGCTGAGGTCACCCACCGCGTAGCGCTGCATCACGTCCACCAGGCGCTGGGTGACCGCGTTGCTGGATGCCACCAGCTGGTTGCTGTCGGCCACCATGCGGCCGTATTCGCCCGGGAAGGCGCTGGCATCCATGCGATAGCTGATCTGGCCCTCGTCATGGCGCTGCGCCATGTCCGCCTGCGCCGCCATCACCGCCTGCAGCGTGCCGCGCATGCCCTGCATCGCTTCCAGCAGGCGGCCCACTTCATCGTTGCTGCGCGGCGGCAGTGCGGTGTCCAGCTTGCCGGCCGCCACGTCACCGGCGATGCGCACGGCCTGCGCCAGCGGGCGGATGGCCAAGCGGCGCAGCAGCACGTAGACGCCGGCACTGAGGGTGAGCGCGGCGATCACGCCGACCAGCAGGGTCAGCCACAGCAGCTGCCGGGCTTCGGCCACGATCACCGCGTGCGGCACCACCACGCCCAGTGCGAAGTGCTGCGGGGCATCGCCCACCTGCATCGGCACGTACAGGCGCACGTTGCCTTCGGCATCCGGCTCGAACGCCTCGAACGTCTTGCCCTCGGCAATCTGCGCCAGCATCTGCTGGGTGGCCGCATCGGTGCGCGGCTTGCCGATCTCGGCAGCATTGGCCGCTGCCAGCACCACGCCCTTGGGCGAAAGCAGTTCGACCCGGCCGGCCCCCATCGGGGTCAGCGTGGCCAGGTGCTTCTGCAGCGCCGCCAGCGAGAAATCGACGGTGAACACACCCAGGAAGGTGCCGTTCTCCACGATCGGCGTGCTCAGCGTGCTCATCAGCACCTGCTGGCCACCGATGGCGTAGGCATACGGTTCGCTGACCTTGGGCAGCTTGTCCCGGCTCGGCCCCATGTACCAGTCACCCGAGCCGTCGGGCAGATCGGTGTAGGCGGTCATCGGCGACTGCTGGGTCTTGCCGTTCTCCCAGGCCCAGTAGCTCATGAAACGCCCGGTGGCATCGTGCGCTTCGCTGTCGACGAAGTCCGCATCCTTGCCATCGAAGGCATTGGCCTCCCACATGGTGCTCTTGCCTACCCATTCCGGGTGCGCGTGCAGCTGTTCGCCGATGACCGCGGCCAGCGCGGCACGGTCGGGGGCATCGCCGCGGGCCCGCTGGGCCAGCACGGTTTCCACCATCGCATCGTTGCTGGCGAAGGCCGTGCCCAGATCGGCCGAGACCTTGCGCGCCTCGGCAATCGCTTCGCTGCCCATGGTCTGGCGCGAGGCATTGACCAGGCTGGCACTGGCCTGGCGGTAGATGAGGAAGGCGGTCACGCCGAAGCAGAGCAGCGCGATCGAAGCAGTGCCCAGCATCAGCTTGTGGGCGATGCTGCCCGGGCGACGGGCAGCGGCAGAGCGGGAAGAAGGCATGGATGGATCCGCAGGCAGTTCAGGACAACCGGCACCACGACGGTACCGCGCAGATGCGCGATCCCTCGCGCGGCCGCCTGCCGGCTGCGGATCGGAACCCACGGTGGCAAGGCACGCACCGGGTTAGCGGCCGCAGACGGGGCGGGTTGAGGAAAACCGCCTGCGGGAATCTGAATGGACTCACGTAGCGTCGAGCGCGCTCGGCGCTATTCCACCACGCGGTCGCCCACCCATTGCGTGCGCGGCAGCACTTCGATGCTGCCCGCCGCGTACTGCTGCAGCACGCCCTCCGGGCCGAAGCGCGGCTGCCAGCCCAGCGCCTGGCGCAGGCGGCTGCTGTCGTAGACGCGATCAATGCTCAGCGGCAGCGGCCAGCCGCGGCGCTCGAATTCGGCCAGCAGCTGCGGCACCCGCCGGGCCAGCACCTGGCGCGGGTTGGCGGCCAGCTGCAGGCAGTCGCTGCGCTGGAACGGCGTGGCCGCACAGGCGATGTAGCGCTGGAAGGCCCCGCCCTCGTCCACCAGCAGTGCCGCATGCGCGCTGGCCACGTCGCGCGCATCGATGCCGCGATGCAGGCGGAACATCGCCATGCGTTCAGGCGACTCGGGGAAGCAGCGCGCCATGCGCAGCACGCGCACGTCAAACCCCGGCCCTGCCGCGCGCTCGGCCAGCGCTTCGGCCTGCAGCTTGGTGCGATGGTAGATGGTGCGCGGCAGCGGGTCGGTGGTTTCATCGATCCAGCGGCAGCCACCGGCCACCACGGCGTGGCCGTACAGCGCCGTTGTGCTGGTCAGCACGAAGCGGCGCACCCCCGCCTGCCGGGCCAGCTGCAGCAGCTGCGCGGTGGCGTCCACGTTGATCTGCTGGAACACCTCATCAGGCACCAGGCCGACATGCGGTGCGTGCAGGGCCGCGGTATGGATCACCGCATCCACGCCCCGCACGGCGCGCTCCAGCGCCTGGCGGTGGGTGATGTCGGCAATGATGCGGGTGGTGTTGAACGGGCTGCGGTCCAACCCCACCACGTCGTGCTCGGCAGCCAGCGCGCCGAAGATCGCGCGCCCGATCCGCCCGGAACTTCCGGTCAACAGGATCTTCATTGAATCCATTCACTCGACAACGCCCGGGAGCTACCGGGATGACCCGATTCTAGGCGCGGGCGAAGGCTCGGCAACAGCCTGTTCACGTGCGCGGCCTGGTAGCGGGGCGTCAAGCGCATGCATGGCCGGCGTGAAAGCAGCGGTGGGGATATGCACCTGCCATTAGCCCCGCCTGTGCAGGATGGAAGCGGTCGTCGAAGCTGGCGGCGTCCCTTCGGAACAGGAGACACAGCATGGCCAATGCACCCCACGGCTCACAGAATCGCGGCTTCGCGTCGATGGATGAAGACAAGCAACGCGCCATCGCCGCCAAGGGCGGCCGCGCGGCCCACGCATCGGGCAACGCGCATGAATTCAGTTCCGCCGAGGCACGCGTCGCCGGCCGCAAGGGCGGCGAGGCGATCAGCCGCAACCGCCAGCACATGGCGGCGATCGGCCGCGAGGGCGGGCATGCACGGCATGCCAATGCGCAGCGCCAGCAGCAACAACAGATGCAGGACGAACCGCAGGCACCTGCCGCACCAGCGTCGCCCTACCCGCAACAGGGCTGACCCTGCGTCTGGGCCAATAACGACAGGGCCCCGCCAATGGCGGGGCCCTGCACTGCAGCGATCATTCAGCCGAAGCTGGAGATCAGGCCGCCTTCATCGCATGCTTGCGGTCGCGCATCACGCGGTGGCAGTCCTGCACTTCCGGCAGCCACGCGGTCACTTCCTGGCGCACGGCCGGCGGCAGGTCGTTGTCGTTCAGCACGTCCTTGAACGCGCCCAGCAGGCGGTCTTCGGATTCTTCCAGCTCGGCCACGTAGCCGTAGTTGGTATCGCCGAAGGCGGCACGCACCTTGCCGTAGAACTGCTGCATGGAACCCACCATGGTGCCGTGCTCGGCCGGCTTGCCACCGGTGGCGACGACGGCGCTGCTGAGCGAGGACACGATGCGCGCCTTGACACCGGCGATGCGCACGAACAGTGCGGACAGCTCGGTATCCTTCACCTTGGTGGCGGCTTCTTCATAGAACGACTTGCCGTCGCGGGCGATCTCGATCAGGTCGTTGAGGCGGTGTTCGATGGTGGACTGGGTGCTCATGGTGTTTCTCCTTGATCGGGTCTGCGGGATGAGGGCAGCGGTGTGTCCGTTGCCTGCAGGACCAGAGTGGAGAAGTGCATGTGCGGCGCGGGTGAGCACTGTTTTATGCAGGAATCACTGTCTCGAACGGCAACTGACTGTTCACGTTCTCTTGCATGGGATTCACGCTCAGAGAACGTTCTCGTCCATCCTCATGGATTCGGCGATTCGCCATGCGATGACGCGAATTTCGACAGCGAAGACGACTCGACGGGCAAATCGTTTGCCAGGCACCATTCCACAAAGTCGGCCACCGCCACTGTCACCCGGACAGTGCCGACGCCACTCACTCTGGCGAGCCACACGTGGCGCTCAATATCTTTCTCCCACTCGGCAAACGTATCGTGCCAGTCCCGCTCAGGCAGGAGCGCCTTGAAGCTGGCGTACTCTTCCTCCCGGAACCATGCAAACGCAAGATACGGAGCATCATCCCCGCGAGGACGAGGAAGTGGCACGAGGGCGGGACGACGGTGTCTCATGGTTCCATGACCCCGGTGGAGCGTCTCTCGAGTATCCGACAGCGGCCCCCTTTCGGTAAATGCGCAGGTAGGTGCGGCCAGGTGTCGATTCCCGCCCCCGTCGTTCGTCGGAACAGGAAAGGCAGGCCCGTCGCCTGCAGGAGCACCGCCATGCACCCGATCCTCACCGCCTTCGCCACCTCCCCCGACCGAGGCCAGGGCTTGGCCCGCGACATGCGCGTGCGCTGGGCGCTGGAGGAACTGGGCATCGCCTACGACGTGCAGCTGCTGACCTTCGCCGAGATGAAGGAACCCGCGCACCGTGCGCGCCATCCGTTCGGGCAGATTCCCACCTATGAGGACGGCGATCTGCGGCTGTTTGAATCGGGCGCGATCATCCTGCACCTGGCCGAGCAGCATCCGGGCCTGCTTCCCGCGGATGCAGCGGGCCGCATGCGCGCGATCGTGTGGATGTTCGCCGCCTTGAACACGGTGGAACCGCCGATCGTCGAGCGCTCGATGGCCTGGGTGCTGGAGCGCGAGCAGCCCTGGTACGCGCAACGGCTGGTGATGCTGGATGAGCGCGTGCGGCGGCGGCTGGATGAGCTGTCAGCACGGCTCGGTGATGGCCCCTGGCTGGACGGCGCGTTCAGTGCCGGCGACCTGCTGATGGTGTCGGTGCTGCTGCGCTTGAAGAGCAGCGGCATCGTTGAGGAATTCCCGTCGTTGGCTGCGTACGTGGCACGCGCGACGGCGCGACCGGCGTACCAGCGTGCGTTCGCCGCGCAGCTGGCGGTGTTCCAGCACCAGTAGCGCCAGCAGCCGCCACATTGACGCCCAACCCGCACAGGCCTAAAGTCTGCGCCGCAGCCCTGCATCAGGCGCTGCCGCAGGCGTTATCGTCATCCAACGCGCCCACACCCGGGAGGGCCTCAGCAGAGGGAACCCGGATCAAAGGCGCCACGGTACCGTCCTGCCCTCCCCTTCCTGCTGGAAGGGATGCATCCTGCCGTGGCCTTTCCCCAGCCCCTCTGGAAAGGCACTCCCATGAAGCTCTCCGGCAACACCATCCTCATCACCGGCGGCAGCCGTGGCATTGGCCGCGCATTCGCCGAAGCCCTGCATGACCGCGGCAACCAGGTCATCATCACCGGCCGCGACCCCGCACTGCTGGACGCCATCTGCGCGCAGCGCCCCGGCATGACCGGCCTGCCACTGGAACTCGGCGACCCCGCGTCGCTGGCGCAGGTGGCCGAGGTCGTACACGCGCGCTTTCCCTCGCTGAACGTGCTCATGGCCAATGCAGGCATCTCGCGCGCGGAAGACCTGGCCAGCGGCCACTGGGACGACCTCGATGCCGAGGCCATCGTCGACACCAACATCCTGGGCGTGCTGCGCACGGTCGCGACCTTCCTGCCGCTGCTGACCCGGCAGCGCAGCGCGACCTTGATGGCCACCAGCTCGTCGCTGGCCTTCCTGCCCCTGGCCAGCTTCCCCACGTACTGCGCAAGCAAAGCCTTCCTGCATTCGTGGCTGGTATCGCTGCGCCATCAACTGCGGCACCTGCCGGTGGACGTGCTGGAACTCTCGCCGCCCTACCTGCAGACCGGACTGACCGGCGCCGCGCAGGCCAGCGACCCTCGCGCCATGCCCGTGCAGGACTACGTGCAGCAGGTGCTGCTGAAACTGCAACGCGGCGATCATCCACGCGGTGAAGTACTGCTGGACGCTGACCAGGCACGACGCTGGGCCGAACGCGATGGCACCTACGATGCGATCTTCGCGCTGATGAACCCCGCGTAGGCGCGGTCGCACAACCACGCCTGACAGCCGCCGCCGGAAGGATCCGGTGGCGGCCCTCAGCGCAGCGGATCGGCCGACACGCCCTCATGGGTGATCTTCACCGGCAGGATGTGGCCCTGCGCATCGAAGTGCATGCGCTCGATGGCGGTCTCGCGATGGTCGCGGGCCGTGTCACCGTGCGGGCGGCGGTGGTAGACGATGTACCAGCGGTCGGTGCCCGGCACCTGGATGACCGAGTTGTGGCCGGCACTGGTGGCGATGGCTTCATCCTGCTGCAGCACCGTGCCGACGCGCTTGAACGGGCCAGTGGGTGCATCGGCAATGGCATAGGCCACCTTGTAATCCGGGCCGCCCCAGCCGCCTTCGGACCACATGAAGTAATAGTGCCCACCGCGCTGGAACATCAGCGGACCTTCCACGTATTCCGGCGCCGGGGTGATTTCCTTGAACAACGTACCATCGGCCAGCGGCAGCACACCGGTGAAATCATCCTTCAGGCGCACGATGTTGGCGTGCTTCCAACCGCCGTAAATCATGTACCAGGCGCCGTCGTCATCCTTGAACACGAACTGGTCGATGGGCTGCGCGCCATTGTGGAAGGCACCCACCAGCGGCTTGCCCAGCAGGTCCTTGTACGGACCTTCCGGGCGGTCGGCCACGGCCACGCCGATGCCACCCAGTTCGCTGTCGGTCTTGATGTCGTTGGCGGCGAAGAAGAAGTAGTACTTGCCGTTGTTTTCCACCACGGACGGCGCCCACATCGCGCGCTTGGCCCAGGGCACGTTCCTGGCGTTCAGAACGTCGGCATGCTTGGTCCAATGCACCAGATCCGGCGACGAGAATGCATCGAAGGTGATCTGCGCATCGTAGTCCGCCGAGGTGGTCGGGAATATCCAGTAGCGGTTGGCGAATACCGCCGCTTCCGGGTCGGCATACCACCCCTTCAGGATCGGATTACCCGAGGTGGCTGGCGGCGCAGCCTGCGCGCCCGTTGCCAGTGCCGCTGCCATGCAGGCGGCCATCATCCACTTGCCCAACGCCATGCCGTGCGCTCCCGTGCTGGATAGATGGGAGCATATTAGATCGATTCAGATGCGGAATGCGCGGGCAGCCCCACCCCATGCGTGGGAGTGGGACGCAGGCCTCAGGCTTTCTTGATGACGGTGCGCTTGCCGATGCTGCTGGTCTTGCCCGCGGTCGGCTTGGCCAGGCCCGGAATCAGGAAATCGGTGACCTTGTGGCCCATGGACACCTTGTGTGCCAGCCAACGCGGCATGCGGCCACGACCGGTCCAGGTCAGGCGCTTGTATTCCGGATCGCGGTATTTGGCGGCGACCTTGCCGGTTTTACGGCGGGCGGGTTTGCGCGCGGGCGCGGCGCTTTCTGCGGCTTCATCACCGAAGAGTTCTTCGATGGTGTAACCGGCTTCGGCCGCAGCGGCTTTCAGCAGGCGGCGCACGGCGGCGGCCGGGCGGCGGGTGGTGATGAGGGCTTTGCGCTGTTCGGCCGCAGCCACCAGTGCGCCCAGCTCCCGAAGGCTGAGCGATTCGATATTGATAGTCATGCGGAGAAAGGTCTACTGCGGCGGGCTGGGTGTCAAGTTTTAGGTACCACTAAATGCAGTGGTACTACTCACCTTACTCATTCCTGCAGACCTCGGACAGCGCCTGCGCCAGCTGCGACAAGGAGTAAGGCTTTCTGAGCAGCACGAAGCCGTGGTTGGGGTCCTGGGCGAGAAGCTCGCTGTAACCACTGGTAAGGATTACCGGGAGCTGCGGATAACGCTCCTTGACGATGTGGGCCAGTTCCACACCACTGCGACCCGGCATTACAACGTCGGAGAAAACCACGCTGAACCGTTGATGGTCCTTGTCCAGTTCCTGCAGCGCTTCGTCCACGTTGTATGCGTGGACGACGCCATAATCCAAGCCCTTCAGTGCACTGTAGGCGAAGTCAGCCACATCCGGATTGTCCTCGACCAGCAGTACACAGATACCCTTGCCAGACAGGTCCTGGAACGTGTCCCGGTCTTTTTCTGGCTTGCCTTGAAACTGGCTTCGCGGCAGATACAGCGTGAACGTCGTTCCCTCGCCGGGCACGCTCTTCACGTCGATATCGCCCTCCGACTGTTTCACGAATCCGAACACCTGGCTCAGCCCCAGGCCGGTACCTGCGCCCACCTCTTTGGTGGTGTAGAAGGGTTCGAATATCCGCTCGATAGCACTGGCGGCGATACCTGAGCCGGTGTCCTTGAAACTCAGCGCCACATAGTTCCCGGCTACCACCGCACCGGACCGGATGACCGGAATGGCATCGCAGACTTCGGCCCGGATGGTCAGCTTCCCGCTACCAGCAATCGCGTCGCGGGCATTGACCGCGATGTTGATCACCGCAGTATCCAGCTGGTTGCGGTCAATAATGACGGGTATGGATGGGTGGGGCATTTCAAGCTCGATCTGTACCCTCGGTCCGACCAGCGTCGAAACGATATCCGATATCGAGCGGATACTTTCGACCAGGTCGAATACTTCCGGCGTCAGACTCTGCCGGCGGGCGAACGCGAGCAGTTGCGCTGTCAGCTTGGTCGCCCGGTCTGAAGCAGTGGCGATGCCATTGACATAGCGGGACTGCTGGGGCGTCAGCGAGCCGACGTGCCGCAACATATCGGCCGAGCCACTGATGACCTGCAGCAGGTTGTTGAAATCGTGTGCGACTCCCCCGGTCAGCTGGCCCATGGCCTCAAGTTTCTGGCTCTGCCGCAGCTGTTCCCGTGCCGATACCAGCTCCAGATGCGCTGCGCGCGCTTCTTCAGTGATGCTCTCGATGTGGCGGCTGTGGCTGTTCCGCTCGGCGACAAGCTCAGTCTGTTCACTTACCACACAGAGCATTCCTTTCACCTCGCCTGATCGGATTCGAAGCGGCGAATAGGAAAATGTCCACACCGTGTCTTCGAGGAAGCCGTCACGGTCCATGCGAAGCGTCATGTTGGTCAGACTCTGCGCCTTGCCACTGAAGGTTTCCTCGATCAGATCCTTGACGTCACCCCATACATCGCTCCACACGACATCCAGACGGTTGCCCATGGCGCCCTGGAGCTTGCCCCGCAGCAGCGGAAGGTACGCATCGTTGAAAAAAAAGCGCTTTTCACCAGGCCCCCAGGCAATCCAGAGCGGTTCGGGCGAATCGAAGATCATGCTGAGTGCAGAACAGAACTCGCAACTTGCCCCACGCATGCCTCTGCCCTGAACCCAATCGCAGTCCTTGAACAACCTGAAAGCCAATGACTCGGGGTTTGAGACGGTGGGAAGCATGGGTGTTCCTGAAACCGAAGGCGACGCGGGAGTATGGGTGAACCGCTGTGTAGGCCTTCGACACACTGCACGATGCCGTATCGACGGGGAGGGACCGACCGGGTGCGCTGGGGAGATCGTTGCTGTTGGTACCAGCAGAGGCTGCCGGCTGGCGGCTGGCGCAAGCCCACAGACGGACAACCAGCGTTCACTGCACGGCGCTGGGCTGACGAAGCGGGCTAGTGATTGTCCCAATTGCCTGATTCGATGGTGGGCCCACCAGGATTCGAACCTGGAACCAAAGGATTATGAGTCCTCTGCTCTAACCGTTGAGCTATAGGCCCTGCGCAGCGCCACAGTGTAGTGGAGCGCGCCCCCGCCCGGCTACTCAGGCATCAACGGCCAGCGCCTTGGCCACCTGCTCCAGCCGCACCTCGGCAATCTCCGCGAAGTGCTGCATCTGCCGCAGGTGGGCCTGGAACAGGGCCACCGTCCTCCGGGCCGACTCAAGCCCTGGCTGATTGCCACCATCAAAGCCTTCAACCAGTCCCGAGCCAGAAAGCGTCAGCAATGCAAACGTCGTGCGCCGGGCGAACCCCAGCCGGTCCTCGCGCTCGTCCTGCTGTACGTCCTCCCAGTCCAGCAGCGGCGGGAAGTCGATCTGCAGGGAATCAAGTGTGTCGTGCTCCACATCGTTCATGGCGTAGCTCCAGATGCATAAGGGTCTGTGCAGCAGGCCGCACGCGGTATGCGTGACCTGCCGCGCGTCTGCATCGATGCCGGTGATGTCCGGCCCGCCTACGGGATGTGTTGAGCATCTGCCCGGCCAGACTGCGGCCGCGCCAGGAAGAATTCAAACGGCAGATGCGACACAGCGCGAAATCACCCGAACCGCACCCCCATCGCCCTAACCCGCTCGGCATTCCCCCGTGCCAGCGCACGCAATCCGTCCGAGCGGACCCGCGAATCCCCCGCAACGCGCTCCCAGAACTCACCGGCCAGCGGCGCGGCCCAGCGCAGATGCTCAAGTTCCCCGCTCTCACGCGGCGCAACGGCATCCAACAGCACATCCTGCCGCAGTACACCCAGCCGCGACGGTGCCAACGACATCGGCAACATGTCGTAGGCCGGCGCCAGCGGCAACGGGCCGCGATCAACGAGGCGGAAACCGATGTTGCCCTGGTGCATGTCGCTGTTACCGATCAAGCGGCCAAACGCATGCAGCCGCGCCATCGCCTGCACGGTTTCGGCAGACAACCAGCCCAGCGCCTGCAGCTGCGCACCCGCGCGCGGCCAATCCGCAGTCGCTTCGCCGGTAAACGCGGACGACAGCGACAACAGCGAAACAAAACCCCGGCGCCCCAGCACATCGGCGCTGCGGTCGAAGCGCGTCACTTCCAGGAGGGTATGCGTGGGCGTCTGCAGCAACTCACTGCTGGCGGCATCCACGCCAGCAGCGCGAAGGGTCTCCAGTGCCAGGTGTTCGCACACCAACAGATCGGACCAGCGCTGCGCTGCCTCGCCGCCATCGGGCTGGGCGAACTTCACCATCACTGCGCGGCGACCGCCGTCGCCTTCCACTGTGGCGGTGAACTTGGGCTGCTCGCCGCCTGGCGAGGAACCCACGTCTTCGCCGGCGAGCGCGGCACGCGCGCGTTGCGGGTACTGCTGCGGGCGGTCGCGTGCAGCCACGCGGTCAGGCGGTGCATCCAGCGCAGCCAGGGCCGCCTGAACGGCCTCGCCGCCCAGCAGCAGATCGCCGGTCTCGGTTCCGCCGCCATGCACCAGCGCCACCAGCACGTCGTCGCGCTGCCAGCGGGCCAGGTCCGGGGGCAAGCCGAGGCCGCGTGCACGGCCATGCGCGAAGCTGCGGCCGAGGAAGCCCTGCGGGCGCAGGTCGTCGAGGTACCACGGCAGGCCCGGGAAGAAAGCGGCGATGTCGCCGTCCGGCGCGCGCAGCAGGTTGGGCCGCGCACGGCTGGCATCCACGTGGAAGGTGTCGCCACTGAGTGCGATCACCCGACCCAGTTCTTCCAGCGTGGCGTCTTCGCACAGGCGGTACAGCGGCCATTCGCTGCCCACGCGCGAGGGCTGGCGCAGGGCATAGGCGGTGGCGCGCGTCTGGCCCAGGCGCACGACCTGATCGCCACTGGCCGCGACCAGGCGGCTGAGGGTCATGCGGTTTACGCCCAGGCGCTCGGCCAGCGCGGCCGCCGGCTGTGGCTGGCCGGGGGGAAGCTGGGCGATCAGATCCTGGGGTTGCAGGAGCGCGCGGCGGGCCATGGGCGGGCCTTGGGGACGAATAATGTTACGTATTTAGCGCAAAAGAACGCGGCCTGCAAGCGAAAGGAAACTGTAAAACTACTGTTTTACATGTATTTTTTAGACACCAGCCGCAGCACGCATCAGAAATACTGTTACGTAAAAATTACGAATGTTCCAAACAATCCGCCGGGCGCGGCCCGGCGCTACCAAAGAAAAACCCCGCCGAAGCGGGGTTTTTCTCAACACATCAGCCGTCGCTGGGTATCAGTCGATATCCAGGAAGCTGCGCAGCTGCTCCGAGCGGCTCGGGTGACGCAGCTTGCGCAGGGCCTTCGCTTCGATCTGGCGGATGCGCTCGCGGGTCACGTCGAACTGCTTGCCGACCTCTTCCAGCGTGTGGTCGGTGTTCATGTCGATGCCGAAGCGCATGCGCAGCACCTTGGCTTCCCTCGGGGTGAGGCCGGCCAGCACGTCGCGCACGGTTTCAGACAAGTTGATGTTGGTGGTGTTCTCGATCGGGGACTCCACGTTGGTGTCCTCGATGAAGTCGCCCAGATGGGAATCCTCGTCGTCGCCGATCGGGGTTTCCATCGAGATCGGCTCCTTGGCGATCTTCATCACCTTGCGGATCTTGTCTTCCGGCATGTCCATTTCCTTGGCCAGCTCCTCCGGCGTGGCCTCGCGGCCGTACTGCTGGAGCATCTGGCGGGAAATGCGGTTCAACTTGTTGATCGTCTCGATCATGTGCACCGGAATACGGATGGTGCGTGCCTGGTCGGCAATCGAGCGGGTAATCGCCTGGCGGATCCACCAGGTGGCGTAGGTCGAGAACTTGTAACCGCGGCGGTATTCGAACTTGTCCACGGCCTTCATCAGGCCGATGTTGCCTTCCTGGATCAGGTCGAGGAACTGCAGGCCGCGGTTGGTGTACTTCTTGGCGATGGAGATGACCAGGCGCAGGTTGGCCTCGACCATTTCCTTCTTGGCCTTGCGGGCCTTGGCTTCGCCGTAGGCCATGGCGCGGCTGATTTCCTTCAGCTCGTCCAGGTCCAGCAGGGTCAGCTTTTCGATGTCGATGGTGGCCTGCTGCTCGGACACGATCTGGTCCTTCACCTCACGCAGCGCCGAGGACCACTTCTGCTTGCGCTTCAGTGCGTCTTCCACCCATTCCAGGTTGGTCTGGTTGCCTTCCCAGGAACGGATGAAGTCCTTGCGCGGCATGCGGGCGGTGACGGTGGCCAGGTTCAGCACGCGGCGCTCATGCGACTTGATGTCGGCCATGGTGTCGCGCAGCTGCTTGGTCAGCACGTCGGTCAGCGGCAGCGGCAGCTTCAGGGTGACGAACACCGCCGACATCTCCTCGCGGAGCTTCAGCAGGTTCTTCTTGTCGCCCTTGGCGGCGGCCTTCTTGAAGGCATTGAACGCGTCGGTCAGCGCCTGCATGCGCGCGGCGACTTCCTCCGGGTCCGGACCGGTCGGTGCGGCTTCTTCATCACCGCCGTCGACATCATCGTCCTCGTCCTCGTCGGCGTCGTCATCGCTGTCGTCGCTGTCATCGGACGCAGCAGCGGCCGGAGCCGGCACTTCGTCGGAGAGGTCGTTGAAGCCGACGATCACTTCGGCCAGGCGCTTCTTGCCTTCCTTGTGGGCGTCGTAGTCGGACAGCAGCGATTCGACCGAGACCGGGAACTGGCCCAGGGCAGCCTGCACCTGCGAAAGGCCTTCCTCGATGCGCTTGGCGATGGCGATTTCGCCTTCGCGGGTCAGCAGCTCGACGGTGCCCATTTCGCGCATGTACATGCGCACCGGATCGGTGGTGCGGCCACCTTCGGTGTCCAGCGCGCTCAGCGCTGCGGCGGCTTCTTCGGCCGCGGTGTCGTCGACCTCACGGTTGCCCGTGTTGCCGTCGTTGAGAAGCAGGGTTTCCACATCCGGCGCAACTTCATGGACATCAATGCCCATGCCGTTGATCATGCCGATGATGTCTTCGATCTGTTCCGGGTCGACCATGTCGTCCGGCAGATGGTCATTGACTTCGGCGTAGGTCAGGTAGCCCTGTTCCAGGCCCTTGCTGATCAGTTGCTTGATTTCGGATTGGGCAGGACGTTCGTTGGCCATGTAGTGCTCGCGCCACCGGCTAGGGAGAAATAGGGAACGTAGCATTATACCAGCCCGGGGCCCCGCCTGCCGGGCGGTGGTCCCGGCGGCCTAGGGCCTGAGAAGGAAGGTCACGGGACCGTCGTTGACCAGGCTGACGACCATATGGGCACCAAACCGGCCTGTTTCCACCCCCGGGGCGTGTTTTTCACGGCAGATCCCGACAAATCGATTGAACCCGCGTTCAGCCTCGTCCGGCGGGGCGGCGCTGGTGAAGCTGGGCCGCATGCCCGACCGGGTATCGGCAGCCAGGGTGAACTGGCTGACCAGCAGCAGCCCGCCCCCGGTATCGCGCAGCGAACGGTTCATTTTTCCCGCCTCATCTGCAAATACACGGTAGCCAAGCAGGCGATCGGCCATCCGCTGCAGCTGCGCCTCGGTATCGCCCGGTTCCATGCCCACCAGGGCCAGCAGGCCGGGGCCGATCTGCCCGACCGCCTCGCCCTCCACATGCACGGCAGCCTGGGTGACACGCTGGATCAGGACGAGCATCGAAGGGCTCCAGATAACGGGGGCGGCCACGATAGCAGCGCCCTTGGCTAAACTGGGGCCAATGAATCCGCAACGCAAAGCCCGGCTGGTCCATCGCGCCACCACCCTGTTCGCCCGCCTGCCCTGGCCGCTGCTGCGGGGGTTCGCGCACGCCGTGGCCTGGGCGTGGATCCGCCTGAACGCCCGCGAGAGCCGGGTGACCCGGCGCAACCTGGAGCTGGCCTACCCGGAGATCACCGGCGACGCGCGCGACCGCCTGCACCGCGAGCTGCTGCGCTCGACCGCCCTGCAGGCCATCGAAACCCTGCGCCTGTGGAGCCGGACGCCGGCCGACAACCTTCGCCTGCACCTGAAGGAGCAGCACGGCGCGGCCCTGTACGACGCGGCCCTGGCCAGCGGCAAGGGCGTGATCGTGGCCGCCCCGCACTACGGCAACTGGGAGCTGTTGAACCAGTGGCTGGCCTCGCGCGGGCAGATCGCCATCGTCTACAAGCCACCGGAGGACGAGGCCAGCGACGCCTTCCTGCAGCTGGTGCGTGGCGGCCAGAACGTGCAGCAGGTGCGCGCCGAAGGCCCGGCGGTGCGCCAGCTGTTCAAGGTGCTCAAGGACGGCGGTGCCACCGGCATCCTGCCCGACCAGCAGCCCAAGGCCGGCGACGGCGTGTTCGTGCCGTTCTTCGGCGTGCAGGCGCTGACCATGACCCTGGTCAACCGCCTGGCCGAGCGCACCGGCGCCACCGTGCTGTACGGCTGGTGCGAGCGCATCGGGCCGGACATGGAATTCGCCCTGCACATCGAACCGACCGACCCGGCCGTGGCCGACCCGGACCCGCAGGTGGCGGCCACCGCGCTCAACGCCGGCATCGAGCGCATCGCCCGCCGCGATCCCACCCAGTACCAGTGGACCTACAAGCGCTACACGCTGCGCCCGCCGGGCAGCGGCGAAGATGACCCGTACGCCACCGAAGAACATCCCCATTGAGGACGGCGGCGGCTGGCCTGCGACCGGCTGCCGCAGTACGTTGAATACCGCGCTGGCGCCCCCATAGAGACTGCGATGTCCGCCTCCCCCGGTCCTGCCATGCCTGCTTCTTCCCTGTTCGGCGATCCCGCCGCGATCCGCTGCGAACGCGCGGTGGCCGAGCTGCGTGCCGGTCGCCCGGTGCTGCTGCACGATGGCCAGGGCCAACGCCTGGCGGTGATCGCGCTGGACAGCGCCACGGCCAGCAGCTTCGCCGCCTTCGCCAGCGCTGCGCGCGAGCGCCATTACCTGTTCCTGACCGCCACCCGGGCCCGCGTGCTTGGCGTGGAGGCCGCCGAGGGTGCGCGCCTGCCGCTGGCCGGCGTAGCCTTCGATGCCCTGCCCTCGCTGGGCTACCTGCGCGAACCGGGGCCGATGCCGGAAGGCTGGAGCGCGGGCGACGACTTCGATGCCGGCGCGGTGGAACTGGCCCGCCTTGGTCTGCTGCTGCCGGCGATGGTGGCTGTGCGCCTGGACACCGGCGACCACACCTTCGACGGTGCGGCCGAGGTGGCCCTGTGCGACCTGGCCGAAGGCGCGGCCCATGCCGCCCATGATTACGAACTGGTGGCGCGCTCGCCGGTGCCGCTGCGCGACGTCGGCATGACCACCTTCGCGGTGTTCCGCGGCGGCGTGGCCCAGCGCGACCAGGTCGCGATCATCGTCGGTGAGCCCGACCTGTCGGCGGTGGTGCCGGTACGCGTGCATTCCTCGTGCCTGACCGGTGACCTGTTCGGTTCGCTCAAGTGCGACTGCGGCGACCAGCTGCGGCGCGGCCTGCGCAAGCTGAAGGAACTGGGCGGCGGCGTGCTGCTGTACCTGGACCAGGAAGGCCGCGGCACCGGTATTGCCGCGAAGATGCGCGCCTATGGCTACCAGCACGACGGCCTGGACACCATCGACGCCGATGCACAGCTCGGCTTCGGTGCCGACGAGCGCCGCTACGGCAGTGCGGTGGCGATGCTGCGCGGCCTGGGCATTTCGCGCGTGGCCCTGCTCAGCAACAACCCGACCAAGGCACAGCGCCTGCGCAATGCCGGCATCGAAGTGCTGGACTGCATTCCGGTCACCGGCGAGATCACCGCCGAGAACGAGTACTACCTGCGCACCAAGGCAGACCGTGCCGGCCACATGCTCGATGTCGACGCGCTGATCCAGGCCGCCCAGTAACGCGGCCGACCTGCTACCGTCTGCGCGGGGTGGCCACGACCACCACCGCCCTGCCCCGCTGCCCGACGGACGCCCGCGTGACCGAACTGCCTTCGCCTGCATCGCCGCACATGGACCACCTGGACCACTGGCAACCGCTGCCGCTGCGCGCCGCCCGCCTGGCTGCGCTGGGGGGCGCCTTTGGCGGCCTGTTCGTGCCCGGCGCGCCACTGGCCGCCGCCTGGTGGTTCTTCGATCTGCCCGGTGGCCTGTGGGGTGCATCGGTCGGCCTGCTGGCCGGCCTTGCGTTCGGCGCCTGGCTCGGCCACCGGCGAATGACCCGCACACGCTGGCGGCTGGATGCCCAGGGCCTGGGCCTGCGCCGCGACCTGATGTGGCAGCTGGAAACCCGCATTCCCATTTCCCGCGTGCAGCACCTGGACCTGCGCCGTGGGCCACTGGAACGCCGCGCCGGGCTGGCCACGCTGATCGTGCACACGGCCGGTACGCGCCTGAGCGCGGTGACCGTCAGCGGCCTGGACGAGGCCGATGCCGAGCGCCTGCGCGACACCCTCGCGCACCAGCTCGACCAGGACGCCGACGCGCTGTGAGCCTGCCGCCGTCCATGCCGCCGTCCCTGCCGCCTGCGCTGCCCGGCGATGGCCAGGAGCATCGCCTGCACCCCTGGTCGTGGCTGTTCGTGCTGCTGATGCAGCTGCGCCACTACCTGCTGCCGCTGGTGGCGCTGCTGGTGTTCGGCCAGCGCGGCGACCGCGACCCGATGTGGGCACAGCTGGTTCCGCTGTCAGCCATTGCCGTGCTGGTACTGGTCTCGGTGCTGCAGTACCTCAGCTACCGCTACCGCATCGGCAGTGATGCGATCACCGTGCGCAGCGGCCTGCTGTCGCGCAACCGCCGCGAGATTCCCTTTGCCCGCATCCACAACGTGGAGGTGCGGCAGAACCCGCTGCACCGCCTGTTCGGGGTGGCGGAGCTGCGTCTGGAATCGGCCGGTGGCGTGCGCCCGGAAGCGGAGATGCGCGTACTGAAGCTGGACCAGGCGCTGGCGCTGGAACGGCTGGTGCGCCAGCGCGGGCAGGCGCCGCAGGCCGTGCCCGGCGATGCAGCACAGGACAGCGCCCGCGACGAGGAGGAGCGCGTGCTGCTGCGCCTGTCGGCGTGGGACGTGCTGCGCATGGGACTGCTTTCCAACCGTGGCTGGGCCTTGGCCGCGGCCGCCGTCGGCGTGCTGTTCCAGACCGTGCCGCGGCCGATGATGGACGACGCCCTCCAGCGCGGTGGCCGCCAGGCCTTCGGTTACGTCAGCCATCTGCACGCGGGCCTGACCGGCACGCTGCTGCTGGTGGCCGCCGCCCTGCTGCTGGGCTGGCTGGGGCTGCGCGTGCTGTCGGTGGTGCTGACCGTGCTGCGCTACCACGGCTTCACCCTGAGCGAGCGCGAGCGCCGGCTGACGGTGTCTACCGGCCTGCTCAGCCGCACCCGCAGCAGCGTGGCGCGGCGCCGCATCCAGGCATGGACCCTGCGCGAAGGCACGCTGCAGCGCTGGTTCGGCCTGCGCCAACTGCGCATCGACAGCGCCGCCGGCGGCCCCGCACGCGATGACGACCGCGCCCTGCGCGAGCTGGCGCCGCTGGCCGCGGCCACCACCTGCGAAGGGCTGGTGCAGCACCTGCTGCCGCAACTGCAGTGGCCACCGGCACAGTGGCATGCCCTGCCGCAGCGCGGCTGGTGGCGGCTGAGCCTGGGCAGCCTGGTGCTGGTGCCGTTGCTGGCGGCCGCTGCGTACTGGCGCTGGGGCCCCTGGGGGCTGCTGGTGCTGGCCTGGCTGCCGGTGGCGCTGCTGGTGGCGCATCGGCAGATGGCGCGCATGGGCTGGCATCTGGATGGCCAGTTCGTGGCCGTGCGCGGCGGCTGGTGGCAGCGCTGGTGGCGCTGGGCCGAGCTGGACAAGGTGCAGGGCCTGCGCCTGCAGCGCTCGCCGCTGGACAAGCTGCTGGGCACCGCCAGCCTGCAGCTGGACACGGCCGGTGCCCATGGCGATGTGGCGCTGGCGCTGAACTACCTGCCACAGGCGCAGGCACAACAGGTGATGGAGCAGCTGGCCGCAGCACTCGCGCGGCGCAAGCTGCGCTGGTGACGGCGGGACCGGATCCCGGCCGCGCATCCACGCATGGCGTGGATCTACCGCAATCGGATTGCCGGCCAGCGGCCGGCACTACCCCATCACCGCTGCGACGGACCCCAGTACCCCAGGTCCTTGCGGATCTGCAGGTCGCGTACCCAGCTGCCAAACGGCTTGCGCCGCAGCGCGCCCATTTCGCCGGACAGGAAATCCTCGGTCGCGGCGATCACCCGCTCGCTGGAGCGGCCATCGCGGAACGGGTGGATGGCATCGGCATAACGCACGATCTCGGCCTGCAGCGCCGCCTCCGGGTGCAGCGCGCGCTGCAGCATCGCCGGCAGCTGCGCCGCATCATCGAAGTCGATCATGTGCGGCTTGGGCACGCGGTTGCGGAAGGTCACCACCGGCTTGTGCTGGACGATGAACTCCGAGACGATCGAGGAGGTGTCCGACACCAGCACGTCGGCCGCACGCTGCGCGGCCATCACCTGTTCCGGCTCGATGAAGCGCGCATTGGCACCGGCCAGCGCGCGGTAGCGCTCGAACAGTTCCGGCGGGCACTTGGGGTGCAGGGTCAGCAGCCAGTAGCGCTCGCCGGCGGCGATATCGGCGGCGATCGGCGCCAGCAGATGCGGGGCCGCACTCAGCCGCTCGGTGAACGTCGAGCCGAACAGGATGACCGGCCGCCCACCGGCCGGCGCACGCAGCGCGGCACTCTCGCCACCATCGTCGCGGAACAGCGGATCCAGCTTCGGCCAGCCGGTTTCGGCCACCGCGAAGTGCCCCTGCTGATCGGCGATCTGCCGGAACGGCGCGGTGGTGGCCGGCCCCTGCGTGCAGTACAGGTCGAACATGCCGCGCACCCGGAAGTGACCACGCGCACTGTCCCGTTTCTCCACGTTGAAGCCATGGAACAGCTGCACCTTGGCCCCGGCGAGGAAGGTCGGCACCCAGTTGGCGGCGCTGAACACCGCGCGCGGGCGCATCGCCAGGGCCTGCTTCAGGCCGATGCTGGGCACCCCGGGCAGGCTGCTGCCAGCCGCGCCGCCCTCGAACCAGGCGGCCACCTCCTGCCCGGACGCGTGCAAGGCCTGCGCCAACGGGGCGAGAATAGGCAGCGCATAGCGCTCCGTCGCAAACAACAGGTACCCGGCCATCATGTCCTCCACGACCGCTCCCATCGAACGGCCTCGCATCTCGGCGTGCATTATCGCGTTCAACGAGGCCGGGCGCATCGGCGACTGCCTGGCCTCGCTGGCCTTCTGCGATGAGATCGTGGTGGTGGACTCGCAGTCCACCGATGCCACCGTAGCGATTGCCGAGGCCGCCGGCGCCCGCGTGCTGCAACGCCCGTTCGACGGTTTCCGCAGCCAGAAGGCGTTCTGCGTCGAGCAGGCCCGCCACGACTGGGTGCTGTGCCTGGACGCCGATGAGCGCGTCAGCCCGGAACTGCGCACGGCCATCGAGCAGGCCCGCGACGGCGGCTTCAGCGGCCACGCCGGCTACCGCTTCGCCCGCCTCTCGGAGTATTTCGGGAAGTTCCTGCGCCACGGCAACGCCTACCCGGACCGGGTGATGCGCCTGTTCGACCGCCGCCAGGGCGGCTGGCGCGGCAAGCGCGAGATCCACGAAGCAGCCAGCGTCGATGGCAGCGTCGGCACCCTGCGCGGTGATCTCATCCACTACCCCTACCGCTCGCTGCAGCAGCAGCTGGCCAAGACCGAGAAGTACGCGCGGATGATGGCCGAGCACGAGTTTGCGCGCGGCAAGCGGGCCACGCTGGGCAAGCTGGTGCTGGCGCCGGCCTGGCGGTTCTGGCGCGGCTTCGTGTTCCGCGGTGGCTTCCGCGATGGCTGGCACGGCCTGGTCTACGCCTACGTGCGCGCCAACTACGTGCGGCAGAAGACCATCATGCTGTGGATGCTGGGCAACGGCCAGGCCGTGGCCGACCCGCGCAACGAATGATCCGGCATCCGTGCCGACCAACGGTCGGCACCCACCACCGCAGAACCCCCGTCAGGCCTTCGCCCGATGCCGTGCGCCTTCCAGCAGCGACAGGCCGGTCAGCAGGCCGACGATGGTCACGTAGAAACTGGCCGTCATCTGGTGGGCGAACATCGACTGGGTCAGCCCGCACAACGCGTAGGCAATGACGATCATCACGCCCGCCGCCGCCGGCCCGCGGAAAGTGACCCGCCCGCTGCGCCGGTGCAGATGGACGAACACCCACAGCGGCACGCCATACACCGCGATCAGCATCAGCAGGCCAGGCAGGCCCTGGGTCGCCGCCCATTCGGCCACGTCGTTGTGTGCATGGCCCAGGTGGCAGCGCACTTCGTCGGGGTCTTCGCGGCAGGCCGGCACGCGCTGCATGGCGCTGTCGAAGTGGCCGCTGCCAACACCGGTCAGCGGATGGTCGAGGAAGGTCTGCCAGGCCACCTGCAGGCGCTCGACGCGCGCACCGGCAGAGGAATCGACGTCGCCCTGCTCCAGCTTCTGCACATCGCTGTGCAGTTCGGTCAGGCGCACCTGGTGGCGCAGTTCGGGCACCGACAGCAGCAGGGTGGCGCCGATGGCCAGCATGCCCGCCAGCACCGACAGGCGGGCCACGCCGGTCCGCCAGCGCAGGCTCAGGGCCAGCACCACCAGCAGCGCCAGCAACGCAGCGAAGACGCCGCGGCTGCCGGTCAGCACGATCGTGCCGCAGCCGGCCGCCATGCCGACAATCACCAGCGACCAGCGTCGCGACGGGCGGCAGAACACCAGCAGCACCATCAGCATGACCACGATGTCGGCCAGCACGATGGCATTGGTGGTGAGCTCGGCACGCGGCGCGCCCTGCAGCACCTGCACCAGCGACAGCACGAAGCTGCCCAGCAGGCCGGCCAGCGCGCCGCGCCAGAGCCAGCGCAGGTCCGGGCGCAGCGCACACACCCACAGCGCGATCCACGGGATGACCAGGAACCGCGAACGGTTGTCGACGTCGCGCAGGCCCTGCTCGAACAGCAGCACCGACAGCAGGCCCAGCGCCACCGCCGCCAGCATCAGCGCGGTCAGCGCGCGCACGGGCGTGCCGCCCATACCCCGCGCACGCCACAGCAGCTCCGGCGCCAGCAGCGTGCTGACCAGCAGGGTCAACGCATACGGCAACAGGTTCACCGGTACGGTCAGTACCAGCGCCGGCATGCAGAACAGGCCGATCTGCGCGATCCAGTGCGCAGCGCCAAGGCGACCGCCGGCAGGCGCGGGCAACGGATCGGCGCGGGTGGGGCTCAGGTTGTCCGGTGAAGCTGGCACGTCGGGATTGATCGCTGCGGTCATGCGGAAGAAAACGGCGGCCCATGTCGCAGACCGCCCGCCTGATGTTTTACTGCCTTTGTGCACGCTTGGGCAGTCTGGACAATCCAGCCGCCACGTTATTGCTCGTTTCTCTGCAACCGCCGTTCACGTTTCAGTTCGGCTTCGGTCGGCACGCAGGGGCCATGCACCGCTCCGGCCGGTACCAACCACCAACGGCGACGGTTGGCGACACCGGCCAGCACTGCCCCGTCGCGGTCCACGCAGCCCAGCAGCGTATCCTCCTGGACCAGCAGCCAGCGCCGCTGCGGCGACAGTTGTTGCCACTGCACCCCCGCCTGCAGCTGCTCATGCCAGGGCACGGTGAAACCAAAGGTTGCTGCCGGGCGGTCCACCATCAGCAGATTCTGTTCCTTCCAGGCCACCAGGCCCAGCTCCGCATCGGCACCGATGCGCGCCCCGACCGAGCGCATCAGGCCGCGGGCGGAGCTGGAATCATTCAGCACCGGGTAGCCGACCAGGCTGTACAGCACCCACACCACGGCCAGCATCGAGACCAGCGCCAGGTGCCGCCGGGCCGGGCCGAACAGCAGCAGGCTGGCAATGCCGGCACCGCCCATGGCCAGCGCCGCCCACGCCATTGCCTCCATCGCCCCCGGGGCCAGGCCACGCTCCAGCACCAGCCTTGCCTCGAAACCGGGCGTGCCGAGCAGGGCCGACGCGCCGGCAGCCAAGGTGCCCAGCGCCAGCAGCAGGGTGAAGCCGCCCAGCAGCCGCTGGACGTCACGCCGGCGCAGCAGCCCTGGGATCAGGGGCGCCAGGGCCAGGCAGAACATCGGCAGCGTGGGCAGGATGTAGACGTCGCGCTTGCCGTGCGGGATGGAAAAGAACAGCACGATCAGCAGCCACCAGCCCAGCGGCAGCAGGTAGCGTGCATCGCGCCGCTGCAGGCGCCGTCGCCACGCCGGGATCGCCCACGGCAGGGCCAGGAACGCCGGTATCCACATCGACGGCATCGTGCCCAGGAAGTACCACCATGGCTGGTGGTGATCCCACGACTGCGTGTAGCGCTTGGCCGTCTGCCGGAACAGGATGTCGTCCAGGTAGGCCTGGTACTCGCCCGACTTGGTCGCCAACGCGGTCATCACCATCGGCACCAGCCACAACGCGGCGGCCAGCACGAAGGCCAGCGGCGCCAGCCAGAAGCGCAGGTCGCGCGCATGCAGGCGCACCCGCGGCCAGTGCCGTGCCGAGGCGATCGCCGCCGGCAGGATCATCAGCAGCGCGAGCATGCCCACGCCCTTGGTGATGACCCCGATGCCGGCGAAGAACCAGCCCGCCCACCACCAGCGCCAGGCCGGCCCCAGCAGCAGGTGGCGCAGCAGCCCGTAGTTGGCCAGGGTGATGAACAGCACCAGCAGCGGATCGATCTGCGCCTTCTTGGCCTGGAAGGTGAACTGCAGCGCGAACAGCAGCGCCCAGCCGGCGTACAGGCCGACCCGGCGCGTCCACAGCCGCCGGCCCAGGTCGACCACGCACCACAGGGTGCCCAGCGCGGCGATCAGCGAGGGCAGCAGGAAGGCCACCCGCCAGTTGCCGATCACGCTGTAGAGGGTGGCCTGCCACCACATCAGCATGGGCGGCTTGTCCGAATACAGCTCCAGCCCCCGGTGCGGGAACAGCCACTGGCCGCTGTCCACCATCTGCTTGGCGACCAGCGCGAAACGCGGCTCGTCCGACGGCCAGGGGTCGCGCAATCCGAGCCCCGCGCCAAGCACCAGCAGGGCCATCACTACGAACAACCACGTCTCGCGTGACGCGCGGGTTTTCAGCATGAGGACTTGGACAGCGGAGAGGTCAGGCTGTTTTTAGCAGACGCGCGTAGAAGAATCCGTCAGCATCGTCTTCACCGGGCAGGCGTTGGCGGGCGATGCCCTCGCAGTCCAGGCCGAAAGCGTCATCCAGCGGCGCCGCCTGGGCGTCCGGATGCCACTTCAGGAAGGCGCGCACCTGGTCCACGTTCTCCGCGCGCAGGATGGAACAGGTGGCATACAGCAGCACGCCGCCGGGGCGGAGCATCGCCCAGCAGGCTTCCAGCAGGCGCGCCTGCACCCCCACCAGCGCCTCGACGTCCTCGGCACGGCGGTGGAACATCACGTCGGGCTGGCGGCGGATGACGCCGGTGGCCGAACACGGGGCATCCAGCAGGATGGCGTCGAACGGGGTGCCATCCCACCAGGCCGCGGTATCGCTGGCGTCGGCCACCTGGGTCTGCACGTGCTCGCCCACGCCGGTGCGCGCATAGGTGTCCTTGGCCCGGGCCAGGCGCCGCGCATCGATGTCCAGCGCCAGCAGGCGCAGGCTCGGGTCGCGTTCCAGCAGGTGCGCGGACTTGCCACCCGGGGCGGCACAGGCGTCCAGCACCCGCGAACCGGCCGGCGGCGCCAGCGCATCGGCCGCGCACTGCGCCGACAGGTCCTGCACCGACAACGCGCCTTCGGCAAACCCCGGCAGCTGGTTGACCGGGCTGGCCACGGCCAGGCGCAGCGCATCGGCGCTCAGCGGGCTGGCCTCGGCGGCGATGCCGGCCTCGGCCAGTGCGGCCAGCGCCTTGTCGCGTCCACCGAGCTGGCGGTTGGCGCGCAGCCACAGCGGGGCCGGCTGCAGGCTGGCGCTGAAGATCGCCTCGGCCTGCTGCGGCCAGTCGCGCTCGACCACCTCGGCCAGCCAGGCCGGGAACGCGTCGCGCGCGGGTTGTTCGGGGAAGCCCTCGCGCTGCGCACGGCGCAGGATGGCGTTGACCAGGCCGGCCTGGCGCTCGCGGCCCAGCGCGCGCGCGGCGTCGACGGTGGCCGACAGCGCCGCATGGGCCGGCAGTTCCAGCACGTCCAGCTGGGCGAAACCGACCATCAGCAGGGTGCGCAGGTCGGCATCGCGCGCCGACAGCGGCTTCTGCATCCACGCCTGCAGCGCGGCGTCATAGGTGCTGCGACGGCGCAGTACGGCGAAGCACAGGGCTTCCAGCAGCGCGCGGTCACGGGTATCGGCCAGCTTGGGCAGGGCCCAGGCCAGTTCGGCCTTCAGCGAACGGCCACGGGTGAACACCTGGGCCAGCACGCGGGCGGCCAGCATGCGGGTCGCAGCGCCCGGCGCGGCCTTGGCAATGGAGAAATCGTTCTGCTTCGACACCGGCTTACGCTCCCACGCGCAGGTCGCGGCGCGCATTGAGGTAATCGGCGGCGGTGATCGCCTTGCCGCCCTCGCGCTGCAGTACGCGCAGGCGCAGGGCGCCCTGCCCGCAGGCAATGTCGATGCCTTCGCGGCCGGCGGCCAGCACGGTGCCCGGGGCCTGGCCGTGGGCCAGATCCAGTGCCACGGCGCCATGGATGCGCACGCGCTCGCCGGCCAGCTGCGCTTCGGCGATCGGCCATGGGTTGAACGCACGCACGGTGCGCGCCAGTGCCTGCGCGTCCTGCACCCAGTCCAGCTTCGCTTCGGCCTTGTCCAGCTTGTGTGCGTAGGTGACGCCCTCTGCCGGCTGCGGCCGCGCGATCGGCTTGATGCCCGCGCGCAGCAGGCCCAGGCCGTCGGACAGCACCTGCGCGCCCAGCGCGGCCAGCGAGTCATGCAGGTCGCCACCGGTGGCGGTGTCGGCAATGGCCAGCTCCTGGTGCAGCAGCACGGGGCCGGTATCCAGGCCCGCTTCCATCTGCATCAGGCACACGCCGGTGGTGGCATCGCCGGCCTGGATCGCGCGCTGGATCGGCGCGGCGCCACGCCAGCGCGGCAGCAGCGAGGCGTGCACGTTCCAGCAGCCGTGGGTCGGGATGTTCAGCACGGCGCGGGGCAGGATCAGGCCGTAGGCCACCACCACCATCAGGTCCGGCTGCAGGTCACGCAGCTGCTGCTGGGCGACCTCGTCCTTCAGGGTTTCCGGCTGGTAGACGGGAATGCCACGGGCGACCGCTTCGAGCTTGACCGGCGACGGCGCCAGGCCACGGCCACGGCCGGCCGGGCGGTCGGGCTGGGTGTAGACGGCCACGACCTCGTGATGGCGCGCGGCCGCACGCAGCGACGACACCGCGAATTCCGGCGTACCGGCAAAGACAATCCTCATGGCTACCCCACTTGCAGGATGGATTCGTGCAGAAAGAACAACGGCGCCGTCGGCCGGCGCCGTACAGCCCGCGCCGTAAGCGCAGGCAGGGGCCGCCGTGAAGGGCGGCCCGCGATGGCGGTCAGGCGACGTGCTTGCGCTGCTTGGCCAGCTTCTTGCGGACCATTTCGCGCTTCAGCGGCGACAGGTAATCGATGAACAGCTTGCCGTCCAGGTGGTCCATCTCATGCTGCACGCACACGGCCAGCAGGCCGTCGGTGCTCAGCTCCTGCGGCTGCCCCTGGCGGTCCAGGAACTTCACCGTGATGGAATCGGCGCGGGTCACGTCGGCGAAGATGCCCGGCACCGACAGGCAGCCTTCCTGGTACACCTGGCCCCCGTCCTTGGCGACGATTTCCGGGTTGATGAACACCCGCGGTTCGTTCTTCTCTTCGCTCACGTCGATGACCATGAAGCGCTTGTGGACGTCCACCTGGCTGGCGGCCAGGCCGATGCCCGGGGCGTCGTACATGGTCTGGAACATGTCGTCGATGAGGGTCTGGAAGGCCGGGGTGGTGACCTCGGCGGCATCGATCAACGCAGCCTTGGTACGCAGGCGCGGATCGGGGAACTCAAGAATGGGGAGCAGGGCCATGGCTGTTTCCGGGTTGGGGGCCGGGGATACGCCGGCATACGTCGCAGATTCTATCTGCAACGCTTGCCTTGCGCCCCGGTTTCTGGACTATAGTGCGCGAACCTGTTGGGGAATCAGGGCTTCGCACCTATGTTGCTTCGTTTTCGTACGGTCGTCGCTGCGGCGATGCTGACCGTGGCTGCCTATGCTACCGCCGTTGAAGTGAACGGCGGGCACCCGGACACCTATGTGGTCCGCAAAGGGGACACGCTGTGGGACATCGCAGGACGTTTCCTGCAGAAACCCTGGCTGTGGCCCGAGATCTGGCAGGCCAATCCGCAGATCGCCAACCCGCATCTCATCTACCCGGGTGACGTGCTCAGCCTGGCCTACCTGGACCGCGTGACGGCCCAGCCCGGCCCGCGCACGGAAGCCCCGGTGACCGGCGTGCCGCTTTCGGAGGTCGAACCCTTCCTGAAGCAGCTGCGCGTGGTCGACAGCATCGACCAGCTGCCCTACGTGGCCGGCCTGGAAGACAACCGCCTGCGCGCCACCAGCGGCCAGACCGTGTATGTCCGCCTGGCCGATGCCCAGGTGGGCCAGCGCTGGGCCGTGGTCCGCCCGACCGTGCGTTACGGCCAGCCCAAGCCGACCGAGGACCTGACCGCCAACGGCGATGTCACCCCGGGCAGCGGCAACCTGTGGCAGGCCTACAACGCGCCCAACCACCGCCGCGGCGTGCTGGGCTATGAACTGGCCCAGGTCGGCCTGGGCACCCTGACCAAGGTGGCTGGCGGCAAGACCGAAGCCTCCACCCTGGTGCTGGACGCCAACACCAACGGCCGCGAAGTGCGCGCCGGTGACCGCCTGGTCCCGGTGGAAGCCCAGCCGTACGACCTGCAGTTCTTCCCGCATGTGCCGGCGGCCAGCCTGGAAGGCCTGGACGTGCGCGTGCTGGCCGTGACCGACATGTTCAATGCCGGCGGCCCGCGCGATGTCATCGCCATCTCGGCCGGCCGCAGCCAGGGCGTGGACAACGGCACGGTGTTCTCGCTGTGGCGCCAGGGCAGCCATGTCGCCCACCGCATGAAGTACCCGAATTCCTCGCGCATGGACGATTCGCCGTCCACCGGCGCGGGCCGGGTCAGCCTGCCGGACGAGTACGCCGCCCACGCGATGGTGTTCCGCACCTTCGACAACGTCAGCTACGCGCTGGTGATGCAGGGCGTGAAGCCGGTGAAGGTGGGCTACAGCGCCCAGCACCCGGACGCGAAGTAGAGTCGACCGTTGGTCGACTGCTCTCCCAACCGCCCGCGACAGTCCGCGGTAGTCGACCAGCGGTCGACTCTACCCAGCGGGCGACCCCGGTAGAGTCGACCGTTGGTCGACTGCTCTCCCGACCGTCCGCGGTAGTCGACCAACGGTCGACTCTACCCGCCTTCGGCGGACTCCCCTGACAGCAACATGCGAAAGCGCCCTAGGGCGCCTTCGTCGCTCGTGGCCGATAGTCGGGCGATGCCTGATTCCACCTCCGCCCCCGATGCCCTCGCCCGCCTGGCCCTGGCCGGCGGCCCGCTGGCGCCACGCCGCGCCCTGCTGCTGGCCAGCGGCAATGCCGACGCCGCCCTCGCCCTGGGGGTGGCCGGCTGGCGCGCCCATGGCTGTTCGGCGGAACAGTGCGCAGCACTGCAGCAGCCCGACCCCGCAGCGCTGGCCACCACTCTGCGCTGGCTGCAGCAACCGGGCCGGCAGTTGCTGGGCTGCGCCGATCCCGCCTTTCCGCCATTGCTGCAGGACATCCCGCAGCCACCGCTGGCCCTGTTCGTGGCCGGTGACGCCAGCCTGGCCTGGCATCCCGCGGTGGCGGTGGTCGGCAGCCGCTCGCCGACGCCCACCGGGCGCGCCCTCGCCGCCCGCTTTGCCGGTTGCTTCGTCGAGGCCGGCCTGGCGGTGACCAGCGGCCTGGCGGCCGGCATTGATGCGGCCGCCCATGCCGCCGCGCTGGATGCGGGCGGGCGTACGGTGGCGGTCATCGGCACCGGCCCGGACCAGGCCTATCCGCCCGGCAATGTCCGCCTGCAGGCCCGCATCGCCGACGAAGGTGCCGTGCTGAGCGAGTACCCGCCGGGCACCCCGGCGCGGGCGGGGCAGTTTCCGGCGCGCAACCGGCTGGTGGCCGGGCTGGCCCTGGCCACGGTGGTCATCGAGGCCGCGCAGCGCTCCGGCGCCCTGATCACCGCGCGCCTGGCGGCGGAGGCCGGGCGCGAGGTCGGCGCAGTGCCCGGTTCGGTGCTGAATCCGCGCGCGGCCGGCTGCCACCGGCTGATCCGTGAAGGCGTGGCCCTGATCGAGCGGCCCGAAGACATGCTGGAGCTGCTGGCCCCTGCCCTGCGCCAGCAACTGCCCGGCTTGCAAAGCCGCCTTGCCACCCCCACTGAACAGGCTTCGCCGGCAGACCTGCCGGACCGGTGGGCGAACGACCCTGACTACCAGAGCTTGTGGCAGGCACTGGACCACAACCCAAGCGGTATGGATTCATTGATCACGCGTTGTGGATTGACGGCGCCTGAGGTGTCCTCCATGCTGCTGGCCATGGAACTGGCGGGAATCGTGGTGTGCGTACACGGCCGCTACTGTCGAACTCCCTAGTTTCTTCACCTCCACAGCGTCGCCCGACGCAGGCCGAGGGGCAATGAAAGAGAGCATCCTTGACGTACTGTTGTACCTGTTTGAACACTATTTCAGCGAAGATGCGGACCTGATCCGCGACCGCGACTCGCTGCAGAATGGCCTGATCCAGGCCGGTTTCAGCCCCACCGAGATCAACAAGGCCTTTGACTGGCTCGACGCGCTGGCTGCCCAGCGGCCGAGCGTGGCGCAGGCCCGGGTCGACGGTCCCGTGCGCGTTTTCCACGGCCCCGAGCTGGACAAGCTGGACGTGGAATGCCGCGGCTTCCTGCTGTACCTGGAGCAGCACGGCATCCTCGACGCCGACCAGCGCGAGCTGGTGCTGGACCGTGCCATGGCCCTGGACCAGGACGAACTGGACCTGGACGACCTGAAGTGGGTCGTGCTGATGGTGCTGTTCAACCAGCCGGGCGCCGAAGCGGCCTATGCCTGGATGGAAACGCAGATGTTCATGGACGAGCCAGAACCCCTGCACTGACCTTACACTTGGGGACCGAGCGCATTCAGGAGCGTCCCCGTGAGTGAGTGGTTTCACGCCCAAGGCAACCGCCAGCAAGGCCCGTTGCCGGCGGAACAGTTGATCGAGCTTTTCCGCAGCAACGAAATCACCCTGGACACCCTGGTCTGGCGCGACGGGCTGCCGCAATGGCAGCCCCTGCGCAGCGTGGTCGACGAACTTGGCCTGATCGTGCCGGCCGTGGACGCCCCGGTCGGTGTCCCGCCGCCGCCGGCCGCTCCGCAACCGCCCATCCTGCCGCCGGAAGCGCCTTACCGCGCCAGCGCCGCCGCCAGCACGACCCTGCCGCCGCCCAAAAAGGGCCTGTCCGGCTGCGCGCTGACCGCCATCATCGGCGGCGTCGCCCTGCTGGTGCTGGTGCCGATCCTGGCCATCCTCGCCGCGATCGCCCTGCCCGCTTACAACGACTACATCCTCAAGGCCAAGGTGGCCGGTGCGGTCACCGCCCTGCAGCCGCTGAAGGAACAGGTGCAGCGCTTCGCCGACGACCAGGGCCGCTGCCCGGGTGCCAACGACGCCGGCTTCCCCGAAGCGGGCAGCTTCGCCAGCCAGGGCCTGTCGGCGGTGCACATCGGCCGCTTCAACAACGGCCATTGCGGCATCGAAGCCACCCTGGCCGTTCCCGGCAAGGCGATCGACGGCGACCTGTTGTGGCAGGAGTACGACCGCGAAAGCGGCCGCTGGGAATGCACCGGCGAAAGCGACGACAAATACCTGCCCGTGCAGTGCCGCGGCTGAGCCGCCGGCCACGCAGGCGGCATGACTTCCAAGGACGACCCAACAGGGGACAGCAATGACTGAGTGGTATTTTGCCGAAGGACAGCAACGCCAGGGACCGTTCCCGGTCACCGAGATCCGCCAGCGATTCCAGCGCGGGCAGCTGACCCTGGACACGCTGGTGTGGCGCGAGGGCATGGGCCAGTGGGCCGCCCTGCGCCAGGTGGTGGACGAGCTGGGCCTGCAGACCCTGGCCGACGCCAGCGAAAACACCGCCTCGGGCGGCTTCGACCTGCGCGGTGACTATGCCGCCATCGACAACGGCACCGCGCCGCTGCCGGGTACCGGCGCCCTCAGCTCGCCCTACAGCGCCCCCAGCGCCGCAGGCGGCTATGCCGACACCACGGTGGTGACCGGTGGCGAGGTGGTCTATGCCGGGTTCTGGAAGCGCTTTGCCGCAGCCTCCATCGATTCCATGGTGATGATCGGCGTGCTGGTCGTGGTGTTCGTGGTCGGCGCGATGATGTTCGGCGGCATGACCGCTTTCATGGGCGACCTCAACTCGCCGGAAAGCTCCCCGGGCATGATGCTGTTCATCGTGCTGGGCGTGTACGGGCTGCCGACCGTCATCCAGGCCGTGTACTTCACCATGATGCACGCCTCCGCCCGCCAGGCCACGCTGGGCAAGATGGCCGTCGGCATCAAGGTCGTCCGCACCGATGGCCAGCGCCTGGGCACCGGCCGCAGCCTGGGCCGCTGGGCCGCGCTGTTCCTGTCCTATGTGTTCAGCTGTGGCCTGGCCTACATCGTCTCTGGCTTCATGGCCGGCATGACCGCCCGCAAGCAGGGCCTGCACGACATGATCGCGGACACCCTGGTGGTGGACAAATGGGCCTACACCGACCACCCGGACCGCCAGCGCCACGAACTGGGCACGGTCACCGTTGTGGTCATCGTGCTGGCGATACTGGCCGCGCTGGCCTATGCCGGCCTGTTGGTGATGAGCGTGGTGATGGCTGCCAGGCAGTCGTAAGCCCTCCCCCTGCCCCGGCCCGCGACAGGGCACGAGGGACGGGGGAATCGCCATCCCGCCACGCTTTTCCTCACACCGGGCCGCTTGACACGGGTGGCTCGGGCGTGATTCCTCTAATAAGGAAACCTGAACGCCCGGCACATTACCGGGCGTTCAGTTTATGGATTTGCCCGTGGCCGCTTCACTAATGCGGCCGTTTGCTCCACCCTAGCGGCCCCTTCCCCCGGTCCGCCCACAGACCTTTCCCGACATGCCCAAGCACCTGCTCATCGTCGAATCGCCGGCCAAGGCCAAGACGATCAACAAATACCTCGGCAAGGATTACACCGTCCTGGCCTCGTATGGGCATGTGCGCGACCTGATCCCGAAGGAAGGTGCGGTCGACCCGGACAACGGGTTCGCCATGCATTACGACGTCATCGACAAGAACGAGAAGCACGTCGATGCCATCGCCAAGGCCGCCAAGGGCGCCGACGACATCCTGCTGGCGACCGACCCGGATCGCGAGGGTGAAGCGATCAGCTGGCATATCGCCGAGATCCTGAAGGAACGCGGGCTGGTCAAGGACAAGCCGATGCAGCGCGTGGTCTTCACCGAGATCACCCCGCGCGCCATCAAGGAAGCCATCAACCAGCCGCGGGCCATCGCCAGCGACCTGGTGGACGCCCAGCAGGCGCGCCGCGCGCTGGACTACCTGGTCGGCTTCAACCTGTCGCCGGTGCTGTGGCGCAAGGTGCAGCGCGGCCTGTCCGCCGGCCGCGTGCAGAGCCCGGCACTGCGCATGATCGTCGAGCGCGAGGAAGAGATCGAAGCCTTCATCGCCCGCGAATACTGGTCCATCGGCGCCGAGTGCGCGCACCCCAGCCAGCACTTCAACGCCAAGCTGATCAAGCTGGACGGGCAGAAGTTCGAGCAGTTCACTGTCACCGACGGCGATACCGCCGAGGCTGCCCGCCTGCGCATCCAGCAGGCGGCGCAGGGTTCGCTGCACGTCACCGACGTGGCCAGCAAGGAGCGCAAGCGCCGTCCGGCGCCGCCGTTCACCACGTCCACCCTGCAGCAGGAAGCCTCGCGCAAGCTCGGCTTCACCACCCGCAAGACCATGCAGGTGGCGCAGAAGCTGTATGAAGGCGTCAACATCGGCGACGAAGGCACGGTCGGCCTGATCTCGTACATGCGTACCGACTCGGTGAACCTGTCGCAGGACGCATTGGCCGAGATCCGCGACGTGATCGCCCGTGACTACGGCATCGCCTCGCTGCCGGACCAGCCCAACACCTACCAGACCAAGTCCAAGAACGCCCAGGAAGCGCACGAAGCCGTGCGCCCGACCTCGGCCCTGCGGACCCCGGCCCAGGTCGCACGTTTCCTCACCGACGACGAGCGCCGCCTGTACGAGCTGATCTGGAAGCGTGCGGTGGCCTGCCAGATGATCCCGGCCACGCTCAACACCGTCAGCGTCGACCTGTCCGCCGGCAGCGAACACGTGTTCCGCGCCAGCGGCACCACCGTGGTCGTGCCTGGCTTCCTGGCCGTGTACGAGGAAGGCAAGGACAACAAGAGCGCCGAGGACGAAGACGAAGGCCGCAAGCTGCCGGCGATGAAGCCGGGCGACCGCATTCCCCTGGAACGCATCGTGGCCGACCAGCATTTCACCCAGCCGCCGCCGCGCTTCACCGAAGCGGCGCTGGTGAAGGCGCTGGAAGAGTACGGCATCGGCCGTCCCTCGACCTACGCCTCGATCATCCAGACCCTGCTGTTCCGCAAGTACGTGGAAATGGAAGGCCGCAGCTTCCGCCCGTCCGACGTCGGCCGTGCGGTGTCCAAGTTCCTGTCCAGCCACTTCACCCGGTACGTGGATTACGACTTCACCGCCAAGCTCGAGGACGAGCTCGATGCCGTCTCGCGCGGCGAGGAAGAGTGGATCCCGTTGATGGCCCGCTTCTGGGAACCGTTCAAGGAGCTGGTGGAAGACAAGAAGGAATCGGTCGACCGCGCCGAGGCCAGCGGTGCCCGCGAACTGGGTACCGACCCCAAGACCGGCAAGCCGGTCAGCGTGCGCCTGGGCCGCTTCGGGCCGTATGCCGCCATCGGCAGCACCGCCGAGGACGCCGAGGAAAAGCCGAAGTTCGCCTCGCTGCGCCCCGGCCAGTCGATGCACACCATTTCCCTGGAAGACGCGCTGGAACTGTTCCTGATGCCGCGCGCGCTGGGCGAGGACAACGGTGAGCCGGTCAGCGTCGGCATCGGCCGTTTCGGCCCGTTCGCCAAGCGCGGCAGCACCTACGCCTCGCTGAAGAAGGAAGACGACCCCTACACCATCGACCTGGCCCGTGCGGTGTTCCTGGTCGAGGAGAAGGAAGAGATCGCGCGCAACCGGATCATCAAGGAATTCGAAGGCAGCGACATCCAGGTGCTGAACGGCCGTTTCGGCCCGTACATCAGCGACGGCAAGATGAACGGCAAGATCCCCAAGGATCGTGAGCCGGCCTCGCTGACCCTGGCTGAAGTGCAGCAGCTGATGGAAGAAACCGGCAAGCCGGTGCGCAAGGGCTTCGGCGCCAAGAAGGCCGCTGCGAAGAAGGCACCGGCGAAGAAGGCGGCAGTGAAGAAGGAAGCCGCGCCGAAGAAGGCGGCGGCCAAGAAGGCCGCGGCGAAGAAGGCTCCGGCCAAGAAGGCGGCCAAGAAAGCCGTCAAGAAAGCGGTGAAGAAGTAGATCCACGCCATGCGTGGATGATCTGCCGGAATGTGCGGACCAACGGTCCGCACCCACCACCCACCACCCGTTCTGCACGCCGCAGGGGGATAATGGAGCCCCACGTCGGGCCGGCCATCCCCCATGAAAGAACTCACCCTCGATACTGCTGTGGCCACGCTGCGCACGGGAGGCGTGATCGCCTACCCGACCGAAGCCGTCTGGGGCCTGGGGTGCGACCCCGCGCATGAGGCGGCGGTGCACATGGTGCTGCGCCTGAAGCAGCGCCCGGTCGAGAAGGGCATGATCCTGGTCGCCGCCGACCTGCCGCAGCTGGAAGGCTGGGTCCGCCTGGAGGCCCTGCCCGATGCGCGGCAGCGCGCGGTGCTGGCCAGCTGGCCCGGCGCCAACACCTGGATCCTGCCCGCCGGCCCCCGCGCGCGCCACTGGGTGACCGGTGAACACAGCGGCATTGCCGTGCGCATCAGTGCCCACCCGCTGGTGTCGGCGCTGTGCCGTGCCTGGGGCGGGCCGCTGGTGTCCACCAGCGCCAACCTGGCCGGTGAGCCGCCCGCGCGCAGCCGCGAAGAACTGGACCCGCGCCTGCTGCGGCTGCTGGACGGTCTCCTCGATGGCCAGACCGGTGGCCTGGCCCAGCCGACGCCCATCCGCGACGCGCTCAGCGGCAGCATCCTGCGCTCCTGATGCGCCGATTGCGCCGCCACGGCAATGCGTGCAGGCTGCAGCCATGAAGCTGCTGCGCCCTGCCCTGTGCCTGGCACTGTCGATGCCATTGGCGGCCCTCGCCGCCGATGACGTGCGGGTCTACCGCTGCGTCGGCAGCAATGGCGCCGTCGCCCTGCAGGACAAGCCCTGCAGCAGTGGCCGCCAGGAAGTGCGCGACCTGCAGCGGCCGCGCGACCCGCCGCCGCGTACCGCCAGCACCGATGTTCCGCCGCCGGCGCCAGCGGCGACGCCGGACATGGGCGTGCGCGAAGTGCGCCACGTCTACATACAGCCGCCGCAGCCGATGTACGAATGCGTGCGCGACGATGGCAGCCGCTATACCAGCGACAACAACGAGGGCAATCCGCGCTGGGTGCCGGTATGGACCACGGTCTGGTACCCGTCGGGCCCCTATGGCGGGCAACGCCCGCGACCGCCGGGCCCAGGCCCGGGGGGTGGCGCCATCGGCATCGGGCCGCCGCCCGGCGGTGCAGGTATTCCGGTGCATCGGCCTCCGCTCGGCTATGGGGTGAACGTGCCCGGCGGCAACGTGCTGGTGCGCGACGCCTGCACCCAGTTGCCGGCACGCGAAGTCTGCTCGCGCCTGCGCGACCGCCGCTGGGAGCTGGACCGCCGCTACAACAGCGCGCTGCAGAGCGAGCGCACCGCCATCAGCACCGAGCAGCGCGGCATCGACGCGCGCCTGTCACAGGACTGCAGCGGCGGCTGAGCGCTGCGCTTTGGTAGATGCCGCTGTTGTAGGCTGCTGCCATGAACAAACTGATCTGGCTGGCGCTGTGCCTGCTGCCCGGCACTGCGGCAGCTGACGAAATGGTGATCTACCGCTGCACCGGCAGCAGCGACGTGCCTGTCGTGCAGCGCGTGCCGTGCGCGGCCGGCATGAAACAGTCGATCGTGAAGCTGCCCGGGTCCGCACAACCCGCACCGCCGCCAGCCCCCGAACCGGCAGCGCCGGCCGCAGCCGCGGCCGCACCGCCAGCAGCCGCCCCGGTGCCGGCGCCGGCCCCCACCCCCGCCCCCGCGCGCGCGGGCCAGGAACGCATCATCAGCGAGGCCTACATGGTCGAACGCGAAGGCGGCGATGCCATCCTCGACAGCGCCCTGCTGCCACGCCCCGGCGATGCGACGGTCGATGACACGGCGCTGCCCAAGCTGCCGCTGCCGCCCATCTTCCAGTGCCTGGATTCGCAGGGCGGGCAGTACCTGCACGAGTACGAAGCCTCACCGGGTCGCTGCGAGCTGATGAACGTCAGCGGCCTGGGCGGTGCCACCCCGGTCAATGCCGCCAGCTGCGAGGTGGTCCGCGACCGCTGCACCGAAGTGGCCGAGGCGCAGCGCTGTGGCAGCTGGCAGCAGCGCTTCCGCACTGCACGCGGCCGCGAGCGCTTTGCCTCGGCGGACAACCGCGATGACGCACGCGCCGAGCGCGAACGGCTGCAGGCCGTGCTGGCCGCGAGTGATTGCCGGGTACCGGATTGAGTGCTGCGATCCAAGGTAGTGCCGGCCGCTGGCCGGCTGTGCTGCGATCTGTTGCTGCCGGCCAGCGGCCGGCACTACCCCGCGCACCGTGATTGCGAAAGCGTCAGAACCCGTAACGCAGGAAGCCACCGTCCACCGCGATGCACTCGCCGGTGACGTAGCTCGATGCTGGCAGGCACAGGAAGCCCACTGCTGCAGCCACTTCCTCCGGCTCACCAATGCGGCGCATCGGCGTGCGGTTGATCACTTCTTCGTAGTAATCGGCATCGGACAACGGGCCGGACGTGCGCCGGGTGCGGATGTACCACGGCGCCACCGCGTTCACGCGGATGCCATCCTCGGCCCATTCCACGGCCAGGTTGCGGGTCATCTGGTGCATGGCGGCCTTGGTCATGCCGTACACCACGCCACTGCGCACATGGGTCAGGCCTGAAACGCTGCCGACATTGACGATGGCCGAGGACGCATGCCGCGCCAGCAGCGGGTGCGCATAGCGCGACAGCTCGAACGCCGAGAACAGGTTGGTCTCGAAGATCTGGCGCCATTCGTCCTCGGAGTACTCGGTCGCCGCCTTGGTGACGTTGCCGCCGGCGTTGTTGACCAGGATGTGCAGGCCATCGCTGTGGTCTTCCACCCAGTCCAGGATCTGCCGGCGGTCTTCGTCATCGGAAACATCGGCGGCCAGCGCGTGCACCTGCATCTGCGGATACACGTCGAGCAGTTCGTCGCGCGCGGTCTCCAGCATGTCGATGTCACGGCCGACGATCATCAGATCAGCGCCGAAGCTGGCCAGTTCATGCGCGATCGCCAGGCCGATGCCGGCGCTGGCGCCGGTGATCAGGGCCGTCTGCCCATCCAGGCGCCACCGTTGCTGGGTCATGAGTCCTCCGGGGCCGCGCCCGCTGTATTTCGATGCCGCAAGGATACGCGTCACGGACGGCAGGTGACGACAGTGCGACACTGCCTGCATCACCCGCCCCGGAGCACCACCATGCGTCTGCTGATACCCGTCTGCCTGTCGGTCGCACTGCTGGCCGGTTGCCAACGGCCGGCCCCGCCCAACCCCGAGAAGCCGCCGGAGCCGCAGGCGCTGGCCAAGGCCATCAACCAGCCGCTGGACCGCGCCAACGGCGTGCAGAAGACCGTGGACGACGCTGCTGCACGCGAGCGCAAGGCCGAGGCTGAGGCAACGCAATGACGCACGGGGTCGGAGCCCTTTGCGGTGCAAAGGGATCCGACCCCGCAGACAAAAAAAACGCCCGGCCGAAGCCGGGCGTTTTCATTGGCGGCAATCGCCGGTCAGAACCCGCAGAAGCAGTACGCCAGTGCCTTCACCGGTGCACCGTTGCCCTTCTCGCGCGCGGCGTTCTCGACGAAGCGCAGCTGGGTATCCACTTCCGGCATCGTGCGCGCCAGCATCATCCGCGCCATGCCCGAATCGGCCAGCATCCAGGCACCGGCATGGCTGCCGGCGAAACCACTGATGAACTGCGCGAACGGGGTGGCGGGCTTCTCGACGTAACGCACGCGGTACTTGTCTTCATTGCCCAGCTTGGCACGGCTGGCGGCGTCGGCCACCGCGTCCTTCATGCCGCCGAAGGCATCGACCAGGCCGCGTTCCTTGGCCTGTGCGCCGCTCCAGACGCGGCCACGGGCCACTTCGTCGATGGCCTCGACCGGCTTCTTGCGGGCCTCGGCCACGCGGCCGGTGAAGTCGGCATAGCCCTTGTTGATCACCGACTGGATGACCTGGCCCACGGCCGGGTCCATCGGGCGGGTGACATCGAAGGCACCAGCGAAGCGGGTCGTGCCCACGCCATCGGTGTGCACGCCGAACTTGTCCAGCGCACGGCTGAAGTTGGGGATCATGCCGAAGATGCCGATCGAACCGGTGATGGTCGACGGATCGGCATAGATGCGATCGGCGTTCATGCTGATCCAGTAACCACCGGATGCGGCCAGGTCGCCCATCGACACCACCACCGGCTTGCCGGCAGCCTGCAGGGCCACCACTTCGCGGCGGATCTGCTCGGACGCGAACACTTCACCGCCCGGCGAATCCACGCGCAGCACCACGGCCTTGACCTGGTCGTCGTCGCGCGCGGCGCGCAGCAGGGCCGAGGTCGAGTCGCCACCGATGCGGCCGGCCGGCAGGTCGCCACCGCTGATCTCACCGGATGCCACCACCACGGCCACCTGCGGACGGTTGTCCACCGGGTTGCGGCGCGCGTCGAGCTGGCCCATGTAGGACGCGAAGTCGATGTTGCGGAAGCCGCCATCGGCGTCTTCATCGGCCACGCCGCGCTCGATCATCAGATCCTCGAATTCCTCGCGGGTCTTCAGCGCGGTCACCAGCTTCTGCTGCAGGGCGAACTTGGCCAGGTCGCCACCGGCCGCGGCCACGCCCTCGGGCAGGGTATCGATGCCTGCGGCCAGCTGCGCCGGATCCAGGCGGCGCGCCTTGGCGATGTCGCCCAGGTAGCGCTGCCACACGTCGTTCATCCAGAACAGGTCGGCTTCCTTGGATGCCGGCGAGGCCGCATCCAGCACGTACGGTTCGGCGGCGGACTTGTACTCCCCCACCTTGAACAGGTGCACGTCCACGCCCAGCTTGTCCTGCAGGCCGGTGCGGAAGTACTGGCGGTAGCGGCCCAGGCCCTCGAGCACGACCGAGCCCATCGGGTCCAGGTAGACCTCATCGGCCTGCGCGGCCAGCAGGTACTGCGACTGGCCCATGCTCTGGCTGAAGGCGACGATCTGCTTGCCCGAGGCACGCAGGTCCTGCAGCGCACCGGCCACTTCACGCAGCGAGGCGAAGCCGGACGGCTGCAGCTTGTCCAGTTCCAGCACCACGCGCTCGATCTTCTTGTCGGCCTTGGCCGATTCGATCACCCGCAGCAGGTCGCGCAGCTGCACTTCCTCGGCGCCGTTGTCGCCGACGGCCTTGGCCAGCGCGCGGCTGACCGGGTCGGCGCTGAACTGCTCGACCAGCTTGCCTTCAGGCGCAATCACCAGCGTGGTGCGGTCCTGCAGCGATTTGCTGGCACCGGCACCCATGCCTGCAGCGACGATGAACATCACCACCACCAACAGCAGCAGGCCGAAGAACACCAGGTTGAGGATCAGCCTGCGGGTGAAATTCATCACGTCCCACAGCCCGATGAAGAAACTGGCGACGGGGTTGCGATGCGCCGGGGGCAGCGGGGGCACGGGTTGGTTCATGGAGCGCTCCGGATGGCTTCTTGCCGTGGTAACAGCATAGCCGGTGCCGTGTGAGGCGGCATCGGACACAAGTCAGGGGTTCGCCCGTCACGGGGTGTGGTGACGGGCGCGACGATCATTCCAGGGCCGATTGGCCGATGCGCAGGCTGCTGCGGCGCAGGCGCCAGCCCATCAGGATGGCAGCGGCGGTCAGGCCGACGATCAGGCCGATCCACATGCCCTGCGGCCCCATGCCCAGGCCCAGGCCGAGCCCGGCACCGAGCGGCATGCCCAGGCCCCAGTACGCGAACATGGCGATGAACATCGGCACGCGCGTGTCCTTCAGCCCGCGCAGCGCGCCGGCCGACAACACCTGGATGCCATCGGGGAACTGGAAGGTGGCCGCGTACAGCAGCAGGGTCGACGCCAGGCCGGCCACGGCCAGGTCGTTGGTGTAGACGCCCACAATGGCATCGTGGCCGAACAGCAGCACCGCCGCCGACAGCGTCTGCGTGCCCATGATGATCGCGTAGCCGGCCCACGCCGCGCGGCGCACGCCGAAGCCATCGCCACGGCCGACCGCATGGCCCACGCGCACGGTGGTGGCCTCGGCCACGCCCATCGGGATCATGAAGCACAGCTGCGCGACGTTGATCGCGATCTGGTGCGCGGCGGCCTCGTTGGCACCGAGGCGGCCGATCAGCAGCGCGGTGACGATGAACAGGCCACCCTCCATCAGCACGGTGATGCCGATCGGCAGGCCGGTGCGCAGCAGGTCCCAGATCGCCGCCGGGCGCGGGCCCTCGAAGTGCGAGAACAGCTGCAGGTGGGCGAAGCGCTTGGTGAACCACAGGTAGGTGCCGAAGGCGATGGCCTGCAGCCACATCATCACCGCCGAGGCGATGCCCAGGCCTTCGGCGCCCATCTCCGGGAAGCCGAACTTGCCGTTGGCCAGCACGTAGCCCATCGGCGCCAGCACCAGCAGGCCGCCGAAGCCGAGCAGCATGGTCGGCAGCGTCCAGTGCATGCCCTCGCTGAGATAGCGCATGCAGAAGTACAGGGTCAGCGCCGGGCCACCCCAGCGCACCGCATGCAGGAAGGCCGTGGCCCCCGGCACGATGTCCGGGGCGATGCCGAAGGCCGGCAGCAGCGGCGGCACCACGGTGAGGAAGGTGAACATGATCAGGCCCAGGCCCAGCGCCAGCCACAGCGCCTGGCGGAACAGCGGGCCGATCTCGCGCTCGCGGCCGGCGCCGTGCAGCTGCGACACCGAGGCGGTGAGCGAGATGAGCGTGCCGATCGGGATCAGCATCGGCAGCCACAGCAGGGCCGTACCGATGGTCACCGCAGCCAGGGTGGCGGTGGCGTGGTGGCCGGCAATGACGTTGTCGACGAAGGAGATCAGACCGGTGGATACATGGCCCAGCACCAAAGGCAGGGCGAGCAGACCGGTCGCGCCGACTTCCTTGCGGAAGCGCGGCGTGGAGGTTGCAGTAGACATGGGAGTACAGGACGCCAACTACGGTTGCGCGCGAAGGGCACAGGCACCGGGTTGCGGCCGATCATTTTACGGGCAAACGGTGCCGCCCGCTGGATGGAGTCGACCGTTGGTCGACTGCTCTTCACGTGGATACCGGCAACACGCGCGTGTTGCGCGATAGTCGACCAACGGTCGACGCTACTGGCCGGCCTGGCGCTTCAGCCAGGCGTCGCGCTCGGCCGCCGGCACGGCGAGGAAGGCGCTGCGCACGGCGTCGCGTTCCTGCGGCGGGGTGCGCTGGGCCACCAGCGTCAGTTGCGTCAACTGCGCGGGACTGAGCTGGCGCAGCGCGGCCAACGCCGCCTCGCGCTGCTCCGGCGGCACCAGGCCGAACAGACCGTGCAGCTTGGGGAACTGCATGCCCAGCTGCGGCCCCAACCGCCAGCCATCGCGGAAGGTCTGGTCCTGGGCCTGGAACTGCTCGCGCAGGCGCTGCTGCTGTTCGGCCGGCAGCGCGGCAAAGCGGGCGGCCGCCTGGCGGATGCGTTCGCGCTCGCCCTCCGGCAGCGCCTTCCACGAGGCGTAATCGGCACGACGCTGGCGCTGCTGCTCCGGGCTGAGCTGGGCGAAGGCGGCAGGCGAGCGCGTATCGGCCATCGATGCCGGCGTTGCGCCCGCCGGTGCGGGCGGCAGCGGAACCTCCAGCGAGGGCGGCGCGGCGGCCAGTGACAGCGGCAGGGCCAGCAGCACGCTGGCAAACAGGAATTTACTCATCGGCAGCAGCGGTTTCCAGCGCGGCACCGACCGGCTCGGGGCGGGTCGGCTTGGGTTCGGATTCATCCACCGGCAGCGGGCCGCCGGCAGCGCTCCACGCATACAGGTCGGCATCGGCGGCCAGCGGGTAGTCGCGGTCGGCCAGCATGGCGGCGTCCTCGGCCGCGTGGCCATCGGCGGCAGCGGTCGGCTGCACCTCGCTGGCCGGCAGGGCTTCAACGGTGACCGGACCGGACTCGGCGACCACGCCTTCCGGCAGCGGTGCATCGCTGGCCGTCGCGTGATGCTGCCAGTAACGCCAGCCCAGAGCGGCCGCCAGCAGCACCGCCACCGTCGCCAGCAGGATGACCGGGCCGCGCCAGTGCGGCGCACCGCTGTTGGGGCGGCGGCGCTTGGGCGTGGCGCGCTCGTCGCGCTCCGGCGTGCGCCAGCTGGCGGTGGGGGCCTGGTTGTTCGCAGCCGGTGCCGCAGGCTGCTGCAGCTGCTGCAGGCGCTTGGCCGGCAGATCGCGGATGCGCAGCTGCACCTGCTCGGCCAGGCCGCGCCAGGCGGCGGCGTCAGGCTGGCCGTGGGCATCACGCGGGCAGGCGGCGGCCAGCAGCTGCTGGTAGCCATCCTCATCGATGTCCAGCACGCGGGTGGCGATGCCTTCATCCAGGCTGCCACCGATCCGCAGCAGCAGGGCCAGGCGCGGCAGCGGCGGCATGTCGCCCAGCGCAGCCAGCGACGGCGGCCATTGCCCGGCGGCCGGCTCGCGCAGGGCCTGGCGCTGGCCCAGCAGGGTCCAGAAACGGGTCGGCCACTGCGCCATCGGCAGGTCACTGGCCACGGCGGAGAAGGCGCGCATCACCGCGACCAGGGTCTGCTCGGCGCGGGCGGGGTCACCGCACTGCAGCTCGGCAACCACCAGCGCGCGGCGCTCGACGCCACGCAGGAACGCCGACAGCGCGCCGGCCGCGGTCGAGGAAACAGGGGCGGGCACAGCCGTCATCGGTTACTCCAAAGGTCTGACGGCATGATAGCGGCAGCCCATCGGCGGCCGGCAGGACTTGCGCCCACGGGCACTTCGTGCTGCAGGTTGTGCACAGCATCAATGCGGTCCCCGGCCGATTCGTTGTGAACCCGCGAATTCACCTTGTTTCAGCAATGTTTCACAATCAACTCATTGATTTTGATACTGTTTTTAGTATGGCTATTTTTTGACCAACCCGAGTGTAAAGCCGTCGCCATCGGCCTCACGCGCGCCCGCCGACCGGTAACACACAACGTTATCCACAGAAGATGTGGATAAGACTGAATCTCTAATAGCCACCGATATTTAGGTGACATTTATGATTCGCGGGCAGGCGCGGGCGACGCCATCGCCTCTGCCATCGGCCCCCGCCCTGCCCGTTACACTGCCCCGATGCTCGCCCCCATCCCGACCCTGCAGGTCGCCCTGCCCGTCCCGCTGCCGCGCCTGTTCGACTACCTGCCACCGGAAGGCCCGGGCCCGGCCGTGCCGGTCGGCTGCCGCCTGAAAGTGCCGTTCGGCAACCGCGAGCTGGTGGGGACGGTGGCCGGGCACGGCCAGGTGGACGACGGCCAGGGCCTGCGCCAGGCACTGGCCTGGTGCGACCCGCAGCCGCTGCTGCAGGGCGAGCTGTGGCAGAGCCTGCAGTGGCTGGCCCGCTACACCCATTCACCCTTGGGCGAAGTGGTGAACACCGCCCTGCCCGGCCCGCTGCGGCACGGCGAGGCCCTGCCCGACACCCATCACTGGGGCTGGCAGCTGACCGCCGCCGGCCAGGCCCAGCGCGAAAAGCTGCGCGCCGGCACCCGCCCGCGGCAACTGGCCGAACTGCTGGGCGAGGCCGTGGTCGACGAAGACGTGCTGGGTGCGCGCATGGACGACTGGCGCACCGCCGCGCGCAGCCTGGCCAAGCGCGAACTGGCCGAGCGCGTGGCCCTGAGCGTGGCGCCGCAGCATGCGCAGCCACTGCCCGGCCCCACCCTGAACCCGGAGCAGGCCGAGGCCGTGGCCGCGATCACCGCCGCCGAGGGCTTCCACGCTTTCCTGCTGGACGGGGTGACCGGCAGCGGCAAGACCGAGGTCTACCTGCAGGCCATCATCCACTGCCTGGCGCAGGGGAAGCAGGCGCTGGTGCTGGTGCCGGAAATCGGCCTGACTCCGCAGACCCTGGCGCGCTTCCGCGGCCGCCTCGGCATCGCGGTGCATGCGCTGCATTCGGGCTTGAACGACAACGAGCGCGCCCGCGTCTGGGCCGCCGCCTCGCGCGGCGAGGCACGGGTGATCGTCGGCACCCGTTCGGCCGTGTTCACCCCGCTGCCGCAGGCCGGCCTGCTGATCGTCGACGAGGAACACGACGGCAGCTACAAGCAGCAGGACGGCATCCGTTATCACGCCCGCGATTTCGCCCTGGTGCGGGCCAAGGCGCTGGGCATTCCGGTGCTGCTGGGCAGCGCCACGCCTTCGCTGGAAACCCTGCACAACGCCTATGCCGGCCGCTACACGCACCTGCGCCTGAAGCAGCGCGCCGGCGATGCACGGCCACCGCGCGTGCGCATCCTCGATGTACGCAAGCGGCCGCTGCACGATGGCCTCTCCGCGGACGTGCTGGCCGGTATCGGCGAGCACCTGCAGCGTGGCCAGCAGGTGCTGGTGTTCAAGAACCGCCGCGGCTATGCCCCGGTGCTGCTGTGCCATGACTGCGGCTGGACCGCGCCCTGCCAGCGGTGCGATGCGCCGATGACCGTGCACGGCGGCGGCCGTCGCCTGCAGTGCCACCACTGCGGTGCGCGGCAGCCGGCGCCGCTGGCCTGCCCGGCCTGTGCCAGCCTGGCGCTGCAGCCGCAGGGGATCGGTACCGAACGCCTGGAAGAACACTTGGTCAGCGCCTTCGCCGATTACCCGGTGGTGCGCATCGACCGCGGCACCACCTCGCGCCGCGATGCTCTGGAACAGCAGTTGGCGAAGCTGGGCGACCAGCCCGGCATCCTGGTCGGCACGCAGATCCTGGCCAAGGGCCACGACCTGCCCAAGCTGACCCTGGTGGTGGTGGTGGGCATCGACGAAGGCCTGTTCTCTGCCGACTTCCGCGCCAGCGAGAAGCTGGCCCAGCAGCTGATCCAGGTGGCCGGCCGTGCCGGTCGCGCACGCGACCCCGGCGAAGTCTGGCTGCAGACCCATCACCCGGGGCACCCGCTGCTGGAAACCCTGGTGAGTGGTGGCTACCACCCGTTCGCGCAGGCCGAATTGAACCAGCGCCAGGCCGCAGGCTTCCCGCCCTTCGCGCACCTGGCACTGATGCGTGCCGAAGCCCAGCAGGTGGAGCATGCCAATGCGTTCCTGCTGGCGGCGCGGCAGCTGCTGGGCAAACAGAACGTGGTGGAAGCCTATGGGCCGATGCCGGCGCCGATGCCGCGCCGCGCCGGTTACCAGCGCACGCAGCTGCTGCTCTCTGCGCTGCAGCGGCCGCCGCTGCATGGCGTGCTGGCCCAGCTGGTGCCGCAGCTGTACGCGCTGCCGGAAGCGCGCAAGGTGCGCTGGTCGCTGGATGTGGATCCGACGGACCTGTATTGAGGGTCCGTCACATCCGCCGGGCATGGCCCGGCGCTACCTCTCAGGTCAGCGGCGACATCACGCCACGCTGGTACGCGGGGCGCTCGCGCAGGCGGGCATACCAGTCGGCCAGGTGCGGCAGCTCCGGGCGCTGGATCGGCAGTTCGTACCAGGCGTAGATCAACGAGCCCAGCGGAATGTCGCCCATCGCGAACTTCTCGCCCGACAGCCACGGCTGGTTGGCCAGGGTCGCATCGGCCATCGCCAGGTAATCACCGGCGCGCACGATGGCGGCGCTGATGCGTGCTTCGTCACGGTCGGCCGGCGCGGTGCGCATGATGCCCCAGATCAGTTCGGAGTACAGCGCGGCCATCCGCGAGGTGCTCCAGTCCATCCACTTCTCGGCCTGCGCGCGTTCCATCGCGTCTTCGGCGTACAGCGTGCCCAGCGAATAGCGCGCGCTCAGGTAGCGCACGATCGTGTTCGATTCCCACAGCGGCAGGCCGTGGTCTTCGATCACCGGCACCAGGCTGTTGGGGTTCATCGCCACGTATTCGGCCGACTGCGTGCCGCCATGGCTGCCGCCCACTTCGATGGATTCATACGGCAGGCCGATTTCCTCGGCGCACCACAGCACCTTGCGGACGTTGCTGGAATTACGGCGGCCCCAGATCTTCAACATTGCGGTTTTCCTTGCCTGCAGCGGTGCGCCACGGTGGCGCGGAGCCGCTACGATACGCCCATCAATCGCGATGCGCGTGGCATCACCGGTTCTTCTTCGGCAGCGCGCGCACGTAGGACGATTTGCCGTCCTTCTTCAGCTCGAACAGGCCGATGGCCGCCAGCAGGTCGCTCAGCTTGCCGTAGCCATAGTTGCGCGGGTCGAACGAGGCCTGGTTGCCGATCTGGCTGCCGACCGGACCCAGGTGCGACCAGCCATCCTCGCCCTCGGCGGCCGACACCGCACGCCGCAGCATCTTCACCAGGCGCGTGTCGTTGCGCAGTTCCGCACTGTTCTTGCGCGGGCGCACCTCGTCGCTGGCCAACTGCCCGCTGGGCGCCTGTTCTGCCCCGGCCTCGGCATCGGGAACACTGGCATGGGTCTGGCCCAGCGCTTCCAGGTAAGTGAACTTGGAGCAGGCGTTGACGAACGGCTCGGGCGTCTTCTTCTCGCCGAAGCCATACACTTTCACGCCGTCGGTCAGCAGGCGCATCACCATCGGGGTGAAGTCGGCATCGCTGGACACGATGGCGAAGCCATCAAGATTGCGCGCGTACAGCAGATCCATCGCATCGATGACCATGGCCATGTCAGAGGCGTTCTTGCCCTTGCTGTAGGCAAACTGCTGGATCGGGCGGATGGCGTACTCGTGCAGCACCGATTCCCAGCCCTTCAGGCGCGGGCTCTTCCAGTTGCCATAGGCGCGGCGCACGTTGGCCACGCCGTAGCGGGCCACCTCGGCCAGGACTTCGTCGATCTTCGATGCCGGCGCATTGTCGGCGTCGATCAACAGGGCGATGCGCTTTTCCGGTTCGGACATGATTTCCTCGGTGGGCTGCAGGCTGAGCGGAGTATCGCCCATGGCCGCTACCGGCCATGTGACGTGCGATGATGCAGGGCGACATCCATCCCCCTCTGGAGTACGTCGATGCGCCGCGAACCAGTCCCCCACCTGGTCATCATCGGCGGCGGTTTTGCGGGCCTCTGGGCCACCCGGGCCCTGGCCCGCGAGAAGATCAGGATCACCCTGCTCGACCGCCGCAACCACCACCTGTTCCAACCCCTGCTGTACCAGGTCGCCACCGCCGGCCTGTCCGCCCCCGATATCGCCGCGCCGCTGCGCCATATCCTCGGCCACCAGCGCAACGTGGAAGTGCGCCTGGGCGAGGTCGTCGCCATCGACAAGGCCGCCCGCGAGGTGCAGCTGGCCGACGGCAGCACTCTGGGCTACGACAGCCTGCTGCTGGCCACCGGCGCCACCCACGCCTACTTCGGCAACGACCAGTGGGCCGCCGACGCGCCGGGCCTGAAGACCCTGGACGATGCCATCGCCCTGCGCCGCAAGCTGCTGCTGGCCTTCGAACGTGCCGAGGCCGAACCGGACCCGGCGAAGAAGGCCGCCTGGCTGAGTTTCGCGGTGGTCGGCGGCGGCCCCACCGGCGTCGAACTGGCCGGCACGCTGGCCGAGATCGCCCGCCACACCCTGCGCAATGAATTCCGCCACATCGACCCGGCCAGCGCCAAGGTGCGCCTGGTCGAGGCCGGCCCGCGGGTGCTGTCCTCCTTCCCCGAGGTGCTTTCGCTGAAGGCCCGCCGGCAGCTGGAAAAGCTGGGCGTGGAAGTGCTGACCGGCACCCCGGTGAGCGACATCGACAGCCAGGGCTTCACGCTGGGCGAGCAGTTCGTGCCCGCACGCACCGTGGTCTGGGCCGCAGGCGTGGCCGCTTCGCCGCTGGCGCGCACGCTGGACGTGCCGCTGGACCGCGCCGGCCGCGTGCTGGTGCAGCCTGACCTGACCCTGCCCGGCCACCCCGAACTGTTCGTGGCCGGCGACCTGGCCGCGGTGAACCAGGCCAACGGCAAGCCCGTGCCCGGCGTGGCGCCCGCCGCCAAGCAGATGGGCAAGTACGTGGCCGATGCCATCCGCGCGCGCCTGCATGGCAAGCCGGCACCGGGGCCGTTCAAGTACGCCGACTACGGCAACCTGGCCACCATCGGCCGCATGGCCGCCATCGTGCACCTGGGCAAGCTGCAGCTGTCGGGCATCCTCGCCTGGTGGTTCTGGCTGGCCGCGCACGTGTTCTTCCTCATCGGCTTCCGCAACCGCGTCGTGGTGCTGCTGAACTGGGCGGTGGCGTACTGGAGCTACCAGCGCAGCGCGCGCATCATCTTCGGCGATGACCAGGAAGACCGACGGCCGAGGTAGATCCACGCCATGCGTGGATGAAGTTGTAGAGCCGAGCCCCCGCCCAATCACTACCCAAAGGAATGCCATGACCACCCCCACCGCCCAGCAGAAACGCGCACGCTCCGCCCTTGAACAGTTGCTGGGTACCGAAGAAGGCGAGGACAGCGTCGACCTGTTCGTCCAGCATCATCTGGACGAGATCGAAGCCGATTACTGGAACGCGCAACTGGGCACCGCCACGCCGGCGGCCGACGCGGTGCTGGGCCTGCTGCAGCCGCGCGAGCCGTGGGAAGACGAGGGTTCGGTGCACGTCGATTTCGAGCTGCCGGGCGACGTCTCGCAGTATGTGCTGAGTGTCGAACTCGATGAGGACGGCGAAGTGCTTGGCGTTTCGATGGAGAGCTGAGCGCGGCGACGAGATCCACGCATGGCGTGGATCTACTTCGCCTTCGGCTTGGGATACCACAGCGCATTGACGATGACCCAGCGCTGGTCGAAACGGCCCATGTGGAAGTAGTCGACGAACCACGGGGTTTCCAGCCGCACCGAGGCCGCGTTGCCGGTGACATCCAGCACCGTGCAGCGGCGGTCCCATTGCTCCTTTGGGGTCTTCAACGCACCCTGCTTCGTCAGTGCCACCAGTTCGTCCTTCGACATGCGGCGCAGGCCCAGGCGCTCGTCGGGCGTATCGCCCAGCACCGCGCGCTTGGCCAGGTCCGGGTGCAGGGACCGCGCAACGCGCTGCGGGTCGGCCTCCAGCTGGCCATCGACATAGTCATGGCAGGTGGCCTCGATGGCCGCAAGGGTGGCCGGGTCGGCGGCCGGGCTTGTCGCACCGGCAACAGCGAGCAGCAGGGCAAGCGTGGGCATCGGGGTCTCCAGCGCTGGGCGCGGGGTGATCATGGCACGGGCTGGAGGGCGTCATCCACGCATGGCGTGGATCTACATCAAGCCCATTTCATCGGCGCCCATCTGCATGTACATGAACGCGGCGGCTTCGTCGGACATCGGCTGGCCCTGCGGGAAGCTGCCGAGCCAGGCGGTGATGCGCGCATGGCGATCCTTCAACGCATCGCCCATTGCCTGTTTCTCCGCTGCGGTCGCACGCGCCTGCATCTCCTCGCGCAGCAGGTCATCGCCGATGCCCCATTTTTCGGCCAGCGGAATCAGGTCGACCAGATCAGGCGGCACCCGGTCGCGGCGCAGGTGGATGGGCTCGGGCGTGGCCGGGCCACGCTGCGCGGCCAGCTCTGCGGCGCTGCCGATCTGCCCGTGCTGCAGCGGTGGCGGGGTCTGGGCGCAGGCCGGCAGGGCGGTACCGAGGGTCAACAGCAACATCCAGCGGGGTTTCATCGAACCGCTTCCTGTGTCGATGGCTGTGGCGATCATGGCATGGCCGGATGTGCCCCATCCGCGCATGGCGTGGATCTACGGGACGGCCTCGGCCGGGGCCTGCAGCCAGGCCAGCTTGCGTTCGCGTGGCTGCTGCTTGAGCTGCCACTCGGCGCGGGAGGCGGCCGCGCGGTCCGGGTACTCACGCACGGCCAGCACGCGCAGCGGCGGCCGGGCCCGGGTGTAGCGCGCGCCCTTGCCGGCCTGGTGGGCGGCGAAACGCGCCTCCACATCGGTGCTGATGCCGGCGTAATAGCTGCCGTCCCGGCATTCAAGCAGATACAGGAACCAAGGGCGAAGGGACGGGGCCATGCCCGGATTATGCCGTGCTGCACTGCAGCGGATATACTGGCGCCCGAATGCAGGAGAGAGGCGCCACGCTGGCGCCCGCCGAAGGCGCAGGCTCCCATGATCGCTCAGGCCGGTGGGCTGGAATCCCACCAACCATGCATTCGACTCGCCGAGCTGGAGAGAGGTCACCGGGCACGCCCGGGACGATCCGCCGAAGGGGCACGCGGCGTACGCCGCTGAACTCTCAGGCAAAAGGACAGCGGGAGCGGCACCGGTCATCGTCATCCCGTCATTGCGCAGGCAGTGGCGGTATACGCGCATGGCCGGCCCCACCGCGCCCGGAGCCTGTCCCATGCTGCTGTCCATCATCTATCTCGTTGCCATTTCCGCCGAAGCCATGACCGGCGCGCTGTCCGCCGGCCGGCGCCGCATGGACCTGTTCGGCGTGGTCATGATCGCCTGCGTCACCGCCCTTGGCGGCGGTTCGCTGCGCGACATCCTGCTCGGCCACTATCCGCTGGGCTGGGTGAAGCACCCCGAGTACCTGGGCTTCACCGTATGCGCAGCGCTGATCGCCACCTGGGTCGCGCGCTGGATGCACCATTTCCGCCGCACCTTCCTGGTGCTCGATGGTCTGGGGCTGATCGCCTTCACCCTGATCGGCTGCTCGATCGCGCGCGAGGCCGGCCATGCCATGCCCATCGTGCTGATCGCCGGCATGCTCACCGGTGCCTTCGGCGGCGTGCTGCGCGACATCCTCTGCAACGAGGTGCCGCTGATCTTCCAGAAGGAGCTGTACGCGATCATTTCGCTGCTGACCGGCGCGGTGTACCTGTTGCTGCTGCGCTGGGGCGTGGCCGATGCGACGGCCATCCTGTGCTGCCTGGGCGGTGGCTTCGCGCTGCGCCTGCTGGCGATCCATTACCGCTGGGAAATGCCCAAGTTCGTGTACCACGACGAAGTGCATTGAGTGCGTCCGCCGGGCGTGGCCCGGCGCTACCGATGACCATGCGCTGTTCGTAGCGTCGAGCTTGCTCGACGGCTCCTGACTACGGCAGTCGAGCAAGCTCGACTCTACAAGAGCGGTCGGGCATGACCTTGGTCATGCGGCATTCGTCGGTCTGATTGGCTACCATTGACGCCCCGTCGCTCGCGCGGCGGCATCCAGCCACACCGCGTCGCGGTCCCGCCAGACACTCCCCTCCCCCGTTGCCCGCTGCGCATGATGCGCGACCGGGCGTACATGTCCCTGCGCGTGCGCAGGGCGCAGGATGCCCCATGTCCGCTGTTGAGCCGTCCCGTAGCACCCCGCCCCGTTCCCGCCGCGCGTGGGTGATCGCCGCCGCCGTCATCGTCGCCGGCCTGGTGGCCTGGTGGGCGTGGCCGCGCACCGAGTCGACCGTCGCCGCAGGCCCGGGCAAGACCGTGCCGGTGCGCGTGGCCCGGGCCAGCGCCGAACCGCTGCAGCTGCGCCTGAAGGCCGTCGGCACGGTCACCCCGCTGCACAGCGTGGTGGTGCGCAGCCGCGTGGATGGCGAACTGCTGCGCCTGCATTTCCAGGAAGGCCAGCAGGTGAAGGCCGGCGACCTGCTCGCACAGATCGACCCGCGCCCGTATGAAGTGAAGCTGGCGCAGGCGCAGGGCACCCAGCAGCAGAACCTGGCCGAACTTGAGAACGCCGAACGCCAGTTGCAGCGCTACCGCGAACTGCAGAAACAGAACTACGTGTCCGGGCAGGAACTGAGCGACCAACAGAGCAAGGTGCGGCAGCTGCAGGGCCGCCGCATCAGCGACCAGGCCTCGGTGGATGAGGCAAGGCTGCAGCTGCAGTACACCCGCATCACTGCGCCGGTCAGTGGCCGCGTCGGCCTGCGCCGGCTGGATGTCGGCAACCTGGTGCACGCCAGCGATACCGAAGGCCTGGTGACCCTGGCGCAGACCGCGCCGATCAGCGTGCTGTTCACCGTGCCCGAACCCGAACTGCCGGCCCTGCTCGATGCCGTGCAGGCGCAGGCCGGCCTGCCGGTGGAAGCCTGGGACCGCGGCGAAAGCAAGGCGCTTGCACAGGGCACCCTGTCCAGCGTCGACAACCGCATCGACACGGCGACCGGCACGCTCAAGCTGCGCGCGCAGTTCGACAACGCGGGCCTGGCCCTGTTCCCCAACCAGTTCGTCAACGTGCGCCTGCAGCTGGGCGAACACCCGGCGCTGCTGATTCCCGACGCGGCCGTGCAGTTCGGCAGCCAGGGCAACTACGTGCACATCGTCGATAAGGACAACAAAGCGCAGCGCCGCACCGTGGTGCTGGGGCCGGCCGATGATGGCCGCGTCGCCGTGCGCTCCGGCCTGCAGGCCGGCGACCAGGTGGTGATCGAAGGCATCGACGGCCTGGAAGATGGCACCGCAGTGGAAATCGTGGCCGAACCCGCTGCCACGGCGAAGGCGGCCAAGGCCGGCGCATGAACCTGTCGCGCCCGTTCATCCTGCGCCCGGTCGCCACCACCCTGCTGATGGTGGCGCTGCTGCTGTCGGGCGTGCTGGCCTACCGCCTGCTGCCGGTGGCCGCGCTGCCGCAGGTCGATTACCCGATCATCCAGATCACCACGCTGTACCCCGGCGCCAGCCCGGAACTGACCACGCGCACGATCACCGCGCCGCTGGAACGCCAGCTCGGCCAGATTCCCGGCCTCAAGCAGCTGTCCTCCACCAGCTCCGGGGGTGCCTCGGTCATCACCCTGCAGTTCGGCCTGGACGTGTCGCTGGGCGTGGCCGAGCAGGACGTGCAGGCGGCGATCAACGCGGCCGGCAGCTTCCTGCCCGGCGATCTGCCGGTGCCGCCGGTGTACCGCAAGGTCAATCCGGCCGACACGCCCATCCTCACCCTGGCGGTGACCTCGCAGGCGCTTGCGCTGCCGCAGGTGCACGACCTGGTGGATACCCGCATCGCGCAGCGCCTGGCGCAGTTGCCCGGCGTCGGCCTGGTCAGCCTGGCTGGTGGCCAGCGCCCTGCCGTTCGCATCCAGGTGAATCCCGCTGCACTGGCTGCCAACAACCTGGGCATGGACCACATCCGTACCGCGATCGCCGCAGCCAACGTCAACCTGCCCAAGGGCAGTTTCGACGGCCCGATCCGCGCGGTGATGCTCGATGCCAATGACCAGATGCGCAGCGTGGAGGAGTACCGCGCCCTGGTGCTGGCCTGGCGCGAAGGCGCGCCGCTGCGGCTGGGCGACGTGGCCACCATCACCGATGGCGCCGAGAACCGCCAGCTGGCCGCCTGGAGCGGCACCACGCCGGCGGTGCTGGTGAACATCCAGCGCCAGCCCGGCGCGAACGTGATCGCCGTGGTCGAACAGGTGCGTACACTGCTGCCGCAGCTGCAGGCCACGCTGCCGGCCGGCGTGCAGATGAACGTGCTGAGCGACCGCACCGAATCGATCCGCGCCTCCGTGCGCGGCGTGCAGAAGGAACTGGTGCTGGCCATCGGCCTGGTGGTGCTGGTCACCTGGGTGTTCCTGCGCAACCTGCCGGCCACGCTCATTCCCAGCGTCGCGGTGCCGCTGTCGCTCATCGGCACGTTTGCGGTGATGCTGCTGGCCGGCTATTCGCTCAACAACCTCACGCTGATGGCGCTGACCATCGCCACCGGCTTCGTCGTGGACGATGCCATCGTGATGCTGGAAAACATCGCCCGCCACCTGGAAGAAGGCGAAAGCCCACGCGAAGCCGCGCTGAAGGGTGCGGCCGAGATCGGCTTCACCCTGGTCTCGCTGACCGTCTCGCTGATCGCGGTGCTGATCCCGCTGCTGTTCATGGCCGACCTGGTGGGCGCGCTGTTCCATGAGTTCGCGGTGACGCTGGCGGTAGCCATCGGTATCTCGCTGCTGGTGTCGCTCACCCTGACGCCGATGCTGTGCGCGCGGTTCCTCAAGCCGCATGCGAAGACCGCGCACGCGCCGGATGTGTTCGACCGCATCATCGCCGTCTACGACCGCCAGCTGCAGTGGGTGCTGCAGCGCCAGCCGCTGATGCTGCTGGCCACCGTCGCCACGCTGGCGCTGACCGTGGCGCTGTACTTCGCCGTGCCCAAGGGCTTCTTCCCGGTGCAGGATGCCGGCCTGGTGCAGGGCATCAGCGAAGCACCGCAGGCCATCTCGTTCCAGGCCATGCGCGAGCGCCAGCAGGCGCTGGCTGCAGCCATCGAAGCAGACGAGGCGGTGGCCAGCGTGTCGTCCTACATCGGCGTGGACGGCAACAACGCCACGCTCAACACCGGCCGCCTGCTGATCGAGCTGAAGCCGCATGGCGGCCGCGACGGCGCCGCCGTGGTGATGGAGCGCCTGCAGCAGCGCGTGTCGAAGATCCCCGGCATCACCCTGTACCTGCAGCCGGTGCAGGAGCTGGGCATCGAAGACCGCATCAGCCGCAACCAGTACCAGTTCACCCTGACCACGCCGGAACAGCAGACGCTGGAAACCTGGACGCCGAAGCTGCTGCAGGCCCTGCGCCAGCAGCCGGCCCTGCGCGATGTGGCCAGCGACCTGCAGATGCAGGGACGGCAGGCACGGGTGAACATCGACCGCGATGCGGCCGCGCGCCTGGGCGTCAGCGTGGAAGCGGTGGCCGACGCACTGTACGACGCCTACGGGCAGCGGCAGATTTCCACCATCTTCACCCAGGCCAGCCAGTACCGCGTGGTGCTGGAAGCCGATCCGTCACGCCAGCCCGGGCCCGATGCCATCAGTGGCCTGCGCGTGCGCAACAGCACCGGGCAGGCCGTGCCGCTGGGCGCCGTGGCGCGGGTGGAACTGGGGCCGGCCGCACTGCTGCGCAACCACGTCGGCCAGTTCCCGGCGGCCACGATCTCGTTCAACCTGGCACCGGGCGCATCACTGGGCGAAGCCACCGCGGCCGTGGAAGCGGCGCGCGCGCAGGTTGCGTTGCCCGACAGCGTCGAACTGCGCCTGCAGGGCGCGGCGGCGGCATTCAGCAGTTCGCTGTCGTCCACGCTGTGGCTGATCCTGGCCGCGGTGGTGGTGATGTACATCGTGCTGGGCGTGCTCTATGAAAGCTTCGTGCACCCGATCACCATCCTGTCCACGCTGCCCTCGGCCACGGTGGGCGCGCTGGCGGCACTGTGGGTGAGCGGGCGCAGCCTGGACCTGATCGCCGTGATCGGCATCGTGCTGCTGATCGGCCTGGTGAAGAAGAACGCGATCATGATGATCGACTTCGCGCTGGACGCGCAGCGCACGCGTGGCATGACGCCGCGCGAGGCGATCCACCAGGCGGCCCTGCTGCGCTTCCGTCCCATCCTGATGACCACGCTGGCCGCGCTGTTCGGCGCGGTACCGCTGATGCTGGCCAGTGGCTCGGGCGCGGAACTGCGGCAGCCGCTCGGCTGGGTGATGGTCGGCGGCCTGCTGGTCAGCCAGGTGCTGACCCTGTTCACCACGCCGGTCATCTACCTGGCCTTTGACCGCCTGCAGCGCCGGCGCTCGGCCACCCTTGCAACGCCTGAAGAGGCGCGCGCATGAGCCCCATCGCACGCCTGGCCCAGGCCTGCGTGCAGCGACCGGTGGCGACGATCCTGCTGGCGGTGGCGCTGGTACTGGCCGGCCTGCTGGCGCTGCGGCTGCTGCCGGTGGCCCCGCTGCCGCAGGTGGATTACCCGGCCATCGAAGTCAGCGCCAGCCTGCCCGGCGCCTCGCCCGAATCCATGGCCGCCACCGTGGCCACGCCGCTGGAACGCGCCCTCGGCAGCCTGCCCGGCATCTCGCGCATCGATTCGGCCAGCACCCAGGGGCAGACCTCGGTGGAGCTGAAGTTCGTGCTCGGCCGCGACATCGACGAAGCCGCGCGCGAAGTGCAGGCGGCGATCAACCTCGCACGCGGGCAGCTGCCCAGTGGCATGCCGGGCATGCCGCAGTACCGCAAGGTGAATCCCTCGCAGGCGCCGATCCTGGCGCTGGCACTGACCTCGGACACGCTGCCGCCGGGCCAGTTGTACGACCTGGCCTCCACCGTACTGGCGCAGAAGCTTTCGCAGGTGCCGGGCGTGGGCGAAGTGCAGGTGGGCGGCAGTGCCCTGCCGGCGGTGCGCGTATCGCTGGACCCGAACGCGCTCAACCATGCTGGCCTGGCACTGGAAGACGTGGCCGAGGTGATCGAACGCGCCAACGCAGTGCGGCCGCTGGGTGCGGTGGGCGATGATCGCCAGCATTGGCAGCTGGAGGCACCGCTGCAGCTGCGCCAGGCCGCGCAGTATCGCGAGCTGGCAGTGAAGGTGAGCGACGACCGCACGCTGCGCCTCGGCGATGTAGCGGTGGTGGCCGATGGGGTGGAAGACCGCTATGCCAGCGGCTTCCACAACGAACGCCCGGCGGTGCTGCTGATCGTCAGCCGCCAGCCCGGCGCGAACATCATCGCCACCGTCGATGCCATCCAGGCGCAGCTGCCGCAGCTGCACGCGCTGCTGCCGTCCAACGTCGACATGCGCCTGGTCATGGACCGCTCGCCGGTCATCCGCGCGACCCTGCACGAAGCCGAGCTGACCCTGGTGCTGGCCATCGCCCTGGTGGTGCTGGTGGTGCTGGCCTTCCTTGGCCACTGGCGCGCCGCGCTGGTGCCCAGCGTGGCCATTCCGGTGGTGCTGTTCGGCACGCTGGCGCTGGTCGCGTTGATGGGCTTTTCGCTCAACACGCTTTCGCTGATGGCCTTGATCGTGGCCGCCGTGCTGGTGGTGGACGATGCCATCGTGGTGCTGGAGAACATCGCGCGCCATCGGGAGCTCGGCGCCGACCGCTGGCAGGCTGCGGTACGCGGCGCGGCCGAAGTGGGTGCCACGCTGCTGTCGATGAACGTCGCACTGGCCGTGGTGTTCGTCTCCATCCTGTTTCTGGATGACTTCGTCGAGCGCCTGTTCCGCGAATTCTCGCTCACCCTGGTGGCGGCGATGAGCGTGTCGGTGGTGGTTGCGCTCAGCCTGGTGCCGATGCTGTGTGCGCGCCTGTTCGTCGATGACACGCAGCATGCCTCGCGCTGGCAACGTGGCAGCAACGCGCTGTTCGAGCGCGTGCGTGCGGCATACCTGCGCACGCTGCAGGCCAGCCTGCGCCACCTGCGCTGGCCGCTGCTGGTGTTCGTTGCGGTCATCGCGCTCAACGCCTGGCTGTTCCAGCAGGTGCCCAAGGGTGTGGTGCCCAAGCAGGACACGGCACAGCTGCGCGGCTTCGCGCGCGGCGATGACGGGCTCTCCTTCCAGGCCATGCAGCCGAAGATCGATGCGTACCGCAAGCTGCTGCTGTCCGACCCGGCCATCGAGGACATCATCGGCTATATCGGTGGCAGCAACGGCGTCAACAACGCCTTCATCATGATCAAGATGAAGCCGCTGGCCGAGCGCAAGGTGTCCAGCCAGGAGGTGATCGACCGCCTGCGCGCGCGCCTGCCCAAGCTGCCCGGCGGCAACCTGTACCTGTGGGTGGACCAGGACATCCGTCTGGAAGGCGGCGGCAGCAGCGGCCAGTACGAGTTCCAGCTGCTGTCGGCGGACATGGCGCCGCTGCGCGAGTGGGCACCGAAGGTGGGCGCCGCGCTGCGCGCCCTGCCCGAGCTGGTGGACGTGGAAGCGCAGGGCGAGGCCGGCATGCGCCAGGTGGTGCTGGACATCGACCGCGAAGCCGCCGCACGCCACGGCGTGGATCTGCGCACGGTGGCCAGCATGCTCAACAACTCCTTCAGCCAGCGCCAGGTCGCCACCCTCTACGACAGCCTCAACCAGTACCGCGTGGTGATGGAACTGGACCCGAGGCACACCCAGGACCCGGGCACGCTGGCGCGCCTGCAGGTGGTGGATGGCAGCGGCCAGCGCATACCGCTGTCCACCATCGCCAGCTGGCGCTACGGCATGGCGCCGGACCGCATCTACCACAGCGAACAGTTCGCCTCGATCTGGATTGAATTCGCACTGGCACCGGGCGTGGGCCTGGAACAGGCCACGCAGGCCATCAACACCGCCATGGCGAAGCTGATGCTGCCGCGCACCGTGCAGGCCAAGCTGTCTGGTGAAGCCGGTGGCCTGGACAGCCTGCGCGCGCGCCAGCTGTGGCTGGTGCTGGGCGCCACGCTGGCGGTCTACCTTGTGCTGGGCATCCTGTACGAGAGCTTCCTGCAGCCGCTGGTGATCCTGTCCACCCTGCCCTCGGCCGGCATCGGCGCGCTGCTGGCACTGTGGGTGTTCGGCAACGAACTGAACCTGATCGCCCTGCTGGGGTTGTTCCTGCTGGTGGGCGTGGTGATGAAGAACACCATCCTGCTGGTGGATTTCGCTCTGGCCGGCGAACGGCGTGGCCTGAGCGCGCACGACGCGGTGATGGACGCGGCGCGGCTTCGCCTGCGGCCGATCCTGATGACTTCGCTGGCGGCGCTGCTGGGCACCCTGCCGCTGATGCTCGCCAATGGCGAGGGCTGGGAGCTGCGGCAGCCGCTGGGCATCGCGATTGTGGGCGGGTTGCTGGTCAGCCAATGGTTGACGCTGTACACGACGCCGGCGATGTACCTGGCGTTGGCGAGGGTGCGGGCGAAGCGGTGAGTGCGGGCGGGGCAATCATCCACGCATGGCGTGGATATACGGTTCACTCCACCCCGGCGATGTACCTGGCGCTGTCGTACTTACGCAGCGCCAGGCGCATCGCCGGTGCGGACGGGTCGGTCTCCAACTCCGACCGACCCTGATCGCGGCCGCACCCCCGCAGGCGCTGGCCGCCATCCACACACGTGCCGCACTCAAGCGGCTTCGGACACCTTCACTTCACGACGGGCGCGCACGGCAGCAGCCAAGCGCTCCAGCACCTGCACGGTGGTGTCCCAATCAATGCAGCCATCGGTGATGCTCTGGCCGTAGACCAGCGGCTGGCCTTCCACCAGCTCCTGGCGGCCACCGACCAGATGGCTTTCCACCATCACGCCCACGATGCGCTGTTCGCCGTCTTCCAGCTGGGTGGCGATGTCCTCGATCACTTTCGGCTGGTTTTCGGGGTTCTTGAGGCTGTTGGCGTGGCTGGCATCGATCATCAGGCGCGTCGGCAGCTTGGCCTTGGCCAGTGCCTGGCAGGCCTCGCCGACGCTGGCTGCGTCGTAGTTCGGCTGCTTGCCGCCACGCAGGATCACATGGCAATCCGGGTTGCCGGTGGTCGACACGATGGCGGTGCCGCCCTGCTTGGTGACCGACAGGAAGTGATGCGGGTTCGATGCTGCGCCCACGGCATCGGCGGCAATCTTCACGTTGCCGTCGGTGCCGTTCTTGAAGCCGACCGGGCAGGACAAGCCCGAAGCGAGTTCGCGATGCACCTGGCTTTCAGTGGTGCGCGCACCGATGGCGCCCCAGGCAACCAGATCAGCGATGTACTGCGGCGAGATCACATCGAGGAACTCGACGCCGGCCGGCAGGCCCAGCTTGTTGATATCACGCAGCAGGCCGCGGGCAATGCGCAGGCCCTTGTCGATCTTGAAGCTGCCATCCAGGTCCGGATCGTTGATCAGGCCCTTCCAGCCCACCGTGGTGCGCGGCTTTTCGAAGTACACGCGCATGACGATTTCCAGTTCGCCGGCCAGCGCATCGCGCAGGGGCTTCAGGCGCTGGGCGTATTCGATGGCCGCGTGCGGGTCGTGGATCGAGCACGGGCCCACCACCACCGCCAAGCGGTCGTCACGGCCATGCAGGATCTCGTGCAGGGCCGCGCGCGAGGCGCTGACGGTGTCGGAGGCTTCATCGTCGCAGGGAAGCATCGCCAGCAGCTGGGCGGGCGGTGTCAGCGGTTCGATGGTGCGGATACGCAGGTCGTCGGTGTGCGGGGGCATTGCGGGGGTTCTCCGGAACGTTGGGGGTCCCCAGCGTGGCGACATGAAAAAAGCCGCCAGGTTCGCTGGCGGCTTTCGGGAATGCGTCTGAAGGTTTCTTCAGGGTGAACGCAGTCCTTCCTCCGCCTGGGGCTTCGGAAAGTAATACCAATAAAAGTTGGCGTGGACGGCGTTCATGGGGTGTATTGATAGCACAGCTTTTGCGCAGTGCAAAATGTTTCATCGGCAACTGCGGGAGCTGTTCAGGCAGCTCAGTCCACGCCGATGCGCAGCGCTGCCGCAGCGATGGCGTGGCAGCCGCAGGCAAGGCGATGCCCTTCCAGCACGATGGGCTTGCCTCCCATGAGGCGCGCCGGGTCGCCTTCAACAAATGGGAAGGTGCCCCCATGCAACGGGCAGGTGGCGTGATCCCCCACCACAGCGATGGGATGGCCATTGCCCCTGTGCGTGCCGTCGCACTGGCAGTCCACCACTTCGCCACCGCTGCTGGTGGCGTCACCCAGACAGACAGGCGATTTCATTTCAGGTCAACTCGTATAGGGTGCTGTGCTGGTCCAGACCCGCTGGAATCTGGGTGCATCATCGGGCTCAAGCCTCCGCCAGGAAGATCAGCGTGAATATGCCGATCAGAGACCACGGGCCAAGAATCAGAACCAGCTGAAGCGTGAACCAGAATGACCTCCTGCCACGTTGCCACGGCTTCTGTTTGATGGCGTACAACCACATCAGGATGGTGGACGCTATTGTTCCCACGCCGACCACCCACATGACAACGCCAGCAACGGCGAGCGCCTCCATTCCACTAAGCCTGAGCGAGCGGAACCAGAACAGCGCCGCGTACACGGTACAAAGGAAAACTCCGGACATGAACAATCCAAACCGGTACCAAGCGGATACGTCACTGCGGGATTCTGCTTCTTTCATGGCATTCGATTATTGATTTCTGATATGGCGATGGACTGATACAGATCACACCGGTACCGAGTAGCAAACGAGCTAATTTCAGGTAAACGGCTATGCGCAAGGCGCTTGGAGCTGCAGGGTGACCGTGCACACGCGCTACGGGGTCGACGAGCACTGCCTATGGCAGCTTCGAAATCTCAACATTGGTCAGCTGCCCCCACCTGGCACCCGCCACATGAAGGGATCAGCCGTTCGATGCTGGGCATCGTTACGCGCCTTTTCCCCGTCACTGGGCGGCCGCACCATCTGGATCGTCGCGCTGCCATCCGCACCGGCGTAGACCACGGCACTTACGCCGGCTTCGTGGTAGCTGGCAATGGCGCCCAGGCCGATCTGCACCACAGGGCTGGTAATGCCCACGTTGCCGATGCGGCGGCCGATGTCGTAACCCTCGTCCACGTTGTTCAATTCCAGGCCATGCCCGTCTGTGTTCAAGGAATGCAGGGCCGCATTCAAGGCAATACCCAGTGCGGTACCGTCGTGGCTGTCGTGGAAAACACGCACGGGGGCATGACCTTCGGGCAACGTTGCCAGCGCCTGTTTCCAGCCCTCGGCCAGCGCCAGGGCCTGCAGGGCAGGCTTCAGCGGCTTGCCCTCGGCATCGTGCAGCACCACCTTGATCGGCCGATGCAGATGCCCCAGTCGCGGCATGCGGTCGAACTCGTCGATCTGATGCTGCGGCCAGCGCACTGGCAGCCAGGGCGTCTGCGTGAAGTTGCCGGGGCCGACGTTGTTGGTGTGCTTCCAGAGTTCGGGAAGGGTTGCCTGCCACTCTTCGGTGGGGAGGGTGCCGGGGAACCAGGGATCCTGAACGCCACGTGCACGTTGCCGGGCCTCGTACTCCTCCCCGACGCGCCGCTCGGCCTCGAAGTAGTGGAACCACAACTTACTCAGATCAAATCGCGTGTCCTGGTTGTTCTCGCGATAGGTGGGCGCATAGGGGCGCAGATAGCGGTCCACCCGATCGCTGCGCGCGAGGGTGAGTACTGCGGTGGTGTCGATGACTGAGGGGACGTAGTAGCCGTCGGCGAGCCCCGGGGTGCCGCGCACCCGATAGCGGCTGCGCATGGCCTCTCCGTCACGAGTGGCAAGCACGGTTACTGGTGGTTCTGGATGGTCTCCCATGAAGGCGTAGACATCCTCGATCATCGACTGCGCATGGGTTGTGTTGACATCTTTCTGCCACAGGAACAACGTCACTCCCAGCGATCCGCCGTTTCGTCCTGAACTGATCAACCCTGCCGCTCGGATGTTCTCTCGTTCTCCGACATTCGGCGGTTCCACGGCAAAGCTGGGAATCGGCCAGTAAGCAACCGCATCGCTGACTGCGTACTTGAACGCTGCACCCATTCTTATCGCAGCGCTGTCTCGGCGCCATTGCTCCGAGTCAGTGTAGTCATGCGGGTCCTGCGAATAGATGGACGCAAAGTCGTCGTACTTTTCTTGAATCTTTGACCACGCTTCGCACTGAAAGCGTTCGCCAGGCGTAATTCCGAGCCCGCGGATCTCCAGCGACCACGTTGGATCATCTTGATCAACCACGTCTAGTCCAGCGACCGGCACTGCGCCCGGCAGCGCCTCCAGCGATGATCTGTTGGCCGCTGCATTGAACGCCCAATGCCCGCCAAACGCCAATGCCACCAAGGCGCTGAGAGCTGCCCCACCCAGAAGAACTGCTTTAGCCATATACCCCATCTCTTTCGTGGTCATCGCAGCACCTGTGTCATCTGTGAGCGCCAAAGCCAACAACAATGCCCCCCATGAAATGCTCAGCAGGCAAGCGGACCAGACGTAGGGTTTCGCGCTTGGTCGCGCATCGTAAAAATTCAACATGCTCAGCCGCCTTCCGGAATATGGCCATCGACCAGGGAGGGCAGCTTCTTAAGATTCACCAAGGAGGCAGGGGGGAACTCACCAGTCAGGTAGTACTTTCCCGATGCCTGCACCAACTTTTGTACTAGCGGGTCCAGCGCAGTCCACTTCGGGTTGTCTTTCATCTTCTCCGCCATCTCTTCCGTCATCCGCCAATCTGCCATCAACGTCAGCAGCTCCCGCCACTGCGGATCGTCCAGGCTGTGCCCTTGCCCGATCGCCACATCCATTGCGGTCACCCAGCGATGGTTCTCCGGATCACGCAGCACGCCAGAGTGGTAGCTGTTCTCGTCCAGCACCTCGTCGGAGCGACTCATCCAGTCCCCTATCTCGTTGGGTGTCATCTCGCGCTCTTTGCCCTTCCCCCAACCGGCGGAGCGCACGGCATGCGTCTTATCGCCGTCCTCTTTTCCCTCGTTGAACCGATCCTTTGCAGCCTTGTCGCTGAGCTTGTGCAACGCTTTCGGCAGCGGCAGGAAAGGGAAATCCGCATCCGACTTGCCCAATGCAAGCTGGGTGCTGACGGCATCTGGCCTGTCCATGCCCGAAGTGGTGGGCGTCCCCTTGACGGCTTCCCCGCCGAACATCTGCGGCGCATGTGGCGGCACCAACGCCTCGCCATTGATGAGCACCTGGCTGCCCTCGGTCATGGCAATGGCAGCAGCCACCGTGCCCAGGCTTACACCGCCCGCGTAGCGTGGTTCGCCTTTCGCGCGAAGCGCGTGGTAAGTCGGCGCATCGCCAATCATCACGGGTTTGCCATGCCGATGGCGCTTGGTCCACATACGTTGCTTGAAGCCGATCTTCGTCAGTCGGGTCATGCCGGGGCGGCCGCCATCGACAAGATCAGGCACGCCCAGCGTGCCGATACCCGATACATCGGCCAGCCCTACCGTGGTGTCATCGGGGCTGAAGTACAGGTACACCTTGCCGCGGTTGTCGCGCTCGGGGAATACAACGGTGGATCCACTCTTGCCGAGCCGCTGCCCTTGACCGGAACTCCAGCGTGGACCCGCGCGACCATACGATTTCGGTTGTCCGGCCGCGAGATCGTCCAATGAAGGCAATACATAGGGTGTCTTCGTCATCCGCTCGACAATGCGCTGCAGCGTGTGCAGTGTGTCTCCCCCGAGCCGCGTCCTCTCGGCAATGAGCGAGTAAGGGCTAGCCACCATGATCGCGCAGTCGGCGCAACGCTCGCCACGGTCGATCAGCAAGGCCTGCGACAGCAAGGTAATCAGCGTGCCTTGGCTGTGGCCCATGATGGTGATAGTTTCGGACGGGTAGATGCTGCGTATCGTGGTAATCAGCACTGCCAACCGCTCGGCGGCCAGCACGAAGTAGCGCCGGTGCGGGCCAATACCCATGAACTTGGTATTGTCGAATGTCGCATTGGCAGCATGCCGCTTGATGCTGTCGTAGCCCTTGCCATACATCTCCGGCAGGTTGTTGGTAGCGTTGGCAAAGAATCCACCCGGCTTGCCGAAGTGGCGATCAAGACGATTGCCATTCTTGTCCTGGTACTGGGTGCGTACCTTGGCGGGATCACCGTTCTCATCCCGCAGGATCTCGTTCTTTGCGGCACGGTAGCCCCAGTAGAACGGGATCAGCACGCTCTTGGCGTGTGCGTCATTTCGCTTGTAGAGATTGGTGTCTGGGTCATCAAGGGTCTCGGCATCTTCCTTGCTCCGCGTCCTGCGATCCTTGCTCTTCGCCACCCAGAACCGTTCGCCGTACCGCCCCGGCTTCAGATCCTGCCGGTCCAGCCGCTCATTCAGCCCTTGGCACAGTCCAGTCTCCACCGAGGCATAAGATGCACCCGGGTCGTTCACCCCGTGCAGAAAGATCACCACGCCCGGCCGTGCGCGCGGGATGGCCACGTTCTTGGGCTGGGTTGCATTGGGCAGCAACCGGGTGGCGAGATTGTCCGTTACGATGCGCTCAGCCATCGGTTTCTCCTTGGGCATCTTCGATCTTCTGTCGCGCCTGTATCTGCACGCGCTGCATGCCATCACGCTGCACGGCTTCGCCCAGCCCTTCGGCATCGGCAGTGCCCTGCACGGTATCTCCATCGTCAAGCGACAGCGTGTGCTGCACGCCTGCGGCAACGGCCTGCAGATCGCCTTCGTAGTGGAAGCGCAGCTGCCGGCTGGCCGGGTCGCGTGCAAATGCCGCCGTGTCTGCGCTTTCGGTCTTCGCGCCCAACCAGTCATGGCGCGCGGCATGCACCACGGCAGCACCTTCGGTGCCCAGCTCGATGCCGCCGCCAAGCTTGAGATAGCTGCCATCTTCGGCCACCAGACGGATACGGGGTGCTGAGATCACCACCTCGCCCTCGCCCGCCGCCAGCAGCAGGTTGTTTTCCGCATGCGCCTGCAGATCGGCCTGCTGCGCCTGCAAAATCACGTTGCCGTGGTTGGCGATCACCTGCAGGTGCTCATCCTGCGCATAGAGGGAAAGCCCACCACCCGCCATCAGCCGGGTGTGGCCGCCGCTGCTGCTCTGTACATCGTCGGTTGCCACCACATCATGGTTGCGGCCGGCATACTGCAGTTGGGAAGCAGGGGTGGCACTGACCAGCCCGCCTTCCGCCGCCACGGCCACCAGCGGTGCACCTTCCCTTGGCGCGTTCGCATCGGGCCATTCGCGCAGCGCGCGCACAAGTTCCGCCATGCCTTCGTCCTCGCAGGCTGAGGCACCGCGCGCGGCGGCCGCCTCACCCAGGCCCCGGAAGAGCTGGGTGCAGTCGTCCAGGAGTGCCAGCAGTTCCTGCCGGTCCAACTGCTCGCCCGACGCCATCTGGCGCGCATAGGTGCTGAGCAGCACCCCGTGCGCAGCGCGCAGGGCCAGTGCGGCATCGGTCCGCAGTTCGGCACCCTCGCCGCGCGGCTGGGCGTGTCCGTCCCTGCGAGGCGTGCTCAAGTGGCCCAGGTTGAGTTCGCTGGCAAATGGACTGGCGGCCAGGCGCGTGCGGACTTCACCTGACGTGTTGTCCATCAACAGCTCGCCGTAGCCTTCGCCGCCATGCTCGCGCGACTGCATGCCTGCCAGCGCACGGTTGCCGGGCAGGCCGTGCTGGCCACTGAACCTCGGCGGTGCCTGGCGTCCGTTATGCAGCGCGCCCACCACCACGGGGCGATCAATATCTCCGTGCAGGAAGGCGACCAGCACTTCCTGGCCGACGCGCGGCAGAAACTGGTACCCGAAGCCATCCCCAGCCCCGGGCCAGGACACACGCACCCAGGTCGAGGAGCGTTCGCTGGCCTCCGGCGTATCGGACGGGTGCTGGTCAGATTCCTGCCAGTGGAAACGGATGCGGATGCGCCCGAGTTCATCGGTATGAACCTCCTCGCCCACAGGGCCGACCACGGTGGCGGTCTGCATGCCATGGACGGTGGGCCGGTCGAACAGATCGGCATAGCGGGGTACCAGCGGTACGCCTGCGGCCACGGCGGTGAACCGCAGATGGTCGCCGTAACCGGCGGCCAGGTGTTCTCCGGCGATGGCCTCATCAACCGCAGGCGAACACAGCGCCGCCTCCAGCAGGTTGTTACGCAGTTCGATGTGCGTGGACGTAGTGATGAAGGCGGAAGGCTGCCGTGCCGTATCCGCACTGGCGGATGGATCTTCGAGCACGAAGCTGCTGGCGATGGGAAGGTCGCTGGGCGGTCCCTCGCCATGGAACGTGGCGGCTTTCATCTCTTCGGCCTGCATGCGAAGGCGGGCGTACGCGCCCAGCTCGCGGTCGTGGTCGGCGTAGTACGGTGCAAGTGCCTGGTAATCGCTCAGGGAGCGGCCGGCCTGATGGCTCCCACTGCCCTGCTCCACAACGGTTTCATCGCGGCCACGCAGCGCGCAGGCGGGGCGATAGTCGTGGCTGGCCAGTGCGACGCTGTGCGTGGTGAGCTGGCTGACCCGTTGCCACTGGCTGATCCACTGCTGGCGGCCCGTTGCTGCAGCGCCCGCCGCAAGCAGCTGCAGCGACCGGGGCGGCTCGTCTGGCAGGCTACCGGCATCGGTCAGGACCATGTGATGGCCAAGGCTTTCGTCGCCGCCATCGAACCTGAAGAAGTACGTGATGCCCTCTTCGGCGAGCAAGCGGTCGATGAAATGCTGGTCACTTTCGTTGAACTGCACGCAGTAGGACCGCGGGCTGTAGTGCCGGTCGAGTAACGTGCGGTAGGAGAAACAGGCCCCGATGACGGGATTTCGGGCCATGTGCTCGTCAAGGATGGCAGCGACGATCTCTGGCACGGTCCGGTCCTGGAACACCCGGCAGGTGCGGCGGCGATCCAGCATTGACAGGGCCGACTCCACCGTCAGCTCGACCGTCGAATAATGCCCGCTGCCGCCGCCCGCAACGATGCCTGACACCACGCCACACAGCCAGCGCCGCTGCTGGCCACCGGTGTCGATGCCGAACGCCACGATGCGTCCTTTCAGCGCATCGGTGTCAGCGGCGGCATCGTTGCCCCGGCAAAGGACATCCAGCCGGAAAGGTTCATTCAATGCGTCACGGTAGCGGAGCGCATGCGGCCAGAGTGCAGGTGCCGGGGCCCGCCCAGGCCAGCGGATATCGATCCGGCGGCTTCGGGAATCCACGGGCACGGGCCCGGTCAGCAGGCGTCCTTTCATGCATCACGTCCTTGGGAATGCGTCAATCAGCAGCGCCACACTCTGCCCGGCAGCGCACTACGAATGGTTGCATTCTTGAGGGACGTGGCCGGTTGCGACTCGACCAAGGTCAAAAGCGATTCTCAATGTCGCAATTGGACCGAGACTGTCTACGTGTCCATTGGCGACACACATCAAGGCTCCTGCAAGTGCAGGACAGACAGGGCCAATTGCGACGCGGCGGGAGCGCGAGCGCTTGTCAGCAACAGACAGGAAGCGATGCCTATCGGCTATGGATTTCCACATCCAGCAACAGGCCCTCGTGGATGTCCACCCAGCGCTCCACCACGCGGTCCAGTTCCTTCTGGGCCTCGTCCAGCTGCTCGGGGTTGAGCAGGGAGCGGGCCGTGTAGAGATCGGAGACGAGCTGTCGCAGGGTCGATTCCAGGATGGCGACCGACGGCCCTTCCAGCCCCGGCAACTGCAGCGCCGGGCTTTCGCCAAGGGTTCCGTACAGCGTGACCTGGAGCTTGCTCTGCATGATCGACTTCCCTGCGGGTGGACATGGGCCACTTACCTGTTTACCGCGTATTGGTGACAGGCGCATGTGCCGCTCCGCTTTTGCGACGACAGACGATTGCCTCCGTACTCGGCTTGTCGCTATTGAACCGCCGCTCGATGCGCGGCGTGATGCACCAGCGACTTCGCGCCTGCGAAGTTCAACCGCAGAAAAATACGGGTGAAACAGCGGATTTCATGGCCTCCGGCGTATGCAATACTGCGGCGCGCTTTGATGGCTGTCGCGGATGCCCTTGGTGCTGCGCGCAGGCATGTGCACAAGATGGATTGCCACCGAAAAAGGGTGGCCGGGTCGGCAAAGCCCGTAGAGGTGTTGTAAACGCTTGCCAGCCGGCGTCGCCTTGTGCGGCGCCGGCTGGCAATCCGTCCGCGTTCCATGGCGGGCGGTGCGTGGGGGTGCTTGCGCCCGCCGGTATCAACATCTCCCGGTCTTTGCCGCCACGTACCGTCCGCCACCTATTCCGGTGGCGCTGCCGTCTTCATCTGTACGGAGCACATGCCATGAATGCAAAGCACGTCCCTTTCCCGGGCCGCAACCACGACGATCCGACCAGCACCAACGCCGACGACGCCGCGCTTGATCCCCACAGTTTCATCGCAAGCCTGCAACGCATCGGCGCGGGTGCCGGCAGCGATGGCCATCCCTGGCCCGAGCCCAATCTGGCGATCGGCCGGCGCATCCAGTTGTCCGATGGCGATTGCGCGCTTGCCGGGCTGCGTATCGTGCATGAGGTGCTGCTGGCCGCCGAGCGCAGCCGCCAGAACGGCGGACCGGAACATGATGTCGGCCCGCGCGTGATGGAAGGCCTGATGATGGCCTGCCTGGAACTGGGTACGCACGTGGCCGAGCGGGTGCGGCCGCGGTAGTCAGGCAGTGGCGGATGACTGGGGAGACGCCGGGCATGGCCCGGCGCTACCTGGCTGCGTGGGGGGGTTCATCCACGCGTGGCGTGGATCTACTCGTGGGTCGCCAGATCGTGCAGGTGCTGCTGCATGGCGTCCACGGCGCCTATCGTGTTGGTGGTGGTGAAGTACTCATGCCAGCCTGTGGCGCTGATGCCGGCGATCAGTGCGTCGGCGTCGGCGCGGCTGGCGCACTGCCAGACGGCGTAGAACTGATCAGCGCTGCCATGCGGCACATCGCGGGCGACGCGGCCCATTGCCAACGGCGTGATGCACGCTGCGTCGAACTGCTGCATGCCGGCGCCGATACGGGCGAAGAAGGCGTTGCGTTGCTCGGGCGGGAGTGCAGCCCAGGCGTGAGTTGCGGTGTAGTGCTCGATGAGGATGTGGGGCATTGGGGCCTTCCTTGGGTTGGTGGTGTTGGATCGTCCGCCGGGCATGGCCCGGCGCTACCGAAGGGAGCGTTGGGCGCGCTTGCGGATGTACGCGTTTGCTGCGCTGTTGTGTTCGCGCTGCCAGCGCGCGCAGAGGTTGCGCACCCACTCGGGTTGTGTCTTGCTGGCATCGTTGAGCCAGTTGCCCACCGCGTCCTGCACGTAGCGCTCGGGGTCGTTGGCCAGGGCGTCCAGCAGCGGCAGTGCGTGGTGCGGTTGTTGCTTGAAGAGGGCGATGTGGCTGGCCCATACGCCGCGCGGGCGCAGTGCTTCGCAGGCGAAGCGGCGCAGGTAGGGCGAGGCTTCGTCCGCCCACGGCAGCAGCAGTTGCAGCGCCTGCTGTGGCGCCGCCACGAGATCGGTACGCACCGCCAGCCACGCCCATTCGCGTACGCCGAAGTGCGCGTCATCGGCCAGTGGCTGCATCGCCTGCAGTTTCCCGGCCAGCGCCAGCGTGGCATCACTGCCGATGAGGTAGCAGGCCCAACCGCGTACGGTGTCCGAGGGATGCGACTGCCAGCGCGCGGGGTCACCCTGCCCTGCTTCGTGCAGCAGCGTGGCGGCCAGGGCCATGCGTTGGGTGATGCCCTTGCTGGCGGCATCGCGCATGCGCTGCACGGCGGCGTCTGGCAGCGCCGCAACCGTGTGCAGCAGCGTTGCGAAATCCACGGCAAGACATTCGGCCAGATGCGTGCTGGCCGCCCCGCCGATATCCAGTTCGTGCCTCCGCGCGGCGCTAAAGGCAGCGCTCATGGCGTGGCCTCGCGCCCACTGTCGGTGTGCAGCCAGACCTTGCCCAGCAGCTGCGAAAGCTGCGCCTGTTCGGTGGCATCCAGGCCATTGAACAACCCGCCGATCCACTGCGTGTGCTGGTTGAACAGCTCCTCGGCCAGGCGCTTGCCGCGTGCGGTCAGCACGATCTGCAGGCGGCGCCCGTCTTCGGCATCGTGCCTGCGTTGCAGCAGGCCCTCGCGCTGCAGCCCGTCCAGCAGGCCACTGATGGTGGCGCGGGTGACGCCTGCGCGCTCGGCCAGCTCGTGCGGGGGGAGCGTGCCACCGGCGCCCTGCAGCAGGAACAGCACGATGAAGCGGCCTTCGCTGAGGCCATGCGGTACGAGACGGGTTGCGCAGTCGCGGTCGATGGCGGTGGACAGGGAAAGCAGCTGGAAGCACAGGCGCAGCTGGTCCAGGTTGGCGTGGCCGCGGCGGGTTGCCTCGTCGATGAGGGCGGTGTGTTTTGCTTCCAGCATTGCAGCCACCGATGTGATTAGGCGGCTAATCATAATTTGGGTAGACGCTGATTCCAAGCGGGTGGTGCGTCATCCACGCATGGCGTGGATCTACCGTGATGCGTCGTGCGGTTCGTCCACGCGGTGTGCCGAACGCACCCATAAAAAAAACCCCGCCTTCCGGCGGGGTTTTTCATTACGTCGGGAACGCGTGGACTTAGAAGTCCATGCCGCCCATGCCACCCATGCCGCCCATGCCACCCGCGCCACCCATGGCCGGCTCGTCCTTCTTCGGAGCTTCGGCAACCATGGCTTCGGTGGTGATCATCAGGCCAGCGATCGAGGCAGCGTTCTGCAGCGCCGAACGGGTCACCTTGGTCGGGTCCAGGATGCCGAACTGCAGCATGTCGCCGAACTCGCCGGTGGCGGCGTTGTAGCCGAAGCTGCCGGTGCCTTCCTTGACCTTATTGATGATGACCGACGGTTCTTCACCGGCGTTGGCCACGATTTCGCGCAGCGGGGCTTCCATCGCACGCAGGGCGATCTGGATGCCGTGGTTCTGGTCTTCGTTGGCGCCCTTCAGGCCAGCCAGCGAGGTGACCGCACGGACCAGGGCAACGCCGCCGCCCGGGACCACGCCTTCTTCAACGGCTGCACGGGTAGCGTGCAGGGCGTCGTCGACGCGATCCTTCTTTTCCTTCATTTCGATTTCGGTCGACGCACCGACCTTGATCACGGCAACGCCGCCGGCCAGCTTGGCAACGCGTTCCTGCAGCTTCTCGCGGTCGTAATCCGAGGAGGTGTCCTGGATCTGGGTCTTGATCTGGCCGACGCGAGCGTCCACGGCAGCCTTGTCACCCACGCCATCGATGATGGTGGTGTTTTCCTTGGAAACCTGCACCTTCTTGGCGCGGCCCAGGTCCTTGATGGTGGCCTTTTCCAGCGACAGGCCAACTTCTTCGGAGATCACGGTGCCGCCGGTCAGCACGGCCATGTCTTCCAGCATCGCCTTGCGACGGTCGCCGAAGCCCGGAGCCTTGACGGCCACGACCTTGACGATGCCACGGATGGTGTTGACCACCAGGGTAGCCAGCGCTTCGCCTTCGACTTCTTCGGCAACGATCAGCAGCGGCTTGCCGGCCTTGGCGACGCCTTCCAGCACCGGCAGCAGGTCGCGGACGTTGGAGATCTTCTTGTCGTGCAGCAGGATGAACGGGTCATCCAGGTCAGCGGTCTGCGACTGCTGGTTGTTGATGAAGTACGGGGACAGGTAGCCGCGGTCGAACTGCATGCCCTTGACCACGTCCAGCTCGTTGTCCAGGCCCGAGCCTTCCTCAACGGTGATCACGCCTTCCTTGCCGACTTCCTTCATCGCGTCAGCGATGATCTGGCCGATCGACTCGTCCGAGTTGGCCGAGATGGTACCGACCTGGGCAATGGCCTTGTCGTCGGCGGTCGGCTTGGAGATGTTCTTCAGCTCGGCAACGGCGGCCACGACGGCCTTGTCGATACCACGCTTCAGGTCCATCGGGTTCATGCCGGCGGCCACAGCCTTGGCGCCTTCGCGGATCAGGGCCTGGGCCAGCACGGTGGCGGTGGTGGTGCCGTCGCCAGCGTCGTCGTTGGTGCGCGAAGCAACTTCCTTCACCATCTGCGCGCCCATGTTCTCGAACTTGTCAGCCAGTTCGATTTCCTTGGCGACGGAGACGCCGTCCTTGGTGATGGTCGGAGCGCCGAAGCTCTTTTCCAGCACGACGTTGCGGCCCTTCGGGCCCAGGGTGGCCTTGACGGCATTGGCGAGAACGTTGACGCCGCGCACCATGCGCGAACGGGCGTCTTCACCGAAACGAATATCCTTGGCAGCCATTGCGATTACCTCGATGTTTGCGCCGGGCCAGGCCCGGCGACGAAAAGGGATGTCTTACAGGAAAGCAGGTCGCGCCGAGGCTCAGCCGATGATGGCGAGCACGTCGTCTTCGCGCAGGACCTTGTACTCGACGCCTTCGCTCTTGTACGAGCTGCCGGCGTACTGGCCGTAGATGACCTTGTCGCCAACCTTCAGCGACGGGGCGCGCACGGTGCCGTTGTCCAGGGCCTTGCCCGGGCCGACGGCGACGACTTCACCCTTGGTGGACTTTTCCTTGGCCGAATCCGGAATGACGATGCCACCGGCGGAGATTTCGTCGGCTTCGATCGGCTTGACCACAACGCGGTCGTGCAGCGGCTTGATGCTCATGAGAGACCTCTTAAGTTATTGATTGGTCTGAAAAAGTCTGGCGATGTTAGCACTCACCCCAGGTGACTGCCAGCATTGCTCGTGAAAAAGCCCGACAGGTCGGGAGCAGGACAGAGATGGAGCTGCCCCCGGGCCTTTCAAGCCCCGTGGCGGAAAATTTTTCGACCGTGCGCTGCGGCGACAGACAGACGGGAGCCAGGGCCGGTTCCCGCAATTTTGGTGAACTGCGTCGCAGTGTCAGATATCTGGCGTTCAGTTACGACAAAGTGTCACGCGTTCGGCCTTAGGCTCGCCCGGCATTCCCAATCACAAGGAGTAGTCGATGCGATTGCTGTCCCCGCTCGCCGCCGCCTGCCTGCTGGCGCTGGCCGCCGCGCCGGCCCAGGCCGAGGTCTTCATCAACGAACTGCACTACGACGACAGCACCCCGGCCGGTGACGTCGGCGAAGCCATCGAAGTGGTCGCCACCGCGGGCGAGGACCTGTCCGGCTACCGCCTGTACCTGTACAACGGCGCCAACGCCTCGGCTGCCGTGGTGTACGACAACAAGCCGGTGCCGGCCGGCACCGCCGCCGGTTGCGGCAGCGCCACCCTCGCGGTGGTTACCTACCCGACCAACGGCCTCCAGAACGGCCCCAACGACGGCATCGCCCTGGTCGACGCCAGCGGCAAGGTGGTCCAGTTCCTCAGCTACGAAGGCGCGATCACCGCCTCCGGTGGCCCCGCCGCCGGCATGACCAGCCAGAACATCCCGGTTGCCGAAACCAACAGCACCGCCCCGGGCACCTCGCTGCAGCTGACCGGCAGCGGCAGCCAGTACGCCCACTTCACCTGGGCCGAATCGGCCGGTGAGACCTTCGGCCGCTGCAACAACAACCAGACCTTCAGCGGCGGTGGCGGCACCCCGGGCGGCCCGAACACCCCGCCGTCGGTGACCACCACCACCCCGGCGCAGGGCAGCAGCACCTTCCCGGCCGCGGCCGATCTGGAAGTGGTGTTCAGCGAGACGGTAACCCTGGCCAGCGGCGCCTTCGCCCTGAGCTGCGGCAAATCGGGCAGCGTGCCGCTGACCTGGCCGGGCAGCGGCAAGACCGTGAAGCTGTCGACCAACACCGCCCTGGTGGCCGGTGAGGCCTGCCGCTTCGACATCCGCGCCGCGCGCATCACCGACAACCAGGGCGCGCACCCGGCCGCTGACAGCCGCATCGCCTTCACCGTGGCCAGCACCACCGGCAACCCGGACCCGGGCAATCCGGACCCCGGCAATCCCGGCAACCCGGGCACCCCGGAGGGCTACTACTCCAAGGTGAACACCTCCAGCCCGAGCCAGCTGCGCTGCTCGCTGCACGAGACCATCAAGGGGCACACCGCCTACCCGTACAGCGGCTCGGGCACCAGCACCTGGACCATCCTGGAAATTGCCGACGAAGACCCGAACAACAGCGGCAAGATCCTCGATGCCTATCGCAACCACAGCTACACCAAGGTGAGCAGCCGTGCGGGCACGGGCAGCGGCCTGACCTACAACCGCGAGCACACCTGGCCGAACTCGCTGGGCTTTGCCAGCACCACCGGCGACAAGGGCCTGCCGTACGCCCCGTACACCGACACCCACATGCTGTACCTGACCGATGCGCAGTGGAATGCCGACCGTGGCAACAAGCCGTTCGGCAAGTGCGATGCCAACTGCGGCGAGCGCGCCACCGAGGCCAACAACGGCCAGGGCGGCGGCAGCGGCGGTTACCCGGGCAATTCCAACTGGGTGCGTACCCCCGACGGCAACACCGGCACCTTCGAGGTGTGGGGCAAGCGCAAGGGCGACATGGCGCGTGCGGTGATGTACATGGCCATCCGCTATGAGGGCGGCAAGGATGCGGCCACCGGCCAGTCCGAACCGGACCTGGAACTGACCGACGACCGCAGCAAGATCGTCAAGACCAGCAGCTCGCCGGCCTACATGGGCCTGCTGTCGACCCTGATCGACTGGCACCTGTCCGACCCGCCGGATGCCGCCGAACGTGCGCGAAATGACGTGATCTACTCGTTCCAGGGCAACCGCAACCCGTTCATCGACCACCCCGAGTGGGCGACCCCCGCCCTGTTCACCTCGGCAAAGCCGACCAGCTGCCAGCTGGCCAACTGACCGCGCAACGCAGCGGTCCATGCCGCCGCCGGGTCCTGACCCGGCGGCGGCCCTATACTCGGCGGTCATGTCGACCGTCGATCCCGTCCTCCTGCTGTTGACCACCTGCCCGGACCGGGCCAGTGCCGAGCGCATCGCGCACGCGCTGGTCAGCGAGCGCCTGGCGGCGTGTGTCACCCGCCTGGATGGCGCACAGTCGACCTACCGCTGGCAGGGCGACGTCATCACCGACGCCGAACTGCAGTTGCTGGTGAAGACCACGGCGAGCCGCGTCGATGATGCAATCGCCCGCATCGTCGAACTGCATCCGTATGAACTCCCGGAGTGCATCGCGGTCGAAACCCGGGCCGGCCTGCCGGCGTATCTGGACTGGATCCGGGCACAGACCCGGGAGGACACCGATTGATGAAGTTGTTTGCTCGTGGCGCCGCACTGTGCGCCCTGCTCTGGCTGTCCCTGCCGGCCTTCGCGCTGGATGAGAAGGACCTGCTGCCGGTCGACCAGGCGTTCGCGCTGACCGCCAGTGCGCCCGAACGTGGCCAGATCCAACTGCAGTTCAAGATCGCCCCCGGCTATTACCTGTATCGCCACCGCACCAGCGTCAAGGCCGATCCGGCCTTCAATGCCGGTGCCCTGCAGATGCCGGCCGGCAACAAGCACCACGACGATTTCTTCGGCGAGGTGGAGACCTACCGCGAGCGCCTGCAGGCCACCCTGCCCGGCGCACCGACCGATGCGGCCGGCACCATCAGCCTGGAAGTGCGCTACCAGGGCTGCGCCGATGCCGGCGTGTGCTACCCGCCGCAGAAGCGCATCGTGCAGGTGGCCCTGCCCGGCGCCGGCGGCAAGGCTGCGCTGCCCACCGCACGTGCCACCGGCGTGAGCCCGTTCAACAACCCGCTGGCCGGTAGCGGCGGTGGCCTGCGCCTGCCGGGCGCCAGCAACACCCAGGCCCTGCCGCTGCCGTCGGAACAGGCATTCGGCTTCGATGCCATCGCCAGCGACGGCAACACCCTGCTGCTGCGCTTCACCCCCGCGCCGGGCTATTACCTGTACCGCGACCGCACCTCGCTGAAGCTGGAAGGCAGCACCGGCGTGCTGGCCGACAAGCCGCGCTGGCCGGCCGCGCAGTCGCACCGCGATGAGCACTTCGGTGATGTCTCGGTGTACTTCAACCAGGTGGAAGTGCCGCTGCCGTTGCGCCGCACCCGCACCGAAGCCGTGGACAGCACCCTGGTGGTGACCTTCCAGGGCTGCCAGACCGATGGCATCTGCTACCCGCCGATGACCCGCCGGGTGAAGCTGTCGATTCCGGCCGGCACGCTGACCGCCGCCGGCAACGGCACGGCCACTGCGGCGCCTGCCACGGCCAGCGACAGCCCGCGCGAGGAGGCCGATGGCACGCCGCGGCGCCTGCTGCCGACCGTGCCCAACGATGCCACCGGCGCTGCCGTTGACAGCGCCGCGGGCGGTGATGCGTTCACCGCCGATGCGCAGCAGGACAATGCCAAGCGCACCAAGCCGCCGGGCAGCGTGCCGAAGACCGACAGTTCCCTGCTGTGGGTGCTGCTGCTGGCCCTGGGCGGTGGCCTGGTCCTGAACCTGATGCCCTGCGTGCTGCCGATCCTGTCGCTGAAGGTGCTGAGCCTGGCGCAGAGCGGTGAGAGCGCCGAGCGCGCCCGCAGCCATGCCATGTGGTACACGCTGGGCGTGCTGGTGGCCTTCGCGGTGATCGGCGCGTTGATGGTGGGCCTGCGCATGCTCGGCAACGCAGTGGGCATCGGCTTCCAGCTGCAGCACCCGGGCGTGGTGGCGGCGCTGGCCTACATCATGTTCGCCGTCGGCCTCAGCCTGTCCGGCGTGTTCACCATGGGCGGCGGCATCGGCAACCTGGGCCAGTCACTGGCCCGCCGCAGTGGCCCGGCCGGCGATTTCTTCACCGGCGTGCTGGCCTGCGTGGTCGGCAGCGCCTGCGTGGGTCCGTTCTTCGGCCCGGCCGTGGCCTACGCCTTCGTGGCACCGCCGATCGCGGCGATGCTGGTGTTCCTGTTCCTCGGCCTGGGCCTGGCCCTGCCGTTCCTGCTGATCGGCTTCGTGCCGGCCCTGGCCCGCCGCCTGCCCAAGCCCGGCCCGTGGATGGAAACGCTGAAGCACGTGCTGGCCTTCCCGATGTATGCCGCCGCGCTGTGGCTGCTGTGGGTGCTGGGCAAGCAGCGCGGCGTGGACGGCATGGCGCTGGCCCTGGGTGGCCTGCTGCTGCTGACCGCCGGCCTGTGGCTGTTCGAGACCAGCCGCTGGCGCAGCAAGCGTGGCGCCAGCCTGCTGGGCGTACTGCTGGCCCTGGCCGCGCTCGCCCCGGTGTGGGGCGTGACCCAGCTGGCCCCGCCGGCGCGCGCCGCCCAGGCCGCCAGCGACAACGTGGTGGAGTATTCGCCGCAGATGCTGGACCGCCTGCGTGCGGACAACCGCGTGGTGTTCGTGAACATGACCGCCGACTGGTGCGTGAGCTGCAAGGCCAACGAACGCGCGGTGCTGTCACGCCCGGAGTTCAAGGAACTGCTCAAGCGCACCAACGCGGTGTACATGCGCGGCGACTACACCAACGTGGACCCGCAGATCACCGCATTCCTGGATGAGCACAAGGCCGTGGGCGTGCCGCTGTACGTGGTGTACGGCCCGGGCGCACCGCCGACCGTGCTGCCGACGCTGCTGACCCAGGCCCTGGTGGAAGAAGCGCTGCTGCGCACCGCCCGATGAACTGGCAACGGCCCGCACTGCTGTGGACAGCGGTGCTGGCCGCCGGCCTTGGCCTGTGGGCCGGGCATCGGTTGACGCCAGCGCCGGCGCCGGCGGCTTCGACGCCCGCTGATGTGAAGTCTCCGATGCCTGTCCTTCGCGCCGGCGATGCGTTGCCGGCACTGGTACTGCCCGGCGTGGACGGGCAAGCACTGGATATCCGCCAGCGTTTCCGCGGGCGACCGCTGCTGGTGAATGTCTGGGCCAGCTGGTGCGGGCCCTGCATCGAGGAAATGCCCGAGCTGGCCCGCTTCGCCGACGCGCAGGGCACGCACGGCGTGCAGGTGCTGGGCCTGGCACTGGATACGCCGGAGGGCGTGGCTGATTTCCTGCAGCGGGTGCCGGTGGGGTACCCGATCGTGCTGGACACCCCGGGCCCACGCGATGCCAGCGTGCAGCTGGGCAATGCGCAGGGGCTGCTGCCGTACAGCGTGCTGTTTGATGCGCAGGGGCGGATGGTGAAGGCCAAGCTGGGGCCGTTCGAGCACGGTGAGATTGCAGGCTGGGTGGAGTGAGGGTGTTTTGCAGGGCTTGCAGCCCTGCACCTGCTCAATGCAACGGCAACGTCAAAAGCCGAAGCGGGCTTTCCGTGGGATGGCGGGGCGGTGTGGGCTTGCAGGACACGCCGTAAACCCATCCATGGGGGCTCGTAGGCGCCATCCATGGCGCCTGCGGTCCTGCAAGCCCACACCGCCCCACCTCTGACAGATTCCTGCGCCTGTTGGTGGGTGCCGACCGTTGGTCGGCACTTCTGTCAGATATCGATGTCCGACCCCGTGCCGACCAACGGTCGGCACCCACCAAAGCAAAACGTCGTTCCGACAGATCGCGGGAAACTGTCGAAGGCGGGGTGGGTCCGGTTGAGGGGGTGTGAGCGGCATGGATGCCGCGACCAAGCCCCCATGGACGGGTTTACGGCGTCCCCCTCAACCGGACCCACCCCGCCAACCCACGGAAAGCCAGCTTTTGACGTTGACGTTGCTGTGACTTGAAGCGGGTGCAGGGCTGCAAGCCCTGCAATAAAACCCTCCTTGACCGCAGCCCGTCCGCGCCCGGAGAATTACGGATTAATTCTCATTTGCTGTTGCGCAGGATGCGGGCGGCAGCCTCAACGGCCTCTCTCCCCGATGTTCAAGAACGTCCTGTTCCAACTGCACTGGCTGCTGGGCATCACGGCCGGCACCCTCCTGGCCATCATGGGCCTCAGTGGCGCCACCCTGTCCTTCGAGGATGAGCTGCTGCGCGCGGCCAATCCCGGCTTCGCCGCCATCGCCGAGCACCACGCCGACGGCCAGCAGGCCCTCGCGCTGAGCGAGCTGGTGCCGCTGCTGCAGGCCGGTAGCGATCGGCCGCTGCAGCGACTGCGCGTGGATGCCACCGGCCAGCGCCCCTCGGTGGCGCGCTTCGCTGGCGGCAAGGACCACTGGGTCTATTTCAACCCTTACAACGGCGAACGCTTCAGCCACCTGCGTGGCCAGGCGTTCTTCGACTTCGTCGAAGACCTGCACCGGCACCTGGCCGCTGGCGAGCGCGGCAAGGTCGTGGTCGGCAGCTGCGCCATCGCGCTGCTGTTCTTCGCGCTGTCCGGCCTCTACCTGCGCTGGCCACGGCGCTGGTGGCACTGGCGCAGCTGGCTGGCGGTGGAATGGAAACGCAGCGGCCGCGGCTTCCTGTGGAGCCTGCACTCGGTGGTCGGCACCTGGGTGCTGCTGATCTACCTGATGAGTGCGCTGACCGGCCTGTGGTGGTCGTTCGACTGGTACCGCAGCGCGGCCAACAGCGTGCTGGGCGTGCCTGCACCGGCAAAGCACAAGGTTGCCCCGGATGCGACCCTCGACCTGCAGCACGTTGAGGACACGCTGTATGCGCAGCCCGGTGTGCGCAGCGGCTACATCGACCTGCGCCTGCCGGAAAAGCCGGGCCAGGTGCTGAACGTGCGGGTGATGTCCGGTGACCCTGCCCTGCGCGGCGGCCACCACGACCGCGCGCACGACCTGCTGCAGCTGGACCCGGCCAGCGGCGCACTGCTGGAAGCGCGCCCCTACGAGCGCCAGGGCAGCGGCGGCAAGCTGGCCACCAGCATGTTCGCACTGCATTCGGGCAGCTACTTCGGCCTGCCCGGCCGGGTGGTGGTGATGCTCAGCAGCCTGGCCATGAGCCTGTTCTTCATTACCGGCTGGATGCTGTACCTGGACCGCCGGCGCAGCCAGCGCGCGGCACGAGCGCTGCGGCAGACCCTGCCCGCAGCGCAGGAAAGCGGCGGCGAAGGCACGCCGTGGCGGGTGATCCACGCCAGCCAGAGTGGCCTGGCCGAACAGCTGGCCTGGCGCGCGGCGGCACAGCTGCAGGCCGCCGGCCACCCGGTGCAGGTGCTGCCGCTGGCGCGGGTGACCGCTGCGCTGCTGCAGGACAGCCCGCAGGTCCTGTTCGTGCTCAGCACCTTCGGCGATGGCGAGCCGCCGGACAGCGCGCGCCGTGCGGCACGCCTGCTGCTGGCCCAGAACGTGGATCTCTCGGGCCTGCGCCATGGCGTCCTGGCGCTGGGTGATCGGCAGTACCCGCATTACTGCGCGTTCGGTGCACAGGTGGACGCGTGGCTGGCAGGCAACGGGGCACGGCCCCTGTTCCCGCGCATCGACGTGGATGCCGCCTCGGTGGTGGCCCTGCGCCAGTGGCAGCGCGAGCTGGGCGCACTGACCGGCATCGACACCGATGACAGCGTGCTGCCGCCGGCCACGCAGATGCACGACTGGCAGCTGCTGGAACGCGAAGCATTGAATCCGGGCAGCCTGGGCGGCGCGATCTGGAAGATCCGTCTGGCACCGCCTGCCGACACGACCTGGCAGGCCGGCGACATCCTGCACATTGCACCGCGCAACAGCGTGCAGCACACCACGACGGTGCTGGAAGCACGCGGGCTGGACCCGCTGCAGCCACTGCTGCTCGACGGTGGCACCCGCACGCTGCTGGACCTGGCAGGCGAACGCGTGCTGCCCGACGAAGGCGCCGCGCTGCCGGTACAGGACGCTGCGCTGTGGCTGGCGGGCCTGCCGATGCTGCCTGGGCGCGAGTACTCCATCGCGTCGTGTGCCGCCGATGGTGCAGTGGAACTGGTGGTGCGCCTGGTGCACGACGCTGCGGGCCGCCCCGGCCTGGGCTCGGGCTGGCTGTCGCTGCACGCGCCGCTGGTCAGCCGCATTGCCGCGCGCGTGCACCGCAACCCTGGCTTCCACCGCCAGGCCGGCGCGCCGATGGTGCTGGTCGGCAACGGTACCGGCATTGCCGGCCTGCGCAGCCTGCTGCGCGAAGCCGCCCAGCATGGCGAACACGGCCATTGGCTGCTGTTCGGCGAGCGCCAGCGCGCGCACGACCAGCTGTTCGGCGAGGAGATCGCGCAGTGGCAGGCCGAGGGCCACGTGGCGCGCGTTGACCTGGCGTTCTCGCGTGATGCCGATGGCGGCGGCTACGTGCAGCACCAGCTGCAGGCCGCTACGGCGGAACTGCAGGCATGGCTGGCGCGTGGGGCGGTGATCCACGTGTGTGGCTCGCTGCAGGGCATGGCCGAAGGCGTTGACCAGGTGCTGCGTGCGGCGCTGGGCGATGATGCGGTGGAGACGCTGCTGGAGAGCGGGCACTACCGCCGCGACGTGTATTGATCCCCCTCTGGTAGTGCCGGCCGCTGGCCGGCATGACCATGGAAATGCCGGCCAGCGGCCGGCACCACCGGAGTTCTATCACGCCGCCACGCGCGGGCGTCGCTCCGGTTGCAGGCGGAACGCCGATACCGCTTCGGCCAGAGCCTGGACCTGCGTCTGCATGTGCGCGGTGGAGGCACCGGCTTCCTCCACCAGGCTGGCATTGCGCTGGGTGCTCGATTCCATCTGCACGATGGTCTGGTTCACCTGGGCGATGCCCGCGTGCTGGTCCTGCGATGCGCTGCGGATGGCGGTGAGCAGTTCCGCCAGCTGCTGCACGCTGCCGACGATCTCGCCCATGGTGGTGCCGGCCTGTTCGGCCTGCACATTGCCCTGGCCGACGCGGGCCACCGAGTCCTCAATCAGGCCCTTGATCTGCTTGGCAGCCTCGGCGCTGCGCTGTGCCAGCAACCGCACTTCGGAGGCCACCACGGCGAAACTGCGGCCCTGTTCGCCGGCACGCGCGGCTTCCACGGCGGCGTTCAGCGCCAGGATGTTGGTCTGGAACGCGATGCCATCGATCAGTTGGGTGATGTCACCGATGCGGCGCGACGCTTCGCTGATGCCGTGCATGGTGGCCACCACCTGGCCCACGGCCTGGCCGCCTCGTGCGGCCACCGCCGCCGCGCCCTGCACCAGCGCATCGGCACGGCCGGCGGCGTCGGCGTTGCGGCCGACGGTGTCGGTCAGCTCGTGCATCGACGCAGCCGTTTCTTCCAGGTTGGCCGCCTGCTGCTCGGTGCGCTGCGAGAGATCATGGTGGCCGGCGACGATCTCGCCCACGCCCACGTCCAGCCGCGAGGTGGCCTGCTGGATGCGGGTGACGATGCGGCCGAGCTGGCCGACGGTGGCATTGGCATCGTCGCGCATGCGCGCGAACACGCCCTGCAGGTCGCCTTCCATGCGCACGCTCAGGTCACCCCGGGCCAGTGCTGCCAGCAGCGCCTGCAGGTCGCCCAGGTTGGTTTCGAATGTGGCCAGCAGGTGGTTGATGCTGGTGGACAGCGTGCGCACGAAGCCCTGCTTGCCCTCCAGGGCGATGCGGCCGTGCAGTTCGCCGTGTGCGGCGGCGTCGACCAGTGCGGCCACTTCGGTTTCCAGCAGGGTTTCCAGCGCGCGGCTGCGCCATTCCACCGCCACGCCGAGGAAGTGATCCTCGTCGATGATGGCGTTGGCGATGAGCTGGTAGCGCACGCCGAGATGATTGATCTCGCGCTCCTCGCGTCGGCGTACGCCCGCCAGGCTGGTCATCGCCGGGTGCAGGCGCACGGCATCGCTGCCAACCAGCGCGTCGGCCTGCATGCCCAGCTGTTGCAGCAGCGCGGGATTGGCGTAGGCCACCTGCCCTTCCGCGTCGATCACCATCAACCCGGTCTGTGCGCTGTCCAGTGCCTGGCGCACGCGGGTATTGCCACGGGCGACCGCGCGTTCCTCCTCGATGCGCGCGCGCAGGCGCTGCTGCATGTCGATCAGGCGCTGCGCCAACTGGCCGATCTCATCGTTGGCGTTGTGCACGCGCAGGGTGGTGTCCAGGCGATCGTCGGCGATGTCACTGGCAAAGCGCAGGGTGTCCTGGATCGGGCGCCGCACGGCGCGCAGCACCAGCACCAGGCTGGTGATCAGCACGCCGGCCACCAGGGCCAGCGTCGCGGCGAACAGCACGCTCAGGGTGCGTGCACCGGCCTGCTGGCGTGCCTGCGCCTGGGCCAGCGCCTGCACCTGTGCCTTCTGGAACGCGGCCAGTGCCGGCGCCACGCCGGCCGCAGCATCGACCAGCGACTGTGCTTCCACATCCAGGCCGACGCGGGCGGCGGTGTAGCCCAGCAGCGCCGTCTGGTAGGCATCCATGTCGGCACGCAGGCTTTCCTGCGCCTCGGCCGGCAACCCGGCCAGGGCCAGGTCGAAAGGCAGCTTCTCCTCGCTGGCCCGGTCGGCGTGGGTGGAGTCGCCATCGAGCAGCAGCAGGGCCTCCTGCCGGCGCATCTTCTGCACGTGCAGTTCCAGTGCCGGACGCTGCAGCGCAGCCACGTTCGCCTGCAGCGCATCGGCAGCCTGCTGCAGCTGTGCGGCCAGGCCGGCGTCGCCGCGGCCCATTTCATCCACGCGCTCGAACAGGGCGGCGATGCCCTGCGAGAACCCGTCGACCGCCTCGGCCAGGGACTGCAGCGCCTTGCGACGGGCCGCATCCATCGGCATCGCGCGCAGCGCCTGCAGGTCGTCCTTCAGTTCCTGCTGGGTGGCCAGCAGCTGGCTGCGGTCGGCATCGTCGAAACTGCGCGCATACTGGGTCTGCAGGCGCCGCGCTTCGGCCACGCGGGTGGCCAGCGCCGCCGCCAGATCGCTGCCACGCTGGTAGCTGGCCTGGGTGCGGGCGGCCTGCCCGCTTGCGTGGCCGGTCCAGGCGTAGGCGCCGGCAATGGCGACCAGGCCCAGGCCGCAGACCCACAGGGTGGCCTTCAGTTTGTCGGCCACGCTGAGCCGGTGCGGCTGCAGCCAGCGCAACAGGGCAGGAAACGCCGAGCGCAGCCCAACCAGGCGGGTGCGCAGGGACCGAAGGCGAACAACCGCGGTCGACATGACAGACTCCAGGCGAAAGGACGCACCTGTATCGGCCCGGATCAGAAAGACTTTAGGATTGTTTTCCGCATCGGGCCGCCGAGCCGGCGGTCGCGGTCTTTGTACCGGCCGCAGGCGACGGGGCGATGACATCGGCGCCCGCCCTTGACCTCAACCCCGGTTGCGGTTGCACAGTAGGTGCCCCTGCCCCGCCTGGTGCCGTCATGACCGCGCTCGACATCCCCCGTTACCTGCAGCGCTTGCAGTTGCAGGCCGCGCCGCCGGCCACCCTGGCCGGGCTGACCCTGCTGCAGCAGCGCCACAACGCCCATGTGCCGTTCGAGACCCTGACCTGCCTGCTGCGCGACCCCGTGCCGATCGACCTGGACCGCGTGCAACGCAAGCTGCTGGAGGCGCAGCGCGGGGGCTACTGCTTCGAGCTCAATGGCGCCTTCCTCGCGCTGCTGCAGTCGCTGGGCTTCGACGCCCATGCGTTGAGTGCGCGCGTGCTGCTGTCGGCCGGCGAAGGTGAACTGACGCCGCGCACGCACCTGTTGATCCGGGTGCGGCTGGATGGCGAGGACTGGCTGGTGGATACCGGCTTCGGCAGCCTGACCCCGACCGTACCGCTGCGCCTGCACGCGCCCTCGGCGCAGGACACGCCGCACGAGCGCTACCGGCTGCAGCGGCTGGACGATGGCGATTTCCTGCTGGCAGCCAGCAGCGGCGAGGACTGGCGTCCGCTGTACCGCTTCGACCTTACGTCGCCCGCGGCGGCCGACAACGAGGTGGGCAACTGGTATGTGTGCACACACCCGCAGTCGAGTTTCCCCGGGGAACTGCGTGCGTCGCTGACCTGGCCGGAAGGACGCCGCACGGTTGGCAGCGGCCAGTACACCGAGTACCGCCCGGGAAAGGCGCCGGAGAAGCGCGCACTGCGCGACGTGGCCGACGTACGGCAGGTGCTGCAGGAAGGGTTTGGCATAAGGCTGCCGGAGGATGCGCGGCTGGACCCGGCCATTGCCGGGTGGCTGCAGCGGTGGCAGGCGACGGCCGTGTAGAGTCGAGCTTGCTCGACTGGGTGCGCGAAGCAGTCGAGCAAGCTCGACTCTACGGGCCAACGGCAGCCGAGCATGGGCTCGGCTCTACAGAGTGGTGTCAGGTCGCTATCGGGGCCTGTACGGCGATGCGGTTGCCTTCGCTGTCGGCGATCTCCGCCACGCGCCAGCCGCCGGCCTCGGCAGGGCCGAAACGCAGCGCGGCACCGGCCTGCAGCGCGCGGGCCAGGCTGGCGTCCAGATCATCGACACCGATGTAGATGCGCGCGCCCTGCTCGGACGGGCGATAGTCCGCGCCGTGCACCAGGGCCATGCTGGCGCCGCCGGCGTCATCCTCGAACGGCAGGTAGGCCATCGTGCAGTCGTGCACATGCACCGGAGCGTCGATCACCACCTGCAGCCACTGCTGGTAGAACGCGATGGCGCGGGCGAGGTCGGCCACCGCAATCTCGACATGCATGACAGGGTTCATCGCTGCACCACTCCGCTTCAGATGATGCGCAGGGTAATCGCCTTCAGCACCGCGCGGGTACGGTCGCGCGTGCCGAGCTTGTCGAGGATGGTGGACACGTAGTTCTTCACCGTGCCTTCGGCCAGGAACAGGCTGCGCGCGATTTCCTTGTTGCTGTAGCCGCCGGCCAGCAGGCGCAGGATGGCCACTTCGCGTTCGCCGAAGGTATCGCTGGGCGGTGCTTCGTCGTGGAAACGGTAGCGCGAGCGCACCGGTTCGGTGCTGACCGGCAGCAGCAGGGTTTCGCCGGCGGCCACCCGCTCGATCGCCTCGCGCAGGTCGGCCGGCGCCGCATCCTTCAACAGGAACCCCTGTGCACCGGCTTCGCTGGCGCGCAGCAGCAGGTCGCTTTCATCGAAGGTGGTCAGCAGCAGGCAGGGTGTGGCATCGCCGCGGGCGCGCAGCTGGCGCAGCGCCCCGATGCCATCCAGGCCGGGCATGCGGATATCGCTGAGCACCACGTCCACCGGCTGGGTGGCCAGTGCATCCAGCAGCGCCTGGCCATCCTCGGCTTCCAGCACCACCTGTACGCCCAGCCCCTGCAGCAGCGCGCGCAGCCCGGCACGGACCAAGGCCTGGTCATCGGCCAGGGCGACGCGGATCGGTGCGCCGCTCATGCCGGCAACCGCGCGATCAGGTGCATGCCACCCTGCTCGGTACGGGCCAGCTCCAGCTGGCCGTGCACGTCGGCCAGGCGCTCGCGCATGCCGGAAATGCCATTGCCTTCGCGGATGCGCTCGGCGCGCTGTCCGTCATCGCGGATATCGATACGCAACCTGGATTCCTCTTCCGTCATTGTCAGCCACACGTTATCGGCTTCGCCATGCCGTGCGGCATTGGTCAGGGCTTCCTGCACCAGGCGCAGCACGGTCTCGGCCGTGCGCGGGTCGGTCACCCGCACGCCATCGGCGATCTGCAGCTGCAGGCGCGGGCGCGGAAACGGCGCGGCCAATGCATGCAGGGCGGTATCCAGGTCCAGGCCACGGTCATCGCGCATGGACTGCACGACCTGGCGGATGTCGGACAGCAGTTCGCCGGACAGCTGTTCGGCGGTCTGCAGGCCCTCGCGCCCGGCCAGTACCGGATCGGCGGCCAGCGCCCGCAGGTTGAGGCGCATGGCCGTGAGCTTGTGCCCCGCCACGTCGTGCAGCTCGCGCGCCAGGCGCAGCCGCTCGGCATCGCGGGCGCTGTCGGCCAGCAGGGCACGGGTGGCCAGCAGATCGGCGTTGACCCGCGCCAGCTCGTCGCGGGCCAGCGCCGTGCTGCGTGCGTAGTGCGCGGTCAGCGCGGCGAAGGCCTGGAACCCACCGTACAGCAGCACCACCAGCAGCGGCTGGGTGAAACCGCTGTGGCGCAGCACGGCGTACTCGGCCAGGTTGGCCAGCAGCGCAACCACCAGCACGAAGCGCGGCGGCCAATGCTCGGCCAGCTGTGCGACCAGCACCACCAGCAGCACCGGTGCAGTACCGGTGCGTGGCTGCAGGGCGATGAGGGCGACGGCCAGCAGCGCCTGCAGCACGGCGGCAACCGCACGCACACGGGTGGGCAACCGCGCCCAGCCGTGCGCCACGAACAACAGCAGGAACACACCGAGCAGCAGCAGGCTCGCCCCGGCATCGCTGCGTTGCACGCCGAACGACAGGCCGACCACCAGCACGGTGACCGCGCCGGCGAGGCTGAGGGGACGCAGCAGATGGCGGAGCAGGCTGGGCATGGCCGCATGCTGACCGGCGCGGGCACCCGACGGCAATGGGTCCGGCGCAGAAAGTGACTTCTGGCACGTCGGATCGATGACCACTGGCCCTGAACCCGGGCCAGGCCGCGGCGCAGACTGGCCCCACACCTCCAGACGGAACTGCCGCCATGATCCGCACCGCCCTGACCTGCTCCCTGCTTGCTGGCCTGCTGCTGGCCGGCACCGCTCACGCCGCCGAGCTGACCGTGAACGTGCACGATGTCCGCGCCCAGACCGGTACCCTGCGTGCCGCCCTGGTGTCCTCCGACGAGGCCTGGAACGGCAAGGCCGCACCGGTGCAGGCACAGCAGGCACACCCGCAGGGCGACAGCCTGCACTTCACCTTCAAGGATCTGCCGGCCGGCAGCTACGCCGTGCTGCTGACCCACGACGAGAATGACAACGGCAAGCTCGACACCAACCTGGTGGGCATGCCGATCGAAGGCTACGGCTTCAGCAACAATCCGCAGGTGATGCGCAAGCCGACTTTCGAGGAAGCCCGCTTCACGCTGCCCGCCGCCGGCACCGCCATCGACATCACCCTGCGCTGATTCCCCACCTGCACCGAGGCCCGCCATGGATCGCCGCCGCTTCCTCCGCACCCTGATCAGCAGCACCGCAGGCCTGGCCCTGGGCGCCACCGCCCTGCGCAGCGCCCCGGCCTTCGCCAACGACCCGGCGCAGTTCGCCCAGGGCCTGCAGGAGCATCCGTGGCTGCTGGGCTGGCGCGGGGTGAGCAGCGAGACGCTGGGCCCGGCCACGGTGCAGCTGCAGGGGCGGCTGCCCGCCGGCCTGGCCGGCACCCTGTACCGCAACGGCCCGGCCTGGAGCGAGCGCGGCACCCTGCGCTACGACCACTGGTTCGACGGCGACGGCATGGTCCACGGCTGGCATTTCAACGGCGACGGCAGCCTGACCCACCGCGCGCGCATGGTGGCCACGCCCAAGTTCACCCGTGAACAGAAGGCCGGGCGCTTCCTCTACCCCGCCGCCGGCACCAGCGTCCCCAACGCGCAGGCGGTGCGCAACAACGACGATGCCAACGTGGCCAACACCTCGGTGATGGCGCTCAATGGCCGTGTGTTCGCCCTGTGCGAATCCGGCTCGGCGTTCGAGGTCCACCCCGATTCGCTGGAAACCATCGGCCCGGTGACCTGGCGCCCCGACCTGGCGGCCCTGCCGTTCTCGGCGCACCCGCTGGTGGACCGCGACGGCAGCGTCTGGAACTTTGGTTCGATCAGCCTGATGGGTGGCGCCGGCCTGCTGGTCTGGCACATCGGCAAGGACGGCCAGCTGCGCAGCGCCGATGTGATCGCGACGCCGGGCCGCGGCTACCTGCATGCCTTCACCATGACCGACACGCACCTGGTGTTCGTGCTGGCACCCTTCGACTTCAAGGAGAGCGGCGGCAGCTTCTTCGAACGCATGCAGTTCGCACCGCAGCGCGCCGCCAACATCGCGGTGGTCGCCAAGGACGCCCCTGACAAGGCGCAATGGTTTGAAGCACCGTTCGCGGCGATCTACCACTTCGGCGACGCGCACCGGAGCAAGGACGGCATCGTGGTGCGCGCCGTGCGCCGCGACAACATGGACGAAGCGCGTTCGCCGATGAAGGAAGCGATGGCCGGCGACGGCGCGCATGCCACGAACGGCCACAGCACCTTGGTGGAACTGCACCTGGACCTGCGCCGCGGCCAGGCGCGTTGGCAGGACACGGGCATCAGCACGGTGGAGTTCCCGCTGTTCGACCCGCGCACGCCCGACAGCCGCGCCGCCCGCCTGTATGCACCGACGGTCGATGGCGCCAGCAATACGCCGTACTTCAATGCGGTCGCGGCGTTCGACGTGGAGCGCGGGCGCCGCCAGGTGTGGCGCTACGGCAGCGACATCATGGCCGAGGAGCATGTGTTCGTGCCCCGCCCCGGCAGCCGCAACCCGGATGATGGCTGGCTGGTCGGCACGTTGCTGGACCCGGTGAACAAGCGCAGCGGCCTTGCCGTGCTCGATGCGCGCCACGTGCAGGACGGTCCGCTGGCGCAGGCGTGGCTGCCCTATGCGGTGCCGCTGGGCTTCCACGGCACGTTTGCCGCACAGGCGTAAGCGCACGCGCACGCGGTCCGCACGCCGCCGCTGGCATGCTGAAGCTCCCCCGCGTCCTGCTGGAGCACCGCATGCCCTTATCCGACCACCGCCACGCGCTGGCACCGCACGGCCACCTGCGGGTGGCGATCAACCTGGGCAATCCGGTGCTGGCCCAGGGCGATGCCCGATCGCCGCGCGGGCCATCTCTGGAACTGGCCACGGCGCTGGCGCAGCGGCTGGGCGTGCAGGCCCGCTTCACCTGCCACGAGGCAGCAGCTTCGGTCGTGGCCGCAGCCGCTGACGACGCCTGGGACCTGGCCTTCCTGGCGGTGGATCCGGCGCGTGCCGACCGTATTGCCTTCAGTGCGCCGTACGTGGAAATCGAAGGCACCTACCTGCTGCGCGAGGCCAGCCCTGCGCGCACGGTGGCCGACCTCGACCGCGAAGGCGTGCGTATCGCGGTCGGCCGCGGTGCGGCCTATGACCTGTACCTGAGCCGCGAACTGCAGCACGCGCAGATCGAACGCGCCGCCACCTCGGCCGAGGCGATCGAGCTGTTCGACCAGCAGCAGCTGGATGCGGCGGCGGGGGTCCGCCAACCGCTGCAGGCCTGGGCGCAGGCGCATCCCGGGCATCGGGTGCTGGCTGATCGTTTCACCGCGATCCAGCAGGCGGTGGCGGCCCCGGCATCGCGGCCGGCAGATGCGCTGCAGGCGTTGTTCGCCGAAGTGGAGGCGATCAAGCAGGGGCCGCTGCTGGGCGAAGCGTTCGCGCGTGCCGGGCAGGCGGTGACGCTGGTGCGGTGAGGGCGTTTGCGTTTTGTAGAGTCGAGCTTGCTCGACTGAAGCGGAAGAAGCAGTCGAGCAAGCTCGACTCTACAAAGAGCGAGAAGCAGCCGAGCATGGGCTCGGCTCTACCGTTGCAGCAGCGCCAGGTATCCGGTCACCGTCAGCAGGGACAACAGGGTTGTCCCCAGCACCGTGGCCGCCGTGGTCGACGCTTCGCGGCGGTGGAACTCGGCCAGCATGAAGGGCCCCGTACCGGTGGGCAGCACGGCCATCAGCACGGCGGCGTGCGCCAGCGCGGCCGGCAGCGCGAATACCTGCGTGGCCAGCAGCCACACCAGCAGGGGGTGCACCAGCAGCTTCAACCCGCCCAGCACCACGGCACTGCGCGCAGCACCCGGCACGGGCGAGCGCCGCTCTCCGAGGAACAGGCCCAGCGCGATCAGCGCGCACGGCGCCGCCGCACCGCCCAGCAGCTTCAGGAACGTTTCCGCCGGTGCGGGCATCGACAGGCCCAGCGCCATCGGCAGCACGCCGGCCAGCGGCGCCAGCAGCAGCGGATTGCGCAGCAGCGAGCGCGCCACCTTGCCCAGCAGATGGTGCAGGCGCTGCTCGCGCTGCAGGCCGATCTCAATCAGCACGATGGCGGCGGCAAACAACACGCACACCGTCAGCAGGGTCGCCACCAGGGTCGGCGCCAGCGCCGACTGCCCGAGCGCGGCCACCGCCAGCGGAAAGCCGACGAAACCGGTGTTGGCATAAGCGGCGTTGAGCCCGTCGATGCTGGCATCGGCCAGCGCGTGGCCGCGGCGTCGGCGCCACCACACCGTGGCGGCAAACAGCAGCGCCGTGCCACCGCCGAAGCTGGCGATGAACCCCGGGTGCCACAATTGTCGCCAGTGCGCGTTGGCGACCACGTCGAACAGCAGCGCCGGCAGCGCCAGCTGCACCACGAACCGGTTCAGTTCGCTGGTCGAGTGCGGGCCCAGCGCGCCACTGCGGCGGGCCAGCCAGCCGGCAAAGATCAGCGCGAACACGGGAAGGACGATGGCCAGGACGGACAGCATGGGCAGCGCGGAGGGAGGGAATGCCGCGCAGGCTACGCGCCATCATCAATACCTTCCAATGCTTTTAACGGGCGCCAGCGATACCATTCGCGCATGATCGACATCCGCCCGCTGCGTTACTTCCTGGCCGTCGCTGAAACCCTGCACTTCGGTCGCGCCGCCGAACGGCTCAATGTCACCCAGCCGCCGCTGAGCCGGCAGATCGCCGCGCTGGAGGAATCGCTGGGCGTGGCGCTGCTGGAGCGCGACTCGCGCCACGTGCGCCTGACCGCCGCCGGCCAGCGTTTCCAGGAAGACGCCCGCGGGGTGATGAATGCCCTGCAGCAGGCCTGCCACGCTGCCCGCCAGGTCGGTGCGGGCGAGCTGGGCGAGCTGCAGGTGGGCTTCATGATGCATGCGGCGCACAGCTCGGTACCGCCGCTGGCCCGTCGCTTCATTGCCGCGCATCCACAGGTGCAGCTGCGGTTGCGTGAGGCGCTGCCGATGGCCCTGCTGGACGGGGTCCGCTCGGGTGCGCTGGATGCGGGCATCGGCTTTGCGCCGGCGTCGCTGCGCGGGCTGGAACTGCTGCCACTGCAGGAAGAGCCGCTGTGCGTGGTGGTGCCGGCCGACCATCGCCTGGCCCGCCGCCGCAGCGTCGATATCACCGCCCTGGCTGGCGAAGCACTGATCACCGCGCCGGCCGACGTGGTGCCGACCCTGCGCGAAGCCATCGAAGCCAGCTTCCATGCCGCCGGCCTGCAAGCCGATGTGCGGCTGGAGGTGCAGCTTCAGCAGAGCATCGTCAGCCTGGTGGGCGAAGGGCTGGGCATCGCGCTGGTGCCGGCCTCGCTGCAGCGCATGGGCATGCCCGGCGTGTCCTTCGTTCGCCTGAAGGACGCGCCGCGCGTGCAGCAGGTGGTGTTCTGGAAGGCCGACAACCGCAACCCGGTGCTGGCGCGGTTCCTGGCCTGCGTGGTTGATGGGTGAAGAGCAGTCGAGCATGGCTCGGCTCTACAAAGGGCGATGAGCAGTCGAGCATGGCTCGACTCTACAAAGGGCGGGTCAGCGCTGCAGGGCGTCCTGCACGGCCTTGGCCACGTCGGTGTTGTCGATGTAGCTGCCGTCGTTCCAGCGCACGTGCTGGCGGTAGCCGGCATCGACGCCGCGCACGCGCTGGCCCAGCAGCTCGGCGCCGTTGCCCTTGGCCCACAGCGGCACCAGGCCGTTGGAGTGGTTGCCGGTGGGGCGGAAGCTCATGCCCGGCATCTGCCCGCGGCCGTTGTTGCGCACCGGCTCGAAGGCTACCTTCTGCGCGTCCGGGCCCATCGGCATGCTGTTGTCGTGGTCGGTGGTGACGATCAGCAGGTTGCGTTCCCAGCCGCCGTTCTGCTCGATCCACGCCACCACCGCCGACACCGCGTCGTTGAACTCGGCGGTTTCCTCGATCAGGCGGCCGTACTGGGGCTGGTCGGTGCAGGCACCGTAATGCCACTCGGTACCGCAGGCGCTGGTGTGCGCGGCCCAGTCGGTGGCACCGCCTTCAACCATCAGGAACAGGCCCTTGGGCGAGCGCTGCTGCAGGAAGCGCAGCGCACCCCGGGTCATGGTGGCCAGGTCCGGCACGCTGTCGATCTTCTTCACCCCTGACGGCGTGGCGGCATCGCGACCGACCACCGGCAGCTGGCGCGCCTGCTGCAGGGTGTTGGCCACGCGCGGCACGCCGATCAGCGGGCGGTCAGCCGGCAGGCGGCCGTCGGCCAGCGCGGCGAAGTCGTCCTTGCTGCGGATCAGGCGCCAGGCACCGGCCGGGTTGCCGGCAATCGGCGTGCCCGCTTCCAGCTGCTGCCAATCCTGCTGCGATACCCATTCCCACGGGTTCTGACAGCCTTCGGCGGCAACCTTGTCCATGCTGTCCACGCAGGGCCTTCCGTCGACGCTGTAGCCGGGGCCACCGGTGCCCATCACCAGATCCATGTGGCCCTGGGCCAGCATCTGGTGGGCGATCTGGTGGTAGCTGTTGCGCGATTCGGCCTGCGCGGCGAACGCCGCCGGGGTGGCATGCGGGAACGGCACCGAGGTGACCACGCCGGTGGCCATGCCCAGCGCCTTCGCACGGAGGGTATTGAACTCCACCGGCTGGCCATCGTTGTTGTAGTTGATGGCGTTGTTGTAGGTCTTCACCCCGGACGACAGCGCGGTGCCGGCGGCGGCGCTGTCGGTGGCCACAGCCGCCAGGTACTGGTAGGCGACAAAGGGCAGATCCGGTGCCGGAACTTCGGTGGTGTCCCACGCCTGGGCGGGGTCATAGCCGATGCGCTGCGAATCGTCGCGGGTGGGCTGGCCACTGGCGTTGAGCGGGAAGGTGGTGACCGCCAGGCGCTGCGGGAAGTCCGCATACGGCGCGCCTTCGCGGCTGCCGTACTGCCAGTACGCGGCCGCATCCCAGGTGCCCCAGCCCGCGCCGTCGTTGATCATCACGATAATGTTGTGCGGGCGCGCTTCGGTGGTTGTCGCGGTGGCCGCCTGCGCATCGGGACGCGCATTGGGCTGACAGGCAGTGAGCGCGGCAAGCGCAGCCAGGATCGACGGGCACAGCCAGCGTCGCGCGAGGGGTCGGGTCATGGGATTCCTGCAGTACGAACGGCGGCGACACCGCCAACAGCGGCTCGTTATATCATTGCAATGTTGCAGATTCGTGCGGCATTGCTGCCTGCACGCTGCGTACGATTGCGTTGATGATGTCACTGACCGATTCGCCGGTACCGGCACTTTCTTCGATCACCGTGGATGCGGCCACGCTGCGCATCCTGCAGCGGCACGATGCCAGGCTGCCACGCGCGCCGGCCTCGCTGACCAAGCTGATGACCGCGCACGTGGCCTATGAAGCCATCGCGCACGATGGTCACACGTGGTCGGATACAACGACCGTCGATGCGCGCGACGTGCACGCGGTCGCTGCCGACGAAACGCGGATGGGCCTGGTGCCGGGCGAGACCATCACCCTGGCCCGCCTGCTGGAAGGCCTGATGATCGTGTCCGGCAACGATGCCGCGCTGGCGCTGGCCCGCCACCTGGCAGGTTCGGAGGCTGAGTACGTGCAGCGCATGAACGACACCGCCGCGCGGATGGGCCTGCGTGATACGCACTTCGTGTCCGTCTCGGGCATCACCACGCCGGGCCATGTGTCGACCGCGCATGACATGGCGATGCTCGCCGCGCGGCTGCTGGCCGATCATCCGCAGGTGCTGGCCATCACCGCGCAGCGCCACTTCAGCCACGGCACGTTCTGCAAGGACAACCAGAACACGCTGCTGGGCAGCGACGGCATCGATGGCCTGAAGACCGGCTATACCCGCGCGGCAGGCTTCTGCCTGGCGGCGACCGCGTGCCGCGACAGCGAAGAGGCAACGCACCGGCTGATCAACATCACCCTCGGCGCGCCCACGCGGGAAACGCGGAACGCGTGGGTCCAGCAGTGCCTGCAGGAAGGTTTCGCGCAGCTGCAGCGCGACGCGGCGGTCAGCGCGCGCGGTTGACGGTGTCGACGATCAGCCGCTGCAGCTCCGCTTCCGCATCCGGCTGCCGCAGTGCGCCCGCGGCCACCGCTTCGGACAGCGACTCGGCGGCTCCCAGGATCGCCCAGCGCCCGGCCACGGGTACATCGCCGTCGTTCGCGAACGCGCCCAGCCACTGCGCGCACTGGTCGACGAAATCCTGCTGGTAGCGGTGGCGCACGTCGCGCAGCTCAGGTGACCCGGCCAATGCGGCAAGGATCGCCTGGATGTCGCTGCCCTGCGACAGCACGCAATCGATGTAGCCCGATGCGATGGCCTGCGCGCGTGCATCCAGGCGCGCCGGCGCCGCGCCGATGCGCGCATCGAACACAGCGGTCTGGCGCTGGTCGTAGTCGGCGTACAGCGCGGCCAGCAGCCCGTTGCGCGTGGTGAAGTGATCGTAGGCCACGGGCTTGGTCACGCCTGCGGCCTCGGCCAGGCGGCCCAGGCTGAGTGCATCGGTGCCCTCGCCGCCCACCAGGGTCCAGGCCACGTCCAGCAACTGGCGACCGCGCTGTTCGCGCGACATCCGGCGACGGGTGGGCGTGGCGGTGGTGGACATGCAGCGGCTCCATGTCAGCGGGCGGGTGTGCCTATGGTACGGCCGATGTCCGCAGCGGTCTGCAGATGCGCCTGCGCCTGGCCACTGTCAGCATCGAGCAGCAGCGTGGACGAACGCACGGTGGCACCGCAGTAATCGAAGATGCCCATGTCGATCTGCGTCTTCATCGCCGCACCATAGCCGCGCCGTTCGATCATCTCCGCGCCTGCGCCACCGATGCCGACCAGGTGCACCTGCAGCCGCTGCAGCTTCTTTTCCACCTTGCCGTCGGCACCGTCGGCGTAAGCCCAGCCCTGGGTGAACACACGGTCGATCCAGCCCTTCAGCAACGCCGGGAACGACCACCAGTACAGCGGATAGACCAGCACCAGCGCGTCGGCGGCATCCACGCGCGCGTGCTCGGCGGCCACGTCGGCCGGCACCGCTGCGCCCTGCTTGAACAGGCCGATGTCAGCGGTGTTGAAACGGGGATCGAAGCCTTCGGCGGCGAGATCGGCCACGGTTACGGTGTTGCGCGCGTCGGCGCCGGTGATGGCCCGGCCGATGCGGGCGGCGACGGCATGGGTGAGGGAGGCGGGATCGGGATGGGCGACGACGATCAGGCTGTGCATGGGTGATGCTCGTTGAGTGGTTAGTTACCAATGGTAATTAACAGCCATGTTTCCACCAGTACCCCGCGCAGGACGCTGATTTCAGCTGGATTGGCGCGGCCTCGGGCCGCCCATGCAAGCGTTCATGTGTCACCAAACGTCAAATGCGAATGATTCGTGATACGATTGTTAAAGAATTCTGAAACCCCCACACACGGACGTCCCAGCCATCGCCAGTGGACCCTCAACAGGAGTACTGCGCGATGTCGCACGCCGTTCTGAAACCCCGCCGTTCCGTTGCTGCCCTGGCCGCCGCCATCGGCCTTGCACTGGCCAGCACCGCCCACGCCGATGCCTCCGCTGATGCCGCTTCGGCCAAGCAGATGGATACCGTGGTGGTCACCGCCACCGGCGCCCAGCAGTGGATCAAGGATGCGCCGGCCAGCATCAGCGTCATCAGCCGCGAAGAGATCGAGCGCAAGCCGGTCACCAGCATCGGCCAGCTGCTGAGCACCGTGCCCGGCGTGACCGGCGGTTATGCGCTGTCCGGCGCGCAGTCGAAGATCCGCCTGCGCGGCCTGCCCGAGCAGTACACGCTGATCCTCATCGACGGCCGCCGCCAAGGCAATTCCTCCGGCGTGAACTACCGCGACGACCTGGGCCCGCAGGATCTGAACTGGCTGTCGCCGGACATGATCGAGCGCATCGAAGTGGTGCGCGGCCCGATGTCCTCGCTGTACGGTTCGGATGCGATGGGCGGCGTGATCAACATCATCACCCGCAAGATCGCCGACCACTGGGGCGGCTCGGTCACCTTCAACCACAGCATGCCCGACGCGTCCACGCGCGGTGACACCACGCAGATGGGCGCGCTGTTCAGCGGCCCGCTCACCGACAACCTCGGCGTGCGCATCGGTGCCAACGTCACCGACCGCAAATCCGACCGCCTGGAAGACCAGACCCCCGGCAGCAAGGCGGAAAATGCCAACCTGCAGTTCCACTGGCGCCTCAACGACGACCACGCGCTGACCATCGAAGGCTCGCGCGGCGTGCAGCGCAACACCGGTGCCGGCGATGTGTACGCCTGGGGCCTGTCCAAGCTGGTACAGACCGGCTACGTGCTCGGCCACGATGGCCGTTACGGCGACACCACCACTTCCAAGACCACCCTTGTGCAGAACGACTACAAGGACAAGGGCAGCGCGGTGGGCAACCACTCCAAGGAAACGGTGTTCGATACCGCCTTCACCACCGGTTTCCACTGGGGCTTCGAACACAGCCTCAACGTGGGCGGCCAGTGGAAGCGCGAGCAGCTGGAAAACAGCGACACCATCGGCACCGTGCCGGTGACCTGGACCGGCAGCAGCCGCATCAGCCCGACCAGCGAAGCCGATTCGTGGGCACTGTTCGCCGAGGACCACATCACCCTGCACGAGCGCTTCGTGCTGACCCTGGGCGTGCGCTGGGACAACACCGACAACTACGACGACAACGTCAGCCCGCGCATCTACGGCGTGTGGCACCCGGGTGATGCGTGGACCGTGCGCGGCGGCGTGTCCAAGGGCTTCCGCGCGCCCAACCTGGAGCAGGGCACCGCCGGTGCCGCCACCCAGTCCGGTGGCCGTGGCTGCGGCAGCCTGACCCCGGAAGGCTGGAACAGCCGCCTGGTCAGCGCCGACGGCACCACCGGCTGCTACATGGCCGGCAACCCGAACCTGGAACCGGAAACCAGCACCAACTACGAGCTGGGCGTGGGCTTCGACCAGAACGGCTGGTCGGCGTCGGCCACCTACTTCCTGACCAACTTCGACGACAAGATCGAACAGGTGCCGCTGCGCGACATCCCCGGCCAGACCACCAGCTTCGTCAACGGCTTCTGGTGGACGGTGGCGCAGAACATCCAGAAGGCCCGCACGCGCGGCGTGGAAGCCAGCGTGACCGTGCCGCTGCACGAACGCCTGAGCTGGACCACCAATGCCACGCGCATGCTGGAATCGAAGAACCGCACCACCGGTGCCAGCCTGCTGGTGGTGCCGAAGATCACTGCCAACACCTCGTTGAACTGGGACGTGACCGATGCGTGGTCGTTGAACCTCAGCGCGCAGCACATCGGCAAGCAGCTGGTGGCCACGTCCAGTTCGACCTTCGCCAAGGCGTACACCACGGTGGACCTGGTGACCGGTTATGACGTGAACGAGAACCTGACCCTGCGTGCGGGTGTGCTGAACCTGGACGACGTGTCGACGCTGGAAGACGGCAACGACTACGACGGTGGCGCGCGGACGTTCTTCGTCGGCCTGACCGCGCGGTTCTGAGCAGGCACCGGGGTCAGAGCCCTTTGCGGTGCAAAGGGATCTGACCCCATCCACGCATGGCGTGGATCTACTTCAGGTCCTTCAGCGGCAGCACCAGGGTTTCCTGCAGGTGTTCGTGGCTCCAGGTGCTGCCGCCACGCGCGTGGCCTTCCAGGCGCAGCGCTGTGCGCCCGGCATCGTGCCAGCGCACGTGGATCTCCAGCTCCAGTGGACCGTCGTCGCGCTCGAGCACGCACACCTGGGCCGGTCCGTCGACCCGGGCCAGCAATGCCTGCGCCGGCGCCTGGCGCAGCGCGTCCATCTCCCTCACCAGCGCTGCATAGGCGGTTACGTTGTCCATGGCGTCAGCGGAACAGGTCGTTCAGGGCCGCGCCCGCAGCGGCCTGCTGCAGGCCGTCGAAACGGCCCTCGCGCAGGATCGGATCGGTGGCCTGCATCAGCCCGCCCCATGCCGCGCGCGCCAGTGCGCCGCCCAGGCTGACCCGGCGCACGCCCAGCGCGGCGATGTCCTGCAGCGTCAGCGGGCTCGGCCCGCCGACCAGCAGGTTGACCGGCTTCGGCCCGGCTGCCGCAACCACCGCCGTGATCTGCTCGCGGGTGGTGATGCCCGGTGCGTACAGCACGTCGGCACCGGCCGCGGCATAGGCACGCAGCCGCTGCAGGGTGTCTTCAAGATCGGGCACGCCGACGAAGAAATTTTCCGCGCGCCCCACCAGCAGGACATCGGCACCTGCCCGATCAATGGCGGCACGGGCGGCGGCCAGGCGCTGCACCGCCTCCTCCAGCGGCCGCAGCGGCGCTCCGGCCACGCCGCTGGCATCTTCAATCGACAGCGCGGCAACGCCGGTGCCCAGTGCAGCGGTGACCGCTTCGCCGACCGCGTCCGGCGTCGCACCGAAGCCATCGCCGAAATCCGCGTTCAGCGGCAGCGGCGTCGCGCTGGCCATCAAGCGAAGGTGTTCCAGCGTGGCCTGCAACGAAACAGCGCCATCCGGCCGGCCTTCGCTCCACGCGCAACCCGCACTGGTGCTGGCCAGCGCCTGGAAGCCCTGCCGCTGCAGATAGCGCGCACTGCCCACGTCCCACGGGTTGGGCAGCACGAAGCAGCCCTGCGCATGCAGCTGCCGGAAGGCGGCGCGTCGGCGGGCGGTATCGGCGTCGGGAGCAGTCATGGCGGACATCCAGGGCGGCGGTCCGGCCACCCTAGCCCGGCGACCACCACGACTCAACGTGGCGGCCGCTGCCCGGCATCACCTGATACCTGCTGCTTATTGGACGCTGCCAGCCACATCGCCGAGCGTGGCGCCTCTGCCATCAGGACGCTGGCCATGCCACCGCACACCCCTGCCCCACCTTTCGACGTGGCCGAAGATGCCCATTGGGCCGACCTGCTCTCGCCCGTGCGCCGGCGCCTGATCGCCTCGGCCGGCGTTGCCGTGGGCGGGCTGGCCACGGCCAGCGCTGCGAGCGCCGCCGCCAACACCACCGAACCGGGCCAGCCAGGCTTCCGCCCGATCGTGCCGCCGCCCGCGCAGGGCCACAGCCCCTGGGGCCAGGACACCGCCGCCGAAGCGACGCCCCGCCCGTCCAGCGTGCGTCCGGGCGAATCGCCACTGCCCGACCGGCCGCGTGCCTATACCGATATCAAGAGCTACCACGCACACATCTATTTCGACGAAGACAGCTACCAGAAGGCCGCCCTGCTGCGGCGCTGGGCGGCCGAGCGCTTCCCGGTGGAACTGGGCAACTGGAACCTGGAGCCGCGCGGCCCGCATGTCACGCCCTCGTTTTATTTCGGCTTCACCAACGACCTGCTGCCGGTGCTGGTGCCGTGGCTGCAGCTCAACAGCCTGGGCCTGACCATCCTCATCCACCCCAACACCGGCGATGGGCGTGCCGACCACCTGCATTACGCGCTGTGGGTGAACCGCGCGCAGCCGGTGAACGCCTACAACTGGCCGGTGCCGGAACCCGGCGAGACCGAGGCGCTGGAGGAGGTGTTCCCGAACGTGGTGCCGACGGTGCCGCTGGAGACGTGAGCGCGGGGCGCGGTCATCCACGCATGGCGTGGATCTACATCATCGTCGGCCTACGTGCGGGCATCCCCGCCGCGATGGCGTTCAGCGGGCCTTGATCCGCCGCCACCCATAGGGCCGCAAGCGCTTCCACGATTTTCAAACGATTGCTTTAAACACCTGCAATTTCGCCGAACTGGACAGCATCCGCAGGTTCCGCCAGACTGCCGCCCTTTCCCGTTGATCGGATTCCATGGCGAAGCTGCTGGTCCTGCATGGCCCCAACCTCAACCTGCTCGGTACCCGCGAGCCGGAGGTCTATGGGCACACCACGCTGGCCGACATCGACCAGGCGCTGGCCGCCCAGGCCGCTGCGGCCGGGCATGCCCTGGAAAGCCTGCAGTCCAACGCCGAACACGTGCTGGTGGACCGCGTGCAGGCCGCACGCACCGACGGTACCACGTTCATCCTGATCAACCCGGCCGCCTTCACCCATACCTCGGTCGCCCTGCGCGATGCGCTGGCGGCGGTGGCCGTGCCGTTCATCGAGATCCACCTGTCCAACCCGCACACCCGCGAACCGTTCCGCCAGCACAGCTATTTCAGCGACAAGGCAGTGGGCGTGGTGTGTGGCTTCGGCGCCGACAGCTACCGCTACGCGATGGACGCGGCGCTGCTGCGGGTGTCCGCCACCTGATTGTCGACCCGGGCGCCAGCCGGCGCTCTACCTCACCTAGATAGAAACCAAAGAGGCCCTCATGGATCTGCGCAAAATCAAGAAGCTGATCGACCTGCTGGAAGAGTCGAACCTGGCTGAAATCGAAATCAAGGAAGGCGAAGAGTCCGTGCGCCTGTCGCGCGCCCCGGTGGCCGGCTACGCCGCGCCGATGCCCGCCCCGGTGTACGCCGCGCCGGCCGCCCCGGCTGCGCAGGCCATGCCGATGCAGTCGCCGACCGAAGCCTCCACCGGCGGCACCGCCAAGCCGGGCCCGGCCCTGCCGGAAGGCCACGTGCTGCGCTCGCCGATGGTCGGCACCTTCTATGCATCGGCCGCTCCGGACAAGCCGGCGTTCGTCACCGTTGGCCAGCAGGTCAAGGAAGGCGAGACCCTGGCCATCATCGAAGCGATGAAGATGTTCAACCCGATCGAAGCCGACAAGTCCGGCACCATCGTCGCCATCCTGGGCGAGAACGGCCAGCCGGTGGAATTCGACCAGCCGCTGTTCGTGATCGGCTGAGGGGCACGCCATGCTCGACAAAGTCGTCATTGCCAACCGAGGGGAGATCGCGCTGCGCATCCTGCGCGCGTGCCACACCCTGGGCATCCGCACGGTGGCCGTGCACTCCACGGTCGACCGCAACCTCAAGCACGTGGCCATGGCCGACGAGTCGGTCTGCATCGGCCCGGCACCGTCGCCGCAGAGCTACCTCAACATCCCGGCGCTGATCGCTGCGGCCGAAGTCACTGACGCCCAGGCCATCCACCCGGGCTACGGCTTCCTGTCGGAGAACGCCGACTTCGCCGAGCGCGTGGAGGAGTCCGGCTTCATCTTCATCGGCCCCAAGGCCGACACCATCCGCATGATGGGTGACAAGGTCGAAGCCATCCGCGCGATGAAGTCCGCCGGCGTGCCGTGCGTGCCCGGTTCGGGCGGCCCGCTGGGCGAGGACATCGTCGCCAACACCAAGATCGCCCGTGAGATCGGCTACCCGGTCATCATCAAGGCGGCCGGTGGCGGCGGTGGCCGCGGCATGCGCGTGGTGCATGCCGAAGCCTCGCTGAAGACCTCGATCGAAACCACCAAGAGCGAGGCCAAGGCCGCGTTCGGCAATGGCGAGGTCTACATGGAGAAGTTCCTGGAGAACCCGCGCCACGTGGAGATCCAGGTGCTGGCCGATGGCCAGGGCAACGCCATCCACCTGGGTGAGCGCGACTGCTCGATGCAGCGCCGCCACCAGAAGGTGGTGGAAGAAGCACCGGCACCGGGCATCAGCGCCGAACAGCGCGAACAGATCGGCAAGGTCTGCACCGAAGCCTGCGTGCGCATCGGCTACCGCGGCGCCGGCACCTTCGAGTTCCTGTACGAAGACGGCCGCTTCTACTTCATCGAAATGAACACCCGCATCCAGGTGGAGCATCCGGTTACCGAAATGGTCACCGGCATCGACCTGGTGGCCGAGCAGCTGAAGATCGCCGCCGGCCAGAAGCTGTCGATCAAGCAGAGCGACGTGGTGCTCAGCGGCCATGCCATCGAGTGCCGCATCAACGCCGAAGATGCTGAAACCTTCGTGCCGAGCCCGGGCACCATCACCGGCTTCCATCCGCCGGGCGGCCCCGGCGTGCGCGTGGACACCCACATCTACAGTGGCTACCGCGTGCCGTCGAACTACGACTCGATGATCGGCAAGCTGATCGTGCACGGCCCGGACCGCGAGACCGCCATCGCCCGCATGCGGGTGGCGCTGAGCGAAATGGTGGTGGACGGCATCAAGACCAACGTGGCCCTGCAGCAGCGCATCATGCGCGACAAGGGCTTCCAGGCGGGTGGGCAGAACATCCACTACCTGGAAAAGCGTCTGGCCGAGCGCAAGAACAAGCCGATCGCGCTGACCTGATCGGCGGCAGATGCTGGACACGAAAAGGGCGGGGATTTCCCCGCCCTTTTTGCGTCTTCCGGCGCCGCCGGACATCACCGCCGGGCGTGGCCCGGCGCTACCCCGCGCGTGTCAGCGCTTGTCGGCGACTTCGGCAGGAATCTGCGTATCGGCCAGCGGACGCACGCCATTGGGCGAGGTCGGGTCGATGATCACCATCGTTTCGGTTGAACCATCGGGCCAGACCACCTGGAAGGTACTGCCCGCCGGCAGCGCAGCGAAGGGCGCGCCGCTCTGCGCACGGTACACCGCGGCCACCTGGCTGGCACCGGCGCGGCGCACGTCTTCCTGCGCCTTCACCGAGGTCAGTTCAACCTTGGAAAGGTGCCGGTAGCGATCCTCGTAGGTGTCGATCATCAGCAGGCCAACGGCGCCGGCCGAATACGCGACAAACAACGCCACCCAGAACCAGAACTTGGCCCCGTGCAGGAATCGACGGTAATTCATTGCCCGTTCCTCTTTCCAATCAATTGCTTGATCCATTCGTTCATCTTCCCCGCACCTTGCCGCGATACCGCAGCGTCATACACGAAATCCTGGAAATCCTGTGTCCCATCCTGCGAACAGATCCCTCCGTTCGCGCAGTAACTGTTCATCAGCACGCTGTCGGCTCCACAAGGTAGACCGAGTTGGCAGGCCGCAACCCGCCATGCCATCTCACTGAGCTGTTCACCGGCCACCATGTCCACCAGCGCCTTGTCGCCGGCAGCGCGCGTGCCCATGCCCGGCGCCAGGGCCATGTAGGCCTCCGGATCACGCGAAGTACGCACGCGTTCGACCAGGTCACGGCGGTACTGCTGGTTGCTGTGCAGCGGCTCGCCCTCGGCGAACAGCGCCGCTTCGGCGGCGAGGTTGCCCTGCAGGGCTGCACGGCGGCGTTCGTTGAACACCAGCGACGGCCCCAGCTTGTCACCCGGCACGAAACCGCCGCAGCGCTGGGCCACGCGTTCGCGCGCCTGCACCATCGCCGGTGCCGCGCTCAGGCCCAGGCCAGCCAGCACGTTGTTGTCCAGGCGGTAGCCACCCGGGTCGACCGCATACTGCGCGCAGTAGTCGTAGACCCGGCTGAGCATCCAGCGCGCTTCGTGGTTGCCCTGCTCGGCCTGCACCTTCAGCCGCTGCGCGTAGGCGAACAGATCGGTCTCGCCCTCGATGTCGGCGCGGATATCCAGCGGCAGGCCCGAAGGCAACGCGGCGCTGCGCTCGAAGCCGGCCAGGCGGCGCGCGAGCGCCTCGGGCATCACCGGCTCCAGTGCTTGCTGCACCGTGGCCGTCGATACGGCCAACGGTTCGCCGACATCCACCTGCGCGGAATGGCCATGGCCGCTGGCCCGATAACCGGCCACGCCCAGCACGGCCACGGCCGGCAGCACGAGCAACCAGGTTTTCAGGGTCGGGGCGAGGGCCATCGGCGGTCGGTTACGGCACGTCGGGCAGGAAAGCGCCAAGTCTAGCAAGGCCCGGGAGGCATGTCTGAACCGGTCTCGTTCAGCCTGGGTCGGCATCTCAGAGCATACGGAGACGGCCGGATGGTCTAGCATGGCCCCCTTTCCCGCGATTGCCCCCACCGCCATGCCGTTCCTGGAACTGACCCTGCGCTGCACCGAAGCCACCCAGCCCCGCTATGAAAACGCGCTGGAGGACGTGGGCGCGCTGGCGGTCACCCTGCTTGATGCCGAGGCCGACACCAGCAACGAGCAGGCCATCCTCGAGCCGGGCGTGGGCGAGACGCCGCTGTGGGACACCCTGGTGCTGAGCGCGCTGTTCCCGGCCGACAGCAACGCGCTGCTGCTGCTGGCTGCGCTGGAGGCGTTCGACCCGGAACTGGACTGGACCGGCGGCAGCTTCCGCGCGGTCGAGGACGAAGACTGGGAACGCGCCTGGCTGGACCAGTTCCAGCCGATGGATTTCGGCAGCCGCACCTGGATCGTGCCGTGGAACCATGAGCTGCCGGAGGCCGCGCAGGCCGCCGACGCCGCCGTGGTGCGCCTGGACCCGGGCCTGGCCTTCGGTTCGGGTACCCACCCGACCACCGCGCTGTGCCTGCGCTGGCTGGACCAGCTGGCCGTGGATGGCGTGCTGCAGGGCCAGCGCGTGCTCGACTTCGGCTGTGGCTCGGGCATCCTCGCCCTGGCCGCGCTGAAGCTGGGCGCCGCCGAGGCCATCGGCGTGGACAACGACCCGCAGGCGCTGATCGCCACCGCCGACAACGCCGAGCGCAACGGCGAACTGGCCCGCATGCACGTCTACCTGCCGCAGGACGAACCGGTGGCCACCTACCCGATCGTGGTCGCCAACATCCTCGCCTCGGCGCTGGATGCGCTGGCCGAACTGCTGGCCGCACGCGTTGCTGCCGGTGGCCGCATCGCGCTGTCGGGCATCCTGCATGGCCAGGAAGGCGAACTGCTGCAGCGCTATGCCGCGTGGTTCGACGACCTGCAGGCCACCCAGGATGGCGATTGGATGCGCATCACCGGCGTACGCCGCGCCTGATCGTGATTGAATGACGGCTGGATCCGAGCCCGCGCCCTGAGCATGTCCGAGCCGAACCCACCGCGTCGTCCGCTTGCCACCTTCCTGCGTTCCGCGCCGGGAACCGGTGCGCCGCCCGGGACCGGGCAGGCGCAGGCCCCCGCTGACGACACCGCCGATGCCGCTGCCGGACAGGCGGCGGTGTCCGGGCCGCGCGCCGAGCCGGTCGTGGACACCCCCTTGCTGGAACCGGCACCGGCACACACGCGACAGTCCGATGACACTGTCATCGAAACGTCCACCGGCATTGACGACGCTGCATCGGCCGCTCCGGCCAGCGATGCGCCCAGCTTCCTCGGCGTGCGCCCGCGTGCCCTGCCGACGCCACGCTGGCACTGGGCACTGGTGGCCGGGCTTGCCCTGCTGCTGGTGCTGCAGAGCGTACTGGCCGACCGCGCGCGGCTGGCCGCCGATGCCGGGCATCGCCCGTGGGTCAGCGCACTGTGCGGCGTCCTGCGCTGCAGCCTGCCCGCATGGCGCGAACCGACTGCATTGACCATGACCAGCCGCGAGATCCGCCCGTTGCCCGGGCAGGCCGGCGTGCTGCAGGTGCAGGCCAGCATCCGCAATGATGCGCGCTGGGCGCAGGCATGGCCTGACCTGCGCCTGTCATTGGCCGATGCCGATGGCCGGGTGATCGGCACCGGTGTGTTCCCGCCCGCGCAGTACCTGGGCGAAAACCCGGGCGCGGCACTGCTGGAACCGGGGCAGAGCGCCCGCATCGCCTTCCGTGTGCAGGAGCCGGCAGCCTCCACGGTCGCATTCACCTTCGAGTTCCTTTGATCGGGACGAAGGCGTCCAGCCGTGGCAGGTCGGGCACGCTCGCGCTAGACTGGCCGCCTCCACCTCGTCCGGCCGCGCGCTCCGCGCGCACGGGCCACCGAATCGGGAACCCCCTTGAACGCTGTCCTTTCTCGTCCTGACAACAGTCGTGGCGCTGCCCGGCCACCGCTGCGTGAACACGTCGCCCAGTCCGTGCGCCGCTACCTGCGTGACCTCGATGGCTGCGACGCGGACGATGTCTACGAGATCGTGCTGCGCGAGATGGAGATTCCGCTGTTCGTGGAAGTACTCAACCACTGCGAAGGCAACCAGAGCCGCGCCGCCGCGATGCTGGGCATCCACCGCGCGACCCTGCGCAAGAAGCTGAAGGAATACGGCATCAGCGCGTAAGCGCGCCGCCGGGCATGGCCCGGCGCTACCGATGCCCGCCCGGTAGATCCACGCCATGCGTGGATGAACGCCCGGCACGATCAGCCCACCCCACCGGCCTTCCAGTAATACCGCACCACGTGGAAGAACACCGGCGCGGCGAAGCACACCGAATCCAGCCGGTCGAGCATGCCGCCATGGCCCTCGATCATGTGGCCCCAGTCCTTGATGCCGCGGTCGCGCTTGATCGCCGACATCACCAGGCCACCCCAGAACCCCATCAGGTTGATCAGCAGCGACAGCCCGAACGCCTGCAACGGCGTGAACGGGGTGATCCACCACAGCGCCGCACCCAGCGCGCTGGCACTCAGCACACCGCCCACGAACCCTTCCACCGTCTTCGACGGCGACAGCTTCGGCGCGATCAGGCGCTTGCCCAGCAGCTTGCCCCAGATGTACTGCAGCACGTCGGAGGACTGCACCACGATCACCAGGAAGGCGAACAGCAGCACGTTGCGCGACGGGTCGTGGCCGGGCACGTGCAGGTTCAGCAGCAGCGGCACGTGCGAGATGCAGAACACGCAGATCATCAGCCCCCACTGCACCTTGGCCGTACGCTCCAGGTAGTGCGTGGTGTCACCGCCGATGGTCGACAGGATCGGCAGGAACAGGAACGCGTAGACCGGAATCAGCAGCGTGTACATGCCGTACCAGTCGATCCACACCAGGTAGTACTGCCACGGCAGCACGATGTAGAACGCCGCCAGCAGCGCGTAGTAGTCACCCGAGCGGGTCGGCGCCAGGGTGATGAACTCGCGCAATGCGAACAGGGAGATGATGGCGAACAGCACGATCACCCCGGCGCGGCCGAACAGCAGCGCACCGCCGACCACGATCGCCATCACCCACCATGCGCGGATGCGCGAAACGAGGTTGGCGATGACCGCACTGGGGTTGCCGCGCTGGCGCCAGCGCAGGGTTTCGGATACCAGCGTGGCCAGCACCAGCACCGCGCCGACACCGGCAAACAGCAGGCCGGTCTGCTGCCCCACGCTCTGCGTGGCCAGATCGCCGGAAACATCCAGCAGGAAACTCATGCGCGGCCTCCGTTCGGTGCCAGGTCCAGCAGCGCCTGCCGGCTGCGCGCCAGGAACGCCGCCTTGTCCTCATCGGCCTGCAGCCGCAGCGGCGTGCCGAACGTGGCCGTACACAGCAGCGGCAGCGGCAGGAAACGCCCCTTGGGCATCACCCGCTTGAGGTTGTCGATCCACACCGGTACGAACTCCAGTTCCGGGCGCTGCCGCGCCAGGTGATAGATGCCACTCTTGAACGGCAGCAGCGGTTCATCACCGATGTTGCGCGTGCCTTCGGGGAACAGGATCAACGAGCATCCTTCGTCCACCGCATCGCGCAGCCCCTGCAACGGATCCTGCTGGCGGCGCGCAGCATCGCGCTCGACCAGCACGCCGTTGAATACCGCATCGATCAGGTAGCGGCGCAGTGCATCGCCCTGCCAATACTCGGCAGCAGCCACCGGCCGCACCTGGCGCCGCAGTGCCGGCGGCATCGACGACCAGATCAGCACGAAATCGCCATGGCTGGCGTGGTTGCCGTAGTACACGCGGTGCTCGCTGGACGGCGCACAGCCGATCCACAGCGCGCGCGCCCCGGTCACTACATGGATCGCGCCACTGCAGGCGCGGGCGATCAGTTCAGCAAACATCGACACCTCCGCTCAGGTCTGCGGCCACAGCACGGCCAGCAGCAGCACCGAAAACTGCAGCAGCGTGGCCACGTACTGGCGCACCAGCAGGCGGCGCATGCCGATCCAGCGTGCCTCCCAGCCGCGCACGGGCGCCTGCGCATCGCGGCGGCGCAGGCCGGCGGTGTGCAGGGCCGCGTCCACCCGCTCGGCGGCGGCATCACCCTGCAGGTGCTCGCGCAGCAGCAGCCGCAGCAGGCTGGCGTCCAGCTGCACCCGAACCGCGTAATACGCCTGCACCACGCCCACTGCCACGCTCAGCAGCAGCAGGCCGGCGGCGAACATCGCCAGCCCGGGTTCCACGCCCAGCAGCAACAGCGCCACCAGCAGCAGGCCCAGTGACAGCGCAGCGGGCAGCCGGCCCTGGCGCAGCAGCAGGTGCATCATCGGCAGATCGGCAGCGGTGCTCATGCGGTGCTCTCCGGTGCGGCGGCGGCCGCGATGGCCTGTAGATGAACGTCATGCAGGACGATGGACGGCCGCGCGGCACGCACCCGGGCCACGGCCTCGGCGGCGCTGCAGACCCGCCCGGTCCGCAGCAGCCACGTGGCCACGCTGGCCGCGCTGCGCGAGTAGCCCAGCGCGCAGCACACCAGCAGCGGCCCGTGCGCGCGCAGGCGCTCGATCGCGTCGGCAGCTTCAGCCAGCTGCGCGGGAGACGGCACCACCAGATCCAGCATCGGCACGCTGGCATAGGCCGCGCCCGGCGCGTGGCAGGACAGTTCGGCGCAGGTATCGACCACACCGCGCAACGGGGCAGGCAGCGCCGCGCAGGGAATGCGTCCCAGCCACACCCCGCCGGCCACCTCCACCGGCTGCGGCGCACCGCGCGTCCACAGCCGCGAATTGATCCAGGCCGCGGCCAGGTACTGCGCCAGCAGCCAGCGCGCGGCCATGGTCAGCCGCCCATCGGCGCGCTTCTGGAACACCGCCGTGCCCAGCCCGGCATAGGCCAGCGCCACCAGCAGCAGCGACACCACCGGCCACAGCAGCCACAGCGCCGCGCCCCCCAGCAGCAGCACCGGCACCAGCAGCACTGCCGCGCCCAGCAGATAGAACGACGCCAGGCGCCACCGCTTCGGCGCGCGTGCCATGCGCCAGGCGCGCAGTGGCGGGGTGCCCTGCTCCGGCCACAGCCACACGCACAGCCAGCCGGCCAGCAGGCCGGTGGGCACATCGATGAAGTGATGCTGGAAGGTGGTCAGCACCGAAACACCGATCAGCAGCGCCCACGCGTGCAGCAGCCAGCGCCATGCGCCCTGCAGGTACTGCGCGTACTTCACCCACAGCACGATCAGCAGCACGATGTGCAGCGACGGTGCCTGGTTGAATGGCTTGTCGAAACCCAGCAGCACATCGAACAGCCAGCCGAACACCCCGCCGATCTCCGGCCGTTCAAAGCTGAAGCGCAGCGGCCACAGCAGGAAGCAGGCCACCGCGATGACCTGCGCACTGAACAGCCGCAGTGCGTGCCGGTCCAGCTCGAGGCGCTGCCTGCACAGGAAGAACGAGATCGCGTAGAACAGGTCGATCGACCAGTACGGCACGATCGTCCACGGCACGAACGGAATATGCGATTCCCAGGCGAATGCCATCACCGGCAGCGCGGCGTGGCGCCCGGCCATCCAGTTGGCGAAGCCATAGCTGGCGAAGAAGAACGGACCCAGTAGCACCAGCCACAGCAGGGCGCGCCGCCAGGGGCGCCCCTCCGCAGCCAGCGGGGTTGCGGCCAGCGTCGCCATCACGCGGTCCGGCGCGCCAGCGACACGGTGAAGATGCCGAATTCGTCGATGCGCTGGGCCACCTTCTCGAACCCGGCCAGGCGCACCAGCTCGTCCATCTCCTGCTGGGTACGGCGGCGCATCACCCACGCTGCGCCGCCCCGGTGGCTGGTCAACGCACGGGCGATGAATTCCAGCTGCGGGTGCCAGGGCTGGCCGGTATAGGCCAGATAGCCGCCCACCGGCACGGTCGCGGCGATGCCCTGCAGCGAACGCAGCACCGCATCGTTGTCGGGGAACAGTTCGTACAGGCCGGAGACCACCGCCAGCGTCGGCGCCGGGTCGACCTGCGCCAGCTGTGCCGGGTCGAACGCATCGCCCTGCTCGAAGCGGGCGATGTCGGCCGCGCCGAGGCGCTCGATCAAGGCCTGGCCCTGGGTCACGTTCAACGCACTGAAATCACGCAGCACGATGCGTTCGGCGCGCTGCTCGCCCTGGCCCAGCGCTTCCAGCACGTAGCGGCCATGGCCGGCCGCCACGTCCAGCACGCGCACCGGCGTGCCCTGCCCGCGCAGGCGCTGGGCGGCATCGCGCAGCAGTTCCTGCAGGTGCTGGCCGCGGATGCGGATGCCGCGCCAGCCGATCGCATCGAGATAGTTGCGGTCGACCATGCGCCCCAGCGGGCCCTTGCCGCGTGCTTCGTCGCGGTAGATGTAATCCAGCGTGCTGCCCGAATCGAAGCCGGTCTGCAGGCCCAGGGCGATGCCCTCGGAGAGCGTGCCGCCGACCCGCAGGCCGCCACGCACCACGCGCCAGCGCAGGTCGGCCAGGCTGTTGCGCTCCGGCGGCCAGGCCAGGATCTCCGACTCTTCGAAGGTCGGCCCATGGCGGTGCGCATCGCGGCGCGACAGCTCGCGCAGCGGTTCGGCGAAACGCGCCTGGATGAAGCTGCGGATGCGCGCCAGTGCCGGCGCGCGATCACGTTCGCCCAGCGTGTCGTGGAAGAAGCCCGGCAGGTGCACGCGCTCCTTGATCGGGCTGGACAGGCGCTCGTAGAAGCGGTCCTGCGGGCCACGGTGCACGACGAAATCCGAGCCGGACACCAGCAGCTGCACCGGCACGCTGATCGCCTGCGCATCGGCGACGATGCGGTCAGCGGCCTCGTACAGGCCCAGCAGCACGCGCACCGAGATCGGCCGGGTGATCAGCGGGTCGGTGCGGTAGCTTTCCACCCGCGCCGGGTCGTGGGTCAGCCATTGCGGCTTGACGTAGCTGTTGACGAAGAAGTTGCCGCGCAGCTTCTGCATCAGGCCCAGCCCCGCCCGGGCGAACGGCACGTACAGCTTCACCTTGAACGCCGGTGAAGCCATCACCAGCGCGCGCAGGCGCGGCGCGTAGTCGTGCACCCAGGTGGCGGCAACCACGGCGCCCACGCTCTGCGCGATCACCACGATGTCTTCCACCGCGATGCCATGCTCGGCACCGATGTGGGCGATGAAGCTGTCCAGGTCGCGCACCAGCGCCGGGAAACCCGGGGCATCGCCGCGCGCGCCCGGCGAACGGCCGTTGCCACGTGCATCCCAGGCGAAGAAGGCGGTGTCGGGCAGGTCCAGCTCATCGACCAGGTGGGTGACCCGCCCGGAATGTTCGTGGCCGCGATGCAGCAGCACGATGGCCCTGGCCGGCGTGGTGGTCGTGGTGCTCGCCCAGTACCGGTAGAACAGCGGTACCTGGTCGAAGCTGTGGAATTCCCGTTCCTGCGCCTGACGCATGCAATCTCCAGATTGTCTTGTTGTTTGTAGTTGATTACTGCGGCGGAAGCGCCGCTTCCTGCAGCCCGCGGCGGACGCGGTTGATCATCGTCAGCACGCACAGTGCGGCCATGGCCGCAGCCACGCCACTGACCGTCATCGCGCCAACCCACCCGAACGCCAGCAGCAGGCCCAGCGCCCCGATCACGAAGGCGCGGTCGCTCTTGCCCATCGGGCCGTCATAGCGGCGGCTGGCACCGACCATCAGCCCCAGTACGCCGGCGTATTCGCTCAGCGCCGCAGTCCAGGCCAGCAGCCACAGCGCCTCGGGGCGCACGCCCGGCACGCTGAGCAGGCTCAGGTACAGCGCGGCGTCGGCGATCACATCGCACAATTCGTTCAGGTAGGCGCCCAGCTTCGACTGCTGGCCGAACTCGCGGGCGAGCATGCCGTCCACGGCGTTGAGCGCCATGCGCAGCAGCATCCACAGCGGCAGCAGCAGGTACAGCAGCGGCTGCGCGGGCGCGCAGCACCACACGGCGGCGGCCACCAGCAGCGAGACCACGGCGGCGGCCACGGTCACCGTGTTGGCGGTGATGCCGAGGCGGTAGAGCCCGCGCACGGCCGGACGCAGAAGGTCCTGGAAACGTCCTTTCAATGCATAGATCGACACGATCTGAACCCGCTGATCCCTGGCAGTTCCGGCATAGCCTACCCCATGGCGTGTTCAGCCCGGCATGCCGATGCAGGCCGTTTTCCCCTGCCGGGGCCAGCAAAGCGCGCCGACAGCGCCCGCCACCGGCCCCCACGAACTACAATATCGGCCCCGCTCCGCTGCCGATTGCCCTGTCCCCATGACTGCTGATCTGTTGCCCGTCCGTCGGGCCCTCCTCTCCGTTTCCGACAAGACCGGCCTGGCCGAGCTGGCCACCGCGCTGGCTGCACGCGGCGTGGAGCTGCTGTCCACCGGCGGCACCGCCAAGGCCATTCGCGACATGGGCCTGGCCGTGAAGGACGTGGCCGACGTCACCGGTTTCCCGGAAATGATGGATGGCCGGGTCAAGACCCTGCATCCGATGGTGCACGGCGGCCTGCTCGGCCGTTCGGGCCTGGATGATGCGGTGATGGCCGAGCACGGCATCGGCGCCATCGACCTGCTGGTGCTGAACCTGTATCCGTTCGAATCGGTCACCGCCAAGGCCGACTGCACCCTGGCCGACGCGGTGGAGAACATCGACATCGGCGGCCCGGCCATGCTGCGCTCGGCGGCCAAGAACTTCGCCCGCGTGGCGGTGGCCACCGACCCGTCGCAGTACGCCGAACTGCTGGCCTCGCTGGAGGCCAACAACGGCCAGCTGTCGGCCAGCACCCGCTTCGCGTTCTCGGTGGCGGCGTTCAACCGCGTCGCCCAGTACGACGCAGCCATCAGCAACTACCTGTCGGCGGTCACCGCCACCGATGCCGCCGTGCCGGCCCGTGCCGAGTACCCGGCGCAGATGAACTCCACGTTCGTGAAGGTGATGGACCTGCGCTACGGCGAGAACCCGCACCAGAGCGGCGCGTTCTACCGCGACCTGTACCCGGTGCCGGGCACCCTGGCCACGTTCCAGCAGCTGCAGGGCAAGGAACTGAGCTACAACAACCTGGCCGATGCCGATGCGGCGTGGGAATGCGTGCGCCAGTTCGATGCGCCGGCCTGCGTCATCGTCAAGCACGCCAACCCGTGCGGCGTGGCCGTCGGTGCCGGCAATGGCGATGCCTACGAGCTGGCCTACGCCACCGACCCGACCAGCGCCTTCGGCGGCATCATCGCCTTCAACAAGCCGCTCGATGCGGCCACTGCGAAGGTCATCCTCGACCGCCAGTTCGTCGAAGTCCTGATCGCCCCGGACTACGAGCCGGCCGCACTGGAATACGCGCAGAAAAAGGCCAACGTGCGCGTGCTGCGCATCCCGCACGGTGATGGCCTGAACAACTTCGACAGCAAGCGCGTGGGCTCGGGCCTGCTGCTGCAGTCTTCCGACAACCGCGGCATGACCCGCGATGAGCTGAAGGTGGTGAGCAAGCTGGCACCGACCGACAAGCAGTTCACCGACCTGCTGTTCGCGTGGAAGGTGGCCAAGTTCGTGAAGTCCAACGCGATTGTGTATGCCAAGGACAACCGCACGATCGGCGTCGGCGCCGGGCAGATGAGCCGCGTCTATTCCGCGCGCATCGCCGGCATCAAGGCGGCCGATGCAAACCTGGTGGTGGAAGGTTCGGTGATGGCGTCCGATGCGTTCTTCCCGTTCCGCGACGGTATCGATGCCGCGGCGGCCGCCGGCATCAAGGCGATCATCCAGCCGGGCGGTTCGATGCGCGACGCCGAAGTGATCGCCGCCGCCGACGAACATGGCCTGGCCATGGTGTTCACCGGCGTTCGCCACTTCCGCCACTGATCCTGGAGCGACACGGATGTCCGCAGTTTCGATCAAACCCCTGCTCCTGCCCGCCCTGCTGGGCGCGGTCCTGCTGGCCGGCTGCAAGCCGGCCGCCCAGCCGGCACCCGCCACTGCCCCGCACGCAGAGACGCCCGCCGCGGGCAGCACCGCAGCGGCCGGGCATGCCAGCCGCACCGCGCGCCTGCAGGCCTTCCTGACGGCGCGCTACGGCAAGGACGCGCAACTGTCCGACGACTGGCGCGGCAACTGGACGCAGGAAGGCGACACCCGCCCGGTCGACTGGGCGGTGTGCGCCGAGCAGCCGGTGGTGAACGGTGACAGCTGGCAGCAGCTGCTGGCGGTGTGCGGCGAAGTGGCCGACGCCGGCCATGCCGACGCGGGCACCATCGACTTCTACGTGCTGCGCCCGGCCGCCGACGGCTTCGAGGTGGCGGCCGAGCTGACCGGCGGCACCTATGGCAGCAGCGGCCGCCCGGGCAGCGTCGAGATCCTGCGCTTCGGCAGCGATTTCTACGGCTTCCGCAACGTCAGCGGCTGGTACGGCCAGGGCTACTCGCTGCAGACGCAGAGCTTCATCCTGCCTGGCCCGAACGGGCTGGTGGATGCTGGCAGCGTGCGCAGCCACATCGACAACACCGCGGCCTACGACTGCGATGACGCCGAGCAGGCCGAAGACTGCCGCACCCGCATGTTCGACATCGAGTTCGAACTGCGCATGGACGACAGCAACCGCAGCGCGCGCACCTGGCCGCTGCTGATCGAGGAAACCGGCAGCAGCTGTGGCGGCAGCAACGTGCGCCGCACGCACCGCTTCACGCTGGATCCGAAGACCTGGACCTATTCCTTCCCCGACGCGCTGCAACGCGAGGGCTGCGAGTGAACCACACGCGCCGCCGGGGACATCGCCCTTCCCTTCCCACGCAATCTGGAATCTCGTGATGAACGTACTTGTCATCGGCTCTGGCGGCCGCGAACACGCCCTGGCATGGAAGCTGGCCCAGTCCTCCCGTGTCACCGAAGTGATCGTGGCGCCCGGCAATGCCGGCACCGCCACCGAAGACAAGTGCCGCAACGTGGCGGTGAAGGTGACCGACATCGACGGCCTGCTGGCGCTGGCCCAGGCCGAAGGCGTGGCGCTGACCGTGGTCGGCCCGGAAGTGCCGCTGGTGGCCGGCGTGGTCGATCGTTTCCGCGCCGCCGGCCTGCGCATCTTCGGGCCGACCGCCGCCGCCGCGCAGCTGGAAGGCAGCAAGGCGTACGCCAAGGATTTCCTGGCCCGCCACAACATCCCCACCGCGTTCTATGCCGTGCACACCGAGGTGGACGCTGCGCTGGCCTACATCCGCGACAAGGGCGCACCGATCGTGGTCAAGGCCGATGGCCTGGCCGCTGGCAAGGGCGTGATCGTGGCGATGACCCAGGCCGAGGCCGAGGACGCGGTGCGTGACATGCTCTCGGGCAACGCCTTCGGCGATGCCGGTGCGCGCGTGGTCATCGAAGAATTCCTCGATGGCGAGGAAGCCAGCTTCATTTCGATGGTCGATGGCGTGCACGCGCTGCCGATGGCCACCTCGCAGGACCACAAGCGCGTGGGCGACGGCGATACCGGCCCGAACACCGGCGGCATGGGCGCCTACTCACCTGCGCCGGTGGTGACCCCGGAGGTGCATGCCCGCGTGATGCGCGAAGTCGTGAACCCGACCGTGCAGGGCATGATCGCCGATGGCATCCCGTTCACCGGCTTCCTCTATGCCGGCCTGATGATCGATGCCAGCGGTGCGCCGAAGGTGATCGAGTTCAACGTGCGCTTCGGCGACCCGGAAACCCAGCCGGTGATGCTGCGCCTGCAGTCGGACCTGGTGGACCTGGTGGAAGCGGCCATCGATGGCCGCCTGGACGCGGTGGACGCGCAGTGGGATCCGCGCCCGTCGCTGGGCGTGGTGCTGGCCGCCAGGCCTTACCCGGAAGCGCCGATCACCGGTGACGTGATTTCCGGCCTGGATGCAGTGCCCGCCAACGCCAAGGTGTTCCATGCCGGCACCACGCTGGATGCGCAGGGCCAGGTGCTCAGCGCGGGTGGCCGCGTGCTGTGCGTGGCCGCGCTGGGCGACAGCGTGCGCGACGCGCAGGCCAATGCCTACGCGGGCGTGGCCAAGGTGACCTGGGCCAACGAGTTCCACCGCACCGACATCGGCTGGCGCGCCATCGCACGCGAGGGTTGAGGCCCGCGCGGCGTCAGTAGATCCACGCCATGCGTGGATGAGCCCCACAAACAGGAAAGGCCCGGCATTGCCGGGCCTTTCTTCATTCCAACGCCACCCCGCTTTACGCGGTGAACAGCGCCTTCATCTTCTTCAGCGCGTTCGCTTCGACCTGGCGGATGCGCTCGGCGGACACGCCGTACTCATCGGCCAGTTCCTGCAGCGTCACCTTGCTGTCGGCATCCAGCCAGCGGCGGCGGATGATGTCGCGCGAGCGCGCATCCAGCTCGGCCAGGCCTTCGCGCAGCAGCTGCATCTGGTTGTCTTCGCTGTCTTCACGCTCGTAGGCCATCGACGGATCTTCGTCGTTGGACACCAGGAACGCAGCCGGCGACGGCGGCGCGTGGTCGTTGTCCTCGTCGGTCGGCGCATCGAAACCGATATCGCGGCCGGACAGGCGCGATTCCATTTCCATGACCTCGCGCTCGGACACGTTCAGGTCCTTGGCCACGGCGCTGACTTCGGCCGCGTTCATCCAGCCCAGGCGCGTCTTCGACTTGCGCAGGTTGAAGAACAGCTTGCGCTGCGCCTTGGTCGTGGCGACCTTGACGATGCGCCAGTTCTTGAGGATGAACTCGTGCATCTCTGCACGGATCCAATGCACGGCGAAGGACACCAGGCGCACGCCCATGTCCGGGTCGAAGCGCTTGACCGCCTTCATCAGGCCGATGTTGCCTTCCTGGATCAGGTCGCCCAGCGCAAGGCCGTAGCCGTTGTAACCGCGGGCCACGTGCACCACGAAGCGCAGGTGCGAATGCACCAGCTCACGTGCGGCGTCCAGATCGTCACCGTCGCGGAAACGACGGGCCAGGTCCTGTTCGTCATCGACCGACAGCACCGGAATCTGGTGCACGGCACCGATGTAGGCGTCCAGCGAACCGAGCGCACTGGGAATCGGGAGATTGTTTGCCACAAGGGCAGTAGAGGTGTTCTGGCTCATAGAGGCTCATCTTAGCAGTCCGGCTTTTGGACTGCTAAAGCGGGAGGAAGTTCCAGCGTTCCGTCAACGGAACACTGGGCGATTCAACATCCCTACCCTATCGCGTATTGATGACAATGGCGAGCAGGCTCGACCATGGTCGAATGCCATAAAAATCAATCACTTGCCCCGAATAAAGTGGATGAATGGTCGTTTTGGGCCGCAAAATCCCATCGGCCCACCCCATTCAGCCCGGCAATGTTGCCGGTCGTTCAGCCCAGCCAGGCCGCGAGTGCCACGCCCTGCGTGCCAAGGCAGCGCTAGTAGTACCCGGCCATGTTCAGGAAGAAGCCCTTCTGGTCGTACTTCAGCTCGGTCATGTCATCGCTGAACTCGGTGAAGTTGTAGCCTACGCCGACCTTGAAGTTCTCGCCCACACGGCGGTCCACGCCCAGCAGCCAGCCCTTGCGCACGCCGCCATCGCGCACCTTCAGCCAGCGGTGCTCGGCCAGCCCCTCCCACTGCGCGAACAGGCGGTAGCGCAGCTGCAGGGCCGCGAAGTCGGCGCGGCTGTCCAGCCAGGCGCCCTCGCCACGACCGGTCCGGTAGTCGCCCCAGCGCGAGGCCAGCTTGGCGGCCATCTCCCAGCGCTCGCCGATCTGGCGGATGCCTTCCAGCGACAGCACCTGCGAACGCTGGTCGTACAGGTTGCCGCCTTCCTGGCCCAGCGAGGCCACGTCATAGAGGTAGGTGAACTTGCCGAAGCCGGCCCAGCGCGTGTTGTCGTGCGGGCGCCAGGCGAAGCCGACGTTGGTCTCCACCAGCTTGGCATCGGCCACCGGGTTGATCCGGTCCTGGGTATCGGCGTAGTTGGCGCGCAGGGCGAAGCGCCAGTCCTCGTTGAGCTTGTACAGCAGGCGGTTGGTGGTCACCCACTGCTCGCGCTGCTCGGCACCGCTGTCGCGGCGGTATTCCAGCTTGCTGTTCCACTGCGCCACCGCATCGGTGCGGCCACCGCTGACGCTGTACGCGCGGCGGTTGATGCGGCCCACGGTGGATTCCAGCTCGCCATCCATCAGGGTGAAGCCCAGGTTCCAGCCCTGCGCCGGATAGAAATCCATGCCGAAGGTATGCACCAGGCCCGCGCTGTCCTGCCGGCGGTCCTTCAGGTACTGGCTTTCGTTGTAGACGTTCACCTGGTTGCTCAGGCGCCAGCGCTGGCCGACCGTCCAGCCGCTCTGCAGGCCGCTGTCGAACAACGGATCGGTGCCGGTGCGGTCGGTGCTGTAGCTGTAGCTGCCGTAGAGGCTGTGGTCGGGCGCCATGCGGTACTCGGCATCGACCTTGCCGCCATGGCCGCGGCTGCCGCCGCTGAGTTCGGCACCCACGCTGCTGCGGTCGCCAAACAGGTAGCGCGCGCCCAGGGTCAGCAGGTCGTTCTTCTCGTAGGCGCCGCCGTCATCGTCCAGGGTCACCTGGCCAGTGCCGTACAGCTCCCACGAGGAACCGAAGCGCTGGCGGTAGCCGATCGCCGCCAGCAGCGCCGAGACGTCCTGCAGTTCCTGTTCCTCGCGCACCCGGCGCAGTTCGCCGGTCAGCTGGCCATCGTTGCCCAGCCGCCATTCGGCGGTCAGCTGGCTCTGCTCCAGCGCCAGTTCGCCCTGCTCGGTGCGGGTATGGCGGCCGTACAGGCTGAAATCATCGGTGAGGTAGCCGAGGAATTCCGCGCCGTATTCCTGGATCGGCAGGCCGGTGTCCTGGCGTGCCACCGAGAAACCGGCGTCGACGTCGCGCCACCATGCGCCCAGGCTCCAGTCCTGGCTGGTCCAGCCCAGCTCACGCAGGTTGGCGCGGGCTTCCACCGCCGAGGCCTTGCCCGAACGGCGGCCTTCATAGGGGTTGCGGCGGATGAAGCTGAGGCCGCCGTTGTCCGAATAGAACACCGGCGCCGCGGTGGCATCGGTGCGGGTCTGTTCCATCTTCAGGTAGGTGCCGCGGCCGGCCTGCAGGGTCAGGTCGGCACCCTTCAGGCTGTAGTTCTCGCCGCTGCGGTTCTCTTCCACCCAGGTGCCGCCCACCGCGACGTGATCGCCGATCCACTGGCGGCCGCGCGCGCCGTAGGTCACATCGTCGCTGCTGAAGCCCAGCGGCACGTATTCGTAGTCCACCAGCAGCAGCTGGTCGTAGCCATCCAGCGGCATGTCGCGGGTGATGCTGCGCACGTTCTCGCGGGTCAGCTGCGCCAGCGGGCGGGTCAGGATCAGGCGGCCCTGCAGGTCGTCGATCTCGTAGTCCACGCCCTCCTGCAGGGTGGCACGGGTTTCGGTGCGGCCGGTGGTGCGGTCGCGCACTTCCAGCACCACCTGTTCCGAGCCCGGCAGCAGATCGGTGTGGCGCAGGTAGTACAGGCTGCCGCCCGTGCCGAGGAATTCGCTGTGGCCCGGCGCCGACTGCGCCTCCGAACCGAACACCTTCAACTGCGAACGCGCTTCGCCCAGCGGCGTGGCCGACAGCGAACGCCAGTTCAACGCGCCGCCGTACAGCGAACGCACGTACTGGCCGTATTCGGTGCCGGTGATGCCGGTGGCGAAGTTGCCCCACAGGGCCTGGCTCTGGTCCCAGTCCACGCGCAGGTACAGGCGGCCCTGGGTATCGACATCGCGGTAGGTGGTGGAGTCATCACCGTACACCGGGTAGTACAGGTCCGGATCGAGGCGGCGGAACACATCCTGCGCATCGGCGCGGCTGAAATCGCGGAACAGGTACTTCAACTCGCGGTCCTGGGTGTCGGCCTGCGCCGTCACCAGGTATTTGCCGCGCATCTTGCCCTTCAGGTAGAACGCCAGCCGGCCTTCGCTGAGGAAGCCATCGGTGTCGCGGTCATCGGCGGCCAGCGGCTGCACGTTGCCGCTGGCACTGTTCTTGGACAAGGTAACGTCGGCGATGGCGACCAGGAACAGGTAGCGGCCGGTCACGTCCACGTCCAGCTGGCGCTGCGCGGACGGTGCGTCGCGCGATTCCACCCGCACGTCATAGCGGTGCTGGCCGACCGGCTCCAGGAACTCGGCAGCGAACTTCTGCTCCAGGTCGACCGGGAAATCCTGGCCGTTGATGCGCACGCGGCTGTTGGGTTCCAGGTTGCGGCCGTACAGGCGCACGCGCGAGCCGTGGATGGGAATGTTCTGCAGGCGCAGCATGCTCTGCCCGTAGATGCTGTTGCTGACCTGCAGATCCTGTGCGCTGGCCCCGTCCAGCGCCTGGCCCAGGGTCTTCTGCACGTTGTCGCGGGTCACCTGCAGGCCACGGTCGAAGTCGGCCGGGGTGACCAGCTGGATGCGCTGGATCTGCGTTTCATCAAACGAACCGCCGGCGCCGTACGCGCGCGCGACGTAGATCAGTTCATCGCCGGTACGCAGCTTGAACTGTTCCGGCACGGTGCCATCCCATTCGGCATCGCCCACGTAGTCGGACGGCAGCTCGATGCGCGCCAGCGGCGTCACCAGGTCGGTATCGGTGCCGCGGTACAGGGTGACTTCCAGCTTCTCGATGAAGGAGGCGTAGTTGTTGTAGCTGTGGAAGCGCAGCGGGCGGATCACCCGGCCGTTTTCGAACGGTACGGTGGCGGCAGCCTGCACGCTCAGGCTGGGCGGCACCATGCTCGGGTCTTCGGTGGCCCACACCACGCCGCCGTTGGGCAGTTCGGCCATGAACTGGCCACCGCGCGCGGACACGTCCGGGGTGACCGCCGGTGCCAGCGGCACGCTGCCGGCGGCGGACGGATCGGCTTGCCCCGGCAGTGGCAGCAGCGGCGTGTCGGCGTCATCACCGATCCGCAGCAGCTCGCCGTCGTCGCTGCGGCAGGTGTCACCCTCGCAGCGCACGTCACTGGATGCCATCGGCGCGGCCTGCTGGGCCAGTACCGGGGGGGCGGCCAGCAGCAGGGCGAACACGCTGCAGGACATCGCATGGGGAAGCAGGGCTCGCACGATCAGGGCAGGGCTCCGGTGGTGGGTCTTCATCTCAGCGCCCCTCCCCGCTGTTGGGGCCGGCCGGCGGTGGCCCGCTGGGCGGTTCGATCGTCAGTTGCTGCAGGACGCGGCCATCGCCGCCATGCACCTCGATGCGGGTGGCGGCGGCGACGTCGGCCGGCAGGCGGCTGGCCAGTGCGCCACGCACCGCCTGCGCACGCTGCCGGGCCAGGGCTTCCTCGCCCGCCGTGGCGACCAGCAGCACGCGGCCACCGCCGCGCGCCAGCAGTGCCTGGGCGGCCTTGTCCAGCACGCTGGCGCGGTCGGCGGCCAGCGTGGCGCTGCCCGGCGCGAACAGCGCCTGGCCCAGTTCCACCCGCGCCGGGCGGGGCACCACGGCGGCAGGCGTACCTTCGCGGCTCAGCGCGCCGTCGGGCATGTGCACGCCGAAGTCGAAGCGCGCCGGCAGGCCGGGGGTGATGCGCCGTACCAGCGGGTTGGGCGTGGTGAAGCGCGCACCGGCCGGCAGCGTCGACGGATCGACCTTGAGGATGAAGTTGCGGCCGCGTGCTTCGCCGCCCGGGATGCCGACCAGGTGGTAGCGCCCGAACGCATCGGTTTCCATCACCAGGCCTTCCACCGCCGCTACGCGCACGCCCGGGATGCCGCGTTCGCCGTCGTCCTGGATGCCGTTGCCGTTGCGGTCGTCGAACACACTGCCGATGATCAGGCTTTCATCCAGCAGCGGATCCACGCTGACATCGACGTCGGCCGTGGCCACGTTGGCGATGCTGCGGTTCTGCCCGTCGATGGCGGTGATGCGGTTGGTGTGCACGCCGGTGCCGGTGCCTGCGCCGACGCGCAGGTAGTACACCACCGTGGCGCGCTCGCCCACCGGCACGTCGATGCCATCGATGCGCAGCGGCTGCACACCACTGATGCGCGCATCGTTGTCGGCATCGCGCACCGCGAAGCCACCGCTGACGAAGGTGAAGCCCGGCGGCAGCGTATCCAGCAGCGTGGCGCCGTTGGCATCGACCTCGCCCACGTTGTCGATGGTGACGGTGTAGCGCACCAGGTCGCCGATCTGCGCACTGCGCTTGGCGGCCACCTTGGTCAGGCGCAGCACGGCCTGCTGGCCGGCCACGGTCACCGCCACGTTGGCTTCGGCACACAACGGGGTCGGCACGCTCAGGTCGCAGACGCGGTAGCGGAAGCTGTCGGTACCGCTGAAGTCCGCGGCCGGCGTGTACGTGCACACCCCGTTGGCGCACTGCACGGTGCCGTGTGCGGGTGCGGCAGCCACCTGCAGCGAGGCCGGGTCCAGCGGCGCGCTGCGGGTGGTGTCGTTGGCCAGCACGTTGATCAGCAGCGGGCCGCTGGTTTCGGCAGTCACCGCGTCATCGACCAGGGTCAGCACGTTGGCATCGACCGTGATGGTCACGCTGGCCGTGGCACACATCGACGGATCGGTGGCATCGCACACCTGGTACTCGAACGTCTGCACGCCGGAGAAGTAGGCACGCACGGCGAAGCGGATGCGCCTGTCGGGCAGTACCGTGGCATCGCCATACGGCGGCGGCGAGGTGATGGTGACGGTGACGCCGGACGGATCCACCGGCGTGCCATCCATGCGGTCGTTGCCGAGCACATCGATCTCGACCACGCCGTCCTGCGGCAGGTTCACCTGGTCATCCTCGGCCACCACGCCCGGCTCGGCGGCGATGACGGTCACGGTGACGGTACCGACGTCGCAGACGGTGGGCTGGTTGACCAGGCACAGCGTGTAGGTGGTGCTGTAGCTGCCCGGTGCCAGGCCCGCAGCGACGTCCACCCAGCCATCGGCGCTGAAGGTCAGGGCGTTGGTGGCCACCGGCACGAAGTTGACCTGGGCCGGGTCGAGCGCGGCACTGTTGAAGGTGTCGTTGGCGAACACGTTGAGCAGGCGGGTGCGCCCTTCCGGCCCGACCGGGCCACCCGTATCGTCCACCGCCAGCAGTGCGCCCACCGGGCCCTGCACCAGCACGGTGGCGATGGCGGTGGTGCAGTTGGTCGGCACGCCGTTCTCGCACAGCTGGTAGGCCAGCTGCACCTGCCCGGCCTGTACGCCCGGGGCCACCATGATCTGGCCCTGGTTGTTCATGGTGTAGCCCGGCGTGCTGCCGGTCAGGCTGGCCACCACGCTGCCCACCGGCGGCGGCGAGACGTTGTTGAAGCTGTCGTTGTCCAGCACCGAGCGGGCGATGGTGCCGCCCACCGAGGGATCGACCGGCGTGCTGCTGAAGTCATCGTTCACCGCCAGCACCACGTTGGCCGCGCCGCCCACGTTGAAGATGACGGTGGCCGTGCTGCACAGGGCCGCGTTCGGCGCGGGCAGGCAGACCTGGTAGGTGAAGCTGACCGGCCCGCTGGTGCCCACCGGCGGCGTGTAGGTGAAGCTGCCATCGGCGTTGAACAGCAGGCCCGCCGGGGCCGTGCCCTGCACGCTCCACACCGAACCGGCCGGCATGTTGTCGTTGCTGGCTACGCTGTTGGCCAGGGTCTGCCCGGCCTGCACGCTGAAGGCATCCGGCTGCGGCGCGGGGCTGACCACCACGGTCACGCTGGCGGTGGCGCAGTTGCCGGGCGCGGCCACTTCGCAGACCTGGTAGGTGACCGTGGTCGGCCCGGACGTGACGCCGGTGCCGATGCTGATCGTGCCGTCCGGGTTGATGCCGAAGCCGGCCGGTGCGCCCACCAGGGTCAGGGTGACGGTGCCGGCCGCCGGCGGCGAGGTGCCGTTGAGCGAGTCGTTGGCCAGCACGCTGGGCGTGGTGCCGCCCGGGGCGATGCCGCTGAAGCTGTCATCGCCCGCTACCAGGGTGCCGGTGTTGACGTTGAGGGTGACCGACGCGGTGCCGCACTGCGCGGCATTGGGTGCGGGCAGGCACACCTGGTAGGTGAAGGTGACCGCGCCGAGGGTGCCGGCCGGCGGCGTGTAGGTGAAGCTGCCATCGGCGTTGAACACCAGGCCCGGCGGCGTTGCGCCCTGCACGCTCCAGGTCGAGCCGGCCGGCATGTTGTCGTTGCCCGCCACCGTGTTCGACAGCACCTGGCCCGCGCGCACGCTGTAGGCATCCGGCTGCGGCGCCGGGCTGACCACCACGCTCACCGTTGCGTTGGCGCAGTTGCTGGGCGCGGCCACTTCGCACACCTGGTAGGTGATGCTGGTCGGGCCGGACGGCACGCCGCTGCCGATGCTGATCGTGCCATCGGGGTTGATGCTGATGCCGGCCGGTGCGCCGACCAGGCCCAGGGTCACCGTGTTCGCCGGCGGCGGGGTGACGCCGTTGAGCGAGTCGTTGCCGAGCACGCTGGGCGTAGTGCCGCCCGGGGCGATGCCGGGGAAGCTGTCATCGCCGGCCACCAGGGTGCCGGTGTTGACGTTGAGGGTGACCGTGGCGGTGCCGCACAGCGCCGCATCCGGTGCCGGCAGGCAGGCCTGGTAGGTAAAGGTGACCGCACCGGTGGTGCCCACCGGCGGCTGGTAGGTGAAACTGCCATCGGCGTTGAACACCAGGCCGGCAGGCGCGGTGCCCTGCAGGCTCCACGTCGAGCCGGCCGGCAGGTTGTCGTTGCCGGCCACCGAGTTCGACACCGTCTGCCCGGCCTGCACGCTGAACGCATCCGCCTGAGGTACGGGGCTGACCACCACGTTCACCGTGGCGGTGGCGCAGTTGCTGGGCGCTGCCGCTTCACACACGCGGTAGGTCAGCGTGGTGGCCCCGGAGGTAACGCCACCGCCGATGCTGATGGTGCCGTCGGCATTGATCGCGAAACCGGCCGGCGCACCCACCAGGCCCAGCGTCACCGTCCCGGCGGCCGGCGGCGACACGCCATTGAGCGAGTCATTGGCCAGCACGCTGGACGTGGTACCGCCCGGGGCGATGCCGCTGAAGCTGTCATTGGCCGCCAGCAGCGTGCCGGTGCCGATGTTGAAGCTGACCGTGGCGGTGTTGCACAGGGCCGCGTTCGGTGCGGGCAGGCAGGTCTGGTAGGTGAAGCCGACCACGCCGGTGGTGCCGGCCGGCGGCGCATAGGTGAAGCTGCCGTCGGTGTTGAACACCAGCCCGGCCGGCGTCGCGCCCTGCACGCTGAAGCTGGAGCCGGCGGGCATGCTGTCGTTGCCCGTCACCGTGTTGGAGAGCACCTGCCCGGCCTGCACGCTGAAGGCATCGGGCTGCGGCGTCGGGCTGACCACCACGGTCACCGTGGCGGTGGCGCAGTTGCTCGAGGCCGCCGCTTCGCAGACCTGGTAGGTCAACGTGGTGGTGCCTGCAGTGACGCCGGTACCGACGCTGATCGTGCCGTCGGCGGCGATGGTGAAGCCGGCCGGTGCACCGACCAGGCTGACGGTGACGCTGCCAGCGGCCGGCGGCGACGCGCCATTGAGCGAATCGTTGGCCAGCACGCTGGGCGTGGCGGTGCCCGGGGCGATACCGGTGAAGCTGTCGTTGCCCGCCACCAGGGTGCCGCTGTTGACGTTGAGGGTGACCGTCGCGGTGCCGCACAGCGCCGCATCCGGTGCTGGCAGGCAGGCCTGGTAGGTGAAGCTGACCGGGCCGGTCGTGCCCGACGGCGGCGTGTAGCTGAAGCTGCCGTCGCTGTTGAACACAAGGCCCGCCGGCGTCGTGCCCTGCACGCTCCAGGTCGAACCGGCCGGCATGTTGTCATTGCCGGCCACGTTGTTGTTCACCGACTGCCCTGCCTGCACGCTGAAGGCATCGGCCTGCGGTGCCGGGCTCACCACCACGTTGACGCTGGCGGTGGCGCAGTTGCTGGACGCGGCCACTTCGCAGATCTGGTAGGTCAGCGTGGTGCTGCCCGACACCACGCCGCTGCCGACGCTGATCGTGCCATCGGGATTGATGCCGAAGCCGGTGGGCGCACCCACCAGGCTCAGCGACACCGACGCAGCCGGCGGCGTCACGCCATTGAGCGAGTCGTTGCCGAGCACGCTGGGCGTAGCCGTGCCCGGGGCGATGTTGCTGAAGCTGTCATCGCCGGCCAGCAGCGTGCCGGTGTTGACGTTGAGGGTGACCGTCGCGGTGCCGCAGACGCTGCCGTTCGGCGCCGGCAGGCAGGCCTGGTAGCTGAAGGTCACGGCACCGAGGGTGCCGGCCGGCGGCGTGTAGCTGAAGCTGCCATCGGCGTTGAACACCAGGCCGGCCGGCGCCGTGCCCTGCACGCTCCAGGTAGAACCGGCCGGCATGTTGTCGTTGCCGGCCACGTTGTTGACCAGCTGCTGGCCGGCCTGCACCGAGAACGCATCAGCCTGCGGCGTCGGGCTGACCACCACGGTGACACTGGCGGTATCGCAGTTGTTGGCGGCCGCCGCTTCGCACAGCTGGTAGCGCAGCGTGGTGGAACCGGCCAGCACGCCGCTGCCGACAGTGATCGTGCCATCCGGGTTGAGGGTGAAGCCGGCCGGTGCGCCCACCAGCGACAGCCGCACATCGGCCGCCGGGGCCGGGCTGGCGCCATTGAGGCGGTCATTGGCCAGCACGCTGGCCGCCGACGTGCCACCGGCAACCACGCCGGTGATGACGTCATCGCCAGCCACCAGGTCGCCGTTGTTGATGTTGAGGGTGAACGTGGTGGTGCCGCACAGTGCCGCGTTCGGTGCCGGCAGGCAGGCCTGGTAGGTCACTGTGATCGGCCCGGCAGTGCCGGCCGGCGGTGCATAGGTGAAGCTGCCATTGGCGTCGAAGGTCAGCCCAGCCGGTGCGGTGCCCTGCACGCTCCAGGTGGAACCCACCGGCATGTTGTCGTTGCCGGCCACGCTGTTGGCCAGCGTCTGCCCGGCCTGCACGGCGAAGGCATCCGGCTGCGGCGCCGGGCTGACCACCACCAGCACGCTGGCGGTGTCGCAGTTGGCCGGCGAGGCGGCCTCGCAGATCCGGTAGGTCAGCGTGGTCGGGCCGGACTGCACGCCGGTGCCCACGGTGATCAAGCCATCGGCACTGATCGAGAAGCCGGCCGGTGCCCCGACCAGGGCCAGCGTCACCGTACCGGCAGCCGGCGGCGACACGCCGTTGAGCGAATCGTTGGCCAGCACGCTGGTGCCCACGGTGCTGCCCGGCGCGATGTTGCTGAAGCTGTCGTCGCCGGCCACGAGGGTGCCGTTGTTGATCGTGAGGGTGGCGGTGGTGACGCCACAGACTGCCGCGTTCGGCGCAGGCAGGCAGACCTGGTAATCGAAGGTGACCACGCCCAGGCGACCCGCCGGCGGCGTGTAGGTGAAGGCACCGGTGGCGGTCATCACCAGGCCATCCGGCGCGGTGCCCTGCACGCTGTACTGCGCACCCGGCGGCACGTTGTCGTTGCCCGCCACGCTGTCCGACAGCGTCTGCCCGACCTGCACGGCGAAGGCATCCGGCTGCGGCGACGGACGGACCACCACGGTGACGCTGGCGGTGTCGCAGTTGTTGGCCGCAGCGGCTTCGCAGATCTGGTAGGTCAGGGTGACCGGGCCGGAGACCGCGCTGGACGGCACGCTGATCGTGCCCTGCGGGGTGATCGCATAGCCGGCCGGCGCGCCGACCAGGCTCAGCACCACCGTGGCATCGGCCGGCGGCGACACACCATTGAGCGAATCATTGGCCAGCACGCTGGTGCTGGAGGTGCTGCCGGCGACCACTCCGGACAGGGTGTCGTCCGCGGCGACCAGCGCGCCGTTGTTGATGTTGAGGGTAAGCGTGGCGGTGCCACACAGGTTGGCGTTGGGTGCCGGCAGGCAGACCTGGTAGGCCACCACCACCGGACCGCTGGTCCCGGCCGGCGGCGCATAGGTGTAGCTGCCATCGGCGTTGAAGCTGAAACCGGCCGGCGGCGTGCCCGGCAGGCTCCAGCTGGAACCAGCCGGCATGTTGTCGTTGCTGGCCACGCTGGCGCTGAGGCTCTGCCCCACCTGCACGGCGGCGGCATCATCCTGCGGTGCCGGGTTGACCACCACGGTGACGCTGGCATTGGCACAGTTGCCCGGCGCCACGGCTTCGCAGATCTGGTAGGTCAGCGTGGTCGGGCCGGACATCGCACCGCTGCCCGCGGTGATGGTGCCGTTCGGATTGAGGGTGAACGCGGCCGGCGCACCGACCAGGCTCAGCACCACGTCGCCCGGCGCAGGCGGGCTGACGCCGTTGAGCGAATCGTTGGCCAGCACACTGGCGGCGGACGTGCCGCCCGGGGCAATGCCGGCCAGCGTGTCGTCACCGGCCAGCAGGGTGCCGTTGCTGACGTTCAGCGTGGCCTGTGCGGTGGCGCAGTTCGCGGCATTCGGTGCGGCCAGGCAGGCCTGGTAGAGGAAGGTGACCGCGCCGGTGACGCCGCTCGGCGGCGTGTAGCTGAAGCTGCCATCGGTGTTGAACACCAGGCCGGCCGGCGTGGCGCCCTGCACCGTCCAACTGGAACCGGCCGGCATGTTGTCGTTGCCGGCCACGCTGGCCGACAGCACCTGCCCGGCCTGCACGCCGAACACATCGGCCTGCGGTGCCGGCAGGATCACCAGCGCGATGCTGGCAGTGTCGCAGTTGCCGGCCGACGCCGCCTCGCAGGCCTGGTAGGTCAGGGTCAGCGGGCCGGACACGATGCCGGCAGGCACGGTCAGCACGCCATCGGCCGCGAGCACGAAGCCGGCCGGTGCGCCGACCAGGCTCACCAGCACCGTACCGGCGGCCGGCGGCGAGACGTTGTTGAGCGCATCGTTGGCCAGCACGCTGGTACCGGTGCTGCCGCCCGGCGCGACGGTGAAGCTGTCATCGGCCGCCGCCAGCGTGCCGTCGTTGATGTTGAGCGTCACCGTGGCCGTGCCGCACAGCGCCGCATCCGGCGCAGGCAGGCAGGCCTGGTAGGAGAAGGTCACCGGGCTGGGCGTATTGGCCGGCGCCGTATAGGTGAAGCTGCCATCGTTGTTGAAGGACAGGCCGGCCGGCACGGTGCCCTGCACCGAGAACTGCGAGCCGGTGGGCAGGTTGTCGTTGGCGGCCACGTTGCCGTTGCTGATGGTGCCCGCCGCCAGCACCGAATAGGCATCGGCCTGCGGCGAGGGGCTGATCACCAGCGCCACCGTGGCGGTGTCGCAGTTGCTCGGCGCGGCAGCTTCGCAGATCTGGTAGGTCAGCGTGGTGGCGCCGGACAGCACGCCACCCGGCACGGCGATGGTGCCGTCGGGATTGATGACGAAGCCGGCCGGCGCGCCGACCAGGCTGAGCTGCACGCTGGCGGCCACCGGCGGCGTGCCGTTGAGGCTGTCGTTGGCCAGCACGCTGGCCGTGGTGCCGCCGGCCGCGATGCCGCTGAAGCTGTCGTTGGCGGCGGCCAGGGTGCCGGTGTTGACGTTGATGGTGGCCGTAGCGGTGCTGCACACCGCCGTGTTGGGCGCCGGCAGGCAGGCCTGGTAGGTGAAGGTGACCGCCCCGAGGGTGCCCACCGGCGGCGTGTAGTTGAAGCTGCCATCGGCAGTGAACGCCAGCCCGGCCGGCGGGGTGCCCTGCACCGCCCAGCTGGAGCCCGGCGGCAGGTTGTCGTTGGTGGCCACGCTGGCACCGGTCAGGCTCGCGCCGGCCTGCACCGCGAACGCATCGGCCTGCGGCGCCGGGGTCACCACGAAGGTGATGGCCGCGGTGGCGCAGTTGGTCGGCGATGCGGTCTCGCACAGCTGGTAGGTCAGCGTGGTGGCGCCGGCCGGCGCGCTGGCCGGAATCTGCACGCTGCCATCGTTGTTGATGATGAAGCCGGCCGGCGGCGCCACCAGCAGCAGCTGCACGGTCGCCGACGGCGGCGGGGTAACGCCGTTGAGGACGTCGTTGGCCAGCACGCTGGGCGTCACCGAGCCGGCCGTCAGCGGCGCGGCGAACGCATCGTCGGTGGCGACGATCGCACTGACGGCGATGGTGAGGGTTGCCGTGGCGGTGCCGCACACGGCGGCATCCGGCGCGGGCAGGCAGGCCTGGTAGCTGAAGGTGACCGGGCCCAGGGTGCCCGCCGGCGGCGTATAGGTGAAGCTGCCATTGGCGTTGAACACCAGGCCCTGCGGCGGCGACGGCACGTTCCAGGTGGAACCGGCGGGCATCGCGTCATTGCCGGCGACGTTGCCGGTATTGGCCTGGCCGGCCTGCACGCTGATGGTGTCGTTCTGCGGCGTCGGCCGCACCACCAGTGCGATGCTGGCGGTGGCGCAGTTGTTGGCCGCCGCCGTTTCGCACACCTGGTAGGTCAACGTGGTGGCGCCACTGGCCGCATCGGCCGGCACCGACACCGTGCCGGTGGGGCTGATGCTGAAACCAGCCGGTGCGCCCACCAGCGTCAGTGCCACATTGGCCGGTGCCGGCGGGCTGACGCCATTGAGGGTGTCGTTGGCCAGCACGCTGGCGGTGGCAGCACCCGGCACGATCGCACCGAAGCTGTCGTTGTTGGCCAGCAGGGCACCGTTGTTGATGTTCAGTGTCGCCGTGGCGGTCGCGCATACCGCGCTGTTCGGCGCAGGCAGGCAGGCCTGGTAGACGAAGCTGGTCGGGCTGGTGGTACCCGCCGGCGGCGCATAGGTGAAGCTGCCATCGGCGTTGAACGTCACGCCGGCCGGCGGCGTGCCCTGCAGGGCGAAGGTCGAGCCCACCGGCATGCCGTCATTGCTGGCCACGTTGGCCGTGACCGACAGGCCCGCCTGCACGGCGAAGGCATCGTTGGCCGGCGCCGGCGCGACCACCAGGGCCACGTTGGCAGTGGCGCAGTTGGTCGTGGCCGCCGCTTCGCAGACCTGGTAGGTCAGCGAGATGGCGCCCGATGCAGTGCCGGTGGCCACGGCGATCGTGCCATCGGCGGCAATCGAGAAACCGGACGGCGCACCGACCAGGCTGAGCACCACCTCGTCCGCCGCCGGCGTCGCGCTGTTGAGCGTGTCGTTGCCCAGCACGCTGGACGTGGCGCTGCCAGCAGCGACCGGTGCGGTGATGGTGTCGTCCACCGCGACCAGGGTGCCGCTGTTGACATTGAGGGTGGCGGTGGCAGTGGCGCAGGCGCCGCTGTCGGGCGCGGCCAGGCACACCTGGTAGCTGAAGGTGACCGCACCGCTGAAGCCCGTCGCCGGGGCGAAGATGAAGCTGCCATCGGCGTTGAACTGCAGCCCGGGCGGCGGCGTGCCGACCACGCTGAACTGCGCGCCGCTGCCGACGTTGTCGTTGCCCGCCACCGAACTGGCCAGGTCCACGCCGGCCGGCGTGGACAGGGCATCGTCGACGGCCGACGGTGCCACCACCAGGCGCAGCGTGGCAGTGGCGCAGTTGCCCGGCGCTGCGGCTTCGCACAGCTGGTAGGTCAGCGTGCGGCCACCGGCCGGCACGCCTGCGGCAACGCTCACGGTGCCATCCGGGTTGAGGCTGATGCCGGCCGGTGCACCGGCCAGGCTCAGCAGCACATCGGCGGCGGCCGGCGGCGTGCTGCCATTCAGTGCATCGTTGAGCAGCACCGACGGCGTGCTGCCACCGGTCACCGGGTTGACCGGCGCGCTGCTGAAATCATCGTTGTTGGCTGCCAGGCTGCCGACCGTGATGTTGATGCTGGCCGTGGCGGTGGCGCACAGCGCGTTGTTCGGTGCCGGCAGGCAGACCTGGTAGGTGAAGGTGATCGGGCTGGCCGCGTTGACCGGCGGCAGGTAGGTGAAGCTGCCACCGCCGCCGAAGCTCAGGCCGGCCGGTGTGGCGCCGACGATGGTGAACACCGCACCGGCCGGCACGTTGTCGTTGTCACCGACACTGCCGTTCAACGGTTGGCCGGCGGCAGTGGAATAGCTGTCGTTCTGTGCCGACGGCGTCACCACCAGGCGGATGCTGGCACTGGCGCAGTTGCTGGGCGCAGCGGTTTCGCAGATCTGGTAGCTCAGCACCGTGGCGCCGGCGGCGGCGCTGGCGGGCACCTGCAGCAGGCCCGCCGTGGTCAGCGCATAGCCCGACGGCGCGCCCACCAGGGCCAGGGTGACGCTGCCGGCCGGCGGCGGCACGCCGCCATTGAGGCTGTCATTGACCAGCACGCTGGTGCTGCTGGTCGCGCCCGGCGCCAGCGGCGTCGCGCTGAAGTCGTCGTCCATCGCCATCAGGGTGCCGGCGTTGACGTTGATGGTCGCCCCGGCCGTGCTGCACAGCGCACCGTCCGGTGCCGGCAGGCAGGCCTGGTAACTGAAGCTCACCGGCCCGGTGAAACCGGCCGGCGGCGTGTACTGGAAGGTGCCGTCGCGGCCCAGCTGCAGGCCGTCCGGCGTGGTGCCCGACACCGTGAACACCGCGCCCACCGGCGCATTGTCATTGCTGGCCACGCTGCCCGACAACAGCTGCCCGGCCGGCGTGGAGAACACATCGGCCACGGCGGTGGGCGAAACCACCAGGCGGATCTGCGCCGAATCGCAGTTGCTCGGCAGCGCGGTTTCGCACAGCTGGTAGGTCAGCGTCAGCGCGCCCGACGGCACGCCCGCATCGACGTTCAACACCCCGTTGGCATCCAGGGTGAAGCCCGACGGCGCGCCGACCAGGCTCAGCAGCACATCGGCCGATGCCGGCGGCTGGGTACCGTTGAGGCTGTCGTTGAGCAGCACCGACAACGTGCTGCCACCACCGGCACCGATCGGCGTGGCACGGAAGTCATCATCACCGGCGACCAGGGTGCCGGCGTTGACGTTGAGGGTGACCGTCGCGCCCGCGCACACCGTGCCGTTCGGCGCCGGCAGGCAGGCCTGGTAGGCGAAGGTGACGATGCCCTGGGTGCCGGCCGGCGGCGTGTAGGTGAACGCACCGCCAGCGGCCAGCACCAGGCCCGCCGGCGCGGTGCCGGTAACGCTGAAGGTGGCACCGGCGGGGACATTGTCGTTGCTGCCGACATTGCCGCTGACCGGCACGCCCACCGCGGTGCTGACGTTGTCATTCACCGCCACCGGTGCCAGCAGCAGCTGCACCGCACCGTCATCGCAGTTGGTCGGCAGCTCGGCCTCGCACAGGCGGTAGCCGAAGTTCACCGCACCCGCAGCGGCGGCACCGGGCACCGAGATGGTGCCGTTGGGGTTGAGCACGTAGCCGCTGGGCGCACCCAGCAGGCTCAGGATGACTTCGGCCGGGGCCGGCGGAATCGCACCGTTGATGGTGTCGTTGGCCAGCACGCTGATGGTGGTGCCACCGGTGGCCGGATTCAGCAGGCTGCCGCGGAAGTCATCGTCATTGGCGACCAGCGTGCCGGCGTTGACGTTGATGGTGGCCGTGGCGGTGCTGCAGACGGTGTTGAACGGCGCGGCCAGGCAGGCCTGGTAGCTGAAGGTGGTGGTGCCGGTGAACTGCGCCGGCGGCGTGTAGGTGAAGCTGCCATCGGCGTTGAACACCAGCCCCTGCGGCGCGGTGCCGGTGACGGCATAGGTGCTGCCGGCCGCGACGCGGTCATTCACCGACACATTGCCGCTGACCGCGCGACCCACCTGGGTGGTGAAGCTGTCGGCCACGGCCTGCGGCGCGATGACCACGGCGATGGTGGCGGTGGCGCAGTTGCTGGTGCCGGCCTGGCACAGCTGGTAGGTCAGGTTCAGCGGTCCGGCCGGAGCGCCCGCCGGTACCTGCAGTTCGCCGGTGGGCGCCAGCGTGAAGCCGGCCGGCGGCGCGTTGATCAGCGACAGGGTGGCCTGCGCTGCGTCGATCGCCACACCGTTGAGCGTGTCGTTGGCCAGCACACTGGCGGTGGTGCCGCCGGTGCCGGGCACCGGCGCGGCGGTGAAGTCGTCATTGCCCGCCACCACAGCGGCGACCGCCACGTTCAACGTCACCGTGGCTGCATCGCAGATGCCGCCATTGGGCGCCGGCAGGCAGACCTGGTAGCGGAAGCTGTCTGCGCCCGAATACGTGCCCTGCGCGGTGTAGCTGAAGCCGCCATCGGCAGCGACGCTGACCGTGCCGTGCGCGGCACCAGCCAGCAGGCTGAACTGCGAACCCGCAGGCACGTTGTCATTGCCGGCCACGGAGCCGCCCAGTGCCACGCCCGCGGTCGCGGTGAAGCTGTCGTCCACCGCATCGGGGGCGACGACCAGCTGCACGTTGGCGGTGGCGCAGTTGGTGCCGCCCGGCAGTTCGCAGATCTGGTAGGTGAAGGCATAGGCGCCCGCTGCGGCACCGGCGGCTACCTGCAGCTGGCCGGCAGCGTTGGCGGTGATGCTGGCCGGTGCACCGCTCAGTGCCAGGCTGACGCCCGCCGGGGCCACCGCCGTGCCGTTGAGGGTGTCGTTGCCGAGCAGGCTGACGGCGGTGGTGGTGCCCGGCTGCAGCGGCGTGGCGAACAGGTCGTCGGCGGCGGCCAGCTGGTTGGCAGCCACGCTCACGGTCACCGTGGCGGTATCGCAGACGGTGGCGTTCGGTGCCGGCAGGCAGAGCTGGTAGGTGAAGGTATCCGGCCCGGTACTGGCATTGGCCGGCGTGTAGGTGAAGGTGCCATCGGCGTTGACCACGGCCGTGCCACGGGTGGCCTGGGTGCCCAGAGTGAAGACCGAGCCGCTGGCGAAGTTGTCATTGCCGGCCAGGGTGCCGGTCACCGGGCGGCCCCCGCCCGGGGTGCTGACCGCATCGTCCACCGCATCCGGGCTGACCACCAGGTTGGCAGTGGCCGTCGCGCAGTTGGTGGCAGCGTTGGCATCGCACATCTGGTACGTCAACGCCCGCGGACCCGCAGCAGCGCTGGCCGGCACGACGATGGTGCCGTTGGGGTTGATCGAGAAGCCGCTGGGCGCACCGACCAGGCTCAGCGTCACCTGCGCCGGCGTGACCGGGACAGTGTCGAAGGTGTCGTTGCCCAGCACGCTGGGCGTGGTGCCACCCGCACCCGGCAGCAGCGGCGCGGCGAAGGTATCGTCGTTGGCCACCAGCACGTTGGCATCGACCACCACCGATGCGATCGCCGTCGAGCAGACGCTGCCATTCGGCGCAGGCAGGCACACCTGGTAGTTGATCTGCACGGGCTGGGCGATATTGCCGGCCGGTGCGTAGGTCAGCGTGCCGGTGCTGCTGATGGTTGCCCCGGCCACCGGCGTACCGGTCTGGCTGTAGGTGGCGCCGGCCGGCGCGTTGTCGTTGGCGGCGAGGTTGCCGGTGAGCGATGGCGTGCCCGCGTTCACGTTGTAGCTGTCAGCCACGGCCGTCGGCGCGATGACCAGGCTCGCGGTGGCGGTGGCGCAGTTGGTCGGCGAGGCGTTCTCGCAGATCTGGTAGCCGATCGACGTTGCGCCTGCCGCGGCACCGGCCGGCACCGCGATGACGCCCGCGCTGTTGATGGTGAAGCCCGCCGGCGCGTTCTGCAGCGAAATGATCAGGTTGCCGCCGACCACCGGCTGGCCGTTCAAGGTGTCGTTGCCCAGCACCGTCGGCGTGCTGCCACCGGTGGTGGAGGAAATAGGCGTGGTGAAGCTGTCGTTGGCCGCGACCAGCGCGTTGGCCTGCACCGGCACGGCCGGCGTGGTGGCGGTGTTGTCGCCCGGGGTCGGGTCGGTGGTACCCGACGGCAGCACCAGCGACACGCTGTTGGCCGGCACCGTGGCCGGGGTTGCGGCCGGCGCCGTGCCGTTCACCAGCAGCACCACGCTGTCACCCACGCCCACGCTGACCAGCACGTTCACCGCGTTGCCGCTGCCGCTGGGCTGCGCACAGGACGACGCCGCCGTGGTCGGCTGGCAGGTCCAGGCCACGTTGGTCAGCAGCGAGGACACCGTATCGACCACGCCCACGCCGCTGGCCGCCGACGGCCCGGCGTTGTTCACCTGGATGCGGTACTGCACCGGCCCGCCTGCGGCCACCGGGCTGGCGCTGACCAGGGTCTTGCTCACGCTCAGCTGCGCTTGCAGGGCCAGGGCGTTGGTATCGGTGGCGCTGTTGTTGCCGGGCGTGGGGTCGGCCACGTCGGTCGGCGCGGTCACCGTGGCGGTGTTGTTCAACGGGTTCGGGTAGCTCTGCGCCAGCAGCGGCGGCGGCAGCAGCAATGCCAGCACGGCCATGGCATGCGCGATGCCGGCCGAAGCCCTGCCTGCCCTGCCCTGCCTGCCCACTGCTGCCATGCGTCCGTCCTCGAATGCACGCCGTCGCCTGCTGCAGGCATCCGGCATCGGTGGTCCTGTCCTTCCCCCGCGCAGGGCATTCCCCGCGCGCACTGCACCGCACCGCGCGCTAGTAGGCGCCCGGGTTGTTGCTGAAGCTCACTGGCACGCTGATCGTTGCCTGGCCACCGTTGACCAGGTTCACGCCCACGTTCACCGCATTGCCGCCCGCCGCGCCGCCGCTGGCCGCCGCGCAGGTACTGCCGCTGGTCGCACTGCACGTCCACGCGCCACGCAGGGTGGTGCCGTTGGGCAGGGTGTCGGTGACCGTCGCATTGGTCACCGCATCGGGCCCGTTGTTGACCACCTGCAGCGTGTAGGTCGCAGTGCCGCCGGGCGTATAGGTGCCGCTGCCATCGCTCTTGGTGATCGACAGATCGGCCTGGCGCGTGCGGTTGGTGATGCGGCACACCAGGGTGGTGGCGGTGGCGGTCATCGCCGGCGCCTGCAGGGTGAAGCTGCCGCCGCTGCCCGAGGAGACCACGGCGTTGTTCTGGTCGGTGCACTGCCAGGTGCTGGCATAGCGGGTCAGCGTGGTACCGGCCGCCGCCGCCTCGGCCAGCGCATAGCTGCCACCAGGCACGGTGATGATCGCCGCCGTGGCGCCGTTGTTGCCGACGTTGCTGGCCGAGCCCACCGTGCTGCCGTTGTAGGTGATGGACAGGTTGAAGCGGCCGGTGTCGCTGGTCGGCTGCAGGTCCTTCACCAGCTGCAGGGTGGCGGCGCAGGCCTGGGTCACGCCTTCCACGGTGAACACCGCCTGGCCCACGCGGATGCCGAGCAGGGCCAGCAGGTTGTCGACCACGCCGCCGAGCACCGCGGTCAGCACCGGGGTCACCACCGCATTGACCAGCGTGCGCACCGGCGTCAGCAGCGTGTTGACGATGCCGTTGACCAGGTCGGCCACCGGCAGTGGCAGCGACAACGAGCCCAGCAGCGTCACCTGTGGATTGCCACTGATGAGCTGGATGTTGAGTGAGTTGACCAGGGTGGAGACCAGCGTGGCCGCGCTGACCGTGCCGGCGGTGAGCGTGCGTGTCTGTGGGTAGGGCCCGGTGAAGCTGGCGCTCTGCAGGCCCGGTGTCGCCGTGGCAAAGCCACGGATGCCCACCGCGATCGGGATGGTGATGTCGGCCACCGGCACCGTGGCGCCCAGCAGGGTCACGCCCACCCGCACCTTCACACTGAGGTTGGTCAGGGTGGCCGTGGTGAGCGCCGTTTCGGTCAGCACCGTGCTGCGGTTGAAGAAGGTGGCATCGCTGATCTGGCCGACATACAGGTTGACCAGGCCCGGGCGCGCCTGCAGGGTCACCGCGTTGCCGACCAGGTTCACCGCCGAGATCGACCCTTCGGCGCGTGCGACATCGGCGTAGACCTGCAGGTGCAGCACGTCGGCGCTGATGCTGGTGTTGGACAGCGAGACACCAAGCAGGTTGAGTCCATTCAACGCAGCGGTCAGGGTGCCGGTGTTCAGGCCCTGCACCAGGTCCAGGTCGAGCTTGATGCGGATGGCCGCGCTGTGGAATGCCGCGCCCACCGTGCCGCAGTTGTAGCTCGGAGGTTCGATCACCTGCGCCCACAGGCGCACGTTGGCCACGCCGTTGAGGCCCAGCGCCGCGGTGTTCACCGTGATCGGGGTCGGCGTGGTCAGCACGTTGCGGAAGTTGTAGAGCTGCACGCCGCCGGTCAGCAGGTCGAGCACGTTCAGGCGCACCGTGGCCAGCGAACCGGTCGGCAGCGCGACCTGCAGGATGTCGGCCAGGCGGATGCTGCCGGAGGTACCGGCCACGCCCAGCGGCAGCACGTTCAGCACGTTGGCCGCAGCGGTCTGGCCATCGGCCTGCAGCACCTGCACCATCGCCGCACGCAGCTGGCCCAGGGTGATGTTGGTGTTGAGCACCTGGCTGGGATCGCTGACGGTGACGCCGCCATTGAGCTGGGTCAGCAGTGCATTGAGGTTGACGTTGGCGCCCGCCAGACTGTTCCAGTCGGCGACGCTGAGCGTGAGACTGGTGCCCGGCAGCAGCGCGCTGAACAGCAGGTTGAGGATCGGGCTCTGGGTGGAATCAACCGACACCAGGCGCGGTCCAGCGCTGACGCAGGCCCCGGCAGTGCAGGCGGACTGGGCCTGTGCGCGGCCCAGGCAGGAGAGCACTGCCAGCACCACAAGCATCACCAGCGCCTGCCAGCGCAATGACGATGCTTTCACGCCCTTCACATTAACCATGCATCGTTCTCCGCCGATTTTGGGCAGAGGCACGCCGTGGCGACGTGATCAGCGCGTCGTCCTGGAGTAATCGCTCCGCCGGTGTCGCTCCCTGCGTGGGACTGCGTTCATTTCCGGTTCGGTTCGATTAATCCGGGGCAACAAAAGGCCGTCAAACAAGACGGCGTGAAATCGGGGGGAAGAGGCGCTTGCTGGCGCGCAGGAACGACGCGCAAGCCTCTTGAAGTGCAGAAAGGGACAGCAATTCTGTACACGCAGAAAAAGTATTGCTGTCAGGGAAGCAGCGCTTACCGAACATGGAGAGGGGGTGAAATATGCAGGCGATGTGCGACAGAATCCGCCGGGCCCGACTAACGGCTGGCCTTTCTCAAACGCAGTTGGCGTTGCATTGCGGGGTTCGCCGCAGCGCCGTGGCTCAGTGGGAACGTGACGGCGGTACCGTTCCCAGTGTGCAGCATCTCTCGAAACTCGCGATTGTGACGCAGGTCCACTTTGAGTGGCTGGCCACCGGTCGTGGCCCCGGGCGTCCGGAAGACGGCGAACTGGCGCCGCCGGAAAATGCTGCGGTGGAGGCGGGCCGCAGCCCGCAGGAGAACGCGATCCTGTCCCTGCTGCGGCGACTGCCGCCACGCAAGCGCCAGGTCGCCCACGCCATCATTGAAATGCTGACCGAGTAGGGTCGGGCCCGCGCGCCGTCAGAGACTGGCGCGTGGTGGCAGTGACCAATCGATCGGTGCCTGGCCCTGGCGCTGCAGGTACTCGTTGGCCATCGAGAAGTGGTGGCAACCGAGGAAGCCGCGGTGCGCCGACAGCGGCGAGGGATGCGGCGACTTCAGCACGCGGTGGCGACGGGTGTCGATCACCTTGCCCTTCTTCTGCGCGTACGCGCCCCAGAGCATGAACACCAGGCCGTCGCGCTCGCGGTTGAGCACGTCCACCACGTGGTCGGTGAAGCCTTCCCAGCCACGCCCCTGGTGGGCGCCGGCCTGTCCCTCCTCCACCGTCAGCACGGCGTTGAGCAGCAGCACGCCGCGCTGCGCCCAGGGCACCAGGCAACCGTGGTCGGGGCGGGCGATACCGAGGTCGCCCTCGATTTCCTTGTAGATGTTCAGCAGCGACGGCGGCACCGGCACGCCCGGCGCCACCGAAAAGCTCAGGCCGTGGGCCTGGCCGCGGCCGTGGTACGGGTCCTGGCCGAGGATCACCACCTTCACCTGTTCGAAGGGCGTGGCGTCGAAGGCGGCGAAGATCTGCGGGCCCGGCGGAAATACCGCTGCACCGGCAGCCTTGCGCTGGCGCAGGAAGGCGGACAGCTCGCGCATCTGCGGCTGCAACAGGTAATCACCGACATGCTGCTTCCAGCTCGGTTCCAGCTGGATCGCCGGGGTATCCACTACGTCATCCATCATCACGCCACTTCTATCGCAACAGGGGGCCATCGTTCAAACGTGCCAGCCGCAGCTGGAACAGCACCTTGGTCACCAGCAGGCGCTCCTCGATCGGCTTGAGCACCAGATCGTTGGCGCCGGCCTGCAGCAGCCCGGTCTGGTTGTGCGGGTTGCCGTCGCCGGTCATCACCAGCACCGGCAGGCGGCGCTTGCCGTAGCCGAAATCCACGCGCACGCGCTGCACCACGTCGCGGCCGCTCAGCTCACCCTTCAGGGTGACGTCGGTCAGCACCAGGTCGATGCGGTGGCGGCTGCGGCCCAGCGATTCGGCGGTGAGCAGGGTGAAGGCTTCCTCGGCGCTGACCACGTGCATCACGTTCAACTGCTGCCGCTCGAGCATGCGCTTGGTCGCTTCGGCCACCACGCGGCTGTCCTCGACATACAGGATGGTGGCGCCGGGAATGGTCTGCGGCTGCACGTAGCCGCGGATGAAGGTCGCCAGCGCCTCGTGGCCGAGCGCCTTGTCGAAATAGTCGGTGACGTACTCGGTGAAGCGGCGCTGTTCCAGGTGCTGCTGCGCGTCGCCGGAGACCACGATGACCGGCACGTAGGCCTGGCCGGCGGCTTCGCGCACGCGCTTGGCCAGCGCCAGGCCGTCGCCATCGCGCAGGGTCAGCGAGGTGGTCACCAGATCCACCGGCCCCTGCTCCAGCACCTTCTGCGCTTCCTCGATGCTGTCGCAGCCGATCACCTCCACGCCCGGCAGGTCACGCTGCAGGACGTCGGCGATCAGCCTGCGCACCAGCTTGGAACCATCGACCACCATCACCCGCGTCGCGGGCCCTTCAAGGTGCTTCAACGCTTGCGGTTGCATGCCGGTCTCAGGTGTCGGTGGGGCGGGTCTGGCGGAGGAAGTGGCCGGTCACCAGCCAGGCACCCAGCCAGCCCAGCAGCAAGGTGCCGAGCAGCACCAGGCTGCCGTGCAGCAGGTCCAGGCCGTGCAGGACGAAGGGGCTGCCGTAGCTGCGCGACAGTTCGGCCAGCGGCGTGCGCAGGGCAGCACCGGCCACGCCGATCAGGGCCAGCGCGACCGCACCGGCGCCCAGGCCATACCAGGCACCCAGGTACAGGAACGGGCGGCGGATGAAACCATCGCTGGCACCGAGCAGCTGCAGCACGCCGATTTCCTCGCGGCGGGCCTGGATGTCCAGGCGCACGGTATTGCCCACCACCAGCGCGGCACCTGCACCGAGCAGCGCCGACAGCACCTGCACCAGGCGCGCACCGAAGGCCAGCCAGGCATCCAGGCGCTGCCGCCACAGGGCATCGTGCTGCACCAGGTCGGCACCGGGCAGGCTTTCCAGCGCGCGCGCCAGGCGGGCGTCATCCTGGCCCTGGCCCGGAGTGACCACCAGCAGCGACGGCAGCGGGTTGTCGTTGAGTGCGTCGATGGCTTCGCCGAGGCCGGCGTCGCGCAGTTCCTGCAGGCCCTGTTCGGGCGTGCGCACGGTCACGTTGGCCACGTCCTGGCGGTCGCGCAGTTCGCCCGCCAGGCGCAGCGCGCCGGGGCCATCGACATCGGCCTTGAGGAACACGTTGATGTCGCGCGACTGCTGCACGCTGCCGGCGAACTGCTTGAGGTTGTCCAGGGCGATGGACAGGCCCAGCGGCAATGCCAGCGCCAGCGCCATGACCATCACCGTCAGCAGGGTGGCCCACGGCTTGCGGCAGGCGCGGCCCAGGCTGAACACCACGCTGTGGGCATGGTGGTGGAACCACACGCCCAGGCGCGACGGTGCGGCGGCTTCGCTGTTTTCGTTCTTGCCCATGCGTTACTCCGCCAGGTCCTGCGGCGAGATGTCGTCCGCCAGCCGGCCATGGTCGAGGATCAGCACGCGCTTGCGCATGCGGCGCAGCAGCGGCAGGTCGTGGCTGACCACCAGCACGCTGGTGCCGCGCGAGGGCAGCTCGGCGAACAGGGCCATGATCTCCGCCGCCAGGGTCGGGTCGAGGTTGCCGGTCGGCTCGTCGGCCACCAGCAGCTTGGGTTCGCCGACGATCGCGCGGGCGATGCCCACGCGCTGCTGCTCACCGGCCGACAACTGCGAGGGCAGTGCTTTTTCGCGGTGGCCCAGGCCCATGCGTTCCAGCACCGAGCGCACGCGCTTGGCGATATCGCCGCGGCGGGTGCCGCGCAGGATCAGCGGCAACGCCACGTTCTCGGCGATGGAGCGGTCCATCAGCAGGCGGTGGTCCTGGTAGACCGCGCCCACCGCGCGCCGATGGCGCGGGATGTCACCGCCGCGCACCTTCAGCAGGTTGCGCTCGTCGAACACCACCGCGCCGCGGCTGGGCCGCTCGTCCAGGTGGATCAACTTGAGCAGGGTGCTTTTGCCCGCCCCGGAATGGCCGGTGACGAACAGCATTTCGCCGGGGGCTACTTCGAAGCTGACATCGGTCAGGGCTTCGTGGCCACCGGCGTACTGTTTGCTGACATTGTCGAAGCGCAGGACACTCATGCCCCGATTATGCAGGACCGGCGCGACGGATCGGTAGCGCCGGGCCATGCCCGGCGAAAACCTTCCGGTCCGGTGGGTGCCGACCGTTGGTGGTGGGTGCCGACCGTTGGTCGGCACGCCGTTAAAGCCGCCCGACCAACGGTCGGGCGCTACCGGTCGGTTTGGTGGGTGCCGACCGTTGGTCGGCACACCGATCAGTTGCCCGACAGCATCCGGCGGATCTTGCGGCCGATACGGGTCAGGAACGAATCACCGGTGTCGGCGGCGGTACGCACCGGCTTGGCCACCACCTGCACCGGGGTGACCGGGCTGGCGCCATTGCCGGCGGTGTTCTGCGCGCCCTCGGCACCTTCGACCGGACGGCCGTGGCGACGACGACGACGCTTGCGCGTCTTGTGCTCGCCATCGGCGGCACCTTCCGGTGCGCCTTCGGCACGCGGCGGGCGCGGCGGACGCGGGGCCTGGGCAGCGGCGCCTTCGGCACCGGCGACCGGCGCAGCAGCCTGCTCGCCTTCCACGCGCGGCTTGCGCGGGCCACGCGGGCGGCGTTCGCCACTGCGCTCACCGTCGCGACCACCACGGCCACCACCGCCGCTGCCGGAACGGCCGCCACTGCGGCCACCGCCACGACGCTCTTCCTCGGCGGCGCGGGCTTCGCGCGCTTCGCGGAAGATCTGGCCGACGCTTTCGTTGTCGTCGCCTTCCTCGCCTTCGGCCGGGGCCGGGCGTTCCGGGCGCGGCAGCGGGGTCATCAGTTCCTTGGTGACCGGCTCGGACGGAATCTTCTGCTCGATGTACGCCTCGATGTCCGGCAGGCCCATCGCGTAGCGCTCGCAGGCGAAGCTGATCGCATCACCCTCTTCGCCCAGGCGCGCGGTACGGCCGATGCGGTGCACGTAGTCTTCGGCGTCGAACGGCAGGTCGTAGTTGTAGACGTACTTGATGCCATCGATGTGCAGGCCGCGCGCAGCCACGTCGGTGGCCACCAGGATTTCCAGCTGGCCCTTCTGGAAGCGGTTGAGCAGGCTCTCGCGCTTCTTCTGCGGCACGTCGCCGGACAGCACGCCGACGCGGTAGCCGGCCTTTTCCAGCGAACGCGCCACGCGCTCGACGAACACCTTGGTGTTGACGAAGACCATGGTGCGCGCGCCTTCGCTGCGCGACAGCAGGCCCAGCAGCAGCGGGATCTTCTCGTCATCGGCCGGGAAGTAGATGCGCTGGCGCACGCGCGCGGCGGTGATGGTCTCGGCTTCGACCACCAGCTTCTGCGGCTCGTTCATGTGCTCGTAGGCCAGCTCCAGCACGCGGTGGCTGAGGGTGGCGCTGAACAGCAGGGTCTGGCGGGTGGTGCGCTCGGGCATGCGGCGCAGCAGGAAGCGGATGTCCTTGATGAAGCCCAGGTCGAACATGCGGTCGGCTTCGTCCAGCACGCAGATCTCGCAGGCGTGCAGCGAAACCACCTTGTGCTGCTTCACGTAGTCGATCAGGCGGCCCGGGGTGGCGATGATCACGTCCACGCCCTGCTGCAGCAGTTCGCGCTGCTTGTCGTAATCGACGCCGCCGTAGACCAGGGCGAAACGCAGGCCCAGGTCGGAACCGAACTTGACCGCATCCTTGTGGATCTGGATGGCCAGTTCGCGGGTCGGTGCCAGGATCAGGGCGCGCGGGTCTTCCGGCTTGCGGTCGGCCAGTGCCGGACGCGTCAGCAGGCGGTTCACGACAGCGACCAGGAAGGCCAGCGTCTTGCCGGTGCCGGTCTGCGCCTGGCCGGCAACATCACCGCCGGGCAGCGCGACCGGCAGGGTCAGCGCCTGGATCGGGGTGCAGCGGGTGAATCCGGCTCCTTCAAGGCCGGCCTGCAGGGCCGGATGCAGCTCGAAGGAGGAGAAGGTCAAATCGGTCAGCGGTTTGTCGCTCATGAGTCCGTCTTGGTATGGCCGCCGGCCCACGGGGCGGCTGGCACTTCATCGTCTGCGGCGGGTTGGCAGGCGGGGACCACCCGGTCCGCACGCCGCACAATGCCCCAGTTTAACGCACTCGGGCCGGCAAACCGGAACCGCTCGTCTCACAGGACCGGGAGACGGCACGCCCGCACGGGGCCTTCACCCAGCCGCACGCCACTTGAACGGCCCTGTGCCGGCCACTGGCCCTGCCCCGGTGCCACCCCCATCTCCTCGAAGACAGTGAAATCCGACACATACCGGGCTGGGACACGATCACGTTACGCTGGGTTCCAGCCAGCAACTGTCCCCGCCGCGCGATAGGGGTACACTGCCGGCCGTGAGCGTCCAGGCATCCCGCCGAACGCACCGCGGCAGACCGCCGCGAGGCAACGACGAGGGTCGCGCCACCGGGCATGGCCCAGTTCACCCACCTCCGGCCTGGCCGGGTGCAATCCAAGACGAGAAACCAAGATGAGCGACAAGGTTGTACACGTCGGCGATGCCGACTTTGATAGCACCGTGCTGAATTCCAAGGAACCGGTGCTGGTCGATTTCTGGGCAGAGTGGTGCGGCCCCTGCAAGATGATCGCCCCCGCGCTGGACGAACTGGCCGACGCCTACCAGGGCCGCGCCAAGATCGCCAAGGTCAACGTCGACAACAACCGCGCGCTGGCCGCCAAGTACCACGTGCGTTCGATCCCGTACCTGGTCGTCTTCAAGGACGGCGAAAAGGTCGGCGAGCAGATCGGTGCGGTGGGCAAGGCCCAGCTGGCCGGCCTGCTGGACAAGGCCCTGGCCTGATCCTGCTGTTCCACGGCAGCCGCTGACCGCGGCTGCCGCTGGGCGCCCGGCGCCCGCATGAATGCAATACCCGGTGACCCTTGCACGGCGCCGCTGGCCGATGATAGTGTCGGCATATCCGGCCGCGTTCGCGTGCCGCACCCTCTGGACGCAGTTTCTTCCAGACCCATTCCCAACGTTCGCCGCCCCAGCCGGGCGCTCGCACCTTCAAGCGAGGAATAACGCTCTTGTCCGATAACACTCCCGAAACCGGCAGCGCCGATGCGCCCGCCGAAAAGCGCGTGCGCAAGCCCCGCGTGAGCAAGGCAGCCGCTCCGGCCGCCGCCGAAACCAGCGCTGCGCCCGCGCAGCCGACCCTGCCGCTGGCACCCGCGCCCGAAGCGCCGGCACCGGCCGCAGCCGCCCCCGCGCCGAGCGCGCCCGCTGCTGAAGCCCCCGCCTCCGGCGGCGGTGATGGCGGCGAAGGCCGCGAATCCGGCCAGCCCCGCCAGCAGAACCACCAGGGTGGTCAGGGTGGCGGCCAGAACCAGGGCCAGAACAACAATCCCTACAACCAGGGTGGCCAGAACGGCCAGCAGGGCCAGGGCAACCGCCGTGACCGCTTCCGCAACCGTCGCGACCGCGACCGTGGTGGCCGTGGCCGCGAAGACGGCATGCCGCAGGACGGTGGCGAGCAGCAGCCCTTCGTGCCGCGCCCGCACGCCAACGTGCCGGAAGGCTTCCCGGTCTACTCGCTGAGCGACCTCAAGCGCATGCCGGCGCAGAAGCTGCTGGAAATCGCCGAGCAGCTGCAGATCTCCGAAGGCGTCGCCCGCGCCCGCAAGCAGGACGTCATCTTCGCCCTGCTGAAGGTGCTGACCCGCCACGGTGACGGCGTCGCCGCCGACGGCGTGCTGGAAATCCTGCCCGACGGCTTCGGCTTCCTGCGCGCGGCCGAGGCCAGCTACCTGGCCGGCCCGGACGACACCTACATCTCGCCCAGCCAGATCCGCCGCTTCAACCTGCGCACCGGCGACCACATCTCCGGCCGCATCCGCTTCCCGAAGGACGGCGAGCGCTACTTCGCACTGAACATCGTCGACACCATCAACGGTGAGCCGATCGAAGCGTCGAAGAACAAGGTGCTGTTCGAGAACCTGACCCCGCTGTTCCCGCGTCGCCGCTTCACCCTGGAGCGCGGCAACGGTTCGTCGGAAGACATCACCGGCCGCATCCTCGACCTGATGGCGCCGCAGGGCAAGGGCCAGCGCTCGCTCATCGTCTCCCAGCCGAAGGCCGGCAAGACGATGATGATGCAGCAGGTGGCCACGGCCATCACCACCAACCACCCGGACGTGCACCTGATCGTGCTGCTGATCGACGAGCGCCCGGAAGAAGTGACCGAAATGCAGCGCACCGTGCGCGGCGAGGTCATCAGCTCGACCTTCGACGAGCCGGCCGCGCGCCACGTGCAGGTGGCCGAAATGGTCATCGAGCGCGCCAAGCGCCTGGTCGAGCACAAGAAGGACGTGGTGATCCTGCTGGACTCCATCACCCGCCTGGCCCGTGCCTACAACAACGTGGTGCCGAGCTCGGGCAAGGTGCTGACCGGCGGCGTGGACGCCAACGCCCTGCACCGCCCGAAGCGCTTCTTCGGTGCCGCGCGCAACGTGGAAGAAGGCGGCAGCCTGACCATCATCGCCACCGCGCTGGTCGACACCGGCTCGAAGATGGACGAGGTGATCTACGAAGAGTTCAAGGGCACCGGCAACAGCGAAGTGCACCTGAGCCGTCGCATCGCTGAAAAGCGCGTGTTCCCGGCCATCGACATCAACCGTTCGGGCACCCGCCGCGAAGACCTGCTGATCGAACCGGAACTGCTGCAGAAGATCTGGATCCTGCGCAAGCTGCTGCATCCGATGGATGAAATGGCCGCGATGGAATTCCTGCTGGACAAGATGAAGAACACCAAGTCCAACGACGAGTTCTTCGGTTCCATGAAGCGATAAGAAAAAAGCCCCGCACTGCGGGGCTTTTTTTGGGCTTTCGCGGCGGCAGGCATCCACGCATGGCGTGGATCTACCGGTAGCGCCGGGCCATGCCCGGCGAGATGCCTCTACGCGCAGACCTCGCGCGGGTCCAGGCCGAGGTCGCGGCAGATGCGGTCGTGGGCCAGGCCCGCACAGCGCAGCGTGCCGCCCAGCATTTCGCTGAGCATGCTGCTGCCGCGATAGGCCAGGTAGCACCACGGTTCGACCGGCACCTTGCCGCCCTGCGCCTTCATCACCACGCGCGCCTCGTCCCACGCACCAACGAGGTAGAGGGCCAGGGCGAACTCGGCGCGATGGCGGCGCTCACGCGATGAGGTGCAGGCCGCGAGCGCGCGTTCCAGGCCGGCGGGTTGCACGTCCAGCCAGTCCAGCAGCGCCTTGCGCACCAGGTCGGCCAGGCCGGGCACGTTGGCGGTGCGCACCACCCCGACAATCTCCAGCGGCGCATCGCACTCGTCCATCCACGGGTAGGTCCATTCCACCACGTGCGCCGCGATCGCCGCATGGGCATCGCGGCCGCGCGGGGCGTTGTCACTGATCCAGCGCAGGTACGCCCACATCTCCTCGTCACTGCCGTCCCACTTTTCCATGCTGGCCTTGGCCAGCATGTAGACCGAGGGTGCGTGGTACGGCGCCAGCGCCATCACCTGCGCGAAGCGCTCGCTGCGCGCCTCACGTTCGATGTCGCACACCACGTCACAGTGCAGCAGGCCATAGAACGCCAGCGGCGGTGCGTCCGCACGCTCGGCCAGTGCCTTGAACCGCCGCTGCGCGGCCTGGAACTTCAGCGGGAAGGCGCGCCTGCGCGCTTCGGGGATTTCATGAAAGTAGGTTTCGCCGCGCAGGCGCCAGCCTTCGCCCAGCTCGGCAAAGGCCAGCAGCAGTGCAGCATCGATGGAATCGGGCGCGTGTGCGTGCCATTGCGCGGCGAGCGCAGGCGCCTGCACCTGCTTGCCGAGGTAGGCGTAGAAATCCACCTGGCTGCCTTCGTGGAGCTCGGCCATCACCGCCGAGGCCTGCGCGTACGCGCCCTGCCGCACCAGCTCAAGCAGCGCGCGTGCGTCGGTGACACACGTGACATCGATGGTGGAACCATGAGGCTGCAGCCTCACGCTCTGGAGTAAACGGCGCATGGTCGTCCTTGTCTGTGGATCCGCACGACACGCGGATCGCTTCCTGGTGCGCCAGTTTAGCGGCGCACCAGGACACGTGGACGGAACGACATCAAGCTTTGCTCCGCTCGCCGGGCATCACCCGGCGCAACCGCGTGGCTTACGGGCAGGCCACCGCACCTTCGGCATTGGCCGTATTGGCGGTCAGCTTGACCTGGGTGAACGCTGCAGCGAACGGCTTGTCGGCGGTCACCACGAACGGGGCTTCCACCGCGCCCAGTGCCACGCCCTGCTTGGCGAAGCACGCCAGCGGAACGGTCACCGTCTGCTTCTGGCCGGGCGAGAGCTTGCCCAGCAACGGCGCGATATCCACCCCACCCTCGCAGCCACTGCCGCACTGCATGGCCACCTTCACCGGCGAGGCCGGGCGCTTCACCAGCTGCACATCGAACTGCAGCGCGCCGTTGCTGCGCGCCAGTGCGCCCAGGTTGCGGCGCGAGGTGCTGCGTGCGATCAGCTGCGCGGGGGCCAGCCAGGTCACTTCCTTGGCGTCCTGCTGGGTGTTCACCTGCACGGTACGCACCTGCACCACCGGCTTGGCGGTGGGCCAGCGCAGCGTGGCGTTCAGATCGCTGCCCAGCGGCTGGGTCGCACCCGCGGCGGCCACGTGCAGGGCGAACGGCGGCGTGTCGGCACGATTGAAGATCGGCAGCACGGTCACTTCACCGCAGCTGTCCGGGTTGGCTTCGTCCAGCCGCGCGACCTTGCCGCCCTTGGCGTAGCTCAGGCCATAGCCCAGCGCGAACAGCGACGGCTTCTTCGCATCGGGCTGGTCGATCGGTGCCGGGCACGGCACGCCCGGCCACGGGAAGCTGAGGCGGCCACGGAAGTCGTGCACGGGCTTGCCGCCCTTGCCCGCCACCAGCACATCGGTCACGCCCTTGCCTTCGGTGCCCGGCAGCCACGCCGCGACGAAGGCGCTGGACAGGTTGAGCAGGTCGTTGGTGTACATCGGCCGGCCGGAAAGGTAGACCGTCACCACCGGTTTGCCAGCCGCTGCGGCAGCCTTCAGCACGGCCAGATCCTGCGGATAGGCGCGGCTGTGGCTGACCGTGTCCGAGGCAAGAATGTCGCCGTTGGTTTCCGCATACGGCGTCTCGCCGATCACCGCCAGCACCACGTCGAACGCCTTCGGATCAATGCCCTGGCCATCGGCACTGAAGCTGACGTTGTCCATACCCAGTTCGGCGCGCAGCGCGCCCAGCACCGAATCGGCGTTGGGGAAGTCGGCATTCCTGTTCTCGGTGCCCTGCCAGGTCAGCGACCAGCCACCGGACTGGTCACCGATGTTGTCAGCACCCTTGCCGACCACCAGCACGCGCGCGTCGCGACGCAGCGGCAGCACCTTGCCTTCGTTCTTCAGCAGCACCAGCGATTCGCGGACCGCACGCCGCGCCAGCTCGCGGTGCTGCACGGCGGTGGCATCACCGGCATAGCGGCTGTCGGACGGCTTGTGTTCGAACAGCCCGGCACGCAGCTTCACCCGCAGGATGCGCGTCACTGCGTCATCAATGCGTGCCATCGGGATCTCGCCCTTCTGCACCTGCGCGGTGGTGTTGTCGATGAAGGCCTTCCAGTCATCGGGCACCATCACCATGTCGATGCCGGCGTTGATGGCCTGCGCGCAGCTGTCGTTGCGGCAGCCCGGCACCTGGGCGATGCCGTTCCAGTCGGAGACGACGAAGCCATCGAAGCCCATCTTGTCCTTCAGCGCATCGGTCAGCAGCGCCTTGCTGCCGTGCATCTTGCCGTAGTCGATGCCGGCGGCACGGTCGTTCCAGCTGTTGAAGGAGGCCATCACGGTCTGCGCGCCTTCGGCCAGCGCGCCGTAGTAGCCCTGCGCATGCACGTTGATCATCGTCGCCTTGTCGACCAGCGCCTCGCCCTGGTCGCGGCCGCTGTCGGTGGCGCCGTCACCCAGGTAGTGCTTGGCGGTGGTGACCACGTTGCCGTCATCCTTGAAGGCGCCCTGCGCGCCCTTCACGTAGGCGTGGGCGAAGCTGCGGATCACTGCCGGGTCGGACGAATAGCTTTCGTAGGTGCGGCCCCAGCGCGGGTCGTGGGCCACGGCCAGGGTGGGCGCGAAGACCCAGCCGATGCCGGTGGCGCGCACCGACCGCGCGGTCGCCTCGCCGATGCGCTCGATCAGTTCGGGATCTCCGGCGGCGCCCAGGCCGATGTTGTGCGGGAACAGGGTCGCGCCCAGCACGTTGTTGTGGCCGTGTACCGCATCGGTGCCCCAGATCACCGGCACCGGCGTCTTCGCATCGGTGGCCAGCGAGGCGGCATGGTAGGCATCGGCCAGCGCCAGCCACGCCTGCACGCTGGCGTGCTTGTCCATGCCCGGCCACGAGCCGCCGCCATTGAGCACCGAGCCGATGTAGTAGCGGCGCACCTGCTCCGGCGTGATCGTCTTGATCTCGGCCTGGGTCATCTGCCCGATCTTCTGCGCCAGCGTCATCTGCGAAAGGATCTGCTGCAGGCGGCTTTCGATCTGCGCGTCGGGGGTGATCGCGCTGTGCACGCGCGGCCAGTCCTGCAGACGTTCGCCGCTGGCCGGTGCGGCACCGACCGGCGCGGCAAGGGCGGCCAACAGGCAGCTGGCAAGAAGGGTCTGGGTGGGGCGATTCACTGGGCTCTACCTCCGTGGATGAAATTCCTGGCGCGCATGTCTGCGACCGCACGCCGGCATGGGCGCTTGCGCACCGCTCCTGACAGCGCTGTCATATAAGGCGACCCCGCTGCTGTCAATCGTTGTTGGCGGGCAACGTGCCGACCGTCCCGCAACCACGGGGCCTGGCGCATCATCGACACGCCATCGCAGTGCGCGGGTGTTGCATCGCGACACGAAATCGGGACGTGCCAGCGCCCCTCCTGTCGTGGCAACATCCGCCTGCTTCGGCAACATCGACCGGGCCAGCACGCACTACCATCGCCGCGTGCCCGCCGCCTTCCAGGAGGAACCATCGCACCATGCGCAGTCGAATCGAGGATGTCGCCGCCGTTGCCGGGGTTTCGATCAAGACCGTGTCCCGCGTGCTCAACCACGAGCCGAACGTGCGCGAGCAGACGCGCGAGCGCGTCCTGGCGGCCGTGGCACGGCTGGGCTACAAGCCGAACCTGTCCGCGCGCAGCCTGGCGGGCCAGCGCTCGTACGCACTGGCGCTGGTCTACAACAATCCCTCGCGCAACTACCTGATGGAAATCCAGAGCGGCATGCTGGAAGCCTGTCATGCGCAGCACTACAACCTGATCCTGGGCCCGGTCGGCACCGGCCGCCGCACCCTGCCCGACCTGGCCGCGCTGTTCGAGAATTCGCGCCCCGACGGCGTGGTGCTGATCCCGCCGCTGACCGATGACGAGGTGGTGCTGTCCTGGCTGGAAGAACAGGACATTCCCTTCGCCTGCATCGCGCCACGCCATCCGGAAGGCCGCATCGGCGTGCGCATGGATGAAACCACCGCGGTGGTCGAACTGATCGGACACCTGGTCGCGCAGGGTCACCGCCGCATCGGCCACATCAAGGGGCCACGCGCGCATGGTGCCTGCCAGTGGCGCCACGCCGGCTACCGGCAGGCGCTGCGCGAGGCCGGCATTGCCTACGATCCGCAGCTGGTGGCCAATGGCCAGTTCTCGTTCGAGTCCGGCGTGGACGCGGCCAACGTCCTGCTCGACCTGGACGATCCGCCGACGGCGATCTTCGCGGCCAACGATGACATGGCCGCTGCGGTCTACCGCGTGGCCGGCGAGCGCGGGCTGCGCGTGCCGCGCGATCTGTCGGTGTGCGGCTTCGACGACACGCCGATTGCCGGGCACATCTACCCGGCACTGACCACCGTGCGCCAGCCGACCGCGCACATGGGCCGGCTGGCCACCGAGCAGCTGATCGAGCACATCCGCGCCGAGGCTGCCGGGCGCATGATCACCGTCGAGCACGCGGTGCTGGAACGCGAATCCACTGCCGCGCCGCGCCGGCGCTGAGCCCTCCCGCGGCGGGCCGACGCGCCCGTTGTGGCTTCGCCGCACGCGCTGTCCGCTGACAGTCGCCATCATGTCCAGAACCTGTCCTCCCGGTCAGTGATTCAAGCCATCCAGTGGACATGCACGACATCCACCGGCCATTGCCGTTGTCCAGCGCTGTCAGTCCCCTCCTCCCTCCACGCTGAAGCGCCCTCGCAAGGCATCCGCGCAGTTTCGTTCTGCACCGCACAACGTTTTTCCGCCGATCGATTGGCAGCGCTGTCATGCCTGAAAAAGCGCTGCAGATGCCGCAGCCAAAGGCAATTCATCGGCGTGAGCAGGTGCATGGCAACGGTTACATCGCGGCCCACGCAGGCGTTGGCCAGGCGCACTTGATGGCAGTTTGTTGACAACGCTGTCAACCGTCGCTCCAATCCGGCCACGTGCAGTAACCCGCGATCGAGACAACGCCGCAACGACACAACCGAATTCCCTGGGGAGGGAGCTTCCATGAAGACGTACAAGGCAGTACCTCGCAAGACGATGCTCACTTCCGCGCTGCTCGCAGCGCTCGCCGCACCGGCATGGGCGCAGGACGCACCTGCCGGCGACACGCCCGACCCGGCCACGCTCGATACCGTGCAGGTCACCGGTATCCGCGGCAGCCTGCAGTCGTCGATGAACCTCAAGCGCGACAGCCAGGGCGTGGTCGATGGCATCGTCGCCGAGGACATCGGCAAGTTCCCGGATACCAACCTGGCCGAATCGCTGCAGCGCATCAGCGGCGTATCGATCGACCGCACCTCCAGCGGCGAAGGTTCCAAGGTGACCGTGCGCGGCATCGGCCCCGACTACAACCTGGTGCTGTTGAACGGCCGCCAGATGCCCGCGTCCAACCTCGGCAACGGCGGTGCCGGCCTGAACGGTTCGCGCTCGTTCGACTTCGCCAACCTCGCTTCCGAATCGATCTCGGCGGTGGAGGTGTACAAGACCAGCCGCGCCGACAACCCGGCCGGTGGCATCGGCGCCACCATCAACATCAAGACCCTGCGGCCGCTGGAATCGGAGCCGGTGATCAGCCTCGGCCTGAAGGCGGTCAACGATTCCTCCAACGACAACCTGCCGCGCACGCTGCAGGGGTCGAACGTCACCGGCGAACTGTCGGGCATCTTCAGCCAGCGCTATGCCGACGACCGCTTCGGCGTGGCCTTCAGTGCCAGCCACCAGGAGCGCGATTCCGGCTTCAACCAGGCCACCGTGGCCGAGGGCTGGGCGACGTTCTACGGCAACAACACCACCGATGGGCGCACCCTGCCGCAGCCGGGCCAGGGTTATTCGGACCGCATCACCAACCGGCCGGGCCCGAACGATGTGTATGGGCGGCCGCAGAACACCGCCTACAACGTCAACGGCGTGCAGCGCCAGCGCACCAACGCGCAGGCCACGTTCCAGTGGAAGCCGACCGACAATGTCACCACCACGCTGGACTACACCTATGTCGAGAACAAGGTGCAGCAGCAGCGCAGCGAGCTGTCGGTGTGGTTCAACTACGGCCCGGGCGACAGCACCTGGACCAATGGCCCGGTGGCTGCACCGATCATCTACAGCGAAGACATGACCAATTCGGACGTGTCGATGGGCGGCGCGCGGCTGGCCACCAAGACCGGCATGCACTCGCTGGGCTTCAACGTGGACTGGGAAGTGAACGACGCCCTGGACCTGTCGTTCGATGCGCACAACTCCACCGCCGAATCGCAGCCGGACAGCCCTTATGGCTCGGCCGGCGTGCTTGGCGTGGCCGCCTTCGTGCGCGGCAAGACCACCGTCGACTACAGCGGTGACCTGCCGATCATCAACATCGCGCTGCCCCCGGGCGGCGTGCAGGCCTCCGATGCGCTGGTCACCGGCTCGGTGTTCCAGAACAGCTACAACAAGTCCGAGGTGCAGCAGTACCAGGGCCGCGGCACGTTCCGCTTCGCCGACTATTCGGCGCTGGATTTCGGCATCGGCCACACCCAGGTGGAGAACCGCTCGGCCTCGGCCATCATGCAGCGCAATACCTGGGGCGGCCTCGGCTCGCCGGCCGACTATGCCGATGACATCTGGTACGCCGACAACATGGCCAAGTACTTCAAGGCCTTCTCCGGGCACAGCGATCCGCGCCTGACCGGCCAGTTCCTGGTGTTCGATTTCGACCGCCTGATCGACCGCGCCGCCCAGGTCGGTACCGCTGCCGACCCGGCCTGCCCGACCTGCTACTACGCACCGAGCGAGTACTCCGAAGACATCCGCACCACCGAGAAGACGCGCAGCGCCTTCCTGCAGTACCGCACCACCTTCGACTGGTCGATGCCGCTGCACGTGGCCGCCGGCGTGCGTTACGAGCAGACCGAAGTGGAATCCAACGCGATGGTGCGCGTGCCGACCGGCATCAGCTGGGGCTCGGCCAACGAACTGAACATCGTCTACGCGCCGGAAAGCAGCTTCATCGGCGGCCGCGGCAAGTACGACTACGTGCTGCCCAACGTCGACCTGACGCTGGACCTGAGCGAATCGCTGGCACTGCGCGGCAGCTACAGCCGCACGCTGGGCCGACCGAGCTGGACGCAGATCCAGAGCGGCCAGTCGCTGGCCGACATCGTGCGCACCCAGGGTGGCAGCGGCAGCCGCGGCAACCCCAGCCTGGAGCCGCTGATCTCGGACAACTTCGACCTCTCGCTGGAGTGGTACTACGGCGAAGCCAGCTACGCCTCGGCTGGCTTCTTCCGCAAGAACATCAAGAACTTCATCAGCGACACCGTGGTGCGCGAGAACAGCGGCAACCTGCACACGCCCGTCGGCGGCGCCTACTGGAACGAGGCACTGGTGTCGTGCGGCGGCACCGACATGCCCTGCATCCGCGACTACATCTTCACCAACCATGCCGGCGACCCGGGCGTGAACTTCACCGGCGTCAACTCGGCCGGCCAGCTGACCGGCACCATTGAAGGCCTGCCGACCGATCCGATCGCCGGCTTCGACATCACCGTGCCGGCCAACCAGCACTCGGACCACCTGGACGGCTGGGAAGTGGCGGTGCAGCACCTGTTCGGCCAATCCGGCTTCGGCCTGGCGGCCAACTACACCAAGGTGAAGTCCGGGCTGACCTTCAACAACCTCAGCCTGGGCGACCAGTACCCGATGATCGGCCTGAGCGACTCGGCCAACCTGGTCGCGTTCTACGACAAGAACGCCTGGCAGGTGCGCGCGGCCTACAACTGGCGCGACAAGTTCCTCAACGGCATCGGCGGCCAGGGCCCGAACCCGAACTACACCGCGGCTTACGGCCAGCTCGATCTGAACATCAGCTACGCGGTGAGCGAGCAGCTGACCCTGAGCCTGGAAGCGATCAACCTGACCGACGAGACCATGCGCACCTACTCGCGCCACACCAACATGCTGCGCTACGCCACCCAGACCGGCCCGCGCTACATGTTCGGCGTGCGTTACAAGTTCTGACCTGCTGCAGTACTGTGGAGCCGAGCCCATGCTCGGCTCCACTCCGCTCCGGATACCCGCGCATGCTGCCCCAGCCCCGCCCCATCGAAGAGATCCACGGCCTGGACCCGGCGCAGCTGCACGCGCAGCTGCCCACCTGGACGACGCCGAAGGTGATCCGTGGGCTGGTGGCGCACTGGCCACTGGTGAGGGCCGCGCGCCGGTCCGCCGCCGAGGCGGTGGCCCACCTGGCCGGCTTCGACCACGGGCAGATGCCGGTGACGGCGACCACCGCCGCACCCGACACGCACGGGCGGCTGTTCTACAACGAGGACATGAGCGGCTTCAATTTCCGCCGCGAACAGATCCCGCTGAAGGTGGTGCTGGCCACCCTGCTGAAGTACGCCAGCGATCCCGCGCCGCCGTCGATCTACGTCGCCTCGACCACGCTGGACAGTTTCCTGCCCGGCTTCAGCCAGGCCAACCCGCTGCACCTGGGCGTCGCCGATCCGCTGGCCAGCATCTGGATCGGCAACCGCTCGCGCATCGCCGCCCACCAGGACGTGCCGGACAACCTGGCGTGTGTGGCGGCCGGTCGCCGCCGCGTCACCCTGTTCGCGCCGGCGCAGGTCGAGAACCTGTATGTCGGGCCGCTGGATTTCACCCCCGCCGGACAGGCCATCAGCATGGTCGATTTCCATGCACCGGACCTGCAGCGCTTCCCGCGCTTCGCCCAGGCCTGGGAGCAGGCCCTGGTGGCCGAGCTGGAACCGGGCGATGCGGTGTTCATTCCCTCGCTGTGGTGGCACCACATGGAAGGCCTGGAACCATTCAACGTGCTGGTCAACAGCTGGTGGCGGCCGGTGCCGGCGTGGATGGATTCGCCGATGAACGCGCTGATGCTGGCCATCCTCGCCCTGCGCGACCTGCCGCCGGAACAGCGCACGCACTGGCGCACGATGCTCGACCACTATGTGTTCGATGCGGGCGAACATACGGCCGCGCATGTGCCGCAGGATGCGCGTGGCGTGCTCGCGCCGCTGGATGCGGCGGGCGCCGAGCGCGTGCGCGATACGCTGCGGCGGCGCCTGCAACGCTGACACCGGGACACCGGGCCTGTCCCCCGCGGCGGGCGAATGTGCCCATAATGGCGGCTCCCCCACCGTTCGTGCCCGGCTGCGCTGCCGCAGCAGTGGGCGCAGTCGCTGCATGCCACCCATCTCCAACCGCCTCAACCTGGGCAAGCTGATTCTTGCGCTGGCCCTGCTGAGTACGCTCATCGCCCTCGGCAACACACTGCTGGCCAGCTACCGCGTGCAGCGCGACCAACTGGTGAGCAACACCCTGGAAGCCAACCGCGTCTACACCAGCAAGCTGGCCGAAACGACGCAGACCTTCCTGCTGTCCGCGCAGCAGCAGCTGGCCTACGCTGCCACCCGGCTCGGTGAGAGCGGGCTGGATGCCGGCCACGCGCAGGACGAAGCCAGCCGCCTGCAGCTGCAGTCCAGCAGCTTCAACTCCTCGCTGGTGGTCAATGCCAGCGGCCTGGTCATCGCCACCTCACCGCAGACCCTGCAGCTGCAGGGCGAAGTGCTCAAGAGCTTCGGCAGCAACCAGGCACTGGCGCGCCGCCAGCCGTTGATCAGCGATCCCTACCAGTCGGCCACCGGCAAGCTGCTGATCTCGCTGTCGCACCCGGTGTTCGACCGCCAGGGCACCTACCTCGGCTACGTCAGCGGCACGCTGTACCTGCGCCAGCGCAGCGCGCTGCACACGCTGCTGGGCAAGCACTACTACCGCGACGGGTCCTACCTGTACGTGGTCGACCACAACGGCCGCATCATCTACCACAACAACCCGAAGGAAGTGGGCACCTACGCGCTGGACAACGCGGCGGTGAAGGCGGTGATGGGCGGTCGTTCCGGCAGCCAGCAGCTGGTCAACAACCATGGCGTGGCCCAGCTGTCCGGCTATGCCCCGGTGCCGGTCACCGGCTGGGGCATCATCGCCCAGCGCCCGACCGAGGCGACCCTGCAGCCGCTGTCGCGCCTGATGACCTCGGTCATCTGGAACGCGATCCCGCTGGGCGTGCTGTCGCTGCTGATCACCTGGTGGTTCGCGCGGCGCATCTCGATGCCGCTGTGGCAGCTGGCGCGCAACGTGCAGGAAGGCGAAGACACCGGCAATGCGATCAACCACGTCACCGGCATCCGCGCGTGGTACTTCGAAGTGGCGCAGCTGAAGCAGGCGGTGCTGTACAGCTTCAACGCACTGCAGGACCGTATCGGCACCCTCAACCGCGCCAGCCGCACCGATCCGATGACCGGGCTGCTGAACCGCCGCGGTCTGCAGAACGCGCTGGAGATGCTGCAGGCACAGGGCCAGCCTTTCGCGATCGTGGCGCTGGACATCGACCGCTTCAAGTCGATCAACGACGGCCACGGCCATGACGTCGGCGATGCCGCCATCGTCCATATCGCCGAGCAGATGCGCCGCCATTCGCGCGAAACCGACGTGCTGTGCCGCGCCGGTGGCGAGGAATTCCTGGTGCTGCTGCCGGGCGTTGGCGTAACGGCGGCGCAGCAGACCGCCGAGCGCCTGCGCCAGGCGATTGCCGGGCAGCCGTTCGCGCCGGTCGGCACCCTCACCGTGTCGCTGGGCGTGGCCCACTTCCCCACGTTCCATGCCGATGTGGAACAAGCGCTGCGGCTGGCCGACAAGGCGCTGTACCTGGCCAAGGAACAAGGCCGCAACCGCGTGGTGGTGTACCCGCACGCGGAGTGACCTGCACATGGAAGCGCCGGGCGATACCCGGCGCTGTCGTCACCGCGCTGCTCAGCCCAGCGGGGTCAGCAGGCGCGGGCCGTCGTTGCGGCCGACCATGTAGACGCCGCCTTCGGGCAGCAGGTCGCTACCGGTGGCCTTTTCGTCTTCGCCGGTCTTCCACGGTGCCTGCTGGCGCGGGCCCGGGATGTAGGCCGACCAGCGGCCGTAACGCTCCGACCGGGAGTCGAAGGCGTAGTTGACCGGCACGCGCACGGTCCAGAATTCTTCGTCCTTGTACTCGCCGGTGGTCGGAATGCTGAACGTCCAGCTGCGGGCAGTGCTCACGCTGGCTTTGGCCAGCACGTCACGCAGCATCTGCATCTGGCGTTCCGGTGCCACTACGGTCAGGTTGGTGCGCTCGGCAACCACGTCGGCCACCTTGCCATCGCGCCCGACCTTGACCAGCAGCGTCACCTCACCCTGGCCGCGGATGGCCACCGCCCGTTCCGGGTAGACCGGCGGGCGCATCTTCAGCGCCCTGACGTTGTCGCTGGACAGCGTGTTCTCTTCATCGACCGGGCCGAAGTTCGCATCGGCCACGCGGACCTGCATGGTGGTGCCGGTCAGGCTGTCCGCCAGCAGCCGCAGGCGGACATCGGTCCGCGCGCGCACGGCCTTGCCGTCGACCAGCACCGGTTCGAAGCGCCAGCTGTTGACCGTGCCCTCGACCAGGCGCGCCACGTCGGCGGCCACCTTGTCACGGTGGTCCAGCTGGAAGCCTTCGACCTGGCCTTCGCGGCCGATGTTGATGACGCCGCTGAGCGTCATGCTGGCCTCCATCTGCTTGCGCACCTCGCGCACGCTCTGCGCGTCTGCGTTGCCGATGCAGCCGGCGCCGCCGCCGAGGGCCAGCGTCAAGGCCAGGAATAGGGAAGATCGCATCACACTCACTCCTTGTGCTTGAAAGACAGGCCCCTCGTTGCCAGCGCGCGGCATGCCACGCCGTCCTGGAACACGAGGGACCGGATGGGACTCAGTCCTTTGCCAGTGCCGTCAGCAGACGCAGGCCACGATTGGCACCATCCACCATGTACACGCCGCCGGCCGGCAGCAGGTCACTCCCCTCCTGCGCGACATCCTGCTGGCGCCACGGCGCCGACTGGCGCGGGCCCGGGATGAAGGGCTTCCAGACGCCATAGGGCGTTGGCTGGACGCCCGGTCCGTCACTCATCGTGTAGCTGACCACCGTACGGACCGTCCACTCGGCAGCGTCCTTGTCCTTTCCGGTGGTCGGCGGTGCAAAGGTCCACTTGCGGGCGGCGGCGATGCTGGCATTGGCAAACAGATCACGCATCTGCCGCATGGAGCGCTCTGGCCCCACGACCCCCAGGTTCACCTGCTCGGTGGCGACGTCGGCTGCATTGCCGTTCCGGTCCACCCTGATCAGCAGCACCACCTCGCCCTGCACGCCGTTGCGGAACGCCTGCTGCGGATAGCTCGGCGGCCCCATCTCGCGCCGCGTCACGGTGTCGGTATCCTTGTCGCTGTACACGTTGAAGTTGACGCCCGTCATGCGTACTTCCATCGTGCCGTCAGCTGCAGGCTTGCCGAGCAGGCGCACGCGGATCGGTGCCGTCACGGACACCGCACGTCCGTCCTGCACGGTCGGTTCGAAGCGCCAGCTGCGGATGGTGCCGTCGACGAAACCAGCGATCGTGGGCGTCAAGCGCTCGCGCTGGTCCAGTACAAGATTGCTGACCGAGCCGTCTGTGGCCACCTCGATGGTGCCGGTCAGCACCATGCTGGCCTCGGCGGTGGCGCGCACCGCCTTCGTGGTCTGCGCAGGGGCATCAAAAGCGGTGATGGCGGCAACGCTGCCGACCGCCAGGGCAAGGGCAAGACAAAGGGATGAGCGCATCGGTACCGGATCCTTGGCAATGATGGTCCAGCCTAACCGAGTTTCGCGCCGCAGGGCCAGTGGCCGGGTCGGTCAGGCCAATCGATGATCGGCGGCATACGGTGGCGTGTCAGGGTAATCGCCACTGGCGAAGCGGGCCTGCAGGCCTTGCCACCAGGCAGGATCGAACAGGTGGCGGTAGTGCTCGCGCACCGCTGCCAGCTCCTGCGCCGGCAGCCCCATGAACGGCCCGAAGCGCTCGGGGAACACATCGCGCGGGCCGACATGGAACCACGGCTCGTCGGCAAGCGCTTCTTCCGGCGTGCGCGGCTGCGGCCAGGCGCGGAACACGCAGTCACTGACCAGGCACAGCTCGTCGTAGTCATAGAACACCGCGCGACCATGCCGCGACACACCGAAGTTCTTCGGCAGCATGTCACCGGGAAAAATGTTGTTGCGGGCCATGTCGGTGATCGCCTGCGCGTAGTCCAGCGCGGCCGCGCGCACGGCCGGCGCACCCTGCTCGCGCAGGTACAGGTTCAGCGGGCGGAAACGGCGTTGCACGTAGCACAGGGCGATCTCGATCTCATCGCCCTGCACGCGCACGCTCTGCGCGCACTGCTGCAACAGCTCGTCCAGCAGCGCCGGGGCGAAGCGCTCGCGCGGGAAGCGCAGGTGGCGATACGGCTGTGCATCGAGCAGGCGGCCAACGCGATCCAGGTTGAACACCAGCGCGTATTTCTCTTCCACCTGCTGCCGCGACATTGCCTTGGGCCAGGCGAAGCGGTCGCGGATCAGCTTGAACACCAGCGGGTAGCTGGGCAGGGTGAACACCGCCATGACCATGCCCGGGGTGCCCTCGGCGTGCACCAGGCGCTCGTGCGGGTATTCGTTGAAGTGGCGGAAGAAGGTGCGGTAGCGCTCGGTCTTGCCCTGCTTGGCACGGCCCAGCACGGTGTAGATCTCGTCGATGGGCTTGCCCGGCAGCAGGCTGCGCAGGAACACCACCGCGTCACCGACCGTGGCCAGGCCGGCCTGGAAATAGCTGCGCGAGACACCGAACAGATGGGCGACGTCACGGCGGCGGGTCAGCACCGCGTCGGCACGCAGGCCCTGTTCGTCGTTGACCAGGGCGATGATGCAGGGCGAGAAGCGGTGTTCGCCGAACACGCGGCCGACCAGGTAGGCACGGCGTTCGCGGTAGAACACGGTGTCGAGCAGCTCGATGCTGCGCACCGGGGTGTCGCCCCAGTGCGCGAGGTCATCCTGCAGGCGGATGGCGATGGCCGCCGCGCAGCGCAGCTGGTGTGCATACGGCACGTCGAAGCGGTAATCGGCCAGCACCCGCTGCAGCGCCTCCACCGGGCGCGTGGGCGACACCGCATAGGTGTGGCGCGCCACCGGGTGGGTGATCGCATCGGAGGGTTCGATGTCGAACGCGATGAACTCCAGCGCCGGGTCGACGCCCCGGGTCGCGAACAGGCGCCGCGCCAGGGTGTTGTAGAAGGTCTTGTACAGCTCGGCGTCGATCAGCCCCTGCAGCAGCGCGCTGTAGTGCGCGTGCACCTGCAGCCACAGCGCACGCACGCCGATGGCATCGCCGGCCATGCGCCGCAGCGCGTCCATGCGCTCGGCGATGCACAGGTCATACAGGGCGATGCGCTCGACCGCATCCTGCCGCGCGGCGGTCCAGTCGCGCTGCTCGAAGCGCAGCCGCGCCCGCGCCGTGATCGCGGCAAAGCGGGCGTGGTAGTCCTCGAAGCCATCGCGGATGGCCACGGCGATGCGCGGTGCCAGGTCGGCGGCGAGGTCAGGCTGGGACATGCACGGCTCGGCAGGGAGACGGGCATTCACCATACGCCGGCGTGGGGTGGATTGTGTAGAGCCGAGCCCATGCTCGGCTGGCTTTGCTCGAAAGCAGCCGAGCATGGGCTCGGCTCTACACAGGCAGGGGACTCAGATCGCCAGCTCGGATTCCACGTCCTGCACCTTGCGCCGGGCCAGGGCAAGGTTGCTCTTCGCGCGGTCCAGCACGATGTAGAAGAACAGGCCCCGCTTCTTCGCCACCGGGCGCATGATGTGGTACGCCTTGCCCAGCGAGATGAGGATGTCCTCGATGCTGTCATTGAGGTTGAGCGAGGCGGCGGTCTTCATCTTCGCGCGGATCACTTCGGTGTTGCCTGCGGCGGCCACTTCCATGTCCATGCCCGCGCCGGCTTCGCCCAGCAGCATGCCGCTCTCGTAGTCGACCAGCGCCACGGCCTGCGCGCCGTCGATACCCATCAGTGCATTCAGCGATTCGGTCAGTCCAGCCACGTCGTATCCCCTTGTCAGTGTTGGTTCGAGCCCCTCGTTCCCCTGCGGCCGGGCTCACGATCCGCTGAGTTCGGCCAGGATCGCCTGGCCACATTCCCTGCTCTGCCACAGCACCTGGCCGATCACGCTGCGCTGGTCACAGGCCGCCATCAGCAGCAGCGGCGCGCGGCCTTCGGCCTGGATCGCCAGCATCAGCACCTTGCCGCCCAGTGCTTCCAGCATCAGCGTCTGCAGATCGCCCAGCGCCAGCTCGCGACCCACCGCCGCCGCCAGGGCCAGCATCGCGCTGGTCATCGCGGCCAGCCGCTCGCCGCGCCCTTCGGCACCGGCACTGACCAGGGCGAAGCCATCGACACTGGCCAGCACCACCGTGCGCACCCCTTCCACGCGCCGCTGCAGGTCCTGCAGCAGCGGCTGCAGGCGCTCGCGCTGGCCGGCATCGGGCAGCGTCGCCACCTGTCCATCAGCCATGCAGGGCCACCAGTGCGTGTGCTTCCATTTCACTCATCAGTACATCCATCAGCAGCAGCCCCTGAGCGCGGTCCCGCGCATCCACGGGCAGCAGGGGCAGCGGCTGGTCATCCAGGCACGCCCGGCTGGCCCAGTCGTCCAGCTGCGCATCGGGCACCTGGTCCAGGTGGGTCACCGCCACCACCAGCGCCAGCGTGCCGGCAAACGGCCGCAGCGCCTGCAGGTAGGCATCCAGTTCGTCAGCGACGCCGGCGCGGCGCGCATCCAGCAGCAGCACCGCGCCACGCGCACCCTGCAGCAGGATCGGCCACAGGAAGTCGAAGCGCTGCTGGCCGGGCGTGCCGTACAGGCGCAGGCGCTCACCGTTGGGCAGGTCGATGTCGGCGTAATCCAGGGCGACCGTGGTCGAGGCCTTGTCCGCGCCCGCACGGTCGCTGTTGGCGACGTCAGTGTCGATGACCGCACCGGCCGCGATGCTGCGCACCAGGGTCGACTTGCCACTGCCCATGCCGCCAAGCACCACCACCTTGTGCTCACGCATTGCGCTCGCTCCCGCGCAGGCTGCGCCAGAGGCGTGCCAGCAGGCCATGGTCGGCGCTGCTGCCCCTCGGCGCGGCAGCTACCGGCGCGGCAGCCTGCAGCTGCGCGTAGCCACACAGGTAGGCGGCATGGATGAAGTCGCGCACGGCGGCTGGCGGCAGCTCCAGCAACGCCGCGCACTCGTCCACCGTGCACGCGCGCTTGAGCAGCAGCGAGCACAGGCGGAATCCATCGTGGTCGTGGCCGAGCACGCGGAAGTCGGGCCAGCGCAGCAGCTTCACCGCCGCACCGCGCAGGCGCTCGTCCAGTGCGTGCCAGTGGCGGCTGCGCTGCGCCCATTGCCACAGCAGCGGCCGCAACGGCTGGCGCGCGCGGTTGCCTGCCAGCACCCGGAACTGCGCCGGCGTCAGCGCGTCCAGATGGAGATGCTCGAAGCCCTGGGCCAGGCGTTCCACCAGCACGGCGGCCGGCTCCTGCAGGAGTACCGCCTGGTCCTGTTCCAGATCCAGCAGCAGCAGCGGCTGCCCGCTCTCGCCCAGCAGTGCATGGCCCTGGCGCACCGGCAGGCGCTCGCGCAGCAGGCGGGTGATGGCATGGGCGCCGTCGGCCAGGCGCACCGGCGCGGGTTCGGCGCTGCCCTGCATGCCACGCAGCGCGCGGCCGATGGCTCCATCATCGAGGACATCCTGGCGGCCATGGCCCTCGCGCAGCTGGCCGCCGATGCCTTCGATCCAGCACTGCAGGCGCGGCCGCTGCTCGCGCATGCGCAGCGCGGCATTGCGCAGCGCCGGCGTGTCGCGCACCACCAGCAGGTCGCAGTCGTCCAGGTCCTGGCTGCGGCACACCTGCCCATCGGGCAGGGCCGAGGCCAGGCGCAGCCGCTGCAGCAGGGCCTGTTCGCCCTGGAGATCGGTTCCCACCACCAGCACGCGTGCCATCCGTGTTCCCCGGGCGACCGCCTCCCCGGCGGTCTCGCGTCGCCAAGGCTAGGGCATCGCCACGCGCGGCCGTCGTGATCGATTGCTCAGATCGACGGCGACCGCAGGCACGCACTGATCCGTTCTGCGACGGCCATCGTGGGCAAGTTTCATGCCGTATTGACGGTTCCGGGAAATGGGGTCGGATCCCCAGGAAAAAAGAAACCCGCGCCGGAGCGCGGGTTTCGATGTCACTTCCTGCGGGCGATGGATCAGCCGCGCAGCTGCTCCAACGCGGCGTTGAAGGTCGCGCTCGGGCGCATCGCCTTGCTGGCCTTGGCCACGTCCGGGCGGTAGTAGCCGCCGATGTCCACGGCCTTGCCCTGCACCGCGGCCAGCTCGTCGACGATCTTCTGCTCTTTGTCGGTCAGTGCCTTGGCCAGCGGGGCGAAGCGGGCCTTCAGTGCGGCGTCTTCGTCCTGCGCGGCCAGGGCCTGGGCCCAGTACAGCGCGATGTAGAAGTGGCTGCCGCGGTTGTCGATGCCACCCAGCTTGCGCGAAGGCGACTTGTCGTTGTCCAGGAACTGGCCGTTGGCTTCGTCCAGCGCCTTGGCCAGCACGCGGGCAGCGGCGTTGTCGTAGCGGTTGCCCAGGTGTTCCAGCGACGCGGCCAGGGCCAGGAATTCACCCAGCGAATCCCAGCGCAGGTAGTCCTCTTCGACGAACTGCTGGACGTGCTTCGGGGCCGAACCACCGGCACCGGTCTCGAACAGGCCACCACCGGCCATCAGCGGCACGATCGACAGCATCTTGGCGCTGGTGCCCAGTTCCATGATCGGGAACAGGTCGGTCAGGTAGTCGCGCAGCACGTTGCCGGTCACCGAGATGGTGTCCTCACCCTTGCGGATGCGCTCCAGCGAGAAGGCGGTCGCTTCCACCGGCGGCAGGATGCGGATGTCCAGGCCGTTGGTGTCGTGGTCCTTCAGGTACTGCTCGACCTTGGCGATGACCTGCGCGTCGTGGGCGCGGGCGGCATCCAGCCAGAATACGGCCGGGGTGCTGCTCAGGCGGGCGCGCTCGACGGCCAGCTTCACCCAGTCCTGGATCGGCGCGTCCTTGGTCTGGCACATGCGCCAGATGTCACCGGCTTCCACGGCGTGCTCGAACACCACGGTGCCGGCCTCGTCGGTGACCTTGACCACGCCATCGGCAGCGATCTGGAAGGTCTTGTCGTGCGAGCCGTACTCTTCGGCCTTCTGCGCCATCAGGCCGACGTTCGGCACCGAGCCCATGGTGGCCGGGTTGAAGGCACCGTTGGCCTTGCAGTCGTCGATGACGGCCTGGTAGACGCCGGCGTAGCAGCGGTCGGGGATGACGGCCTTGGTGTCCTGCAGCTTGCCTTCGGCATTCCACATCTTGCCGGAGTCGCGGATCATCGCCGGCATCGAGGCGTCGACAATGACGTCGCTCGGCACGTGCAGGTTGGTGATGCCCTTGTCCGAGTTGACCATGGCCACGCCCGGACGCTGCGCGTACTCGGCGGCCAGGTCGGCTTCGATGGCAGCGCGGGTGGCTTCGGGCAGCGACGGCAGGCGCGCGGCCAGGTCACCGATACCGTTGTTGGCATCGAAACCGGCCTGCTTCAGCACGTCGGCATGCTTGGCCAGCACGTCCTTGTAGAACTCGTTGACGGCCACGCCGAACATGATCGGGTCGGAGACCTTCATCATGGTCGCCTTCAGGTGCAGCGAGAACAGCACGCCCTGGGCCTTGGCATCAGCGATCTGCTCGCCGATGAAGGCGGCCAGCGCCTTGCGGCTCATCACGGCGGCATCGACGATCTCGCCGGCCTTGACCGCGGTCTTTTCCTTCAGCACGACGGCGCTGCCGTCCTTGCCGTGGAAGGTGATCTTCAGCGAACCGGCGTTGGCCACGGTGGCCGACTTCTCGCTGCCGTAGAAATCACCGGCAGCCATGTGCGCGACGTGCGACTTCGAGTCGGCCGCCCAGGCGCCCATGCGGTGCGGGTGCTTGCGCGCGTAGTTCTTCACCGACAGCGGTGCGCGGCGGTCGGAGTTGCCTTCGCGCAGCACCGGGTTCACCGCGCTGCCCTTGACCTTGTCGTAGCGCGCCTTGTAGTCGCGCTGCTGCTCGTCGGCCGGGGTTTCCGGGTAATCCGGCAGCGGGTAGCCCTGGTCCTGCAGTTCCTTGATGGCCGCCTTCAGCTGCGGCACCGAGGCGGAGATGTTCGGCAGCTTGATGATGTTGGCGTCCGGAGTGGTCGCCAGCTGGCCCAGCTCGGCCAGGTCGTCGCTGACCTTCTGCGCGTCGCTGAGCAGTTCCGGGAACAGCGACAGGATGCGGCCGGACAGCGAGATGTCACGGGTTTCCACCACGATGCCGGCGGTGGCGGTGTAGGCGTCGACGATCGGCAGCAGCGACTGGGTAGCCAGGAACGGTGCTTCGTCGGTCAGCGTGTAGAGGATCTTGGACATGGGGGACTTGGACTCTGTAGCGGTTCTCAGGGGAAGGCCGGCGCAGGCGCCGTGCCACGTGCAACCGTGTCACTTTCCCCCGTCGCCGTCAGGGTGGGCGCGCGGCGGGGAAACCCCTGCATTGTCGCGTTTTCAGCCGCGCGGGGCAAAGTCATCCCATACGCTGCGGTACTGCACCACGGCAACGCTGTGATCCAGCTGCGTGGTATCGGATGCAACCATGCCAGCTGTGCCTGCCAGTAGATCCACGCCATGCGTGGATGGAGCGTTCCCAGGAGCCACAAAAAAAAAGACGCAGCCTCGCGGCTGCGCCCATCGTGAGTCCAACCGGGAGAGAGTCGGCGGGACTTACTTGACCTCGAACTCCTGCGGCGTTCCGGCCGCCTTGCCATCGACCATGACTTCGGCGCGGTACTTGCCTGCCGGCCAGCCATTGGCGTTCTTGAACGTGATGTTGGTCGTCTCGGCACCGGAAGCGTTCAGCGTGGCGTTCTGCTCGCCGGCCACCTGGCCATCCTGGAAGGTCAACTTGGCACCGACGGTGACGTTGTTCGCGGCGGCATCGGTACGCACCGAGACGATCACATCGTCCTTCGGCGCGAACAGTGCCGCCGGGGCCACCGACTTGTCAGCGGCAGCGGTCTTGCCCACGGTGACGGCCGATACGGCGACCGTAGCGGCTTCAGCCATCGGCGGCGGCGCGCCGGTCATGGGTGCCGGTGCCGGCTCGGCCGGGGTCGTCGCCGCCGGGGCGGCGTTGCTGTCGGTGGATTCTTCGTTCTTCTTGCAACCGACCAGGGCAACGCTGCCCAGCAGGGCGGCGATCAGGGCGGCATGGAGCGGGTTGGTCTTGATCATTCGGGTGTTCCTCGCAGGGATTGTCGGACGGCCTTCGTGCGCCGCTGGGCGCGGGCCGGTCATTTCGGCGGCAGCTTCAGGGTCTGGCCCGGGAAAATCTTGTCCGGGTCGTCGAGGACATCACGGTTGGCCTCGAAGATCTTCTTCCACGCATTGGCATCGCCCAGGTGCTGCTTGGCGATCTTCGACAGCGAATCGCCCTTCTGCACGGTATACGTGCCGACACTGACCACATCGGCGGTGCTGTCCACCGATGACGTGACGCCGGAGAAGTCCGCCTTGGGTACCAGCTCGGCGGTACTGTCGACGCTGGCGGTGACGCCGGAGAAATCGGCCTTCTTCTCGGTGCTCATCCACACACTCCCGTCTGCATGACTACGTGGATGGCACGGTGACATGGTGGTTGTTAAATGGGGATGGTGCAGATGTGAAGCCGCCACGGGGGGCGGCTGAACAATCGGGCCCAGAGTGGCCGGCGCACCCCGTAACCGCCTGCGAACCACGGTAGCGCCGGGCCGTGCCCGGCGGCTTCTGCTCTGGCCGCTGCGCTCGCCGGGCGTGGCCCGGCGCTACCCGTAACCGCCTGCGGCGGTTACTGGCGCAGCTCGCGGACGGTCGCGGCCGGGCCGGCGATCCCGTGGCTGGCGCGCCAGGGATTGATGTCCAGGCCGCCACGGCGGGTGTAGCGCGCCTCCACTTCCAGCCACTGCGGCTGGCAGCGCGTGGAGACCTCGCTGAAGATGCGCTCGACGCACTGCTCGTGGAACTCGGCATGCTCGCGGTAGCTGATCAGGTAGCGCAGCAGGCCGGCACGGTCGATCTTCGGGCCGCGGTAACGCAGGCTGACCGTCGCCCAGTCCGGCTGGCCGGTGACCGGGCAGTTGGATTTCAGCAGCGCCGAGACCAGCGTCTCTTCCACCACCTGCCCGGCATCGGCAGCGAGGTAGTCCGCCTGCGGCGGGCCGTAGCAGTCGATCTCCACGTCCAGCCCGTCGATGGACTCGCCCAGCGGCGACTCGACAAGCTGCGGCAGGCCGAACTGCACCTGCACCTGCGCGCCCGCGCAGGCCGACAGATCGGCCACCAGGCGCTCGCGCAGCGCCTCAGCGCTTTCCATGCGGGTGCTGTTGAGGGAGTTCAGGTAGAGCTTGAACGACTTCGATTCGATCAGGCGCGGCGACGTGCAGGGCACCTGCACGGTGGCCACGGCCACCTGCGGCTTGCCGCGCGGGTCGAGCCAGCTCAGTTCGAAGGCATGCCAGCGGTCGTGGCCGACGAACGGCAGCGCGGCGTCATCGAGACCGATCTCGGTGCGGGCCCCGATGCGGGGGATGGGAAACAGCAGGCCGGGATCGTACTGCGACGGGTAACTGACCTCGCGACCGAGGCTGGAGTCCTGGGGGGTGTTCATGGGCGCCATTGTATCGCGGTGGCGGCGGGCCTTCGGCCGGGTCGGCCAACGGCGGAGCCCCTCCCGTGGTGGGTGCTGAAAGCCTGGGGACTGAGGGTTGGCCGGGTGGGTAGGCCGCGCAGGGGACGCCGTGAACCCCCCTCCGGGGTCCGGCCCAGCCGCTGGCGGCTGTGCGTTCGGGCACTCGCGAAGCAGTGCTTCGCAAGCAAAGCGCCCTCACCCATGGGGGCTTGTGAGCGCCATCCATGGCGCTCGCACCCCTGCGCAACCTACCCACCCGGCCACGGACAGTTTCCCGCGCCACCCCGGGAAAGATCAGGAAAATCAAAATCAGAAGCCGATTCTTCAGACGTTCATGACGTCTGCCGTGCCGACCAACGGTCGGCACCCACCAACAGCATCGGGCACCAACAGCCGCGTGAAACTGTCGAAGGCGGGGTAGCAGCACCGTTCCCAGCCAACCTACCCACCCGGCCACGGACAGTTTCCCGCGCCATCCCGGGAAAGATCAGGAAAATCAAAATCAGAAGCCGATTCTTCAGACGTTCATGACGTCTGCCGTGCCGACCAACGGTCGGCACCCACCAAAAGCAGCGGGCACCAACAGACCGCAGGAAACTGTCGAAGGCGGGGTGGGTCCGGTTGAGGGGGTGTGAGCGGCATGGATGCCGCGACCAAGCCTACATGGACGTATTTACGGCGTCCCCCTCAACCGGACCCACCCCGCCAACCCACGGAATGCACGCCTTTGACGTTGACGTTGATCTGCAGCGGGTGCAGGGCTGCAAGCCCTGCCGGAACCCTTACCCCGCCGGGGTAGCAGCACCGTTCAAATAATCCAGGCTCACCTGCATCAGCGCGCGGAACCCGACGTCCAACGCCTTCTCATCCAGCAGGAACTTCGGCGAGTGGTTCGCCGGCGCCGTCGCCGGGTCGATGCCCACGCTGGTCGAACCCACGAAGAAGAACATGCCCGGCACTTCCTTCGCGTACAGCGAGAAATCCTCCGCGCCCATCTGCAGCGGCGGCTCGTACACGTTGTCCTTGCCCACCACCGCCTGCAGGCTCGGCAGCATCTTCGCGGTCAGCGCCGGGTCGTTCACCGTGGCCGGGTTGCCCTCCGATTCGTAGATGTCGGTCACCGCCTTCGCACCGTGCGCGGCCGCGGTGTGCTCGGCCACGTTGCGCAGGTCGGCGAAGATCTGCTGGCGCATGCCCTCGTCGAAGGTGCGGATGGTGCCGACCATTTCCACTTCATCCGGAATGATGTTGTAGCGGATGCCACCGTTGATCGCGCCGAACGTCAGCACCGCCGGCTGCTTGGACAGGTTGGCGCGGCGGCTGACGATGGTCTGCGCGGTACCGATCAGGTCGGCGGTGGCCACGATCGGGTCCACGCCGTTCCACGGTGCCGAACCATGGGTCTGGCGACCGACCACCTTGATGCCGAAACGATCGGACGCGGCCATCAGCGGGCCACCGCGCACGGCGATCTGGCCCGCCTGCACGCTGGAAAACACATGCAGGCCGAACACCGCTTCCGGCTTGAAGTCGGCGAACAGGCCTTCCTTCAGCATCAGCGCCGCACCGCCCTCTTCCGGCGGCGGCGCGCCTTCCTCGGAGGGCTGGAAGATCAGCATCACCTGGCCGGGCAGGTCCTTCTTCATCGCCACCAGCGCCTGCGCCACGCCCAGCAGGGTGGCGGTGTGTGCATCGTGGCCGCAGGCATGCATCACGCCCACGGTCTGCCCGCGGTACTGCGCGGTGGCCTTGGATGCGAACGGCAGGCCGGTCTGCTCGGTCACCGGCAGCGCGTCCATGTCCGCGCGCAGGGCGATCTTCGGGCCCGGCTTGCCGCCTTCGATGATCGCCACCACGCCGTGGTGGGCGATGCCGGTCTTCGGCTTCAGGCCCATCGCACGCAGGCGCTTGGCGACCTCGGCCGAGGTGCGCTCCTCGCGGTTGGACAGTTCCGGGTGCTGGTGGAAATCACGGCGCCACTCCACCACCTGGGCCTGCAGGCGCTGCGCGGCGGCAGTCACCTCCGGGCGCTCGGCCTGCTGGGCGTGGGCAAGGGCCGGCAGGGCCAGCAGCAGGGCGGACAGCAGCAGCGAACGGCGCATCGGGGTCTCCACGGAAGGGGTCTGCACCTGAATGTAGGCCAACACCGCCGCTACGGGAACCTCCTTCGCTGCGCCCGGTCTTAGCGCCCGTCCCATACGTCATGCAGGAAACGTAGCGGGCCGCAGGTATGCTTTGCGCATTGCCACCCGGGGCCCGCCCCGACCAGCCCTCTTGGAGTCCTTGAATGTCACGTGTTTGGAAGATCGTGCTGCTGGTCGTGGCAGTGCTGGTGCTGGCGGTGGTGGGCGTGCGCGTCCTCGGTGGCGGCAAGGACAAGGCCGGTGGCCAGGCCGCAGGTGCGCGCCAGGGCGGTGAGGATCCCGATGCCGGCCCGGTGCCGGTGACCGTGGTTGATGCCACGCGCCAGGACGTGCCGGTGTATGCCAGCGCGCTGGGCACGGTGACCGCGATGAACACGGTGACGGTGAGCCCGCAGGTCGGCGGCCAGCTGATGAGCCTCAATTTCCGCGAGGGCCAGGAAGTGAAGCAGGGTGACCTGCTGGCACAGATCGACCCGCGCAGCGCCCAGGCCAGCTACGACCAGGCCGTGGCCGCCAAGCGCCAGAACGAGGCGCTGCTGGCTACCGCGCGCTCCAACTACCAGCGCTCCAACGCGCCGGAGTATCGCCAGTTCGTCGCCAAGACCGATCTGGATACACAGCGAAACCAAGTGTCACAGTACGAAAGCGCCGTGGCCGCCAACGAAGCCAGCGCGCGTGCCGCGCAGGTGCAGCTGCAGTACACCCGCATCACCGCGCCGATCTCGGGCATCGCCGGCATCCGCGCGGTCGACGCCGGCAACGTGGTCAGCGCCGGTACCGCGCTGGTCACCCTCACCCAGATCCATCCGATCCACGTGCTGTTCAACCTGCCCGAGCGCCAGCTCGGCGACGTGCGCCAGGCACAGAACGCCGGTGCCGTGCCGGTGGCCGCGCTGGACCGCGCCGACTCGCACGTGCTGTCCGGTGACGGCAAGCTGGACGTGGTCGACAACCTGATCAGCGCCGACAGCGGCACCTTCAAGGCCCGCGCGATCTTCGACAACACCGACAACGGCCTGTGGCCGGGCCAGTTCGTCAACGTGCGCATGCAGCTGCGCACGATCGGCGGTGGCGTGGTCATTCCCACCCAGGCGGTGCTGCGTGGCCCGGACGGCGAGTACGTCTATGTCGTGCAGGGCGACAACACGGTGAAGATGCAGACCGTGCGCAGCGGCGTGGAAGTGGGCGACAGCCAGGTGCAGATCGCCGAGGGCCTGAAGGGCGGCGAGCGCGTGGTCAGCGAAGGCCAGTTCCGCCTGAAGCCAGGCAGCAAGGTGACCGCGCTGAAGCCGGGCGAGACGCCGGCGGCACCGACCGAGGCCGAACTGAAGGCCGCCGAACAGAAGAGTGGCGGCAGTGGCCGTCGTGGTGGTGGCCCGCGCTGAGCGCAGGCCACCCTTTCCTTTCGCGCCGGCCTCGTAGCCGGCGCTGCCATTGAAGCGCCAGCAAGGATCAGTCCGTGGGCTTTTCGACGATCTTCATCCGCCGTCCCATCGCTACCTCGCTGTTGATGGCGGGCCTGTTGCTGCTGGGCATCCTCGGTTACCGCAAGCTGCCGGTGTCGGCGCTGCCGGAAATCGATGCGCCCAGCCTGGTGGTCACCACCCAGTACCCGGGTGCCAACGCGACCACCATGGCCTCGCTGGTGACCACGCCGCTGGAGCGCCAGTTCGGGCAGATCTCCGGGCTGGAACTGATGACCTCCGATTCCTCGGCAGGGTTGTCGACGATCATCCTGCAGTTCTCGATGGACCGCGACATCGACATCGCCGCGCAGGACGTGCAGGCGGCGATCCGCCAGGCCACCCTGCCCTCCTCGCTGCCCTACCAGCCAGTCTACAACCGGGTGAACCCGGCCGATGCGGCCATCGTCACCCTCAAGCTGACCTCGGACACGCGCCCGCTGCGTGACGTCAACAACTACGCCGACTCGATCCTCGCCCAGCGCCTGTCGCAGGTGCAGGGCGTGGGCCTGGTCTCGATCGCCGGCAACGTGCGCCCGGCCGTGCGCATCCAGGTCAACCCGGCGCAGCTGTCGAACATGGGCCTGACCATGGAGGAGCTGCGCAGCGCGCTCACCCAGGCCAACGTCAATGCGCCGAAGGGTTCGTTGAACGGCAAGACACAGTCCTACAGCATCGGCACCAACGACCAGCTGGCCAGCGCCGCCGAGTACCGCGACACCATCATCAGCTACAAGAACGGCCGCCCGGTGCGGCTGTCCGACGTGGCCGACGTGATCGACGGTGTGGAGAACGACCAGCTGGCCGCCTGGGCCGATGGCAAGCCGGCCGTGCTGCTGGAAGTGCGCCGCCAGCCGGGCGCCAACATCGTGCAGACCGTCGAGCGCATCCGCGCCATCCTGCCGCAGCTGCAGGGCGTACTGCCGGCCGACGTGCACCTGGAAATCTTCAACGACCGCACCGAGACCATCCGCGCCTCGGTGCACGAAGTGCAGTTCACCCTGATCCTCACCATCGGCCTGGTGGTGGCGGTCATCTTCGTGTTCCTGCGCCGGTTCTGGGCCACCATCATTCCCTCGGTGGCGGTGCCGCTGTCGCTGGCCGGCACCTTCGCGGTTATGGCCTTCACCGGCATGTCGCTGGACAACCTTTCGCTGATGGCGCTGGTGGTGGCCACCGGCTTCGTGGTCGACGATGCGATCGTGATGATCGAGAACATCGTCCGCTACATCGAGCAGGGCAAGAGTGGCAAGGAAGCGGCCGAGATCGGCGCGCGCCAGATCGGCTTCACCGTGCTGTCGCTGACCGTCTCGCTGGTGGCGGTGTTCCTGCCGCTGCTGCTGATGCCCGGCGTCACCGGCCGCCTGTTCCACGAGTTCGCCTGGGTGCTGAGCATCGCCGTCGTGCTGTCGATGCTGATCTCGCTGACGCTGACCCCGATGATGTGCGCCTACCTGCTCAAGCCCGACGCCCTGCCCGAGGGCGAGGACGCGCATGAGCGCGCGGCGGCGGCCGGCAAGCAGAACCTGTGGACGCGCACCGTGGGCCTGTATGAGCGCAGCCTGGACTGGGTGCTGGGCCACCAGCGCCTGACCCTGGCCGTGGCCGGCGCCGCGCTGGTGCTGACCGTGCTGCTGTACGTGCTGATTCCCAAGGGCCTGCTGCCCGAACAGGACACCGGCCTGATCACCGGCGTGGTCCAGGCCGACCAGAACATCGCCTTCCCGCAGATGGAGCAGCGCACCAGGCAGGTGGCCGAAGCACTGCGCCAGGATCCAGACGTGACCGGCGTGTCGGCCTTCATCGGCGCTGGCAGCATGAACCCCACGCTCAACCAGGGCCAGCTGTCGATCGTGCTGAAGGAACGCGGCGAGCGTGACGGCCTGGATGAGATCCTGCCGCGCCTGCAGAAAGCCGTGGCCGGCATCCCCGGCGTGGCGCTGTACCTCAAGCCCGTGCAGGACGTGACCCTGGATACCCGGGTGGCCGCCACTGAGTACCAGTACTCGCTGTCGGACGTGGATTCGGCCACCGTGGCCACCCAGGCCACGCGCCTGACCGAGGCGCTGCGCAAGCGCCCGGAACTGGCCGACGTGGACAACAACCTGTCCAACCAGGGCCGCGCCCTGGAACTGAACATCGACCGCGACAAGGCCAGCGTGCTGGGCGTGCCGATGCAGACCATCGATGACACGCTCTACGATGCGTTCGGCCAGCGCCAGATCTCGACCATCTTCACCGAGCTCAACCAGTACCGCGTCGTGCTGGAAGTCGCGCCCGAGTTCCGCACCAGCACCGCGCTGATGGAACAGCTGGCCGTGGCCTCCAACGGTGCAGGCGCCCTCACCGGCACCAACGCCACCAGCTTCGGCCAGGTCACCTCGTCCAACTCGTCCACTGCCACCGGCATCGGCGCGCAGAACACCGGCATCACCGTCGGTGCGGGCAACATCATCCCGCTGTCGGCGCTGGCCGAAGGCAAGGTCACCAGCGCGCCGCTGGTGGTCAGCCACCAGCAGCAGCTGCCGGCAGTGACGGTGTCCTTCAACATCGCCCCGGGCTATTCGCTGTCCGATGCGGTCAAGGCCATCCAGGAAACCAAGGACAGCCTGGACATGCCGGCCCACCTGCATGCCGAGTTCATCGGCAAGGCGGCCGAATTCACCGGCAGCCAGACCGACGTGGTGTGGCTGCTGCTGGCCTCGCTGGTGGTCATCTACATCGTGCTGGGCGTGCTGTACGAAAGCTACATCCACCCGATCACGATCATCTCCACCCTGCCGCCGGCCGGCGTCGGCGCGCTGCTGGCGCTGATGGTGTGCGGGCTGAGCCTGTCGGTGGATGGCATCGTCGGCATCGTGCTGCTCATCGGCATCGTCAAGAAGAACGGCATCATGATGGTGGACTTCGCCATCGAAGCGCGCCGTGCCGGTGCCAATGCGCACGAAGCGATCCGCCGCGCCTGCCTGCTGCGCTTCCGCCCGATCATGATGACCACCGCTGCGGCCATGCTCGGTGCGCTGCCGCTGGCGCTGGGCACCGGCATCGGTTCGGAGCTGCGCCGCCCGCTGGGCATCGCCATCGTCGGCGGCCTGCTGCTCTCGCAGCTGGTCACCCTGTACACCACGCCGGTGATCTACCTTTACATGGAACGCTTCTCCGAGTGGCTGGCCCGCCGCCGCGAGCAGCGCGCCCTGCGTGACGGCACGCTGCAGGAGCCGCAGGCATGATCCACGCCCCGCTGCTGCGGGGGGCCGCACGATGAACCTGTCCGGCCCCTTCATCCGCCGCCCGATCGGCACTGCCCTGCTGGCCATCGGCTTGTTCATGATCGGCCTGATCTGCTACCTGCGGCTGGGCGTGTCGGCACTGCCGAACATCCAGATCCCGGTGATCTTCGTGCACGCCAGCCAGGCCGGTGCGGATGCGGCGACGATGGCCTCCACGGTGACCGCGCCGCTGGAACGCCACCTCGGCCAGCTGCCGGGCATCGACCGCATGCGCTCGTCGAGCTCGGAAGGCAGCTCGCTGGTCTTCATGATCTTCCAGACCGACCGTGACATCGATTCGGCCGCGCTGGACGTGCAGACCGCGATCAACTCGGCACAGGCCGACCTGCCCTCGGGGCTGGGTTCGCCGATGTACCAGAAGGCGAACCCGAACGACGATCCGGTCATCGCCATCGCCCTGACCTCGCAGACCCAGTCAGCCGACGAGCTGTACAACGTCGCCGATTCGCTGCTGGCCCAGCGCATCCGCCAGATCAGCGGCGTGGCCTCGGTGGACATCGCCGGTGCCTCGACGCCGGCCGTGCGCGTGGACGTCAACCTGCGCCTGATGAACGCCCTCGGCCTGACCGCCGACGACCTGCGCAATGCCGTGCGTGCGGCCAACGTGACCTCGCCCACCGGCTTCCTCAGCGACGGCAACACCACCACGGCGATCATCGCCAACGATTCGGTGGCGCGCGCCGCCGATTTCGCCGAGCTGGTGGTCAAGACCCAGGGCGATGGCCGGGTGATCCGCCTGAAGGACATCGCCAACGTCTACGACGGCCAGCAGGATGCCTACCAGGCCGCGTGGTTCAACCACAAGCCGGCCGTGGTGATGTACGTGTTCACCCGTGCCGGCGCCAACATCGTCGAAACCGTGGACCGGGTGAAGGCGCAGATTCCCGCGCTGCGCGACTACCTGCAGCCTGGCACCACCATGACGCCGTACTTCGACCGTACGCCGACCATCCGTTCGTCGCTGCATGAAGTGCAGATCACCCTGCTGATCAGCCTGGCCATGGTGGTGCTGACCATGGCGCTGTTCCTGCGCCGGCTGGCGCCCACGCTGATCGCCGCGGTGACCGTACCGCTGTCGCTGGCCGGTGCCGCGCTGGTGATGTACGCGCTCGGCTTCACCCTCAACAACCTGAGCCTGCTGGCCCTGGTCATCGCGATCGGTTTCGTGGTGGACGATGCCATCGTGGTGATCGAAAACATCATGCGCCACCTCGACGAGGGCATGCCGCGCCTGCAGGCGGCCTTCACCGGCGCGCGCGAGATCGGCTTCACCATCGTCTCCATCACCGCCTCGCTGGTGGCGGTGTTCATCCCGCTGCTGTTTGCCAGCGGCATGATGGGCGCGTTCTTCCGCGAGTTCACCGTTACCCTGGTGGCGGCCATCGTGGTCTCGATGATCGTCTCGCTGACCCTGACCCCGGCGCTGTGCAGCCGCTTCCTCAGCGCACACGACCACACCGCCGCACCGTCGCGCTTCGGCCGCTGGCTCGATGCCGGGCACGATCGCATGCTGCGCATCTACACGGTGTTCCTGGACTTCTCGCTGCGCCATGCGCTGCTGCTTTCACTCACCCCGCTGATCCTGATCGGCGTCACCATCTTCCTGTTCGGTGCGGTGAAAAAGGGCGCGTTCCCGCCGCAGGACACCGGCCTGATCTGGGGCCGCGCCAATTCCAGCGCCACCGTTTCCTTCGAGGACATGGTGGCCCGCCAGCGCCGCATCACCGACATGCTGATGGCCGACCCGGCGGTGAAGACCGTGGGCGTGCGCCTGGGCAGTGGCCGCCAGGGTTCCAGCGCGCAGTTCAACGTCGAGCTGAAGTCACGCAAGGAAGGCCGCCGCGAGACCACCGCCCATGCGCTGGCCCGCCTGAGCGCCAAGGCCGACCGCTACCCCGACCTGCAGCTGCGCCTGCGCGCGATCCAGGACCTGCCCAGCAACGATGGCGGCGGCAACAGCCAGGGCGCGCAGTACCGCATCTCGCTGCAGGGCAATGACCTGGCCGCGCTGCAGGAATGGCTGCCCAAGCTGCAGGCAGCGTTGAAGAAGAACCCGAAGCTGCGCGACGTCGGCACCGATGTCGACAACGCCGGCCTGCGCCAGAACATCGAGATCGACCGCGCCAAGGCCGCGCGCCTGGGCATCAGCGTGGGTGCCATCGATGGTGCGCTGTACGGTGCCTTCGGCCAGCGCCAGATCTCCACGATCTACTCGGACATCAACCAGTACAGCGTGGTGGTCAACGCGCTGCCGTCGCAGACCGCCACGCCGGCGGCGCTGGACGAGGTGTACGTGAAGGCGCGCAGCGGCGAAATGGTGCCGATCACCGCGGTGGCCCGCCAGGCCCCGGGGCTGGCGCCGTCGCAGATCACCCATGAAAACCAGTACACGACGATGGACCTGAGTTACAACCTCGCACCCGGCGTCAGCGCCGGCGAGGCCAAGGCCATCATCGACGCGACGGTGGCGGGCATGCGCATGCCGGGCGACATCCGCCTGGCCGACGATGCGGGCTTCGGCTTCAATTCCGACCCCAGCGACATGCTGATCCTGGTGATGGCGGCGATCCTGACCGTCTACCTGGTGCTGGGCATGCTGTACGAGAGCCTGATCCACCCGGTGACGATCCTGTCCACCCTGCCGGCGGCCGGCGTGGGCGCGCTGCTTGCGCTGTTCGGCACCAACACCGAACTGTCGGTCATTTCGATGATCGCGCTCGTGCTGCTGATCGGCATCGTCAAGAAGAACGCGATCATGATGATCGACTTCGCCCTGGTGGCGCAGCGCGAGCATGGCCTGGCACCACGCGAGGCGGCGCGCGAGGCCAGCATCGTGCGCTTCCGCCCGATCATGATGACCACCATGGTGGCGATCCTGGCGGCGGTGCCGCTGGCGATCGGCCTCGGCGAGGGCTCGGAGCTGCGCCGTCCGCTGGGCATCGCGATGATCGGCGGCCTGCTGTTCTCGCAGAGCCTGACCCTGCTGAGCACCCCGGCGCTGTACGTGATCTTCTCGTGCCTGGCCGAACGCTGGCGGGCACGCCGCGCGCGCAAGCGCGAAGCAAAGCTGCTGAAGCGCGCGCAGCGGGCATGATGGGAGGTGCCGGCCAGCGGCCGGCACTACCGGTTCTGGTGGGTGCGGACCGTTGGTCCGCACGCCTCATGCCTCCGGGTTTGACGCGCCGTAACGAAAAGAGAACAATTCTCATCCAGCCACGGTCCTGCGCCGCCTCCCCCAGCGACGCCCCGCTGCCGCTTGCCGGCACGCCTGCGTGATCCCAGCCATCGACCCCTTCCCTTCCGCCACCGCGGACGGTCGCGTGCTGTCCGCCGAGGATCCCCCACCGATGCTGCCCACCCGTTCCCCCCGCCTGGCCGTGCTGGCCATGGCGCTGTCCGCCGCCTGTGCCGCCCACGCCGAAGCCCCGGCCGAGACCCGCAGTGCCACCGACCTGGATGCGATCAAGGTCACCGCCGAACGCACCCATACCGAAGCCGGCGCCCTCGGTGACCGCGCACTGCGCGACACCCCGTTCGCGATCACTGCGGTCGGTCGCGAGCAGATCGAGCAGCGCCAGGTCGTCTCGCTGGGCGAAGTCTTCCTGTTCGACCCGTCGGTCACCACCCAGGTCAGCGCCTACGCCAGCGGCTGGAGCTCGCCGATCCGCAACCGCGGCATCGACCTCAACTTCGACAGCTACCGCGTCAACGGCCTGCAGGTGTCCTCGTGGGGCACCGAATGGCCGCTGGAAGTGATGGAGCAGGTGGACCTGCTGAAGGGTCCCGGCGGCTTCCTGTACGGCTTCGGCGCGCCCGGTGGCATCGTCAACTACATCACCAAGAAGCCGACCGACACCACCACCTTCAGCGCCCAGCTCGGCTGGCGCGAACAGGGCATCGCCAGCGGCGGCGTGGATGTCGGCGGCCGCTTCGGCAACGAGCAGATGTTCGGCTACCGCTTAAACGCGTACCAGGAAAAAGGCGAGACCTTCAACGGCGGCCATGTCGACCGCAAGGTCGGCGCGCTGTCGCTGGATGCGCGCCTGAGCGATGCGCTCACCTGGACCTTCGACGGCGTGTTCCAGTCGCGCGACCTCAGCGAGGAATCGCCGCAGTACTACTTCATCGGCCTGACCTCGCTGCCGCGCCCGATCGCCGGTGACGTCGACAACAGCGTGCCCGGCACCTACTACGACACCCGCTCCAGCCTGCTGTCGACCGCCCTCAACTGGCAGATCAACAGCGACTGGAAGGCCAGCCTGAGCTACGGCGTCACCACCTCGTGGAATGACGTCAACAAGATCTTCGCCTACATCGACGATGTGAACGGCGACTACGACGTGAACGTGTACGAGCTGGGCGGCAAGAGCGAGTGGAAGCTGGCCCAGGCGCTGGTGCAGGGCAGCTTCCGCACCGGCCCGCTGCAGCACCAGCTGGTGGCCGGCGTCAGCCACCAGACCGGGCTGGGCTGGGACCGTCCCTACGAGTGGAGCAACATCGGCCGCGCCAACCTCTACCAGCGTTCGGCCATCCGCCACGACGCGGTGCGCTCGCGCGTACTCAGCCGCGGCGATGAAACCGTGCAGCAGGCGGTCTTCGCCAGCGACACCATCGATGTCGGCGGTGGCTGGTCGGTGCTGGCCGGCTGGCGCTACAACGACTTCGAAACCAAGGGCAGCTACCACACCTACCCGGTCACCCCGACCTACGCGGTGATGTACAAGCCCAGCGATGCGGTGACCCTGTACGCCAGCTACATCGAATCGCTGGAAGCCGGCAGCCGCGTCGGCAACACCTACATCAATGCCGGCGATGTGCTGGACCCGACCATCAGCAAGCAGTACGAGATCGGCGCCAAGGTGGAAGCACCACGCTGGAACGCGAACATGGCGGCGTTCCGGCTGGAGCGCGGGGCCAACATCGACCTGCTGACCAACGCCGGCAAGTTCCTGGTGCAGGACGGCATCACCCTGTATGAAGGCGTGGAAGCCAGCGCCGACCTGCACCTGAGCGACGCGCTGACCGTCGGCGGCGGCGTGACCTGGCTGGACCCGACCTACGACAAGCTGTCCCCGGCCAGTGCATCGCAGGAAGGCAACCGCACCGCCGGCGCGGCCCGCTGGAGCGGCGTGGTGCACGCCAACTACCAGTTGCCGTGGGTGGACGGGCTGGAAGCCTATGCGGCCGTGCGCTACTACGGCGATGTCTGGTACGACGCCGACAACACCCTGAAGCTGCCCGACTACACCCTGGTCAACGCCGGCGTCGGTTACCGCCTGCTCGCCTCGGGCCACCCGGTCACCCTGCGCGCCAGCGTGGAGAACCTGGGCAACCGCAGATACTGGTCGAACGCGGGCGTCGGCCTGCCGCGCACCTTCGCGGTAAGCGTGCGCTGGGAGATGTAACCCGGCTCCCCGCCCAAGGTGGGTGCGGACCGTTGGTCCGCACATCGGCTGATCTGGTGGGTGCGGACCGTTGGTCCGCACATCGCTCCCCCCATTTCACGCGCGCACCGCAATAATGGGGGGCATCCCGCCCCCCGAGCCTGCATGTCCACCCGCGAATCCCGCTTCAGCCGCCTGTGGGCACACGAAAAGGCCAGCTACGGCCTGCGCGTCTTCATCGCCCTGACCACGGCGCTGGGCGTGTGCTGGCACCTGGACGCGCTGCCGGCCCTGCCCGGGGTGTTCCTCGGCATCATCGCCAGCGCCATCGCCGAGACCGATGACAACTGGTGGGGCCGCACCAAGGCAGTGCTGCTGTCGCTGCTGTGCTTCTGCATCGCCGCCGCCTCGGTCATCTGGCTGTTCCCGCTGCCGTGGGTGTTCATCGGCGCGCTGGCGCTGTCCACGTTCTGCCTGACCCTGCTGGGCGCGCTGGGCGAACGCTACGCGTCCATCGCCCAGGCCACGGTGACCCTGGCCATCTACACCATGATCGGCCTGGAGCAGCACGGCGGCGCCGGCGACCTGCCGCGCGCCATGGAGGCGGCCAGCCACCTGCTGATCGGCGCGGTCTGGTACGGCCTGCTGTCGATCCTGTGGACGGCGCTGTTCGCCAACCGGCCCGTGCGCGAACGGGTCGCCCGCCTGTACGTGGAACTTGGCCGCTACCTGCAGCTCAAGGCCACGTTGTTCGAACCAGTGCGCGAAGCCGACCTGCAGCGCCGCCAGCTGGACCTGGCCGAACAGAACCGCCGCGTGGTCGGCGCGCTCAATGAAGCGAAGGCCGCGATCCTGGCCCGCTTCGGCCGCTCCGGCCGGCCCGGCGTCAATTCCGGCCTGTATCTGCGCCTGTACTACATGGCGCAGGATTTCCACGAACGCGCCAGTTCCTCGCACTACCCCTATGGCGCGCTGGTCGATGCGTTCTTCCACAGCGACGTGCTGTACCGCTGCCAGCGACTGCTTGACCTGCAGGGCCAGGCCTGTGCGCGCCTCGGCGAAGCCATCCGCCTGCGCCGCCCGTTCGTGTACGGCGAAAGCAACCAGCAGGCCGGCCGCGACCTGGCCGATGCGCTGGCCTACCTGCGCGACCAGCAGCGCCCGCAGTGGCAGCGCCTGCTCGGTTCGCTGGACCTGCTGGTGCACAACCTGCGCAGCATCGAACGCCGCCTGCTTGATGCCGAACGTTCCGAAGCCAGCCTGGACAACGTCGATACGCGCCTGCGCGACAGCAATCCACATACCCTGCGCGAGATGGGCGTGCGCATCCGCCAGCAGCTCACGCCGGGCTCGGTGCTGTTCCGCCACGGCCTGCGCATGGCCGTGGCACTGGTTGCCGGCTTCCTCGCCATCCGCCTGTTCGACGCGCAGCACGGTTCGTGGGTGCTGCTGACCATCGTCTTCGTGTGCCGGCCCAACTTCGGCGCCACCCGCCAGCGCCTGGCCCAGCGCGTGGTCGGCACCCTGGCCGGCCTGGTGCTGACCTGGGCGCTGCTGCAGCTGTTCCCGCAGCTGCACGTGCAGCTGCTGATCGCCCTGCTGTCGGCGCTGCTGTTCTTCTACAACCGCACCGATCGCTACCTGGTGGCCTCGGCGGCGATCACGGTGATGGCGCTGACCTGCTTCAACCTGATCGGCGACGGCTTCGTGCTGATCGTCCCGCGCATGGTCGACACGGTGCTGGGCTGTGCCATTGCCGCTGCCGCTGCGTTCCTGATCCTGCCCGACTGGCAGGGGCGGCAGCTGCACCTGGTGCTGGCACGGGTGCTGGATACTGCCTCGCGCTACCTCGATTCGGTGCTGGGCCAGTACCGCAGCGGCATGCGCGATGACCTGGCCTACCGCATCGCCCGCCGCGACATGCACAACGCCGACGCGGCCCTGTCCACGGCGCTGTCGAACATGCTGCGCGAGCCCGGCCACGTGCGCCGCAACCTCGATGCCGGCTTCCACTTCCTGGCCCTGTCCAACACCCTGCTTGGCCACCTGTCCGCGCTGGGCGCGCACCGCGACCAGGTGGACAGCTACGCCGGCGATCCACTGGCCTTGGCCGCGGGTGACCGGGTGCGCAAGGCCCTGCAGCAGCTGGCCACCGCGCTGACCGCACGGCAGCCGGTCAGCGAGGAGGACAACGATGCCGACCGTGCCGTGGCCGCCGAGCTGGAACAGATCGAAGAAGCGATGCCGCCGAAGCTGCAGTTGATCCGCACGCAGATGGCGCTGGTGCTGCGGCTGCTGCCGAAGGTGCGCGCGGCGGCGAACCAGGCGGTCACCACCCTCACCTGATGGGACGTGCGGACCAACGGTCCGCACCTACCGGGGCGGTTTCATGCGGAGCAACGGTCCGCACCCAACAGAGTCCGCGTCCGCACCCACCGTAGCGTCGAGCTTGCTCGACTGCCCTGCCTGATAGGCAGGAATGCTAGGCTGCGCCGGTCAAGGAGATTCCATGTCCGGTCACAGCCAGTTCGCCCTGCTCCGCCAGCGCCGCTTCCTGCCGTTCTTCATCGTGCAGGCGCTGGGCGCCTTCAATGACAATGTGTACCGGCAGGCCATCATCGGCCTGTTGTTCTACCTGGGCGTATCGGACGAGCAGCGCTCGCTGTACACCACGCTGGCGCCGGCCATCTTCATCCTGCCGTATTTCCTGTTCTCGGCCCTGGCCGGGCAGATCGCCGACAAACTGGAAAAATCGCGGCTGATCGTGATCACCACCACCATGGAGATCGTGATCATGTCGCTTGCGGCCATCGGGTTCATTACCGAGAACCTGCCGTTCCTGCTGGTGGCGCTGTTCTGCACCGGCATGCAGTCGACCCTGTTCGGCCCGGTGAAGTACTCGGTGCTGCCCTCGGTGCTGAAACCGGAGGAACTGACCGGTGGCAACGGCCTGGTCGAGATGGGCACCTCCATCTCGATCCTGTCGGGCATGATCATCGGCGGCTCGGTGTTCCTGCTGGCCGGCAGCCATGGTCCGATCGTGGCGGCAACGGCTGTCATCGCGCTGGCGATCTGCGGCAATCTCGCCGCGCGCATGATTCCCCGGGTCGACGCCGGCGACCCCGACCTGAAGATCAACTGGAACCCGCTGCCCGAGTCGCTGGTGGTGCTGCGCATGGCGCGGCAGCAGAAGGCGGTGCGCAACGCCATCCTCGGCGTGTCCTGGTTCTGGTTCGTCGGCACCGTGCTGACCTCGCAGCTGCCCAACTACGCGCTGGTCAACCTGGGCGGCGAGCCCAAGCTGTACCTGTTCGCGCTGGCGCTGTTCTCGGTGGGTACCGGCGTCGGTTCGCTGCTGTGCGAGAAGCTGTCGGCGCGCACGGTGGAAATCGGCCTGGTGCCGCTGGGTGCGTTCGGCATGACCGCCTTCCTGCTGGACCTGTACTTCGCCCGCACCGGCGAAGCGACCGTGCAGAACCTGGGCGTGCTGGCGTTCCTGCAGCAACCGGGCAGCGTGCGCATCGTCATCGATCTTGTAGGCATCGGCCTGTTTACCGGTGTGTTCGTGGTGCCACTGTTCGCGCTCATCCAGAGCCGCACGCCGAAGGCGCAGATGTCGCGCGTGTTCGCTGCACTCAACATCCAGAATTCCGGCTTCATCGTCGCCGCGGCGTTGCTGTCGCTGGCCGCGCACCAGCTGCTGCACTGGTCCATCCCGCAGCAGTTCCTGGCGCTGGCCATCGCCAATGCCATCGTGGCGATCTACATCTTCACCATCGTCCCCGAATTCCTGATGCGCTTCCTCAGCTGGCTGATGGTGCGCTCGCTGTACCGGCTGCGCCCGCACGGCATCGAGGCCAACGTCCCCGACGAGGGCGCCGCGCTGCTGGTCTGCAACCACGTCAGCTACATGGACGCGCTGATCCTGTCGGCGACGATCCCGCGCCCCGTGCGTTTCGTCATGTACTACAAGATCTTCAACATCCCGGTGATGCGCTGGATCTTCCGCACCGCCAAGGCGATTCCCATCGCCGGCGCGCGCGAAGACCCGGCGCTGATGCAGCGCGCGTTCGACGAGATCGATGCGGCCCTGGCCGAGGGCGAGCTGGTCTGCATCTTCCCGGAGGGCGCGCTGACCAAGGACGGCAGCATGGCACCGTTCAAGTCCGGCGTTGAGAAGATCCTCGAGCGGCGCCCGGTGCCGGTGGTGCCGATGGCCCTGCGTGGCATGTGGTCGAGCATGTGGAGCCGGCGCGACACGCGCCTGGGCCGCATGCGCGTGCCGCGGCGTTTCCGCGCCACCGTGCAGGTGGTGGCCGCTGCGGCCGTGGACGGCCACAGCGCCGATGCGCCCGCGCTGGAGGCGCAGGTGCGCGCCCTGCGCGGCGACCACGCCTGAGCATTTCCGCAGGGAAACAGGCACCCGGAAACCGTTCCAGTACTCCCCCGTCTGCTGCCGAGCCAAGCGTGGCGGGGATGTAAACGCATACATGGGCCGCCGGTTGCGGTAGATTACGCACCCACAGGGGGGAGGTTCGGTCTGTCTGCGACAGATCGGCCGCCAAGGAATGGAGTCTTGCTTTGAATCAACCACCACAGCCCAGCCGTCCGGTCTACATCCCCAACCATCTGGTCTGGGCGATCCTGACGACGCTGTTCTGCTGCCTGCCACTGGGCGTGGTATCGATCGTGTATGCCTCGCAGGTCGATGGTCGCCGCGCGGCCGGTGATCTGGCCGGGGCTTACGCTGCATCGCGCAAGGCGGGCTGGTGGGCGGCGGCTTCGGCCGTGGCGCTGCCGGTCCTGTTGCTGTTGTGGTTCGGGCTGTTCGGCGGCTTGGCCGTTCTGGGCGCTCTTTCCGACCATTGATTCACCACCACCACCCATCGAGGAGCTTGAACCATGAATACCGCTACCCCGCAGATCCCGAACCACCTGGTCTGGGCCATCCTGTCCACGCTGTTCTGCTGCCTGCCGGCCGGCATCGTGTCGATCGTCTACGCCGCACAGGTCAACGGCAAGCTGGCCGCCGGTGACATCGCCGGTGCCCAGGAATCGTCGGAGAAGGCCAAGAAGTGGGCCATCTGGTCGGCCATCGCGGCGCTGGTCGTCGGCGTGCTGTACTTCATCCTGATCATGGCCATCGGCGGCATGGGCGCCCTGAGCGGCGGCAGCAGCTACTGATGCCTGCTACGGGATCCGGCCGCGCGCCGGGTCCCGTATCTCCCTGCATGCCTCCACCTCCCGTTCCCTCCCGCCTGGGCCGCTGGTCCCCGCTGCTGGCCGCTTCCGGCCTGGCCGCCGGTGCTGCCGTGGTGCTGCGCCACGTCAACCCGTATGTGCCCGGCAATCCGCTGCCGAGCTGCCCGCTATATGCGCTGACCGGCTTCTACTGCCCCGGCTGCGGCAGCACCCGCTGCCTGTATTCGCTGGTCCATTTCGACCTGCCCGGCGCGATGGCGATGAACCCCCTGCTGGTCATCAGCCTGCCCTTCCTGTTCCTGATGCTGCTGCACATGGCGGGCGTGCGCATGAAGGCGCTCGATCCGTTGATGCGGCTGCTGGCCAACCCGAAGTTCTGGCTGTGGGTGCTGCCGGGGTATGCGCTGCTGCGCAACCTGCCGTGGGCGCCGTTCACTGCGCTGGCACCGGTGTAGGTAGCGTCGACTGTCAGTCGACTGGCACCGCGCCTGGCCCGGCCCCTGACAGTTTCCGTGTGCGTCCACCACGGAAGAAAAAGAAGATCAGAAGCAAAAGCAGAAGCGGCTCGCTTCGCTCGGCTATGCTGGTGCGATGACTGATCGACGTGATGAATTGACCGCGGCCATGAAGGCTGCTGGCTGCACTGATCCGCGCAGCTGGGTGAACAGCGAACTGGGCGAGAACCTGCCGCAGTTCGCGCGCTTCCTGATGCTGCGCGATGTGCACACGCTGGCCGACGATGTGGACAGTGCGTTGTCCGAGGCGCTGTTTGATCGCCCGGAACTGGAGCAGACACTGGCGACGCTGCGCGGTGCGGTGGATCCGCAGGCCCTGCACGCGCTGCTGCGTGCGTACGGCAAGGCGCTGGGCAACAGCTTCGTGATGGCCGTGGATGAAGGTCCGGCGATGCGCGAAGACGGCATGCCTGGCTGGCTGCTGATGGAAACCGACGCCAACGACGAACCGACCGGACGCCTGGTGCAGGGCCTGCACGAGGATTACCTCGACTTCGACGATCGTTACACGCCGTAGCGCTGTGCAGCACCGCGCCATCCACGCATGGCGTGGATCTACGTCACCCAGCCGGCGATGACCAGCAGCGCCAGCACCGCCAGCCACAGCAGCAGCATCCGCCACACCAGGCTCATCGCATCGCGCAGGTCCGGCAGCCGCTGCCATACCGGCAACAGGCCCGCTTCGGTGTAGTCATGCGCCTCTTCGCGCAGCTCGGCATTCACGCTGGCCCGCGCCACCGCGCCGAGGAAGCCGATGCCACCGGCCAGGCGCTCGCCATGGGCCTGCCGCCACGCCTTCCACGCCGTATCGAAGTTGCCGACCAGCGCCATCGAGAACGCCATCAGCTGCGCCACCGGCCATTCGATCCAGGCCAGCAGGCGCTGTGCCAGCGCCAGTGGCTCCACCGGCACGCGTGCCCGCATCGGGCTCTCGGCCATCAGCGCCAGCAGGCGATAGGCCAATGCACCGACCGGGCCCAGCAGCAGGAACCAGAACAGCACCGCGAACCAGCGCCGCAGTGCATTGAGCACGGTCGCCTCGACCAGCGAGGGCACGTCCTCGCGCAGGCTGCCACCGGCGGCCTGCAGGTGGCGTACCGCCGCCTGGCGGCCCGCTGCGTCGTCGGCATCGATGATCGCTTCGATATCACGGTCGAGGTCGCGCGGGCCCCAGCACCAGGCCAGAACCGCCACGCCCAGCAGCAGGCCGGGCAGGCCGAACAGCACCCCGCGCAGCAACCAGGCCAGCAGTGCCATCAGCAGCAGCGGCGGCACGATCGCCAGCGCCACGCCGGCCGGCCCCTGCCATGCCCGTCCGCCATGCCCGTCCAACCAGCCCAGCCAGCGCCGGAAGCCGTCGAAACGGCGCAGCGAGGCGGCAGCAGCCGGGGCAACGTGGCCCAGGGCCAGCGCCACCAACACGGCGACCAGGGTGGTGAACATGGCAGGTCTCCCTACGAACAAGCGTTCTGCGCCGCTACCTTACCTGCCGCAGCGGCGCGTTCAGCGATGAGCCCGACTGTAACCCGGCGCGTGTTCAGGTGGCGGCAATGCTGCCACCGGCACCGGCCGGCACGGCCGCAGCGATCAGCCCTGCTGCTGCCGGTACCAGTGTTCGATCAGGCCGCGCGAGATCGAGATCGGCGGCGACAGGCGGATGCCTTCGCCATCGTCCTCGACGTCGCGGGCCAGCGCCGCCCCCACCTCTTCGGCAGTGAACCAGCGGGCGTCTTCCAGCTCGCCATTGACGGTCGGCACGTCGTCCTGCGCCTGCGCGCGGAACCCCACCATCAGCGCGCCGGGGAACGGCCACGGCTGCGAGCCGAGGTACTGGCAGGACGTCACCCGCACCTTGCTCTCTTCGTGCACCTCGCGCACCACGGTCTGCTCGAAGGTCTCGCCGGGCTCGACGAAGCCGGCCAGCACCGAATAGCGGCGCGGCGCCCAGTTGGACTGGCGGCCCAGCAGCAGGCGGCCCTGGTTTTCCACCGCGACGATCACCGCCGGGTCGACCCGCGGGTAATGCTCGGTGGAACACTGTGCGCAGCGGCCGACGAAGCCACCGCGGGCGAAGGCCACCGCACCACCGCACACACCGCAGAAGCGCGTGCGCGAATGCCAGTAGGACATGCCGCGGGCATAGCTGAAGGCGGTGGCATCGGCCACGCTCCACAGCAGTGCCGCCTGGCGCAGGTCGAGACGGCGCGGTGCGGTCTGGGTGACGTTGGTGGCTTCGACGGAGAACCAGGCCTGGCCCGCGCGCAGGCCGAGGAAGATGGCCGCACCGGGGCCACCGCCGATATCGGCGCCGGTCAGGGCGACCGGCTGGTCGTCCTCACCGGTGAAGGCGGTGCCGTCATGGTCCAGGACAAGAATGCGCGCATCCGGCCACAGGCGTGCCAGGGCATCGGCATCATCGCGCAGGGCATCGGCGCGCTCCAGCGGCTCGGCCACGAAGGCGAAACCGGAAAGCGGCGAAGGAGTATTGGGCATCCGACAAGCCTGCCGCCAATTGCCGCAGGTGGCAAGGTCGGCGCTGTGCGCAATCAGTCGGTCTTGCGCGCAACGGCAGCGCGAGGCATCGGCCCCGCGCCCGGCATCACATGCTGAAGCTGCTGCCGCAGCCGCAGGTGGTCTTCGCGTTCGGGTTGCGGATCACGAACTGCGCACCGGTCAGGCTCTCGGTGTAATCCACCTCGGCGCCCATCAGGTACTGCAGGCTGAGCGGATCAACCAGCAGGGTGACCCCGCTGGTCTGCACCGCCAGGTCGTCCTCGGCGCGGTTCTCATCGAACTCGAAGCCGTACTGGAACCCGGAACAGCCACCGCCCTCGATGTACACGCGCAGGGCCAGGTCGGGGTTGCCCTCGTCCTGGATCAGTTCCTTCACCTTGGCCGCGGCCGATTCGGTGAAGTTCAGCGGCCGCTCCAGCGACTGGTAGTCGGGAGCGGCGGCCGGCGTGGCGCCGGGCAGGGAAACTAGCGTGCTCATGGCCTCAGCATGGGGGCGCCGGGGATGGCTTTCAAGCCATCGCCTCGGCCAGCTTGCGGCGCGCGGCGGTGCCGCCCTTGCCTTCCGCCGCTTCGCCTTCGCCTTCCGGCGCCGGCAGGGCCGCAACCGGGCTGCTGGCGTGGATCAGGCGGCCATTCAGCTGGGCGCCGGCGTTCATTTCCACCACCTGGTAGTGGACGTTGCCGTTCACCCGCGCGCTCGGGGTCAGTTCGACCTTCTCGCTGGCGTGCACGTCACCGTCGAGGCGGCCACTGATGACCACCACCTGGGCGCGGATCTCGCCTTCGATGACGCCGTGCTCGGCCACCGTCAGGGTCGCGCCGCTGGCGCCTTCCTGGGCGATCACCTTGCCATGGATGCGGCCTTCCACGTACAGGCCACCACTGAATTCCACATCACCGCGGATCACCACCTGGTTGCCGATCAGGGCATCCACCACCAACTGGCCATCACGGCTGGATTTGCTGTTTCCGAACATCTGCCTACTCCCCTTTGCTGGCCGGTGCGCCGGCCTGTTTCCAGTCGAATACCTGCGTGGTGCCCCCTGCACCACTCCCCAGTGTCACCCTCACCCGTTGCGGGGTGAAGTCCGTCGGCAGCATCACACTGCCGGTGAGCTGCTGGAAGTACCGGAACGAGTAATCCTGTCCCGGCACCTTGCTGCGCTGGTGCAGCTCATCCCAGCTGATCGTGGCCAGCTTGCCGTTCTTCACGCCTTCCACGGTGAAGCGCATCTGCCCCTGGCTGATGGCCCCGCGGTTGAGGTTCTGGGTCAGCACCACGGCGTACTGCCAGGTGCCGGCCGATTCGGGGCTGAACTCGATCGAATGGGTGTTCAGGCCCTTGCGCTGGCTGGTCGAGCCGACCAGGCGCTCGTAGAAGGCTACGTCGGCACGCAGCCCGGCGATCTCTTCGTCGCGCTCGGCCAGCGAGGACTGCACCTCGGTGTTGGCGGCGCGGCTGATGCGGTCGGAGGCTTCCAGCGTGGCCTGCTTCTGGCGCAGCTCGGTCAGCTGTGCCTGCACGGTGTCGGCGCGCTTCTCGGCCGCCTGCAGGCGCTGCCCCTGGGCATCGCGCGGCGCGCCCAGCCAGCAGCCGCCCAGCACCGCCAGCACCAGGCTCAGCAGCCAGATGCCGGCGATGACCAGCAGGCGGCGACGGTCGACCGGCGGCGGCTTGGCACCGGGCAGGCGGACCTGTACGCGCACGGGTGGGCGGTTGTTCATGGGTAGTCTCCGTGGACTCGCAATGGCGACACCAGCACGGCCCCTGTAGCAAACGACGGGCTAGTGTATGACAGGAACGGGGGCTTTCCCCGGTGCCGGCCGCCAGCGGCCGGTGGTGTTCAGCCACGTCATCGCCGATAGTGTGGCACCCCGCACAGTTCCGTCGCCGGAGCCCCGCCATGACCGAAGCCCACCTGTTCGTGATCGGCATCCTGCTGGCCTGGCTGGCCGGCATCCGCGTGTACCTCACCGTGTTCGGCGTCGGCCTGGCCGGACTGCTCGGCTGGGTCGACCTGCCACCGGCCCTGCAGGCCACCGAATCGTGGTGGGTGCTGGGCACCTCGGCGGCCCTGGCCATCGCCGAATTCTTCGCCGACAAGATCCCCGGCGTCGATTCCATCTGGGATCTCGTGCATACCCTGGCGCGGGTACCGGCCGGCGCCTTCCTGGCCGCCGCCACGCTCTCGCCCGATGGCCAGCTGGGCACCGGCACCCTGCTGGCCGGCGCCGGCGTGGCCCTGGCCAGCCACGGCCTGAAGGCCGGCACCCGCGCCCTGCTCAACACGTCGCCGGAACCGGCCAGCAACTGGGTCGCCTCGGTCGCCGAGGACACCGTGGTGGTCGGCGGCCTGGCGCTGGCACTGGCCCATCCCTGGATCGCCCTGGTCGTGGTGCTGGCCTGCAGCCTGGCCGGCGCACTGCTGGTGTGGCTGGTCTGGCGCACCCTGTGGAAGGGCGTGCGATGGCTTGCACGTGCTGGCGGCACGGCCTCTGCAGGCCAACCACGCACCGGCTGACTGTCGGGCTTGGCGCATAATGGCGGCGAACACCAGGAGCTTTGATGTCCGCAAATGAATCCCCCGCGGGCGCACGCCCCGGACGCGCTGAAACCCCTCCGGCCGATCATTGGCAGCGCTGGGCCAGTGCCCCGGCCGCCGCCGCGCCCAGTCTTGCCGTGGTCCCCTCCGCACCGGCAGATGCGACCGACGGACTGGCGACGCCGCCGCCGCTGCCGTCCGCGCCGATGGATGCAGACAACAGCAGTGATGCCCCGGCGCCGTCCGACTCGCCGTACCGCGTGCTGATCGTCGAAGACGACCGCGCCCAGGCCCTGTTCGCACAGAGCGTGCTGCACGGTGCCGGCATGCAGGCGGAGGTGCTGTCCCACGCCGATGGCGTACAGCAGGCGATCCGCGAACAGCGCCCCGACCTGATCCTGATGGACCTGCACCTGCCGGGCCTGGATGGCATGCGGCTGACCGCGATGATCCGCCAGCAGCCGGGCATGCAGCTGCTGCCGATCGTCTTCCTCAGTGGCGACCCGGACCCGGAGCGCCAGTTCGAAGTGCTCGACAGCGGCGCCGACGATTACCTGAGCAAGCCGATCCGCCCGCGCCACCTGATCGCGGCCGTGGCCAACCGCATCCGCCGCGCCCGCGCACAGGCCGCCACCCTGCCCGGCGCCAACGGTGCGCCGGCCACCAGCAACCCGGAAACCGGCCTGCCCACCCGCCACCATGTGCTGCAGCAGCTCAACGCCGCGCTGGAACAGCGCGACCGTGGCGGCGTGTTCTTCGTGGAAATCTCCAGCGCGCTGGGCCTGCGCGAGCGCTATGGCTACGCCGCCTTCGAGCGGCTGATGGTGCAGGCCGGCCAGCGCCTGGCCGAGGCCGGCCACCCGCACCTGCTGGCACGCCTGAACGACAACAGCTTCCTGCTGCTGGCCCGCGGTGCCGACGAGGAAAGCCTGGAAGGCATCGCCGCCGCGCTGCGCGAACAGCTGTCCGCACGCGCCTTCGTCATCCGCGACGATGAATCGGTACACCTGCGTGGCGTGGTCGGCTATGCGCCGCTGTCGCCGGGCTTCGACGATGCCAACAGCGCGCTGGAAGCCATCGAACGCACCACCCTGCAGGCGCGCCTGCTCACCGCCGGCGTGGCCGGCCACGTGCATCGCCAGGCGATGACCGAGCAGGAACACCTGGCCCTGCTGGAAGGCCAGCTGGAACTGGCCTACCAGCCGATCGTGGCCGTGGCCGGTGGTGATACCGCGCAGTACCAGCTGCTGCTGCGCCTGCGCCAGGCCGATGGCACCGTGCTCACCGCCGGCCAGGTCATTCCGGCGGCCGAAGCGGCCGGCCGCATCGCCGATCTGGACCAGCAGGTGCTGGAGCATGCGATGGGCCTGCTCGACCTGTACCGCCACGCGACGCAGCCGCTGAACCTGTTCGTCTCGCAGTCGCTGCGCACGCTGCAGCGCGATGCCTTCGCCGATTGGCTGCTGGAATCGCTGCAGCAGCGCGACCTGCCCGGCAGCGCGCTGGTGATCGACGTGCGCCTGCCCGACGCGCTCATCCATACCGTGCCGCTGCAGCAGTTCTGCCAGCGCATGGCCAGTGCCGGCGTGCGCTTCTGCCTGAGCCAGTTCGAGCCCGGCAGCGAAGCCGATGCCCTGCTCACCCAGCTGCCGCTGTCGTTCGTGCGCATGGCCGCGCGCTTCTCCAGCAGCCATTCCAACCCGGGCACCCGCGAGGAACTGCGCCGGGCGATCGATCGCGCGCATGCCGCAGGCCTGCAGATCATCGGCCAGCAGATCGAGGATCCGCAGGCAGCCGCGGCGATGTGGGTCGGTGGCGTGGACTACATCCAGGGCAACATGGTGCAGTCGGCGGGCAGCGACCTGAACTTCGACTTCCACAACGCGGTGCTCTGAGTGCCGCTGACGGTCACGCTGCTGGCGGCACTGGTGCTGGCCACCGGCGTGGCACTGGCCCTTGGCCTGCGCCTGCGCCAACGCGGCCAGGCGCTGGCGGCACTGCAGCGCGAACGCACGGTGCTGGCCAGCGAGCGTGACCAGCTGCGCCGCACCACCGAGCGCCAGGGCCAGCTGGAACAACAGCTGCTGCAGGCCAAGCAGGCCGCCGAAGCGGCCGCGCTGGCCAAGGGCGAGTTCCTGGCCACCATGAGCCACGAGATCCGCACGCCGCTCAACGGCATCCTGCCGATGCTGGAGCTGATCGCACGCGGGCCGCTGGGCGACGACCAGCGGCAGATGCTGGCCACCGCATCGGTCAGCTCGCAGCAGCTGCTGCGCATCGTCGATGACATCCTCGACTACTCGCGCCTGGAAGCGCAGGCGCTGGAGCTGGAGATCACCAGCTTCAACCTGCGCGAACTGCTTGATGGCGTGGTGCAGCTGCTGCAGCGCGCCGCCGAATCGAAAGGCCTGGTGCTCGGCCTGCAGCTGGACCCTGCCGTGCGCCTGCCGGTGCGTGGCGATCCGGTGCGCCTGCGCCAGGTGCTGACCAACCTGCTGGCCAACGCCATCAAGTTCACCGCACGCGGCCAGGTCCAGCTGCGCGTGCAGCGCCTGGGCGAAGGCCCGGCCCAGCACCAGCTGCGTTTCGAAGTGGCCGACACCGGCATCGGCATCGACGCCACGCTGCAGTCACGGCTGTTCCAGTCCTTCAGCCAGGCCGATGCGTCGACCACCCGCCTGTACGGCGGCACCGGCCTGGGCCTGGCCATCTGCAAGCGCATCATCGACCTGATGCACGGCCAGATCGGCGTGCAGTCCACGCCCGGCCAGGGCGCCACGTTCTGGTTCGAGATCCCGCTGCTGAAGATTCCCGGCGACCTGCCGGCACTGGCGCGCGCGCCCTCGCCGCTGCTGCTGCACAGTGCCGATGTGGCCCTGCAGGCACGCGTGGAACGCATTGCCGCCCACCACGGGCTGCCGGTGCAGGTGCTGGCCGAACGCGATCTCCTGCTGGAGCGCCTGCGTGCGGCGCCACGCCCCGGCCAGCCGCCGCCGGCCTGGCTGCTGGTGGACGCCCGCCAGCGCCGCGGCGGCGAAGCGACGCTGCTGCGCACGCTGGCCGAGCGCGGCACGGAGGACACGCTGCAGGTGCTGTGGCTGCAGGACGAGCCCGCGCCCACGCAGGCCCGCCAGCAGCAGTTGCCGGGCGGCTTCAGCGACGCCACCCTGCACGCCCTACTGGCCACGCCCACCGCCAGCGTACGGCCGGCGGCCCTGCTGGCCACGGCCGAGCATGGCCAGGCACCGGCGATGCTGCCGCCCCTGGGCCTGCGCGTGCTGCTGGTGGAGGACAACGCGGTCAACCGCATGGTGGCCGAACAGCTGCTGCGGGTGTTCCAGTGCGAGGTGCGCAACGCCGCCGACGGCGAGCAGGCCCTCGTGGCGCTGCGCCAGGGCGGTGTCGACGTGGTGCTGATGGATTGCCAGATGCCGGTACTGGATGGCTATGCCGCCACCGGCCAATGGCGCAGCGAGGAAGCGGCACAAGGCCGCGCGCGGCTGCCGATCATCGCCATGACCGCCAACGCCATGGCCGGCGACCGCGAGCGCTGCCTGCAGGCCGGCATGGATGATTACCTGTCCAAGCCGATCAACCGCGAAACCCTGCATGCGCTGCTGCAGCGCTGGGGCGAAGCGCCCGCGTTTGTAGAGTCGAGCCATGCTCGACTGGAAGCAAGCCCGACTCTACCTCCGCCGCCCGAAGCAGACACGCCGCCGCAGCCGGTGCTCGACCGCAGCGTGCTCGAGGAACTGCAGGCGGTGATCGGAGCGGCCGCACTGCAGATCGTGGCCGTGTTCCTCGAAGATGCCCCTGCGATGGTGCAGGCCCTGCAGCAGGCCGCGCAGGGCAACGACATCGAGCGCCTGCAGGCGCTGTCGCACAGCCTCAAGTCATCCAGCGCCAATGTCGGCGCACTGTCACTGTCGGCCGTCGCCCGGCGCATCGAGCACGAAGCCCGCGCCGGCAGCCTGCAGCGCCCCGCCGTGGCAGTGGCGCTGCTGGTGGCCGAGTTCGCCCGCGCACGCGTGGCGCTGACCGGTTACCTGGCCCAGGAACGGTAGCGCCGAGCTTGCTCGACTGCCGTTCTGTAGAGTCGAGCCATGCTCGACTGCTGTTGGAAGACGCAGTCGAGCAAGCTCGACTCTACATGTTGAATCAGTCTTCCAGCTTGCTCAGCAGGTACTTCGGCTCGCCGATGCGCTCGACCAGGTCCAGCTGGGTTTCCAGCCAGTCGATGTGCTCTTCCTCGGCATCGAGGATGCTGGTGAACAACGAACGGCTCACGTAGTCGCCCACCGAATCGGCGTAAGCCACGGCGTTGCGCAGCACCACCACGCCGTCCTGTTCCAGCGACAGGTCACACTGCAGCATTTCCGGCGGGTTCTCGCCGATGCGCAGCTTGCCCAGCGCCTGGAAGTTCGGCAGGCCTTCAAGGAACAGGATGCGGTCGGACAGCGCGTCGGCGCGCTTCATCGCGTGGATCGATTCCTTGTACTCGTACTCCGCCAGTTCCTTGATGCCCCAGTTCTTGAACATCTTGGCGTGCAGGAAGTACTGGTTGATCGCGGTCAGCTCGTTGAAGAGGACCTTGTTGAGGAATTCGATGACCTTGGCGTCGCCTTTCATGGCTGGCTCCTAGCGCTGAGAACGCGGGCACTGTACCCGGTTCGCCGCCGCCGTGAAGGAACGCGAATCGTGCTCATTGGCGGGTTCGCCCCGCCACCGAAGCTGGCATGCTGGGCGGCCCCTCCCCCTGCGCGATGGACATGAGCGACGATTCCAACGACCCCTGGCAGCCGGTGCGTGCCTTCGTCGCCCTGCGCATGGACGCCGACGCCTTCGAGGCGGTGCTGTACCGCGATGCGGCGCTGGCGGCGGCTCTGGAAGCGGCGCGACCGCTGCCGGCCTGGCTGCCGCTGCCCGACCTCTACAGCTGGGCCTGCTCGCTGGACCTGGCCCGCGCCGATGACCTGCTCAACCTGCGCAGCGTGCTGGCGCAGGTGCTGCCTGGCGGTGAAGGGGAAGTGGAGGTCGACCAGGCCGCAAGGAAGGCGGCCGACGCACGCGACCGCGCCCTGCGGTCTGCACAGCCGCGCTGGCTGTCACTGGATGAAGGCTATCTCGCGCACTGGCTGGCCGGACACGGCGAAGACGCGCCAGACGTCCTGCGGGCCGCATTGCAGGCCCACATCCGCGCGCATTTCCTTTCGGTCAAGCGACCACCGCGCTGGCTGCAGGAAGCGGCGTGGCCGATCGAGCAGGGGCATCCCTTGCGGTTCATCGGCCAATTGCCGTTGGGCGATCACGCGCACGATGACGCGTTTGTCTATGTGTTCCAGCGTGGGGATGGGAGCTGCTGGACGATCGTCCAGCACGCCTGAACCGGGCTCAGGCGGCCTGCAGGCCCAGCACCGGCAGCGGCAGGTCGTGGGTGGCCAGCGCCTTGGCCAGCAGATCGCCGGCCATGTCCAGGCAGGAACCGCAGGTCGCGCCACAACCGGTACGCATGGTCAGCTCGCCCACCGTGGTGACGCCATGGCTGGCGGCCTCGCGGATCTGGTGGTCGGTGACTCCGTTGCAGATGCAGACGTACACAGGCGGGAACCGGGCTGACAGGCCAGAAGCGGCCTGGTGCCCATTCCAATGGAAACGAGAATGGTTGTCAATCAGAGACCTGAACCATTCTCGCTACCGTTCATCCACTCAGCTGGAGGGCGCGTCGCCCTGCGCCTTGCGTGGCCAGTAACCCTTGCTGCGCGGGCGCTTGCGGGGGCGGTCGTGGCCCGCGGTATTGCCCGGCATCCAGGCCTCGGCCGCGGTCTTGGGCATGGCGGTCACCCCCTGCCCGGCCACCCCGCGCGCCAACGGCGCCAGGTGGCGCAAGGCACGCGCATAGACCCCCCGCTTGAACATCACCACGTGCTCGACCGGGTACCAGAAATCGACCCAGCGCCAGTTGTCGAACTCGGGCGAGTCGGTATGGTCCAGCCGCACATGCGATTCATCGCCGGTGAGGCGCAGCAGGAACCAGACCTGCTTCTGGCCGATGCAGACCTGCCGCTCGTTACGGCGGATGGCCCGGGCCGGCAGCTTGTAGCGCAGCCAGCCCGGTGTCGCCCCCAGCACTTCTACGTGCTCGGGCAGCAGGCCGGTCTCTTCCTGCAGTTCACGATACATGGCCTCGACCGGGGTCTCGTCGGTGTTCATGCCACCCTGCGGGAACTGCCAGCCATCCCGGCGCACGCGTCGTGCCCAGAACACCTGCCCGTCCTGCCGCATCAGCACGATGCCGACGTTCGGTCGATAGCCGTCCGGATCGATCACGATGCGGACTCCTAAGAAAATCTACTGGTCGGGACTATCCCATGCCGTCTGTCGGCCCACAAGCTCGGCACAAAAGTGTTGACAGGCCCGATACACATGAGCAGAATAGCTGGCTCACCGAGGCTATGTAGCTCAGCCGGTTAGAGCACAGCACTCATAATGCTGGGGTCGGTGGTTCGAGTCCACCCATAGCCACCACACTGAAAATCAAGTTGTTTTTCAGCGTGAAAAGTGACAAAATAGTTTTTCGTTACATTGCCCCTTAGCCAAGCGGTAAGGCACCTGACTCTGACTCAGGCATCGGTGGTTCGAATCCATCAGGGGCAGCCAAATAAAAAAGCAAAAAGCCTGATCGAAAGATCAGGCTTTTTGCTTTTTTATTTGGTCGCGCATTCCTCCTGATCCCCACGCCTGTCGGCGAGCCCCCTTGAACATCAAGGGGGCTCCTCTCCAGAGAGAACCCCAGGGTCGGACATGCAAAAAGACGGGTAGTGCCGGCCGCTGGCCGGCAACTTCGAGATCCATGATCGCAGAACGACAAAAGCCCGGCCGAAGCCGGGCTTTTGCTTTTCCAACCAGCGGGCTCCCGAAGGAGCCCAACCAGGCGCGGTAAATCAGCGCTTGGAGAACTGGGTGGCGCGGCGGGCCTTGTGCAGACCGACCTTCTTACGCTCGACTTCACGGGCGTCACGGGTCACGAAGCCAGCCTTGCGCAGCTCGGACTTCAGGGTTTCGTCGTACTCGACCAGAGCACGGGCGATGCCCAGACGGATCGCACCGGCCTGGCCGGTGGTGCCGCCGCCAGCGGCGGTGACCAGGATGTCGAAGCTTTCGGTGTTCTTGGTCAGCTCGAGCGGCTGGCGCACGATCATGCGCGCGGTCTCACGACCGAAGAACTCGTCCAGCGGACGGCCATTGACGGTGATGTTGCCCGTACCCTTGCGCAGGAACACGCGAGCGGTGGAGGACTTGCGGCGGCCAGTGCCGTAGTTTTGAGTGATAGCCATGATTAGATATCCAGAACCTGCGGCTGCTGTGCGGCGTGCGGATGCTCAGTGCCGGCGTAGACCTTGAGCTTGCGGTACATCTGGCGACCCAGCGGGCCCTTCGGCAGCATGCCCTTGACGGCAGTCTCGATGACGCGCTCCGGGTGACGCTCCAGCGCCTGGGCCAGGGATTCGGTCTTCAGGTTGCCGATGTAACCGGTGAAACGGTGATACATCTTGTCCTGCAGCTTCTTGCCGGTGACGGCAATCTTTTCTGCATTGATGACGACCAGGTAGTCGCCGGTATCAACATGGGGGGTGTAGACCGGCTTGTGCTTGCCACGCAGACGGCGGGCCAGCTCGGTGCAGAGACGGCCCAGGGTCTTGCCCTCGGCGTCGACGAGGTACCAGTCGCGCTGGACGGTCTCGTTCTTGGCAGTGAAAGTGCTCATGAAGAACTCTAGGTTAGGTCGGGCTCATTGCGGCGAAAGGCTCGCCGGAACTCTGCCACGCGTTGTGAAAAGGTGAAGCGTAAGAGGCGGGATTGTACTCACCCCGGCGCCCCGGCGCAAGCCGCCCCCTGTACCGGGTTGGCAGGGGACCGGGGCCGGGCGAGAATCGGGGGTCACCCGCCCCACCCATGCCGCCATGACCGTGCTCCGCCAGACCACCCCGCTGGACCATCTGCTGACCGAGGCGCAGCGCGCCTTGGACACGGTGTTCGGCAACCCGCCGGCATCGCGCCCCTACCCGGCGGCCGAAACCGGCGAGCCGGGCATGGACACAGCGCAGCGCCGCCATGCCGCTGGCCTGATGCGGATCAACCACGTCGGCGAGGTCTGCGCGCAGGGCCTGTATTTCGGCCAGGCCGCGGTCGCCCGTGACCCCTCCACCCGCGCGCACCTGCTGGAAGCGGCGCAGGAAGAAACCGACCACCTGGCCTGGTGCGCCACCCGGCTGGCCGAGCTGGACAGCCGCCCCAGCCTGTTCAACCCGCTGTGGTACGCCGGCAGCTACACCATCGGCACCCTGGCCGGGCTGCGCGGCGATGGCTGGAACCTCGGCTTCGTGGTCGAGACCGAGCGCCAGGTGGAAGCCCACCTGGACGAGCACCTGGTCGACCTGCCGGCCGGCGACCTGCGCAGCCGCGCGGTCATCCGGGTGATGAAGGAAGACGAGGCCCGCCATGCCGAGCACGCCGAGCAGGCCGGCGCCCGCCGCCTGCCGTTCCCGATCCCGGGCGCGATGGCCCTGGCGTCGAAGGTGATGAAGCACATTGCCTACCGGCTGTAAGTCCCAGGTAGTGCCGGCCGCTGGCCGGCAGGATCCCAGGGTTGCCGGCCAGCGGCCGGCACTACCGGTTAATTGGGCGACACCAGCTTCAGGCCGATCACGCCGGCCACGATCAGGCCCACGCAGGCCAGGCGCGCCGGCGACGCACTGTCGTTGAACAGGAAAATGCCCAGCACCGCCACGCCCATGGCGCCGATGCCGGTCCAGATGGCGTAGGCCGTGCCGACCGGAATCGACTTCATTGCCTGGCTCATCAGGTACAGGCTGATCAGGGCCGACACCACGGTGGCAGCGGTGGGCAGCGGCTTGCTGAAGCCTTCGGAGTACTTCATCCCGAGCGCGAAGCCGATTTCGAACAGGCCGGCCAGCAGCAGATAGATCCAGGGCATGGGGGGGCTCCTCACCTTGTTGAAGAAAAACAAAACGGCCCGGTGTTTTCACACCGGGCCGTGGGTCGGTACATCACCGTGGAACTGCAAACTGCGCGAAAAGCGCGTTCCACGGGGCGGGTCGTCCCGCCTGGGTGGCGATGCCGGAGGGCATCGCGCACGGGTCTTACTCGGACAGGTTGCGGCCGTGGAACAGCTCTTCGATCTCGCGCTTGAGCAGCGCTTCGATCTTCATGCGTTCCTTGAACGACAGGTTCTTGGCCTTTTCCTCGAACAGGTACTGGTCCAGGTCGAAGTCCTTCAGGTGCATCTTCGTGTGGAAGATGTTTTCCTGGTAGACGTTGACGTCGAACATCTCGTAACGCGACTTGATGTTCTTGGCCAGGAAGTTCTGGATCGAGTTGATCTTGTGATCGATGTAGTGCTTCTTGCCCTTCACATCGCGGGTGAAGCCACGGACACGGTAGTCCATGATCACGATGTCCGATTCCAGGCTCTCGATCAGGTAGTTCAGGGCCTTCAGCGGCGAAATGACGCCACAGGTGGCCACGTCGATGTCGGCACGGAACGTCGCGATACCTTCCTGCGGATGGGTCTCCGGGTAGGTGTGGACAGTGATGTGGCTCTTGTCCATGTGCGCGACCACGGCATCGGAGATCAGCTCCTTGCCGGCCTGCTTCTTGTCGATCACCGGCTCTTCGGAGATCAGGATCGTCACCGAGGCACCCTGCGGATCGTAGTCCTGGCGGGCCACGTTCAGGATGTTCGCGCCGATGATCTCGGCGACATCGGTCAAGATTTGAGTCAGCCTGTCGGCGTTGTACTCTTCATCGATGTATTCAATGTAACGCTGACGCTCCTCTTCGGTGCGCGCGTAACACACGTCATAGATGTTGAAGCTCAGCGCCTTGGTGAGGTTGTTGAAACCCTGCAACCTCAGGCGAGGCAACGGCTTGACCACGGCGGTCGATTCCTGTGTAAGAAGGGAAAGGGTGAATTATGGGGCAAAGTGCCCCCGGGGGGAACGTGAAGAGCTCACGACTCTGGCACACTATTTGCCCTTAACAGGTGCGCTGGTTAAGCTCCGCCATCGAACCTGTGAATCCGTTCATGCGCAGAGGGAGCGCCCCTATCGTGTCAACCGTGCGCCTAGCTAGCAGCCCATTGGCCTTGGACATCGCCACAATCGACCGTTTCCTGGCTCACAGCCATCGGCGGCGATACCCCACCCGGACCGACGTCTTCCGCCCTGGAGACCCGGCGGGGACCCTGTATTACGTCATCAGCGGCTCGGTTTCGATCATGGCCGAGGAAGATGACGACCGCGAGCTGGTGCTGGGCTATTTCGGCGCAGGCGAGTTCGTCGGTGAGATGGGCCTGTTCGTGGAGTCGGACCGCCGCGAGGTGATCCTGCGCACGCGCACCGCCTGTGAACTGGCCGAGATCAGCTACGAGCGCCTGCACCAGCTGTTCCTGGGCCCGCTCTCGGCCGATGCCCCGCGCCTGCTGTACGCGCTGGGCCAGCAGATCTCCAAGCGCCTGCTCGATACCAGCCGCAAGGCCAGCCGCCTGGCGTTCCTGGACGTGACCGACCGCATCGTGCGCACCCTGCACGATCTGGCCCAGGAGCCGGAATCGATGAGCCACCCGCAGGGCAGCCAGCTGCGCGTCTCGCGCCAGGAACTGGCACGCCTGGTCGGCTGCTCGCGCGAAATGGCCGGCCGCGTGCTGAAGAAGCTGCAGACCGATGGCCTGCTGCATGCCCGCGGCAAGACCGTGGTGCTGTACGGCACCCGTTGAGAAAACCGTGTCCGCCGGCCATGGCCCGGCGCTACCACGAGGCACGCATCACCGTAGCGCCGGGCCATGCCCGGCGGATCGGCGGACGTGCGACATGCCATCGCACGCCCCGCACACGCGCATCCGCTAGGCTCGGTGCATGGAACTGAGCAGCGAATTCTGGTGGTTCATCCTCATCGGCCTGGGCGCACAGCTGGTCGATGGCGCATTGGGCATGGCCTTCGGCCTGGTGTCCTCGTCGGTGATGCTGGCCATGGGCATCCCGCCGGCACAGGCCAGTGCGGCCATCCACACCGCTGAAGTGTTCACCACCGGTGCCTCCGGTGTGTCGCACCTGGTCGCCGGCAATGTCGATAAACGCCTGTTCTTCCGCCTCGCCATTCCCGGCGCGATAGGCGGCGCGGTGGGCGCCTACGGCCTGACCCAGCTGCCCGGCGACGTGATCCGCCCGCTGATCTACCTCTACCTGCTGGTGCTGGCCATCATCATCCTGGCCCGTGCCGCCGGCCGGCTGATGCCCAAGGACGAGGTCAAGCGCGTGCCCGTGCTGGGCTTCGTGGCCGGCTTCCTCGATGCCAGCGGCGGCGGCGGCTGGGGCCCGGTGGCCACCTCCACCCTGCTCGCCCGCGGCGGCCAGGCGCGCACCACCATCGGCACGGTGAATGCGTCCGAGTTCGTGGTGACCCTGACGGTTTCAGCCACTTTCCTGATGTCGATGGGGCTGCATCACCTGCAGATCGTGGCCGGCCTGCTGATCGGCGGCATGATGGCCGCGCCGGTGGCGGCGCTGCTGGTGAAGCGGCTGAAAGAACGCTGGGTGCTGATCGCCGTGGGCGTGCTGGTGCTGGCCATCAGCCTGTTCCAGATCGGCCATGCGCTGTTCGGGTACCTGGGGCGATGAGCGTGCGCCGTGTTTGCCGGCCAGCGGCCGGCACTACCGGAACGGAGACGGGTAGTGCCGGCCGCTGGCCGGCAGATCCATCACCGTGCGATGGGCTCAGGCCTTCTCGCCACCGCGGTCCACGCAGCCCCAGTTGAGGATGCGGGTACCGGCCGGCAGCACGCGGCGGAAGAAGTCCACCTTGCCCGGCTTCGGGTTCACCACCACCGGGGCCTTGGCCGCCAGCAGCAGCGGCAGGTCGGCGGTGCTGTCGGAATAGGCAATGTCGATCTGCCCATAGCCGCGCTCGCGCAGCATGCGCATCTTCTCTTCGTTGTGGCAGTGCCGGGTCGGGCCAACCCCGCCCAGACGCGGACCGACCTCGGTGCCGATCACCGGCACGTCCTGGTGGGCCACGAAGGCCAGGATGGCGCGGGCCAGCTCCGGCGGCGCACCGGTTGCAACCACCACGCGGTCGCCCTTGGCCCGGTGCGCGGCGAACACCTCCAGCGCCTGCGGCAGCAGCTTGGCGCGCATCTGCGCCTCGTTGCGCAGCACGTAGGCGTCGATGACCTTGTTGAAGTCACGCGCGCGGTGCAGGCCGAAGCTGCCGATCCACACATAGACCGAAATGCCGGCACGGCGGGTCGGCAGCATCGCCACCATCGGCCCGGCGATGGGCGTGACCAGCAGCGCAGCCAGCATTCGCAGCGGGTTGCGCTTGATCAGCGAGGCGAACAGGTGGGTGCCCGAATCGCCGTCGTAGAGGGTGTGGTCGAAGTCGAAGACCACCAGCGGCGCATCCTCGCGCGGCGTTGGATAGTGCGTTGTCATGCCGCGAAGAATAGCTGACGCAGGCCCTCGCCCGGCTCTTCCACGCGCATGAAGGCCTCGCCGACCAGGAAAGCGTGAATGCCGGCGTCGCGCATCAGGGCCACGTCCTGCGGGCCGAGGATGCCGCTTTCGGTCACCAGCAGGCGGTCACGCGGCACCGCTTTCTGCATGTCCAGGGTGGTCTGCAGCGAAACTTCGAAGGTGCGCAGGTTGCGGTTGTTGATGCCGATCATCGGCGCCGGCACCTGCAGCGCGCGCTCCAGCTCGTCGATGTCGTGCACTTCCACCAGTACGTCCATGCCCAGCGACAGGGCCAGTTCGGACAGGGTGGCCAGCTGGGTGTCGTCCAGCGCGGCGACGATCAGCAGGATGCAGTCGGCGCCCAGCACGCGTGCCTCGTACACCTGGTAGGCGTCGATCACGAAGTCCTTGCGCAGCACCGGCAGCGTGCAGGCCTCTCGGGCCTGCTGCAGGTAGGCATCGGCGCCCTGGAAGAAATCGACGTCGGTCAGCACCGACAGGCAGCTGGCGCCGCCGAATTCGTAGCTGACGGCGATGTCGGCCGGGCGGAAGTCCGGGCGGATCACGCCCTTGGACGGGCTGGCCTTCTTCACCTCGGCAATGACCGCCGGGTCGCCGTTGGCCACGGCCGCCTGCAGGGCGCGCACGAAGCCACGGACCGGCGGGGCGCTGGCCAGGGCGGCCTGCAACGCCTCGAGCGGGCGCTGGGCGCGGCGCTGGGCCACTTCTTCGGCCTTGCGGGCCAGGATCGTCTGCAGGATGTCGCTCATCGTCGTCGGTTCAATGCGGGGGCGGTGAGGACGGCCATTATCGGCCATCGGGTGGGTCAGGCTGAACCGCGCGCTCAGGCAACCAGCGCGCGGGTGGTGTCAACGTACTGCTGCAGGCGCTGGCGGGCGCTGCCGTTGGCGATGGCGGCACGGGCGCGGGCCAGGCCGTCGCCGATGTCGCTGGCCACGCCGGCCACGTACAGGGCAGCGCCGGCATTGAGGGCCACGATGTCCAGCGCCGGCCCCGGGGTGTTGTCCAGCACCGCGCGCAGCATCTGGATGGACTGCTCCGGGCTGTCCACGCGCAGGTTGCGGCTGGCCGACATGGCGATGCCGAAGTCTTCCGGGTGGATCTCGTACTCGCGCACCTTGCCGTCGCGCAGCTCGCCCACCAGGGTGCCGGCGCCCAGCGAGATCTCGTCCATGTTGTCGCGGCCCCAGACCACCATGGCGCGCTCGGTGCCCAGCTCGCGCAGCACGCGCGCCTGGATGCCCACCAGATCGGGGTGGAACACGCCCATCAGCACCGACGGTGCGCTGGCCGGGTTGGTCAGCGGGCCGAGGATGTTGAAGATGGTGCGCACGCCCATCTCGCGGCGGACCGGCGCGACGACCTTCATCGACGGGTGGTGGATCGGCGCGAACATGAAGCCGATGCCGGTCTGTTCGATCGCGGCGGCCACCTGGGCCGGCTGCAGTTCGATGGCCGCGCCCAGCGCTTCCACCGCATCGGCGCTGCCGGACTTGGACGACACGCTGCGGTTACCGTGCTTGGCCACGCGCGCACCGGCGGCGGCGGCGACGAACATCGCGCAGGTGGAGATGTTGAAGGTGTGCGAGCCATCGCCACCGGTGCCGACGATGTCGACCAGGTGGGTGTTGTCGGCCACCGGCACCGCCAGCGCGAATTCGCGCATGACCGTGGCCGCCGCGGCGATCTCGTCGATGGTTTCCTTCTTCACCCGCAGGCCGGTGAGGATGGCGGCGGTCATCATCGGCGAGACGTCGCCGCGCATGATCTGCCGCATCAGGTCGACCATTTCGTCGAAGAAGATTTCGCGGTGCTCGATGGTGCGTTGCAGGGCTTCCTGGGGGGAGAAGCTCATGGGAATGCTCCTTGGATCAGGCCGCCGGGCGCTGCAGGAAATTACGCAGCAGGGCGTGGCCGTGTTCGGTGAGGATGGATTCGGGGTGGAACTGCACGCCTTCCACCGGGAACTGGCGATGGCGCAGGCCCATGATCTCTTCGATCGAGCCGTCCTCGTTCTCGGTCCAGGCGGTCACTTCCAGCGCGTCGGGCAGGCTGTGCTTGTCCACCACCAGCGAGTGGTAGCGGGTGGCCTGGTAACGGTCCGGCAGGCCGGCGAACACGCCCTTGCCTTCATGGCGGATGGGCGAGGTCTTGCCGTGCATGATGTTGCCGGCGCGGATGACCGTGCCGCCGTAGACCTGGCCGATGCCCTGGTGGCCCAGGCACACGCCGAGGATGGGCGTGGTCGGGCCCAGGCGCTCGATCAGTGCCAGCGACACGCCCGCTTCGTTGGGCGTGCACGGGCCGGGCGAGATGACGATGCGCTCGGGTTTCTGCGCGGCGATCTCGTCCACGCTCATCGCATCGTTGCGCACCACCTTCACCTCGGCGCCCAGCGTCTGCAGGTACTGCACGAGGTTGTAGGTGAAGCTGTCGTAGTTGTCGATCATCCACAACATGGTCAGGTTCCGTCGCTTATCAGGAAAATGGCGTACACGTTTTCGGTGTAGGTGATGGGGCCGGCTTCGACCGACTCGCGCAGGCGGGAGCCCGTGGCCTCGATGCTGTTCTGCGGCGCGGGCGGCGCGGGCGGAGTGATCATGTCGTCGGCGCGAGGCCAATTGCCAGCCTGCACGCCGTAGGCAAAGCTCGGCGCCACATCGGAGATGCTGTACAGGCCGCGCACCTTGGTTCCATAGGCCTTGGCCAGGCCCTGCGCGGACTCACGGGTACTGGCCGCCGCCTCACCCTTGAGTTCGCGGCGCAGCGCCACTTCACCCGAGTAGGTCGGGGCCATGCTGCTGACCTGTACGTTCTCGTTGGCCTTCAGCGCGCCCAGCACGTCCTGCATCGCCTTCACGCTGGCGAAGCTGGCACGCAGCTGGCGCGACACGCGGGTGCCAATGAAGACCTGCCGGTTCTGCTCGTAACGCGTCGCTGGGCCGATCCGCAGGTTGTCCGCACGCACGCTGCCCTCCACCGCCTTGTTCTGCTTGAACAGCGCCAGCACGCGGGCAACGTTGTCCTGCACGCGGCGGCGCGCCGCATCGGCATCCATGTCGGTCTCTTCAATGTTCAACTGCAGGCCGAACCGGTCCGGCATCACCGTGCGGGTGCCCTGCCCCTTCACCAGCAGATGCGGCTGCGAGGGAATGGTGTTGGCCTGCGCCCATGCAGACGGGGCCATCGTGGCCAGCAGCGACGACCACAGCAATGCGCTCAGCAGCTTCATGCGGTACTCCTTGTCTTGAACGGGAACAGCGGAAGGTGCCGCGGCGCGGGCCACGGCACGGGAAGGCTTACAGGCCCTTGGCGGCCTGGGCAACGGCACGGAACAGCGCGCGGCCCTTGTTCATCGTCTCGTCCCATTCCTTGTCCGGGTCCGAGTCGTAGACGATGCCGGCGCCGGCCTGCACGTACAGGCGGCCATCCTTGATGACGGCGGTACGGATGGCGATGGCGGTATCGGCATCGCCGTGCCAGCCGATGTAGCCGATGCTGCCGGCGTAGACATTGCGCTTGATCGGTTCCAGCTCGCGGATCACTTCCAGCGCGCGGATCTTCGGCGCACCGCTGACCGTGCCGGCCGGGAACGTGGCGCGCAGCACGTCGGCGTAGCTCAGGCCCGGCTGCAGCTGCCCGGTCACTTCGCTGACGATGTGCATGACGTGGCTGTAGCGCTCGATCACGAACTGCTCGCCCACTTCCACGGTGCCGGCCTTCGACACGCGGCCGGCATCGTTGCGGCCGAGGTCGATCAGCATCAGGTGCTCGGCGCGTTCCTTCGGATCGGCCAGCAGCTCGGCTTCCAGCGCCTGGTCCAGCTCGGGCGTGGCGCCACGCGGGCGGGTGCCGGCGATCGGGCGCACGGTCACTTCACCATCCTGCAGGCGCACCAGGATTTCCGGCGACGAACCGACCACCTGCAGGTCGCCGACATCGAGGAAATACATGTACGGCGACGGGTTCAGTGCACGCAGCGCGCGGTACACGTCCACCGGGCGCGCCTTGAACGGCACGCTCAGGCGCTGGCTCAGCACCACCTGGAAGATGTCGCCGGCGCGGATGTACTCCTTGCTGCGCTGGACCGCATCGACGAAGCCTTCGCGGGTGAAGCCGGAAATGAAATCGGATTCGTCCAGCACGTCGCTGGTCAGCGGCGCGGGATAGCCCGCACCCGGCGCACGCAGCTTGGCGGTCAGGGCATCCAGGCGGGCCTGGGCCTGGTCGAACGCACCCTCGACGCGCGGGTCCGCATGCACGATCAGGTACAGGCGGCCCTTGAGGTTGTCGAACACCGCCAGTTCGTTGGAATCCAGCAGCAGGATGTCCGGCGTGCCCAGCTCGTCGCGGCCGGCCGGCGGAGCCAGGCGCGGTTCGATGTAGCCGATGCACTCGAAGCCGAACCAGCCGACCAGGCCACCGGTGAAGCCCGGCAGGCCGTCCAGCTTCGGCACCGAGTGGGCGCTGCGCAGCGCCTCGACCTCGGCGAAAGGATCGGCCACTTCGCGGGTTTCCACCACCTGGCCGTCTTCACGCACGGTCAGGGTGTGGCCGTGGAAGGCATACACGCGACGTGCCGGCAGGCCGATGATCGAGTAACGACCAAAGCGCTCGCCGCCTTCGACGGATTCAAACAGGTAGGTATTGGGGCCGTCGGCGAGCTTCAGGTAGACCGAAAGCGGCGTGTCCAGGTCGGACAGCACTTCACGGACGACGGGGATATGGGTGTGGCCTTCAGCGGCCTGCTGCTGAAACTGAGCGAGCGAATTCAAGACGACTTTCCTTCCGGGACACAGCGTTATGGGGGCGGACGACGGCAACGGGCCACCATCGCCACCAACGGCGTGCGGAAGAAAGGGTATGCGGGGTCGTCAGGCTGGACACCCCTTGACTGTAACGCAGCTTGCCCGGGAGGGAAACCCTGTGAAACTGAACCACGGCAGGGCTGCGGTCGGTTGCGGGGGCCGGTGGCGGCAACCGGTAGAGTCGACTGTTAGTCGACTGACGCGCGCAGCGCGGGCATTTCCGCCGCTGATGGAAGAGCAGTCGACTAACAGTCGACTCTACCCAGTCGGTGCTACCCGGTCGACTCTAGCCCTGCCCCGCCAGCAGCTCGCAGTCGGCCGGCAGATGCATGCGCACCCGCCCGGCCACGCAGTCAATGCGGAAACGTTGCGCCTGCACCGGCTCGCCATCCAGGTTCAAGGTCAGCGCCTGCGGGGCGTCGATCTGCAGCCACGGCAGCTGCGCGCGGGTCGCCACCCGCTCCAGTGCCGCCTCCTTGCCACCGGTCAGCATCTGGCCCAGGGTCGCGGCCACCTCACCGTCCAGTTCGGGCACCACGGTCACGTCCAGCAGGCCGTCATCGATCAGCGCCTGCGGGCAAAGCTGCTGGCCGCCACCGGCCTGGCGACCGTTGCCGATGCCCAGCGCGATGAAACCGCCTTCCCAGCTGAAATCCGGGCCGGACAGGCGCGCAGAGATCGGTTCGATGCGGCCCAGCTTGGCAATGCCGGTGATGACGTAGGCCAGTCCGCCGAGCATTTTCTTCAGGCCAGCATCGGTTTCCACGGTGACCTGGGTCCCGAAGCCGCCGCTGGCCAGGTTGGCGCACCACCAGGGCGTGCCATCCGCCTCCACGCGCAGCAGGTCGATGGGCCTGGCCGGCACCTGCCCGATCAGGGCGAAGGCCTCCGAAGGTTCGGTGGGAATGCCGGCCGACGTGGCGAAGTCGTTGGCCGTGCCCATCGGCACCAGGGCCAGCGATGGCAGTGCGTCGGCCGGTTCATCGCGATGGGCAAGGGTTTCGGCGACCGCACTGAGCGTGCCGTCACCGCCGGCCGCCACGATCACATCCACGCCGTGGTCGATGGCTTCAGCCACGTAGCGTTCGGCGTCGCCTTCTTCCCACGTCACCCGCACTTCCAGCTGCACGCCCTGCCCGCGCCAGTGGCCGACGGCACTGCGCAGATCGTCATTGCCAGCGGATTTTCCGTTGAGTATCAGGCGCCAGCGCGGGGTGGTCATGCAGGTGCTTCCAGTGGGGGTGGCACAGGCTAGCAACCGCGCGTTCGCGGCCGGTGAAGCCTCCGTGTCATGCAGGTGTCATCGCCGACCCGGAACATGGAAGGCCATAGCAGGGACGACGGATGGAGGCAGGATCAGCCTCCCACGAATGCAGCAGGGCCGCGCCAGTGTTTGGCGCGGCCTTTTTTTTGCCTCAACCGTTGGCGAAATCGTGCAGCGCCTGGCCCTGCAGCCGGTACACGGTCCACTCGTCCTGCGGCTTCGCACCGGCAGCGGTGTAGAACTCGATGGCCGGGGTATTCCAGTCCAGCACCGACCATTCGAAGCGGCCGCAACCTTCGGCCACCGCCTGGCGCGCGATGTACTTCAGCAGCGCCTTGCCGGCGCCGGCACCGCGTTTTTCCTGGCTGACGTACAGGTCTTCCAGGTAGATGCCCTTGCGGCCCAGCCAGGTCGAGTAATTGTAGAAATACACCGCATAGCCGATGGCCTCGCCGCCGGCTTCGCAGATCAACGCGCGGGCAGTGGCATCGGCCCCGAACAGGCTCTCGGCGATGCCGGTTTCATCGGTCTGCACCGAATGCTCGGCCTTCTCGTAGATGGCCAGCTCGCGGATGAAATGCAGGATCAGGCCGGCATCGGCCACGGTGGCCGGACGGATGTTCAACACGGCCACCGTACTCATGGCTCAGCCCCGCGCCGCAGTGACATTCGCGCGCATCTGCGCGATCACGTCCTGGTAGCTGGTCTTGGCGTTGAAGATGGCCGAACCTGCGACGAAGGTGTCGGCGCCGGCAGCGGCGATCGCACCGATGTTGTCGGCCTTCACGCCGCCGTCGATCTCCAGGCGGATGTCCTTGCCGCTGGCATCGATCTTCTGGCGGACCACGCGCAGCTTGTCCAGCGCCGAGGGGATGAAGGCCTGGCCGCCGAAGCCCGGGTTGACCGACATCAGCAGCACCAGGTCCAGGTCATCCAGCACCCAGTCCAGGATGTCCACCGGGGTGGCCGGGTTCAGCACGATGCCCGGCTTGCAGCCCAGCGAACGGATCAGCTGGATGGTGCGGTGCGGGTGGCGGCTGGCCTCCGGGTGGAAGCTGATGTAGGTGGCGCCGGCCTCGGCGAAGTCCGGGATGATGCGGTCCACCGGCTCGACCATCAGGTGCACGTCGATCGGCGCGGTCACGCCGTGCTTGCGCAGGGCCTGGCAGACCATCGGGCCGATGGTCAGGTTGGGCACGTAATGGTTGTCCATCACGTCGAAGTGGACCCAGTCCGCACCGGCGGCCAGGACGTTGTCCACTTCCTCGCCCAGGCGGGCGAAATCGGCGGACAGGATGGACGGGGCGATGAGGCAGTTGGACATGGCCGGGGCCTTGGGGACGAGGGAAAGGGGTCAGCGCTTGCGCAGCGTCTTGATGCGGTCGTAGGCGGCGTTGATCCGCCGCGACTTCTGCTCGGCCTGCTGCTGCAGCTCGGGGGCCGCGCCGCCGAGCTTGTCGGGGTGGTACTGGGAAATGAGCTTGCGGTAGGCCCGCTCGACCTCGGCGTCGGTGGCCTCGGACGTCAGCCCCAGCTCGCGGTACGGGTTTTCCTTGTTCAGGCGGAACCAGTCCGAATCGAAGGCATGGCCGAGCAGCAGGCCGATGACCGCCCCGAACAGCGGATTGGGCCGGAACAGCAGGGCACCGGCGATGAAACCGAGCAGTTTTCCGTACCAGCGCATGGCGCTCCGGGGGCGGCCGACGAAATGGACGCTCATTTTACGTCACAGCGGGCCCGGACCGCTTTACACTAGGCCGCCCGCTGGTCAGCGGGCCCGCCGGGTCCGCTGGGCAGCCGTATCGACAACGCCCCAGGAGTGCCCGTGCCAACCACGCTGTTGCAATCCGATCTCCCCGGCCTGCCCTTGCGCCATCGCGGCAAGGTGCGTGATGTGTTCGATATCCCGCGCGAGCGGCTGCCTGCAGGGACCCCGCCGGGCGACTACCTGCTGATGGTGGCCACCGATCGCCTGTCGGCGTTCGATGTGGTCCTGCCCGACCCGATCCCGGGCAAGGGCGAGATGCTCTGCCAGGTCTCCAACTTCTGGTTCGCCAAGACCGCGCACCTGATGCCCAACCACCTGACCGGCATCGACGTGGCCAGCGTGCTGCCCGAAGGCGTGGACCCGGCCCTGTACGCCAAGCGCGCGGTGGTCACCCGCAAGCTGAAGCCGGTGCCGGTGGAAGCGATCGCCCGCGGCTACCTGATCGGCAGCGGCTGGAAGGACTACCAGCGCACCGGCAAGGTCAGCGGCATCGACCTGCCCGATGGCCTGCGCCAGGCCGAGCAGCTGCCCGAGCCGATCTTCACCCCGTCCACCAAGGCCGCCGTCGGCGACCATGACGAGAACATCGATTTCGATGCGATGGTCAAGCAGGTGGGCGCGGACCTGGCCGAGCGCGTGCGCGATGCCACCCTGCGCATCTACAAGTTCGCCGCGGACTATGCCCGCGAGCGCGGCATCATCCTGGCCGACACCAAGTTCGAGTTCGGCACCGATGCCGATGGCCGCCTGTACATCATGGACGAGATGCTGACGCCGGATTCCTCGCGTTACTGGCCGGCCGACGAGTACGAGGTGGGCACCAGCCCGCCGAGCTACGACAAGCAGTTCGTGCGCGATTACCTGGAGACGCTGGACTGGGGCAAGACCGCCCCGGGCCCGGCCATCCCGGCCGAAATCATCGAGCGCACCCGCGCCAAGTACGCCGAGGCGCTGCAGCGCCTGGCCGGCATCAGCGTCGACTGATGCCCCTGCGCCCCCGGCCGGTCTGGCCGGGGGCGTTCGCGCAGCCAGGCATGGCCTGGCTCTACTGCGGGCGTGGCGGGAGATGCGCCCGATGAATTGGACCCGGTAGAGTCGACCGTTGGTCGACTATCGCGCGCAGCACGGGAATTTCGCGATCTGATGGTAGGGCAGTCGACTGACAGTCGACTCTACCAAGTCGACGCTACCAAGTCGGCCCCACCCCGCCGGCCCACCATTTTGCGCCCCCCATGATCGCGCGGTGCTGCGGGAGTATGCTGGCAGCATGCAGACCACCACCCAGCTTGCGCGGCCGATCGACCGCTACTTCGCCAGCTACTCCGACGACCACCGCAATGTGATCAACCAGCGCATCCACGTGGTGGCGGTACCGGCGATCCTGTGGTCGGTGGTGGCCCTGCTGTGGTGCGTACCGCCGCTGATCACCTGGTTCCAGTACGGCATCTGGGCCGCCTTCGCGATGTTCAGCGCCTGGTGCTTCTACAACAAGCTGTCGCGCCCGCTGGGGATCGGCATGCTCATCCAGTTCTTCGTGTTCGGCTGCCTGTGCCGCCTGCTGGAAGCCGAAATCGGCCTGCACAACCTGTTCTGGCTGGCGGTGGGCGTGTTCGTGGTGGCCTGGGTCGCGCAGTTCATCGGCCACAAGTTCGAAGGCCGCAAACCCAGCTTCCTGACCGACCTGACCTACCTGCTGATCGGACCGGCCTGGGTGATGGCCAAGGCCTACCGCAAGCTCGACTGGCGCTACTGACACCTCCCGCCGCGCCCACCGGCCATCGTTTCCTGAACGGGCGCGGCCCGTCACCCCTGCTGCACGATCGACCTGCCAGCCTGCGATGCACAGGCGGCGCAGGCCTGCCTGCCGGTTCGCCGTGTGGCCCCCAGCCGTTGCCACGCGGGGGCGCAGCCCCCCATGCGCGGGCGTAGGGAGCCGATCCGGCAAAGCCGGCGACCACACCCTGCAAGGCACGGAAAAGGGCGTGCCGCACCGCAAAAAAGATGAATAGCGCACGTTACATGCCGTTTGTAGCCGTTACATGGGTTTCGGCGACATTTGGCTGACTGTTAGACTCAATGACCTGCTCGTGAATCATGGATTCCCTGCATGCTCCCCAGCCTGCCCCTGCTGCTGGCCCTGCCGTTCCTGATGGCAGTGGCTGTTGCGGCCTTCCCCCGTAGTTCCCGCTCGACAGCCGCCTGGCTGGCGGCGCTGGCGCCGTTGGGCGGCCTGGCCATCCTCGGCTGGCTGACCCCGGCGGTGATGGACGGGCAGGTGGTCCGCACCCTGGTGCCCTGGCTGCCGCAGATAGGTCTGGATTTCGCCCTGCGCCTGGATGGCCTGGCCTGGATGTTCGCCGGCATGGTGCTGGGCATCGGTGCGCTGGTGGTGCTGTATGCGCGCTACTACCTCAGCAGCCAGGACAACGCGCACCGCTTCTACTGCTACCTGCTGCTGTTCATGGGCGCCATGCTGGGCATGGTGCTGTCGGGCAACCTGCTGCTGCTGATGGTGTTCTGGGAAATGACCAGCATCAGCTCGTTCCTGCTGATCGGCTTCTGGTCGCACCGCAAGGATGCCCGCGAGGGCGCGCGGATGGCGCTGGTGATCACCGGCGGCGGCGGCCTGGCCCTGCTCGGTGGCGTGCTGCTGATCGGCCGCATCGTCGGCAGCTTCGATCTGGACGTGGTGCTGGCCGCCGGCGAGCAGATCCGCGCCAGCGCGCTCTACCCCTACGCCCTGTTCCTGGTGCTGGCCGGCATCTTCACCAAGAGCGCGCAGTTCCCGTTCCACTTCTGGCTGCCGCACGCCATGGCCGCGCCCACCCCGGTGTCGGCCTACCTGCATTCGGCCACCATGGTGAAGGCCGGCGTATTCCTGCTGGCACGCCTGCACCCGGCCCTGGCCGGCAGCGACCTGTTCTTCTACACGGTCAGCGGCATCGGCGCGCTGACCCTGCTGATCGGCGCCTGGAACGCGATCTTCCAGCACGACCTGAAGGGCCTGCTGGCCTATTCGACGATCTCGCACCTGGGCCTGATCACCCTGCTGTTCGGCCTGTCCACGCCGATGGCGGTGGTGGCCGGCGTGTTCCACATCCTCAACCACGCCACCTTCAAGGCCTCGCTGTTCATGGCCGCCGGCATCATCGACCACGAGACCGGCACCCGCGACATGCGCAAGCTGGGCGGGCTGCGCAGGTTGATGCCCTTCACCAGCGCGCTGGCGATCATCGCTTCGCTGGCGATGGCCGGCATTCCGCTGCTCAACGGCTTCCTGTCCAAGGAAATGTTGTTTGCCGAGGCGCTGACCGCCGGCGGACCCGGCACCATGCGCACGGCCGTGTCGATCGCCGCGCTGCTGGCCGGCGTGTTCGGCGTGGCCTACAGCCTGCGCTTCGTTCACGACACATTCTTCGGCCCCGGCCCGCATGGCCTGGACCGCGTACCGCACGAGCCGCCGCGCTGGATGAAGGTGCCGGTGGAGATCCTGGTGGTGATCTGCGTGGCGGTGGGCATCGCCCCGGCGCTGACCGTGGCACCGGTGCTGCACGCTGCGGCCGGTTCCATCCTCGGCAGCGCCATGCCCGAGTACAGCCTGTCGGTCTGGCACGGCTTCAACCTGCCGCTGGCGATGAGCGCGATCGGCGTGGTCGGCGGCGTGGCCCTGTACTTCGGCCTGCGCAAGCTGATCAACCTGCACGGCGTGCAGAACACCACCACCGGCCGCAACGTCTTCCATGCGCAGCTGGACACGATTTCCGCGCTGGCCATGCGCCTGACCAACGGCATCGCCAACGGCAGCCTGCAGCGCATGCTGCTGGGCCTGGTACTGGTGGCGATCACCGTGGCCGCCGCACCGTACATCGCCAACCCGGCCTCGCCCAACTGGACCCGGCCGCAGCCGATCCCGCTGCTGGGCTGGGCGCTGTGGCTGGTGATGATGGCCTGTGCGGTGGCGACCCTGCGCGTGTACAAGCAGCGCCTGCTGGCGGTGCTGCTGGTGGGTGGCGTCGGCCTGATGGTGTCGCTGACCTTCGTGTTCCTGTCCGCCCCGGACCTGGCGCTGACCCAGCTGCTGGTGGAGATGGTGACCCTGGTGCTGATGCTGCTGGGCATGAACTACCTGCCCGCCCAGTCGGGGCCGGAGCGGCCACGCTGGCGCAAGCGCCGCGATGCGGTCATCGCGATCCTCGCCGGCAGCGGCCTCGGCGCGCTGGCCTACAGCGCGATGACCCTGCCGCCGAACACCATGGCCGGCGAGATGCTCGCCCGCGCCCTGCCCGAGGCCTATGGGCAGAACGTGGTCAACGTGATCCTGGTCGACTTCCGCGGCTTCGATACCTTCGGCGAGATCACCGTGTTCGGCATTGCCGCGCTGGTGGTGCATGCCCTGCTGCGGCGCACGCGCATGGCGCCGGAACAGATCATGCCCGGCCCGCCGATCAAGCTGCCGGTGCCGGCCGATCTGGCCCAGATCATGTTCCCGCTCACCCTGACGGTGTCGATCTTCCTGTTCCTGCGCGGCCACAACGCGCCCGGCGGCGGCTTCATCGCCGGCCTGGTACTGGCGGTGCCGCTGCTGATCCAGTACGTGATCCAGGGCACCGCATCGGTCGAATCACGCTTCGGCTTCGACTACATCCGCTGCATCGGCATGGGCCTGCTGATCGCCCTGCTCAGCGGCAGCGCCTCGATGCTGTTCGGCGTGCCGTTCCTGACCAGCGGCCACCTCGACCTGCACCTGCCGTTGATCGGTGAGGTGCCGCTGGCCAGCGCCATTGGCTTTGACATCGGCGTCTACCTGGTGGTGTTCGGCGGCGCCATGCTGATGCTGTCGATGATGGCCACCGTGAAGCCCTCGCGTACCCGCAGCGCGCGCAAGGGCGAGATCGACCTGCAACGCCGTTCGGCCCGCACCGGGGAGATGCACTGATGGAACTGGCCCTGGCCACCGCGATCGGCGTGCTGACCGCCATTGGCATCTACCTGCTGCTGCGCGCGCGCAGCTTCGATGTGATCCTCGGCATGACCTTCCTGTCCTATGCCACCAACCTGCTGATCTTCGCTGGTGGCCGCGTGGTGCAGGGCAAGGCGCCGGTGCTGCAGGACGGCCTGGAAAGCCACCTCGGCAACTACACCGATCCACTGCCGCAGGCGCTGGTGCTGACCGCCATCGTCATCGCCTTTGCGATGACCGCGGTGACCATCGTGCTGGCCATGCGCAGCCGCAGCGACAACCACAGCGACCACGTGGACGCCCACGAACCGGATGAGGACGCACCGCCGCGTCGGGGCGAGGACCAGGCATGAACCATCTGGTGATCCTGCCGATCCTGATTCCGCTGCTCGGCGCCGCGCTGTCGCTGTTCGTCGAACACCGCCGTTACGGCCCGAAGGTGCAGCGCAGCGTGGCCTGGACCGCACTGGGTGCGCTGGCACTGGCCGTGGGCCTGCTGTTCGCGCAGACCGCCGGCGGTGACATCAACGTCTACCTGCTGGGTGACTGGCCGTCGCGGCTGGGCATCGCGCTGGTGGCCGACCGCCTGTCGGCGTGGATGCTGCTGACCACCCTGCTGCTGGCCATCCCCTGCCTGATGCACGCCTGCTCGGGCTGGGACCGGCGCGCGCCGCACTTCCATGCCCTGTTCCAGTTCCAGCTGGTGGGCCTGAACGGTGCGTTCCTCACCGGCGACATCTTCAACCTGTTCGTGTTCTTCGAGGTGATGCTGATCGCCTCCTACGGCCTGCTGCTGAGTGGTGGCCGTGGCCTGCGCATGCGCATCGGCCTGCACTACGTGGTGTTCAACGTCACCGCCTCGACCTTGTTCCTGATCGCGCTGGGCCTGCTGTACGCCTCGCTAGGGTCGCTGAACATGGCCGAGCTGTCGCAGCGCATCGCCGAAGTGCCGGCCTCGCAGCTGACCCTGGTGAAGGCGACCATCGGCCTGTTGCTGCTGGTGTTCTGCGCGAAGGCCGCGCTGATGCCGCTGTACCTGTGGCTGCCCGAGTCCTATGCGCGTGCGCCGGCCGCAGTGGCCGCGCTGTTCGCGATCATGACCAAGGTCGGCCTGTACGCCGTGCTGCGCGTGCAGATGCTGTGGTTCGGCGAGGACGCCGGTGCCCTGGCCGGCTACGGCCGCGACTGGCTGCTGTGGGCCGGCGTGGCCACCCTGGTGCTGGGCGGCCTGGGCGCACTGGCGGCTGCCCGCCTGCGCGTGCTGATCTCCTACCTGGTCATCGTCTCGGCCGCGACGCTGTTCATCGCCTTCGCGGTGGGCACGCCGAAGGTACTGTCGGCCGGTCTCTACTACCTGCCGCACAGCAGCTTCGTTGCGGCGGCGCTGTTCCTCATCGCCGACCTGATCCGCCGCCGTCGTGGCGGTGCCAGCGATCGCAAGGAAGTGGTGGCACCGATGCCGGGCAAGGAAACGCCGGCCGTGCTGTTCCTGATCGGCGCGGTCTCGGTGGCCGGCCTGCCGCCGCTGTCCGGCTTCCTGGCCAAGGCCGCGCTGCTGGCCGGCATGCCCGCGCAGTACACCGGTGCGGTGTGGACGGCGGTGCTGGCCAGCAGCCTGCTGGTCATCATGGGCCTGACCCGCGGTGGCATTCGCCTGTTCTGGCGCGTGCCGACGCCCGACCCGGAGGCACCGCCGCCGCGCAAGGCACCGTTGCGCCGCATCGAGCTGTACGCCGCCTGCCTGCTGCTGGCCTACGGCATCGGCATGACCCTGGGTGCCGCACCGCTGATGCGCCACACCGATGCCATCGCCGCCCAGCTGCTGCAGCCAGGTGACTACGTGCAGCAGTTGCGCGCGACCACGCCGGAGATCCGCCAGCCATGACCGCCAAGCGTTCCTTCCGCCGCCGCGTGTTCCCCTCGCCCGCCCTGAGCATGATGGTGGTGGCGTTCTGGCTGCTGATGTCCGACAGCTTCACCCTCGGCCAGATCGTGCTGGGCCTGGTGCTGGGCGTGGTGGTGCCGCTGTTCGCCGCGCGCCTGGACCGCGAGTTCGCCCGCATCGGCACGCTGCGGCCGGTGCCCAGGCTGCTGGTCGTCACCCTGTGGGACATCCTGATGTCCAACATCCGCGTGGCCATCCAGGTGCTCGGCCCGGAGCGCAACATCCACCCCGGTTTCATCTGGTTGCCGCTGGATATCGCCAACATCCATGGCATCGCCGCGCTGACCAGCATGATCACCCTGACCCCGGGCACCGTGTCGGCCGCGCTGAGCGATGACCGCAAGTACCTGCTGGTGCACGTGCTGCACCTGGAAGACCCGCAGGAGCTGATCGACACGATCAAGCGACGTTACGAAGCCCCGTTGATGGAGATCTTCCCATGACTGGATTCCAGATCATCCAGACCACCCTGGTGGTGTGCATGCACGTGGTCGGCCTGGCCATGCTGCTGGGCACCTGGCGCCTGCTGCGCGGCCCGACCGTGCCCGACCGCATCCTCGCGCTGGACACGCTGTCGGTGACCGCCATCGCCGAGCTGATGCTGTTCGGCATGTACCTGAACTCGGCGATCTACTTCGAAGCGGCGCTGGTCATTGCCATGCTCGGCTTCGGCAGCACCGTGGTGCTGAGCAAGTTCGTGCTGCGCCGGGACATCGTCGAATGATCACCTTCATCCAGATCGCCCTGTCGGTGCTGCTGCTGTTTGGCTGCTTCTTCATCCTGGTCGGTGCGCTGGGGCTGGTGAAGCTGTCGACCTTCTTCAAGCGCCTGCACGCGCCGACCAAGGCCAGCACGCTGGGCGTGGGCTGCGTGCTGGCGTGTTCGGTCTGCTACCACATCTTCCTGGGCCAGGACCCGCAGCCGCGCGAGCTGCTGATCACCGTGTTCCTGTTCATCACCGCGCCAATCAGCGCGCACATGATGGCCAAGGCCGCGCTGTCGCTGCTGATGGAAACCCGGCCCAGCCTGCCGGGCAACGAACGCGCCAAGGAAGAACAGCTGCCGCCGCCGGAACCGGCGCGGGAAGAGGACACCCCGCAGAACCGGTAGGTGCCGGCCGCTGGCCGGCATGGCTCATTGAGGGTGGGTGCCACAGCTCATTGATGGTGGGTGCCGACCGTTGGTCGGCACGGCCCGTCATCCACGCATGGCGTGGATCTACAGGACCAGGGCGATCTCCAGCCCCACCCACGCAACGAACGCCCCCAGCAGGATCCCGCCTTCGCCGCGGCTGATGCGCAGGTCGCCGCGCAGCATCGGGTACAGCACCAGGGCGAAGGCCAGCAGCGCCGGCAGTTCCAGGCGCACGAACGAGGCCGGCAGCGCCAGCGGCTGCAGCAGGCCCATCGCACCGATCACCAGCAGCAGGTTCACCACGCTGGAACCCAGCACGTGGCCCAGCACCATGTCGCCGTGGCCGCGCCGCGCCGCCGCGAGGGCCGCGGCCACTTCCGGCAGCGCGGTGCCGATGGCCACCGGCAACAGGCCCACCAGCAGCGGGGTCCAGCCCAGCGCCGTGCCGAAATCCGCCGCAGCGCCCACCAGCAGGCGCGCGCCCCAGTAGAGCGTCAGCGCGGCGATCAGCACGCGCAGCACGTTCAGCGGCAGGCTGGTACGGCTCAGCGCGGATTCGGCGATGACCGACTGCACGTCCGGTGCTTCCAGGCGCCCGCGACGCAGCAGCACGATCTGCACCAGCACGAAGCCCGCCACCAGCACGCCGGCTTCCCAGCGCTGCAGGCGCCCATCCAGGCCGAAGACGATCAGCAGCAGGCCGGCGGCCAGCAGCGACCACCACAGCACGCCCTGCAGGCGCGCGCGCAGCAGCAGCGGCGTGGCGATGGCAGCCACGGCCAGGGTCAGGCCGAGGTTGGCGATGCTGCTGCCGATGGCGTTGCCCAGGGCCAGTTCGGGCTGGCCAACCCACAGCGCGCGCGCATTGACCGCCAGTTCCGGCAGCGACGTGGCGACGCCCAGCAGCAGCAGGCCGGCAGTGAAGGCACTGGCGCCGAAGCGCTGGGCGAGGCCGGCGACGGCCTTGACGATGGAATCCCCGCCCAGCGCCAGCAGCAGCAGGCCAAGCAGGAACCAGGCAATTGAAATGGCGATCATCGAGCACTCCCCAGCGGTCGTGGCGCGATTCTACGCGTGGCCCACCCTTCGCGGGTGAGCCACGGCGGCCGTGGTCAGCCGCAGCCTTCCACGTAATCCACCTGCGGGGTCTGGCCGACCCGCCAGCTGCCGACCTTGCCGTCGGCGCCCAGCGCGAAATCGATGATGGCCGCGCCTTCCTGGGCCGGGCGCACGCGCAGGTGCTGGGCCTTCTCGTCGTACTTGTCCGGGCCGACGTCGGCGCGCTCGGGGTACAGCAGCTGCAGTTCGCCCAGGGTCATGCCGACCTTGCCGCCGCCCGGGGCGACGATGCCGGTGCTGCGCACGTCATAGCGCACCAGCTTGCGGCCCTCGATCATCAGGCGCGGGTCCTCGGCATCCTGCGGGCGGAGGAAGTAGCAGCCGTCGTTGTTGTCATCGGCCGGCAGCGGCTTGCCTGCCGCATCGCTGCCCATGCCCTGCAGCGGCGTGCCGAAGCCACTGCGCACGTCGGCGATGGGCGCGCCCAGGCGGGCACCGCCGAAGCCATCCAGCCGCGCCGGGCTGTCAGTGCGCGGGTCGGCGGGGGACGTCGGCGCCAGGTCTGCATCGGCCGGTGCGGTGGCGGCGGCGGTGTCCTTGGCCGGGGCAGAGGCCTCGGCGGGGGCGTCGGCGGTGCGGTTGCAGGCGGCCAGCGACAACAGCAGCAGGCCGGCGATGGGCAGGTGTTTCATGGGTGCGGGTCCTTGGCACAGGGTGCTGGCACGCTAGCGCAGCGCGCGTGCAGGCGCTGCATTGTCATCGCCGTTTCATGGCCCTCGTTCAGGCTCGGCGTGCACCGACTTGGCTGTCCTTTCCATGCAACCGCGCAAGACCGACCTCGCCCGAACCGCGCTGCAGGCCCACCGCGCGCCGCTGGACATGCGCCAGCGCCGGCTGCTGATCCTGTGTGATGGCCAGCGCAGCATCGCCGACCTGACCGGCTTGATCGGCCAGGAGGCGCCCGCCATGGTGATCCAGCTGGTCCAGGGCGGCTACCTGGAAACCGGCGCGCCCGCGCCCGCGCCACCACCACCGGCACCGTCACCGCCCGTGGCTCCCCGCCCGACGGCGGCGGTGGCACCCGCAGTGGTCCCTGCAGCTGCGCCAGCGCCTGCACCTGCCGCCCCGGTGGAGCGCCGCCGCTCGCTGGTGGCCGCGCGCATCTACCTGCTGGGCATCCTGGAAATGCAGCGCAATCCGATGGCCGCCGCCCTGTTCCGCGACCTGCAGCAGGCCCGCGCCGAAGAGGATGTGGTGAAGGTGCTGCAGGCAGCGTTGCAGGCGTTGCCGGGCATGACCTCCGACGGGTACTGCGAGCGCGTGCGGCAGCGCCTGCTGGAAGCGCTGCCGACGGAGCATTGCGACGCCTTCGCGGCAACGGCGTAGGGTCGCGAAAACATCCACGCATGGCGTGGATCTACAACATCACCGGTCGGATTGACCGCGTGGATCCACGCCATGCGTGGATCCCGCATCCCGCCAGTAGATCCACGCCATGCGTGGATGCAATGGATCAACGGAAATGGTTGCGCAGGCCGTTCCAGCACTGCTGGTAATCGCCCTGGCGGTGGCCGGCGGACAACGCCTGCGCGCTCGGGCGGATCACCGCGCGGGTCTCGAACATGAAGGCCATCGTGTCCTTGATGACATCGGCCTTGGACAGGTCGGCGTTGGACGCCTTATCGAAGGTCGGCGCATCCGGGCCATGCCCGCTCATGCAGTTGTGCAGCGAGGCGCCACCGGGCACGAAGCCTTCGGCCTTGGCGTCGTAGGCACCGTGCACCAGGCCCATGAATTCGCTGGCGATGTTGCGATGGAACCACGGCGGGCGGAACGTGTTCTGCGCCACCAGCCAGCGCGGCGGGAAGATGGCGAAATCCATGTTGCTGGTGCCCGGCGTGTCGCTGGGCGAATGCAGCACCAGGAAGATCGACGGGTCCGGGTGGTCGTAGCTGATCGAGCCGATCGTGTTGAAGCGACGCAGGTCGTAGCGGTACGGCGCGTAGTTGCCGTGCCAGGCCACCACGTCCAGCGGCGAATGATCGATGGGCGCGCGCCACAGGCGGCCCTCGAACTTGGCGATCAGTTCGAAATCACCGTCCAGGTCCTCGAACGCGGCGTGCGGCGTTTCGAAGTCACGCGGGTTGGCCAGGCCGTTGGCGCCGATCGGGCCCAGGTCCGGCAGCTTCAGCAGCGCGCCGTAGTTCTCGCAGATGTAGCCGCGGCTGGGGCCGTCGGGCAGCTCGACGCGGAAACGCACGCCACGCGGGATCACCGCGATCTGCTGCGGTTCGACCTCGACCACGCCCAGTTCGGTCAGCAGGCGCAGCGCGCCCAGCTGCGGCACGATCAGCAGTTCGCCATCGGCGTTGTAGAAGTAGCGGCCCACCATGTCCCGGTTGGCCGCGTACAGATGGATGCCGACGCCGGCGTGCGCATCGGGCGAGCCGTTGCCGCCCATCGTGTACAGGCCTTCGACGAAATCGGTCGGCAGTTCCGGCAGCGGCAGCGGGCTCCAGCGCATCTGGTTGGGCGAGGCCGGCTGCGCGCCGAAATCACACTGCAGCTGCGACTGCGCGAACGGGGTGAACTCGCCGTGGGTCACCGCCGGGCGGATGCGGTACAGCCAGCTGCGGCGGTTGCTGCCGCGCGGTGCGGTGAACGCGGTACCCGAGAGCTGTTCGGCGTACAGCCCGTGGGCCACCTTCTGCGGTGAGTTCTGCCCGACCGGCAGCGCGCCGGCGACGGCCTCGGTGGCGAATTCGTTGCCGAAACCGGACTGGTAGCCGCGGGCGGTGATGGCGGTGGACATGGGAACTCCAGAGATTGCCGGCCAGCGGCCGGCACTACCATTCGGACAGGCAATGCCGGCGGGAAGCCGACATTGCCTGCAGACGTTACAGCACGCCGCGGCGGATCTGGTCGCGCTCGATGCTTTCGAACAGCGCGGTGAAGTTGCCTTCGCCGAAGCCTTCGTTGCCCTTGCGCTGGATGATCTCGAAGAAGATCGGGCCGATGCAGTTCTGGGTGAAGATCTGCAGCAGCTTGCGCTGGTGGGTTTCCGGGTCGGCGTCGATGAGGATCTTGTTCTTCGCCAGGCGCGCCACGTCTTCACCGTGGTTGGGCACGCGCTGGTCGATCACATCGAAGTAGGTCTCCGGCGTGTCGAGGAAATCCACGCCCTGCGCGCGCATGGCTTCGACAGTCTCGTAGATGTTGTCGGTGAAGCAGGCGATGTGCTGGATGCCCTCGCCCTTGTACGCGTCCAGATACTCGTTGATCTGGCTCTTCGGGTCGGACGACTCGTTCAGCGGGATGCGCACGATGCCGTCCGGGGCGGTCATCGCCTTGGACACCAGGCCGGTCTTCAGGCCCTTGATGTCGAAGTAGCGGATCTCGCGGAAGTTGAACAGGCGCTCGTAGTAATCCGACCACTGCTGCATGTTGCCGAAGTACAGGTTGTGGGTCAGGTGGTCGATGAAGGTCAGGCCGAAGCCGAACGGACGCAGGTCGGCGCCGTCGATCACTTCGTAGTCGCCATCGAAGACGCTGCCGGCGCTGCCGTAGCGGTCGACCAGGTACAGCATGCAATCACCGATGCCCTTGATGACCGGGGCGTTGACGGCCTTGCTGTCCGGCTTGAAGGCGATGGCCTCGGCGCCGTTGCCCAGAGCGGTCTGGTAGACCTCCTGGCCCGGCTTCTTGAAGCGGATGGCAAAGCCGCAGGCGCAGGGGCCGTGCTTTTCGGCGAAGTCGGCGGCGAAGGAATCGGGGTCTTCGTTGACGAGGAAGTTGACGTCGCCCTGGCGATAGACGGTAATCGGACGCTGCTTGTGCTTGAGCACCGCGCTGAAGCCCATCTTGCGGAAGTACTCGTGCAGCTCCTGGCCACGGCCGGCCGGGGCGGCAAATTCGACGAACTCGAAGCCGTCGATGCCCATCGGGTTTTCGAAGGTGGTGACCTGCATGCCGGGGTTCGGGTGCGAGGCGGTCGGGACTGCGGTATTCATGGCGTGGCTCCGAATCGGTACCGCATCGGTACAAACCAGGTGCGGGCTAGGGTGGACCCGGCGAGAATGCAGGGTCCGGACATACCACTTATAGTTACACTTGAAACCACCAGCAAGGTGCACCGCAGCATGAGCCCAGCCGACCCCGCCTCCACCCGCGTGCGTGCCTCGCACGTCCTGCTCGACCTGGAACAGTTCCTGCCGTATCGGCTGAGCGTGCTGTCCAACCGTGTGAGCGGCAACATTGCCAAGCTCTATGGCGACCGCTACGGCCTGGCCATTCCCGAGTGGCGGGTGATCACCATCCTGGCGCTGTACCCGGGTTCGTCGGCCAGCGAGGTTTCCGATCGCACGGCGATGGACAAGGTGGCGGTCAGCCGCGCGGTGGCGCGCCTGCTGGAGCGCGGTTTCATCAAGCGTGAGACGCACGGCGATGACCGCCGGCGCTCGGTGCTGGCACTGTCGGCGGCGGGTTTCGAGGTGTACGAGACGATCGCGCCGCTGGTGATCGAGATCACCCGCAAGCTGATGTCGGTACTGAGCGAGGAAGAGGAGCAGGTGCTGGAGAAGCTGATCCTGCGGCTGGCCGGCGATGGCCTGGAGCGGATGGGCGAAGGCGTCTGAGGGGAAGGTTTCCGGGGCTCTGCCCCGGTCCCCGGTAGTGCCGGCCGCTGGCCAGCAACATCAACAGCAACAACTGGGTTTCCGCTGGATGGCGGGGCGGTGTGGCCTTGCAGGACACGCCGTGCCCCCCCCTCCGGGGTCCGGCCCAGCCGCTGGCGGCTGTGCGTTCGGGCGCTTGCGAAGCAGTGCTTCGCAAGCAAAGCGCCCTCACCCCTGGGGGCTCGATGGCGCCATCCATGGCGCCAACGGTCCTGCAAGCCCACACCGCCCCACCTCTGACAGATTCCGTGCGCTGTCGGTGGGTGCCGACCGTTGGTCGGCACATCTGTCAGATATCGAAATCAATTGTGGGTCAGAACCGGTGCCGACCAACGGTCGGCACCCACCCGAGTCGGACTCAGTTCCGGTAGATCCACTCCATGCGTGGATGACGTTGCCTGCCTCGCCCGGCGTGTCGTCGGCAACCCTTCAAGGGTGCATCGGGCCGTCGTTGATGACGTTGATCGCGTGCAATTGGGTGTCCGCCGACGAGCGGCACCCGGGCCTCACACGTCACTGGCTGTCGGCGTTGCCACCTGATGTTTCGGGATTGGCCCGGTAGCATCGTCTTGGACAGATCAGGCCTATCCAACGGCCTCAATCGAGTGGTTTTGCCTATTGGACGAACGCTCCGGCCGGGGCGAGGTTGGGCGCGCAGCGGAGCACCGCTGCCGGGGTTGAACGCCCGTTGATCCAGGCCCAGGAATCCCGCCATGTCCCGATCCGCCCGCCGCAAAGACCCGGCGCCCTCCCCCATCACCCTCGATCATGAGGCCGACCTGCAGTGCATCGATGAGGCGCTGGCGACGGTGGAGTCCATCGCCGATGCCTGGTTTGAACACCATCGCCTGAAGCCCTGCCCGCCCGGGTTCCTGCTCTCGCTGAACCGGCTGCGCGACTTCACCAGCTTCGCCAAGGCCTACGCGACCGCGCTGCGGCTCGTGCGGGAGTAGATCCACGCCATGCGTGGATGGCTGCGATGGGGTCGGAGCCCTTTCCTGCGGAAAGGGATCCGACCCCGGCGCTCAGCTCAGGTGCTTGCGCCGCGCATGGATCCACGGCACGGCCAACGCGGCGATGGCACCGCCGGCAAAGCCCAGCGAGGCGGCAACCGTAGCCGCCTCGATCGCACCGGGCAGCGCCAGCGCGGCAGCGACCAGCAGCAACGATGGCAGGCCGACGAAGGTGCCGAGGAAGAAGGTCCAGCGCGGCGACCAGGTGTTGAGCTGCAGCAGGCTGACCGGCTGCCAGGCCTCCGAGGCGGTGTCTTCGGCGATCTTCGCCACCACCTTGCCCAGGTCGACTTCCGGCACCAGCCGGCCCGGGCGGGCGGCGGCGATGGCCTCGGCCACGGCCTCCACCGGCGGGAAGCTGGCCGGCCACGCGCCCGGCGCGGCCACGCCATAGGCGGTCAGCAGCGGCACGCTCAGCCACGGCGCCACCAGCGGGCGCACCTTGCGCCGGCCGTACACGCACCAGATCTGCGCCTGGCCGTGCGCGGTCACGTTGTACAGGGCAAGCTCGCCCGGCGGCGGGTAGCCCAGCATGGTCACCCGTGCGGCCATGCTGTCCTGGTCCATCGCGCGCAGGAACCCGGGGCGGCTGCGCCCTTCCTGCATCCAGGCCAGGCCGAGCGCGCCGACCAGCCAGGCTTCGGCGACGTCCTTGCTGCCAGCAGTGGCGCGCTCATCCGCGGCCAGGTACCAGGCCAGCGATTTCGGTTCGGCCACGTCGTCCACGCCCCAGCGGCTGTCGTCGCCCAGCACGTGGCGCACCGGCAGGCGTGCCGGCGCGGTCTCGCCGCGTTCGCCGGTGTGCAGGAACGGCAGTACGCCCTGCACGAAGCTGGGCAGATCAATCGCGCGCAGGCCATTGCCCTGCCATTCCGGCGGCAACAGGCCAGCCAACTGGCCCTCGGCGGCCAGGCGGTCCAGGCGGGACTTCTGTTCAACCAGCTTCTGCACCGCGCCCTTCAGCACGACGTTGTCCGGCAGGGCGATCTGCGGCAGGCGGTGGCGCGGCGGCGCCAGCTCCACGGTGTCCTCGCCGGTGCCTGCGTCATCCAGCAGGGCATCCTGCGGCGGCAGGCTCACCCCCTCGGGGGCGGCGTCACTGGCCGCTTCGGGCAGGCGTTGGGCGTGGTCGGTGTGCATGGGCGCTCCGGTAGGGGCAGCCGACGATCCTGTCGACTGACGTCCTTGCCGTTAGCGGCCATGGGGTGAGTTTCTGTAGCGGTCGAGCCCCTGCAGTCGAGCATGGCTCGACTCTACAGAACCGGGGTCAGCGCTGCGGCGCCCACTTCTTCAGGAAGGCCATGAACTTGCTGCGGTTGTAGCCCTTGCCTTCGTTCTTGGCTTTTTCCAGCTCGCCGGTGAACTGCGACTGCAGCAGGGTGCCATCGGAATCGAGCACGAACAGGTGCGGGTAACCCTTCACCTGCGGGTACTGCGAGAGAAACGCCGCGTTCTCGTTCTCTTCGCTGTAGTTGACCTTCATCCAGACGTAGTTCGCATCGCGGAAGCGGCGGATTTCGGCATCGCCTTCCACGAACTGGTCCATCAGGTGGCACCAGGGGCACCACTCGCCGCCCACGTCCAGGATGATGTGCTTGTTGCCGCGCTGGGCTTCGACCTTGGCCGTTTCCAGATCGGCGGCCGGGTCGCGGGCCGGGTCGAAGCTGGCATTGAGGCCGGCAATGGCGGCGATGTCGGCCGCCGCCGGGGTGTTGCCCGAGGCCACCGGCGCGCTGGGATCAGCGGCCGGTGGCTCGGTGGGACGGGTGTCGAGCGGCTGCGTCGGTTCGGCCGGTGCCGGCGGCGGTTGCTGGGAACAGGCGCCGATCAGCGCCGCACACACCACTGCCACCACTGCACTGCCGAACGTTGTACGCATGCCCACTACCCTCTGTTTACTTGACGCCGTGCATCAGCTTGTTGATCAGCGGGGCCACCAGGAACAGCACCACGCCGGAGCCGATCAGGGCCCAGAAACCGAAGGTATACCCCTTCAGTGCCGATTCGATCGTCATGCCACCTTCACCGGACACCGCGCCGGCGAAGATGCCCGACAGGTTGTTGCCGATGCCGGTGGACAGGAACCAGCCACCCATGCCGAAGCCGACCAGGCGCACCGGGGCCAGCTTGGTCACCATCGACAGGCCGATCGGCGACAGGCACAGCTCACCCACCGACTGGATGACGTAGACCATGAACAGGGTCCAGAACGGAATCTTGCCGTCCACGACCATCTGCGACAGGGCGAACATCAGCAGGGCGAAGGCGGCGCCGTTGAACAGCAGGCCCAGGCCGAACTTGCGCGGGATGGACGGATTGGCGCTGCCCATGGCCACCCAGATCCAGGCGATGATCGGCGCCAGGGTGATGATGGCCACCGAGTTGACCGACTGGAACCACGCGGTCGGGAAGGTCCAGTCACCGAACTTGCGGTTGACGATGTTGTCGGCCAGGAAGGTGAAGGAGCTGCCCGCCTGTTCGAAGAACATCCAGAACATCACGTTGAAGGCGAAGATGATCAGCATGGCGATCACGCGGTCGCGCTGCACCTTGCCCTCGCGGATGCCTTCCACCAGCAGCAGGATGGCCAGTACGGTGAACATCGCGCCCAGGATCCAGGCCAGCGCAGCGGCGCCGGTGGCCAGCAGGAAGTACGACACCGGAATGGCGACGATCGCACCCACCACCACCTTGATGATCGGGCCGATGCCTTCGGCGCCGGCCGGCGGTGCACCAATGCCCTTCAGGCCGGCGCGACCGATGTAGAACCACACCAGCGAAATCAGCATGCCCACGCCGGAGGCGATGAACACGATCTTGTAGGACGGCATCTCGGCGGTGCCGAAGATCTTGCGGGCCAGGTACTCGGTCAGCACCGGGGCGATCATCGCGCCGATGTTGATGCCCATGTAGAAGATGGTGAAGCCCGAATCGCGGCGCTCATCCTTCAGGCCGTACAGCTTGCCGACCATGGTGGAGATGTTGGGCTTGAACATGCCGTTGCCGACGATGATCGTGGCCAGGCCGAGCTTGAAGATGTGCTCCTGCGGCAGGGCGATCATGAACAGGCCTGCGGCCATGATGACCGCGCCGGTCAGGATCGACCGCTGGTAGCCCAGCACCCGGTCGGCCACGTAGCCACCGAAGATCGCCGCGGCGTACACCAGGGCCAGGTAGGCGCCGTAGATGCGGCTGGCGTCGGCTTCGCCGGCGGCACTGCCGTTGCGGAACTGGGCAACGATGTACAGCACCAAGGCCCAGCGGATGCCGTAGAACGCAAAGCGCTCCCAGAACTCGGTCATGAACAGCATCCACAACGGGCGCGGGTGGCCCATCAGGGTCTTGAATTCCGGCACGGCCGGCTCTGGGGTGTTCGCAGTGGCGTTTAGGCTCATGCGGGTTTCCTGGTTCGGTGGATGGACGGCACATCCGATGTGCGCTGGAGCAACGCGCGAGGATCACCGACTTCTGGCGTTCACGTCAAATACACGCCGTTTGAGGCAGGTCACGGCCTGCTCGCTGAACTTGCATCTGAAACGATCCAGCCCATCGCCGGCGGCCTTGCTGAATGGGGCTCAGGCCGGGTCGGCCGGCGGTGCCACCTGCAGGCTGGTGCGCACCTGGAACAGCTCGGGGAAGAAGGTCAGCTCCAAGGCCTGTCGCAAAAAGCCCACTCCGGAGGAGCCGCCAGTGCCGCGCTTGAAGCCGATCACCCGCATCACGGTACGCATGTGGCGGAAGCGCCACAGCTGGAAGGCGGTTTCCAGGTCCACCAGGTCCTCGCACAGCGAGTACTCGCGCCAGTAGCGATCGGTATCCTGGTAGATGCGGGCGAACACCGGCTGCAGGCTGTCGTCGGACACGTGCGGCTGGGTCCAGTCACGGTCGGTGTAGAGGTCGGGGATGGCGTGGCCGAAGCGCGCCAGGTACTTCAGGAATTCCTCGTACAGGCTCGGCGCTTCCAGCACGCTGCGCAGCTGCGCCTGGCCTTCCACGTCATGCTCGAACACCTGCAGCATCTGCGCGTTCTTGTTGCCCAGCAGGAACTCGATGTAGCGGTACTGCAGCGACTGGAAACCCGAGGACGGGCCCAGCACGTCGCGGAAGCCCATGTACTCGGACGGGGTCAGCGTTTCCAGCACCGACCACTGCTCGGTCAGCTGGCGCAGCACCTGCTTGCTGCGCGCCAGCACCTTGCGGCACTGCCAGACTTCATCGCGCTGCAGGAAGCCGATCGCCGCCCGCAGCTCGTGGCCCAGCAGCTTCAGCCACAGCTCCGAGGTCTGGTGCTGGATGATGAAGAGCATCTCGTCGTGGTGCGGCGGGTTGGACAGCGGCTGCTGCGCGGTCAGCAGCTGGTCCAGCCGCAGGTAGCCGCCGTAGGTCAGGCGCCCGTGCAGGTCGGTGTGGATGCCGGCTTCGAGATCGCGTTGGTTGTTGTCGACGGACATGGGCGGGACCAGATCAGGGGCGGCAAGGGTAGCGCGTTGCCCGCCGTGCGGGCAGCGGGCAAGGGGCAGCGTGCGGACCATACCGGGGCGTGCAGTCGGCCTGTGGAACCGCTGTTGCGCGTGGAACCTTTCGCGCCGTTGCGCCGGCAGTCAGCCAAAGGCGTATTCTGATGCTTTGCAGCAACGACTGAATACGTTGTTGTTATTGGCCCCCGAGCCGTCGCCAGGGGTACAAAGGGGAATCCCCGTGTTGCGCCGCAGGAAGGCTATTTCGTACGCGTTCCTTAACATGGCGATTCATATCATTTGTAACTTCTCTGTCGAAGGTGCAGTACGCAATGACGGTTGCCGCTGAGTTCAAGATCGAATACCTGCAGTACCTGGACGCGGACGGCAAGCTCGTCCGTGACGACCTGCCCGCATCCCTGAAGGATCCGGCCGTCCTGGTGCCGCTGTTCAAGCAGATGCTGTACGTACGCACGTTCGACAGCAAATCCATCGCGCTGCAGCGCACCGGCAAGCTCGGCACCTATGCCGCCTGCCTGGGCCACGAAGCCGCACACGTCGGCATCGGCGCTGCGATGAAGGCCGGCGACGTGTTCGCGCCCAGCTACCGCGAATACGGTGCGATGTTCATGCGCGGCGTGCGCCCGTACGACGTGCTGATGTACTGGGGCGGCGACGAGCGCGGCAACGACTACACCGGCAACGCGGTGAAGGACTTCCCGTTCTGCGTGCCGATCTCCACCCAGTGCCTGCATGCTGCCGGCGCTGCGCTGAAGTTCAAGCTCAACAACGAAGCGCAGATCGCGGTGGCGGTGTGCGGCGATGGCGGCAGCTCGAAGACCGACTTCTATGCCGCGCTCAATTCGGCCGGTGCCTACAAGCTCCCGCTGATCCTGTGCATCGTCAACAACGGCTGGGCGATCTCGGTGCCGCGTTCGGCCCAGACCGGTGCCGAAACCCTGGCCCAGAAGGGCCTGGCCGGTGGCCTGCACTGCCTGCAGGTGGACGGCAATGACCTGATCGCCGTGCTGGCCGCAATGGAACAGGCGCGCGAACGCGGCCTGGCTGGCGACGGCGGTACCGTGCTGGAGCTGCTGACCTACCGCCTGTCCGACCACACCACCGCCGACGACGCACGCCGTTACCGCGACGACGCCGAAGTGAAGGACGCCTGGACCCGTGAGCCTATGCTGCGCCTGCGCAAGTACCTCATCGCCCAGGGCGTGTGGAGCGAAGACGAAGAAAAGACCTGGGTCGAGCAGTGCGCGGCCAAGGTGGACGAGGAAGTGAACCAGTACCTCAATACCCCGGTGCAGCCGGTCGAGGCGATGTTCGACTACCTGTATGCCGATCCGCCGGCGGACCTGCTGGCCCAGCGCGCGGCCGCCATTGCCCTGGAGCAGCGCCATGGATGACATCAAGACGGGCGCATCCGCTTCCCAGGCCAATGCCGCCGACAGCGCCGCTGTCGCCGGTGGAGATATCGCAATGACCGCTACCCCCATCACCCTGATCGAAGCCATCACCCAGGCCCTGGCCTGGGAGCTGGAACACGACCCGTCGGTGCTGGTGCTGGGCGAGGACGTGGGCGTCAACGGCGGCGTGTTCCGTGCCACCGCCGGCCTGCAGCAGCGCTTTGGTTCGCAGCGCATCCTCGACACCCCGCTGGATGAAACCACCATTGCCGGCCTGACCGTCGGCCTGGCCGCGCAGGGCATGAAGCCGGTGGCCGAAGCCCAGTTCGACGGCTTCGTCTACCCGATGGTCGACCACATCATCTGCCACGCCGCGCGCCTGCGTACCCGTACCCGTGGCCGCCTGCACTGCCCGATGGTGCTGCGCGTGCCGTGGGGCGGTGGCATCCGCGCGCCGGAACACCACAGCGAAGCCAACGAATCGATCTTCACCAACGTGCCGGGCCTGCGCGTGGTGCTGCCGTCCAGCCCGCAGCGTGCCTACGGCCTGCTGCTGGCCGCCATGCGTGATCCCGACCCGGTGATCTACATGGAGCCCAAGCGCATCTACCGCCAGTACAAGGAAGTGGTCGTCAACGACGGCGAAGCGCTGCCGCTGGACGTGTGCTTCGTGCTGCGCGACGGCACCGACGTGACCCTGGTGGCCTGGGGCGCACAGGTGAAGGAAGCGCTGGAAGCAGCCGACAAGCTGGCCGGCGAAGGCATCAGTGCCGAGGTCATCGACGTGGCCACGCTGCGTCCGCTGGACTTCGCCACCATCGCCGAGTCGGTGGCCAAGACCGGCCGCTGCGTGGTCGTGCAGGAAGCCCCGAAGACCGCGGGTTTCGGTGCCGAAATCGCCGCGCGCCTGGCCGAGGAATCCCTGTACGACCTGCTGGCCCCGGTCGAGCGCGTTACCGGCTACGACACCCACATTCCGCTGTTCCGCTTGGAAATGAAGTACCTGCCCAGCGTGGACCGGATCGTGACCGCGGCCAAGCGCGCGGTGGCGGCAGGCTGACATGCGGGCCCGCCTCCTTGGGGCTTACCGCAGCCAGTATTCCAACCCGCTCCGGTTCCGCACCGGCCAGATCGTCGAAGTCGGTGTACGTGACGAGGAATGGCCGGCGTTTGCCTGGGTACGCACCAACGATGGGCGCGCTGGATGGGCGCCCGTCGCTTGGCTGCAGCTGCTGGATGATGGTCGCGCCGAAGCCCTGCGCGATTACGACGCCCGCGAGCTGGATGTGGAAAACGGCGAGATGGTGAAGCTGCATCACGAACATGGTGGGTGGTGGTGGTCCGAGCGCGCGAATGGCGCGACGGGCTGGCTGCCGGCCCGCGAACTGGAACTGCTGGAAGAGAACTGCACATGAGCCAGACCAAGAATTTCAACCTGCCCGACCTGGGTGAAGGCCTGCCGGACGCGACCATCGTCGAGTGGTTCGTCAAGGAAGGCGACGTGATCAAGCTGGACGCGCCGCTGGTGTCGATGGAGACCGCCAAGGCCGTCGTGGAAGTGCCCTCGCCGGTGTCCGGCAAGGTGCTGAAGCTGTCCGGTGCCGCCGGCGACATCATCCCGACCGGCGCGGTGCTGGCCAGCTTCGAGATCGACCCGAACCTGCCGCAGCGTGCCGATGGCCAGGACACCGGCCACAGCCACGGGCACGCCCCGGCGGCCCCGGCCGCACCGAACCCGCCGCCGCTGCCGGCCGCCCCGGTGGCTGCCGCCGCTGAAGAAAAGGCCGAGCGTGATGACGCCGGCACCGTGGTCGGCGCGATGCAGAGCTCCAATGCCGTGCACACCGAACAGGCGCTGGCCGTCGGTGGCGTCAAGGCCGTGCCGGCCGTGCGTGCCACCGCGCGCAAGCTGGGCGTGGACCTGGCCCGCGTGCGTGCCACCGGCGCCGATGGCGCGGTGACCATGGCCGACGTCAAGCAGGCTGCGGCCGACGGCAGCGCCAAGCTGGGGGCTGCCCCGGCACCGGTGGCTGCCGCTGCGTATACCGCCCCGGCCCCGGCCCAGGTGGCTGCGCCGGTGCAGAGCGAAGCCCGCACCCCGCTGTCCGCCGCCGGCAAGCCGATGCGTACCCAGCCGCCGGGCGTGGTCGCCAAGGGCCAGCCGGAACCGCTGAAGGGCGTGCGCCGCAACATGGCGCGGGTGATGGCCGATGCGCACAGCAAGGTCGTGCCGACCACGCTGAATGACGACGCCGACATCCACGCCTGGCTGCCGGGCAACGACGTCACCGCCCGCCTGGTGCGCGCGATCGTGGTTGCCGCGCAGAAGGTGCCGGCCATGAACGCCTGGTTCGACGGCGAAGCGCTGACCCGCACCCTGCACGCGCAGGTGGACATCGGCATCGCCGTGGACACCGACGACGGCCTGTTCGTGCCGGCGCTGCGCAATGCCGACATGCTCGATGCCCGTGGCATCCGCGAAGGCGTCAACCGCCTGCGCGAACAGGTGGAAGCCCGTTCCATCGCGGCCTCCGAACTGAGCGGCTACACCATCTCGCTGTCCAACTTCGGCATGTTCGCCGGCCGCTACGCGACCCCGGTCGTGGTGCCGCCGTGCGTGGCCATCATCGGTGCCGGCCGTGCCCGCCACCAGATGACCCCGGTGATGGGCGGCGTGGAAGCACACAAGGTCATCCCGCTGTCGGTGACCTTCGACCACCGCGCCGCCACCGGCGGTGAAGCGGCCCGCTTCCTGCGCGCGATGATGGATGATCTGGCGCTGGCCAGCTGATGGGTGGGTGCCAACCGCTGGTTGGCACATGACCTGAGAAAACGCCGGGCATTGCCCGGCGTTTTTTTGTGGGCGCGGCGTGGCGATCAATCGCGCGCGACCATGCCCTCGGCACGGCTGTACACGCGCAGGCGATGGCCATCGGGATCGACGCCAACGAAGGTGTGGCCGAATTCCAGGGTGACCGGCGCCTGGGTGATCTGCACGCCGAGTGCGCGCCAGGCGTCGTGCAGCTGCTGCACTTCTGCAGCGTTGGCCACCACCATCGCCAGCTCGGCCGCGCCGGCTTCTGCGGTGACCGCTGGCAGCACGCCATCACGCTGCCACAGGCCCAGCGCCGCGCCATCGCCCAGCAGGAACAGGGCGAAGCCGGGCGACTGCTCCACCGGCGGCGTACCGAGGATGCTGCTGTAGAACGTGGCACTGGCCGCGACATCACGCACGTACTGCAGCAGGGTGCTGGGCTTGAACATGGGGAACCTCCGTTGTTGGGAGTGCCCATGGTGGTGCGGCCCTGCTGACAGATCCTGTCAGCAGCGTGGCGGCGCTGGCTTCTGTTTCTGCCTTGGTAGAGTCGACTGTCAGTCGACTGCTCTTGCCTCAGAAAGTCCCGCGCTGCGCGCGATAGTCGACTAGCAGTCGACTCTACCCCCGCTTCTCTATCTCCCCCGGCCGACAACTCACGAAAGGTCCAGCCAATCCGGGGCGATGCCCTGTGCTTTCTGCCAGCGCCGCAGCAACGTGCCGCGCGGCACCAGGTAACGCGCTTCCAGCGTGCGTACCCGGCGGATGCGGTCCAGGCGGAAATGGCGGAAGTCCTCGCGGCTTTCGCACCACGCCGCCAGCATCTGCACTTCATCGAAATAGCCCAGCGCGAAGGGCCAGACCACGCGCTCGGTGCGCTGCCCTTGTGCATCCTCATAGGCAAACTGCAGCCGCATCTGCGCGCCTACCGCCTCGCGTACTGCCTGCAGGCGCGCCGGTGGCACCTTCGCCGCGGCTTTCGAGGGGCCTACGCGCAGGCCGCTGTCGCGCAGTGCTTCGCGGCGTGCCGCTGGCAGTACGTGGGCGATGCGTGCCAGCGCATCACGGGCGGCGTCGGCCAGCGCCGGCTCGGTGCGGGCGGCCACCCAGCGCAGGCCCAGCACCAGTGCATCAATCTCGGCCGGGGGCAGGGTCATCGGCGGCAACACGTCGCCGGGCACCAACTGGTAACCCACGCCGGCTTCACCACGCAGGTCGGCGCCCTGTGCGCGCAGCGTCTCGATGTCGCGGTACAGCGTGCGCAGGCTGATGCCCAACGCATCGGCCAGCGCCTGCCCGGCCACCGGCCGGCGGTGCCGGCGCAGCAGCTGCAGCAGTTGGCTCAGGCGCAGCGCACGCGCCATCAGCCGACCAGCGCGCTGGACGCCACCACGTGCTCGCCCGGCGGCGGCGCCAGCGCGGCATCCACCAGCGCCCTGGCGATACGGCTGGCCGGATTGATCCGCCATGCCCGCGGCAGCACCGGCCCGAGCGCGCCAAGCACCTGCAGGGCGAAGTGTTCGCCACGGCGAACCTGCTGCCGCTGCCCACCAATCAGGCCCGGCCGCACCAGGGTGAGCGAAGCAAAGGTGAGCGCGCGCAGATCGCGCTCGAGCTCGCCCTTCACCCGGTTGTAGAAGAACGCCGAGCCTGCATTGGCGCCAGCGGCCGAGTTCAGCACGAACACGCGGGCGCCCTGGCTGCGCGCCAGCCGGGCGAAGGCCAGCGGGTAATCGTGGTCGATGCGGTAGAAGGCCTCGCGGCTGCCGGCCTGGGCCATCGTGCTGCCCAGGGCGCAGATCACCGCATCCACCTGTGCCCAGTCCGGCGCATCGGGCAGCGCGTCGAACGACAGCACGGGGGCATGCAGCTTCGGATGGCTCAGGCCCAGCGGGCGCCGGGTCGGGGCCACTATCGCGCGGCAAAGCGGGTCGTCCAGCAGCATCGGCAGGGCCAGCCCGCCGACCAGGCCGGTCGCCCCCAGCAACATCACGCGCATACCCACCTCCACTGCGGCATCCTGTCGCCCATCGTAGCCGTTCAAGCCGTCGGCGGCCGCGCCGATATGCTGTCACCAGTCCCTGCCAGCCCCAGGATTTTCTTGCCATGACGGACCAGCCCGACCACCGCCCTGCCCCCGGCACCGCCCTGGGACCGCCGGCGCGCACGCGCGCGGTACCCGACGATGGCCGTGGCGACCGGGTGGTCCTGCAGGGCGGCACGGCCGTGGCCCTGCAGCAGCTGTTTGCCGGTGCCGATGCCCCCGAGCCGCTGCTGGCCGCCTTTGCCAATGGCATGGCCACCCTGCCCGGCGAGCTGGGCGACATGGGCGACCGCCTGCAGTCGGCGCAGGCCAGTGCCGACTGGCCGCGCTACGGCCGGGCGATGCGGCAGCTGATCGACAAGTACATCCGCACCATCGAGCAGCATTCGCCCGATGGCCAGCCCGACAGCCTGCGCCTGTCCGAACAGCTGCGCCTGCTGCTGGGCGGCGCGGTGGTGTCGCTGCTGCTGCATGATCCGGACCTGCGCGAGCAGGCCCAGGCGCTGGCCGCCCAGCTGCGGCAATGGCAGCCGGGTGCGCCGCTGGAGCCCATCGAACAGGGCGTGCGCGAGCTGGGCCACCAGGTGGGCGTGCGTGCGGAAAGCTGGCAGGAACAGCAGGCGCTGCTGCTGGAGCTGTTCGCCCTGCTGCTGGAAAACGTGAGCGAGCTGCTGGATGACCGCAGCTGGCTGCAGGGGCAGATCGCCGCCGTACGTCAGCTGCTGGCCGGCCCGCTGGAAGCGGAATCGGTCGAGCGCACGCGCGCCGAACTGCGCGAGGTGATCTACAAGCAGGGGCTGCTGCGCCAGGGCATCGATGATTCAAAGGCGGCGATGCGCGGCCTGATGGGCGAGTTCATCGAGCGCATGGACGGCATGGCCGCCAGTACCGGTGAGTACCACGACCGCATCGGCACCTATGCCCTGCAGCTGCGCGAGGCGCGCAGCATCGCCGACCTCAACCACCTGCTGCAGGAAGTGATGCACGACACCGGCAAGGTGCAGCAGCAGGCCGCGCAGGCGCGTGACCACCTGGCCAGCGCGCGGCAGGAAGTGGAACGGGCCGAGCGGCGCATCACCGAGCTGGAACAGGAACTGCGCGAGGCCGGCGATCTGGCCCGCATCGATCCGTTGACCCAGGCCCTGAACCGGCGCGGGCTGGACGAAATGCTGCAGCGGGAGATGGCACGGGCGGCGCGCAACAACACACCGCTGGGCCTGGCGGTGATCGACCTGGATGACTTCCACCAGACCAACGATACCCATGGCCATGCCGGCGGCGATGCCCTGCTACAGCACCTGGTGTCGATCTGCCGCCTGCTGCTGCGCGCCACCGATGGTGTTGCCCGGCTCGGCGGTGACGAGTTCGTGCTGGTGCTGCCGGAAACCCCGGGCGCCGACAGCATGGCCACGGTGCAGCGCCTGCAGCGCTCGCTGGCCCATCGCGTGCTGACCGTGCAGGACCAGCGCGTACCGGTGCATTTCAGCGCCGGCCTGGCGCAGTGGCAGCCCGGCGATGATGCCGAGGCCCTGCTGCGCCGCGCCGATGAGGCCCTGTATGTTGCCAAGCGCCAGGGCAAGAACCGGGTGCAGGCGGGGTAATCCGCCCTGGTGGGTGCCGACCGTTGGTCGGCACGCCCTTCGCCCGGCGGCCGTTGTTACTTCCCGCGCAGTTTCTGGAACCCGGTCACCGCGGCCAGCACGATCGCACCGGCAACGATGCCGACCACCATGTTCGCCGCCGCACTGATCAGCCAACCCCACTGCCCTTCGCCACCGAAGCCCTGCACCGCGTGGTGCAGCACCGGCACGTTGTGCACCAGGATGCCGCCGCCGACCAGGAACATGGCGATGGTGCCGGCCACCGACAGGAACTTCATCAGCCACGGCGCGGACACCACCAGGCCACGGCCGAACGCAGCCACCGCCCCGCCCTTGCGCGACAGGTACAGGCCCACGTCATCCAGCTTCACGATGCCGGCCACCAGCCCGTAGACGAACACCGTCATCGCCAGCGCGACCACGGCCAGGGTCACCAGCTGCTGGGTGAAGGCCGCGGTGGCCACCACGCCCAGGGTCAGCACGATGATCTCGGCCGAGAGGATGAAGTCGGTGCGGATGGCGCCCTTCACCTTGTCCTTTTCCCACGCGACCATGTCCACCTGCGCATCGGCAAGCGCCTTGCGCCGCTCGGCTTGGTGCTGGGCGTCCTCGTCGGACGAATGCAGGAAGCGGTGGGCCAGCTTCTCCACGCCTTCGAAGCACAGGAAGGCACCGCCGATCATCATCAGCGGCACGATCAGCGGCACGTTCCAGCCCCGGCTGTGCAGCCAGGCCTCCAGCGCGCTGATCGCCAGCGCCGCCGGCACCAGGATCACCTTGTTCACCAGCGAGCCCTTGGCCACCGCCCACACCACCGGCAGTTCGCGGTTGGCGTTAACTCCGGTCACCTGCTGCGCGTTCAGCGCCAGGTCGTCGCCCAGCACGCCGGCGGTTTTCTTCGCCGCGACCTTGGTGAGGATCGAGACGTCGTCGAGCAGGGTGGCGATATCGTCGAGCAGGGCAAACAGGCTGGCACCGGCCATGGTGGATCCAAAGAGGGAATGGGCGGATTCTGACTGATCCGGTGCCTGCTGCGGAAGCGGGTTCACCGCGTGCCTACTGCCGCCCGGCCACACTGCAGGGCCCCGGTAGTGCCGGCCGCTGGCCGGCAGCCGCCCCGCCCCGGCGTTGCCGGCCAGCGGCCGGCACTACCCCTGTCTTGCCTGCATGGGAGTTCCGCTTGAGCAATCCGTCCACCGCCACGGCCAATCCCCCGCTGGTCAAGGGCATGAACCGGCGCAGCCAGATCCTGCGCCTGCTGATGCGCTACCGCCATTCGGGCGTTTTTTCCGGCATGAATCTGGACGCGGCCGGCAGCAACGGCGACGTGCCGGCCGACGGCAACCCGGAGCAGTTCGTCAGCGACCTCGAAGCGCTGGGACCGACCTTCGTCAAGCTCGGGCAGATGCTGTCCACGCGGCCGGACATGGTGCCGCCCGAATTCGCCACCGCGCTGGAACGCATGCAGGAGAACGTGGCGCCGATTCCCGTCGAGCGCATCCACGCCATCATCGAACAGGAGCTGGGGGCCGGGGTGAACAAGCTGTTCGCTTCGTTCGACCCGGAGCCGCTGGGCTGCGCCTCGATCGCGCAGGTGCACCGTGCCGTGCTGCACGACGGCCGCCAGGTGGCGGTGAAAGTGCAGAAGCCGGAAGTCGCCGCACAGCTGCGCTCGGATCTGGAGGCGCTGCGCAGCTTCGCCCTGGCCGCCGACCACCTCACCCAGGTCGGCCGCCGCGTGCGCCTGCGCGACTGGCTCAACGAATTCGCCAAGACGCTGATGCAGGAGCTGGACTACCACGCCGAGGCCGAGAACCTCGCGCGCTTCGGCCGCCACCTCAAGCCGTTCCGGCGCCTGTGGGTACCGCAGCCACTGTGGGATTACTGCAGCCAGCGCGTGCTGACGATGGAGCTGGCCACCGGCGTGCGCGTGGATGCGATTCCCGACGTGCGCCGCACCGAGCAGGCGATGGATCCCCTGGCCGCCGCATTGATCCGTGGCTACCTGGACCAGATCTTCGTGCATGGCGAGATCCATGCCGACCCGCATCCGGGCAACCTGCGGGTGACCCCCGACGGGCGCCTGGCGATCTTCGACCTGGGCATGGTCGCGCACATGCCGCCGCGCCTGCGCGAGCGCCTGCTGAAGATCCTGTTCGCCGCCGTTGATGGCCGCGGCGAGGAAGTGGCTGACGACCTGATCAGCATCAGCACGCGCCTGGAAGCCTTCGACGAGGAACGCTACCTGCGCGAGACCGGCCAGCTGATCGCACGCTATGCCGCCAGCGGCAGCTTCTCCGAAGGCCGCGTGGTGCTGGACATGGTGCGCATCGCCACCGCGTCCGGCCTGCGCACGCCGCCGGAACTGAGCCTGGTCGGCAAGGCCCTGCTCAACCTGGAAACCGTCTGCCGCCTGCTGGCGCCGGACCTGGATACGCGCCGCATCGTCGAGCGACAGCTGCAGCATGTGATGCGCGCGCGCCTGAAGAAGTCGCTGTCGGCCGCCAACCTGGCCAGCGAGGCGATGGAGCTGCAGCAGCTGCTGCGCGATGGGCCACGCAAGCTGACCGACATCATGGCGCTGCTGGCCGAGAACCGCCTGCAGATGAAGGTGACCGGGCTGGAAGAATCGCGGTTGATGGAGAACCTGCAGAAGATCGCCAACCGCGTGGCGGCCGGCATCATCAGTGCAGCCCTCATCATGGCGGCGTCGTTGATGATGAAGCTGGAAACCGGCTGGCACCTGTTCGGTTACCCCGCCATCGCACTGCTCCTGATGCTGATCGGCGTCGTGCTCGGGTTGGGCATCGTGACCAGCGCGTTGCTGTTTGATCGGCGTGCACGTGCGCGCGAGGAACGCGGGCATCGTTGAAGAAACGGGAAATCGCGCCGTTTCTTAATGAAATCGCGTAGCGGCTTTCACGCTGATTTTACTTGAAACGCGCGATTTCACCTCATGTAACAAACAAACATTTCAGTCAGGTTCGTGCATGCACTATCGGGTCATCAGCCTGTCATGCATGTGTGCTTGAGGCAGCGCTGGTCGGATGGACACGCGTCGGTACGACGTCCATCACCACCTCCCGTCACTGCCGAAGCCGCTTATGCTCTGGATCCTGCTGCTGTCGCTGTTGCTGTTGGCCTGGTTGTTCCTCGCCTCCGATAAGTGGGTGTGGTGGAAGGCGAGCACGTTCTCGCTGCTGCTGCTCGCACTCAGCACGTGGTGGTTGATCGACAAGCTGTCCGGCGATGGCCTGAACGCAGCAACGCTCTACCACCTGGGCGCTGACATGGAAGGCGCGGGTATCGCGGACTTCAAGGGCTACATCGCCGGCTACATCGGGCTCATCGTGGTTTCGCTGCTGCCGCTGTTCGCCACGCGGGTGAAGCGCTGGCGTCGACCCGGCCACGGCGGCGCATGGTTCGCGGGCTTCGCGGTGGTGTGGATCGCCACGATCATGGTCAGCCCGCTGGCACGCGATGGGCAGCGCCTGTACCAGCAGCTGCGCCCGGTCGATTTCGCCCGCATCGCCCCCGAATACCAGGTGCCGACGCAGCCGCTGCAGCGCCCGCGCAACATCGTCTGGATCTACGGCGAAAGCCTGGAACGCACCTACCTGGACGAGAACGTGTTCCCGGGCCTGATGCCCAACATCAACCGCCTGGCCAGCCAGTCGCTGGACGTGCGCGGCCTGGCCTCGGCCGAGGGCAGCGGCTGGACCATCGCCGGCCTGGTGTCGTCGATGTGTGGCGTGCCGCTGACCACCTCGCAGGGCGATGAGAACAGCATGGACCGCATGGGCAGCTTCCTGCCCAAGGCCGTGTGCCTGGGTGATTACCTGAAGCAGCAGGGCTACACCAACCATTACCTGGGCGGCGCCAGCGGCCGCTTCGCCGGCAAGGGCCAGTTCCTGGCCAGCCACGGCTTCGATGAAGTGCACGACCTGGAGTGGTTCAAGCAGCAGAAGAAGATCGGCCGCGTGCATTACTCGCCGTGGGGCGTGCACGACGACGTGCTGCTGGACACGGCCTACCAGCGCTTTGAACAGCTCTCGCGCAAGGGCGAGCCGTTCATGCTGACCACGCTGACCATGGACACCCACCACCCGGCCGGCCACCTGCCCGTGGCGTGCAAGGGCCAGCGCTATGAGAGCAGTTACGGCAACATCAACATGCTCAACGCACTGAAGTGCAGCGACCGGCTGATCTCGCAGCTGGTGCAGCGCATCCAGGCCAGCCCGTACGGCAAGGACACGCTGATTGTGATCGCCTCGGACCACCTGGCGATGCCCAACGACCTCACCAGCATCCTGACCAAGCAGAAGCGCGAGAACCTGCTGCTGTTCCTGGGCGATGGCATTGCCCCGCAGCAGCTGAAGGCCGACGCCGGCACCACCCTCGATTCGGGTGCGACCCTGCTCAGCCTGCTGGACCCGCAGCTGAAGACGATGGGCTTTGGCCGTTCGCTGATCGACACCCACCGCGCATCGAGTGCCAGCGTGGCGACCCAGCGTGACGGTGGCCGCGATTACCCGCAGTACCTGGCCTTCGCCCGCTCGCTGTGGCTGGGCGAACCCACCCGCGAGCTGAAGATCGACGGTGATGACCAGGTGGTGGTGGGACTGCAGCACGTGCAGCCGCCGGTGCTGCTGGAGTACGACAAGGACTGGGGCCTGAAGTCGGTGTATCTGGAGAACACCTCGCGCCAGTTCGACGATGCCGACCCGGACAACACCCTGGCCTATGTGGACCGCTGCACCGCGTTCGAGGATGGCTCGGCCGATGGTGACTGGTGCGCGTTGCTGGTGAACCGCGACAACGGCATCAAGCTGTTCCGCGATGACGACCTGCGTGGCGGCATTGCGGTGGATGCACCGCTGGAATCGTTCCAGGGTCCGCGCCCGAGCGTGCGCCAGGCGCACATGATCACCCAGAAGGGCCGCCGCACCCGTGCGGGCCAGTACATGCTGGAACTGGTGGCGAGCACGCGCCCGGACCGTGGTTTCTGGATCGAGGCGGTATCGTCGCAGCGCAAGGTGGTGCTGGCGCAGCAGTGGGTGCAGCCGGATGCGGACGGCAAGATCAACGTCTCGTTTGGCTTGGACCACGAGGTGGATGATCTGGAGATCCGGGCGTGGTTGAACCATGCCGAGAAGCTGGCGGTGGATACGTTTGCGCTGGTGCCATCGCGCGGGCGACCGCGGGGGTAAGAGGTTTTTTGCAGGGCTTGCAGCCCTGCACCTGCAGAGGCAACAGCAAGAGCGGCATTCCGTGGGATGGCGGGGCACTGTGGGTTTGCGGGGACGCCGTAAACCCGTCCATGGGGGCTTGGTCGCCGCATCCATGCGGCTCACACCCCGCAAACCCATAGTGCCCCGCCTTCGACAGGTTCACGCGGCTGTTGGTAGGTGCCGACCGTTGGTCGGCACATCTGTCAGATATCGCATGAATTCATCCGTGCCGACCAACGGTCGGCACCCACCAGAGCAGAACGCCGTCCCAGTAGATCCACGCCATGCGTGGATGAAATCTGTCAGATATTGATACTCGACCCCGTGCCGACCAACGGTCGGCACCCACCAGAGCAGAACGCCGTCCCAGTAGATCCACGCCATGCATGGATGAAATCTGTCAGATATTGATGTTCGACCCCGTGCCGACCAACGGTCGGCACCCACCAGAGCAGAACGCCGTCCCAGTAGATCCACGCCATGCGTGGATGAAATCTGTCAGATATTGATACTCGACCCCGTGCCGACCAACGGTCGGCACCCACCAGAGCAGAACGCCGTCCCAGTAGATCCACGCCATGCATGGATGAAATCTGTCAGATATTGATGTTCGACCCCGTGCCGACCAACGGTCGGCACCCACCAGAGCAGAACGTCGTCCCAGTAGATCCACGCCATGCGTGGATGAAATCTGTCAGATATTGATACTCGACCCCGTGCCGACCAACGGTCGGCACCCACCAGAGCAGAACGCCGTCCCAGTAGATCCACGCCATGCGTGGATGAAATCTGTCAGATATTGATACTCGACCCCGTGCCGACCAACGGTCGGCACCCACCAAAGCAGGATGCCGTTCCGGCAGATCGCGGGAAACTGTCGAAGGCGGGGTGGGTCCGGTTGCGGGGGTGTGAGCGGCATGGATGCCGCGACCAAGCCCCCATGGATGGGTTTACGGCGTCCCCCGCAACCGGACCCACCCCGCCATCCCACAGGAAACCCGCTTTTGACGTTGACGTTGACGTTGATTTCAGCAGGTGCAGGGCTGCAAGCCCTTCAAAAAGCCCCCCTCTTACTCCGGCGGGGTATCGCGTACCAGGTGGATGTCAGTCGGCGTCGACAGCGGGATCCCACGCTCGGCCAGTATCTGCAGCAGGCTGAAATACAGATCGCTGCGCGTGCCATACACCTGCCTCGGGCTGGCCACGTAAGCGAAGCTGTTGAACGTGATCTGGCCGCCGGCAATGCTGTCGATGAACACCGACGGCGCCGGCTGCGCCAGCACCGCCTGGTGCGCGCCATAGGCATCCAGCAGCGCCTGCTTCAGGCCCGCCACGTCAGTGCTGGTCGGCACCGCGAACTGGATCTGGATGCGGCCCTGGTTGTTGCCCATCGTCATGTTGCGGATGGTCTTGGTGATCAGCTCCGAGTTCGGCACGATCAGCGTCGACTTGTCGCCCACCTGGATCTCGGTCGAACGCACGTTGATGCGGCGGATGTCGCCTTCCTGGTCACCCAGCTTCACCCAGTCGCCGATCTTCACCGGGCGCTCGGCCAGCAGGATCAGGCCCGACACGAAGTTCTGGATGATCGCCTGCAGGCCGAAACCAATGCCCACCGACAACGCGCTGGCCAGCAGCGCCAGGTTCTTCATGTCCAGGCCCATCGCGGTCAGCGCCCACAGGCCCACCAGGATGATGCCGACGTAACCGGCAATGGTGCTGATCGAGTTGCGCGCGCCCAGGTCCAGCTCGGTCTTGGGCAGGTAGGTGTCGGTCAGCCAGCGCTGCATCAGCTGGGTCAGGCCCACCCCCACCAGCAGCACCAGCACGCCGGTCACGATGCGGCCTGGCTGCAGCGTCAGGTCCTTGTTGATCGTGATGCCGTTGGCCAGCGCTGCGATACGCTCGACGATCGTGCCGACGTTGCCGAACGGCGCGGCCAGCGCCAGCAGCGCGATCAGCACCACCAGCGCGCGCAGCATCGCCGACAGCAGCACGCCGGCCTGCTCCAGCCGCGAAACACTCAGGCCGGTACTGAGCAGGATGGTCTGCCCGACCTTGCTGTCGGCGTTGAGCAGCCAGGTGCTGAAGTCATCGACGAACTTGAACAGCAGCATCGCCGCCAGCACCACGATGGCACCGCCAATCAACTGCTCGTTGACGAACTTGGCGAAGTTCACGTAGCCCAGCAGGCTGGCGATGATGGCGGCCGTGACGGCCAGGTTGCCGGCGACGCGCGCCAGCACCAGCCAGCTGCTGCGACGTACCGGCACTGCCGCACCCACGCCATCGGCCTGCGCCTCCAGCTTGGCCTCGGCTTCGGCATTCTGGCGGCGGTGCAGGCGCGACAAGGTGACCAGCATGGCCATGATCAGGCCGAGGTAGGTCAGCGCGATCACGCCGTCCAGCGCCACCGTGGTGACGTCGCTGGTGCGCGTGGCCCGGTCGATGGCCACCAGCACCGTGCTGAACCAGGCCAGCGCGGCCGCACCCCAGGCGTACTTGCGCAGCTTCAACGCGGCGGTGTCATCCAGGTTCAACAGCCGCCACGAGGGCCGCGTCGGCACCAGCAGGCAGGCGCTGAGCGCGGCTATGAAGGCCGCCACGAAGGTGGCCTGCACCACGCCGTCGGCCACGTTCTGCAGGCGCGGGGCGATACCGCCGATGGCGTTGAGCGAAGCGATGAACACCACCACCGCATAGCCCGGCAGCAGGGTGCCGACCAGCAGCAGCCACATCGCCAGGCCGGAGCGGCGCAGGCGCCCATCGGGTGCACGGTCGGAGGCGGCGAAGCGCCGGCCCAGCGCGCGCAGCCACAGGCGCAGCGGGAACATCATCACCAGCGCGGCCAGCAGGCCCAGCAGCGGCGTCCACCAGCCTTCCTTGTTCAGCGCATCCACCAGGGCATCACGGCCCTGCGCGGCCAGCGGCGTGACCCGCGCGATATCCACCGGCAGCTGCTTGGCGACCTTGCGCCACAGCGACGGCGACAGCGGCGAATCGACCTTCTGGCCCAGTTCCTCGGTGCGCTGCGCGGTGCGCTGCTTCTCGATGTCGGTGGCCAGCTGGCCGGCACGCACGGCGCTGGCTTTTGCCTGCGCGATTGAAGACGCCAGCGCATCACGCTGGCGGGTCAGGTTGCGCCGCTGCGTTGCCAGCTCGGGCGGCTCGGTGGTGCCCTCCGGTGCCGTGCCCAGCTGGGCCAGCTGCTCGGTCAACTGGTCCAGCTGCGGCTGCAGGCTCTTTTCCAGGGCCTCGGCATCGCGGCGTACCTGCGATGCGGTCTCGGACAGCATCGCCAGCGTTTCAGTGGCTTCGGCGGCATCGCGCTTGCGATCGACCTCTTTCAGGCTGGCATCGAACTGGGCCAGCTGCTGCTTCGGCGTCGGGTCATCATCCTGGGCCTGCACCGGCGCGGCCAGCAACAGCGCGCCACACAACAGCAGCGCCAGCGAAGGGCCACGCCCCAGGATCGTTCGGAAGAAGGAAAGCAAGCCAGCCACACCGGTTCGCGCGGACCACCGCGCCTGCGCGCGACTATACGGCACGGCTGGTAAAGGCTGGATGGAGGGCGCTGCGAACCTCGGCGACGGAGGTAGAGTCGACCGTTGGTCGACTGCCGCGCGCAGCGCGGGATTTCCAGGGCGTCCCGCCAGAAGCAGTCGACCAACGGTCGACTCTACCCGGCCCTCAGTACTTCAACCGCAGCTCTTCCACCTGGGGCTGCTGCAGCGCGTACCAGTCCTGGAATTCCTCTTCGCTGATCTCATCCGGCGCGTACACCGCGATGGGATGCCAGTCGTGGTCGGTCGGCAGCGGCTGCCGCGGGCCGGCGCGCAGGCTGTAGCTGACGCCTTCGTAATCGACCACATCATCCACCTGCGGCCACTGCTCGCGGGCAAACGCGGTTTCACTCTTCAACAGGATCACCTGGTACATCGGCACCTCCACTTCGCGGGTATGGGGAAAAACGCGGCGCTGGCGCAAGCATAGCGCCGCACCGGCGGGCACTGGCACGCCGCGCGGGCGACGCAATGTTCTGGACGTGGCGCTCGCCCCGGTTTCACCTGCCCATGGCGAGCCCGGCGGCATGGTGGGGGTCCGTTCCCAACGCGTACCGCCCCGCCTGTCCATGACCGACCACCCGCCGCTGAAGACCGTCGCCGACCTCAAGCTGCCCCGCTACCTGGGCACCTGGTACGAGATCGCACGCCTGCCCATGCGCCACGAGCCGGACGGCTGCACCGATGTGTCCGCCCACTACCAGCTGCTCGACAACGGCAACGTGCAGGTGCACAACCGCTGCCGCATGGACGGCGAGGTGGAGGAAGCCATCGGCGAAGCCTGCCCGGTGGACAATGACAGCGCCCGCCTGGCCGTGAGCTTCCTGCCCAAGGGCCTGCGCTGGCTGCCCTTCACCAAGGGCGACTACTGGGTGGTGCAGGTGGCCCCGGACTACAGCGTCGCCCTGGTCGGCAGCCCCGACCGGAAATTCCTGTGGCTGCTGGCCCGCGAACCGCAGCTGGATGCCACCGTGCGCGACCATTATCTGGCCACCGCGCAGCAGCAGGGCTTCGATCTGTCCGAACTGATCCACACCCCGCATACCGGCCACCCCACTGCCTGAGCCCGCCCCATGGACCTGAAGAGCGGTTACCCGTGGTGGGCCGTAAGCAACGGGCTGATCCAGACCTTCCCGCCGCTACAGCAGGACCTGCGCTGCGATGTGCTGGTGGTGGGCGGCGGTGTCACCGGCGCCCTGATCGCGGATGAATTGTCCGGCCACGGCCACGGGGTGGCGCTGATCGAGCAGCGCGACATCGGCTGGGGCAGCACCGCCGCCAGCACCGCGCTGCTGCAGTACGAGATCGACACCCACCTGCTGGACCTGGCCGGCCAGTACGGTGCCGACGCCGCCGAGCTGGCCTACCGCGCCTGCGCCGATGCCATCCCGGCCCTGGGCGAGGTGGCGCGCGGGCTGAAGAACGTCGATTTCCAGCGCATGGACAGCCTGTACCTGGCCAGCCGCCACCGCGACGTGCCGGTGCTGATGGCCGAGGGCGCCGCACGCCGGCAGGCCGGGCTGGATGCGCGCTGGCTGGAACCGGACGACCTGCAGCAGCGCTTCGGCGTGGACGCCGGCGGGGCGCTGCTGACCCGCCAGGCCGCGCGGGTCGATCCCTATTGCCTCACCTATGGCCTGCTCAAGCGCGTGCGCCGCCGCGGCGGCCATGTGCATGACCGCACGGTGCTGCACCGCCTGGACGCCACCGCGCGCGGCGTCACCGCCCGCACCGAAGCCGGGGCGACGATCCGCGCCCGGTATGTCGTGCTCGCGATGGGCTACGCCAACCAGCGCTGGATCGACCAGCGGGTGGCACGCAACCGCAGCAGCTATGCCTTCATCACCGATCCCATCGATGCCGGGGTGCTGGGCCCGCTGCAGCGCACGATGGTGTGGGAAAGCGCGCGCCCCTACCTGTACCTGCGCGCCACCGGCGAGGGCCGGCTGCTGGTGGGCGGGCTGGACGATGCCATCGACATCCCGGCGCGCCGCGACCGGCGGGTGCAGGGCAAGGCGAAGCAGCTGATGAAGCAGCTGCAGCACTGGTTCCCGCAGCTGGAGCCGACCCCGGCGTTTTCCTGGGCCGGCACCTTCGCCGAGACCGCCGACGGCCTGCCGTTCTTCGGTCCGCATCCGCAGTGGGGGCCGCGCGTTCACCTGGCCATGGCCTACGGCGGCAACGGCATCACCTATTCGATGATCGGTGCGGGGCTGCTGCGGGCGCGGATCGAGCGGCGCCGGCACCCGCTGCAGGATCTTTTCGGGTTCGACCGGGTCTAAGGGAATCCGGGCCTGGCCCGGATCTACCACAAGCCGGCGGCGACAGGCATCATTCAAGCTGCGCCTGTTAGCGTCGGCCTGTACCGCCGCGCGTGGCGCGGTCCCTGCCCGTTGGAGCATCGTGATGATCCGTCCCCTGACCCTGCTGCTGTGCCTGGCCAGCCTGCCCGGGACCGTCCTTGCCCAGTCCGCCGCGGGCGCCACGGCCCCGCAGTCGAACGGCCTGGACCTGTCCGTGCCGCAGGCACCGATGCGCTACCTCAACGACCCGACCGTGCAGCAGGACCCGCCCGGCACCTATTACGGTGACAAGAGCGGCCCGCGCGTGCACGACGATGCCAGGATCGCCGACGTCACCGACGACAAGCTGAAGGTGTCCGGCAGCTTCACCACCGGCATCGGCTACTCCAAGGGCTACGGCAACTCGCACTACAACGCTGCCACGCTGAACCTCAGCAAGAACTACACCACCGATGAGGGCAAGACCCGCGGGGTCAACCTCAACATCCATGTCAGCGAAGGCAACGGCCCGGGCTTCGGCCCGTACGGCGGTGGCTTCTATGGCCGCGGTGGACCGGGTTACTGGGATTACCCGCCGCCGTACGGCTGGTAAGCACCCGCAGCGCTCGCCGGGCATGGCCCGGCGCTACCGCCGGAGCCCACGCTCGGCTGCACGGTGCGCCCGCCGGGACCGACGTCAATCCAGCCAGCCATCACGCTCGCTGTGCAGGATCCGCCCATCGTGCCCGCTCAGGCGCACTTCCACGCGCTGGTTGCGGGCGTTGCGCGCTTCCAGTGACCAGGTCGCGCCATCGCGTTCCAGCGAATGGATCTCACGCAGGCCATGGGCCTGTGCCTTGGCCAGCACCTGCTCGGTGCCCAGCAGCGTGCGGCCATCGTGCTCGTCGAAAATCTCGCCGGTCTTCGGGTCGACATAGACCTCGCTGAAGCGGCCATCGGCACGGCTGACATCCGCCTCCCACAGGCCATCATCGCGCTCGATCTCATGGATCTGCGTGTAGCCGGCCTTGCGCAGGGTCTGTTCGACCTGGGCCATGCCCAGCGGTGCCGCCTGCACGGCCGGGGCGAAGGCCAGGGCGACGACGGTGGCGAGGGTGAGCGACTTCAACATGGGGGTTCTCCTGTTCGATGCCGGACCATCCCGGCACCGCCACGATGCCCGGCCTGGCTAACAGCGCCTTAGCCAACGCTGTTAGCCAATGGTTAGGACACACCGGCACACTCGCGCCCTCCTCCCTGTATTGTCGCAACCGACCGTGCTGCTTCCTTTCGCCCTGCCGCTGCTGCTGGCCCTGGCCAGCCCCACGACCGCCGCCCAGCCTGCCAAGGACCCGGCGCAGGATGTCGCGCGCCGGGCCGTGCAGCAGGGCCGCTATGTCGCGCTGGAAGGCGTGGTGCGCGATGCGCTCACGCGCCACCCCGGCCAGCTGCTGGAAGTGGAACTGGACGATGGCGTGTACGAGGTGGAAATCCTGCGCGCCGACGGCGTGGTGGTGGAGCTGGACTATGATGCGCGTAACGGCAGGCTGCTGAAGACGGAACTGGACGACTGATGCGCATCCTGCTGGCCGAAGACGATGCGGCGCTGGCCCAACGCCTGCAGCCGCTGCTGGAACAGGCCGGTTACGTGGTGCAGGCCGTGGCCGATGGCCGCCAGGCCGAAGAGATCGGCCAGATCGAGGACCTGCAGGCCGCCATCATCGACCTCGGCCTGCCCGGGCTGGATGGCCTGAGCGTGATTGAACGCTGGCGCGGCAACGGCCGCAGTTTCCCGGTGCTGGTGCTGACTGCACGCGGGCGCTGGCACGACAAATTGGCCGGTTTCGATGCCGGCGCCGACGACTACCTCACCAAGCCGTTCCAGGCCGATGAACTGGTGCTGCGCCTGCGCGCCCTGATCCGCCGCAGCCATGGCCACGCCAGCCCCCGCCTGCAGTGCGGCCCGCTGCAGCTGGACGTCAATGCCGGCCGCTTTGAAATGGACGGGCAGGCATTGGCGCTGAGCCCGCAGGAGTTCCGAGTGTTGAGCTATTTCATCCACCACGCCGGCAGCGTGATCAGCCGCGACCGTCTGGGCGAGCAGATCTTCGAAAGCGGCTACGACCCCGATTCCAACGCGCTGGACGTGCTGCTGGGGCGCGTGCGCCGCAAGCTGGGCGTGGACCTCATCCATACCGTGCGTGGCCAGGGTTGGCGGCTGGCCGAAGCATGAGCGCGCGGCAACCCTCGCTGCGCCGGCGGCTGCTGCTGGTGGCCGGCATCGGCCTGGTGCTGGTCTCTGTGCTGGCTGGCGTCCTGCTGGGCGAGCTGTTCAAGCGCAGCGCGCGCGACCGCCTGGATGGCGAGCTGCAGCAGGACATGCTGACCCTGCTGGCACAGGCCGAGATCGATCCGGACGGGCAACTGCGCTTGCGCCAGGAGCCGAACGACGCGCGCTTCCAGCGGGTGTTTTCCGGTGCGTACTGGCAGATCGCCGACAGCCACGGCAAGGTGCTCCTGCAGTCGCGATCGCTGTGGGACCAGACCCTGCCCGCCACCGCTGCGGGTCCGGCCGAGCGTGATCTGTCCGGGCCGATGCAGCAGTCGCTGCGCGCGCGCGTGCAGCAGGTGCGCCTGCCGCGTGCCACGCAGGCGTATGTGGCCCTGGTGGCGCACGATCGGCAGGCGCTGGATGCCGATGTCGCCGCCTTCCGCAACCGCAGTGCGCTGGCGCTTGGCATCCTGGTGGCGGCGTGGCTGGCGGTGCTGGCCAGCCAGGTCCATTTCGGCCTGCGCCCGCTGCGTGGGCTGGGCCAGCAGATCGAACGCATCCGCCGTGGCGAGGCTGAGCGCATTGATCGCCGCCAGCTGGACCGCGAGATCGCACCGCTGGCCGATGAGCTCGATGCCCTGCTCGACCACCACCAGCGCATGGTGGCGCGTGCACGCAGCAGCGCCGAAGACCTGGCCCATGCCCTGAAGACGCCGCTGAGCGTGCTGGCCGCCGAAGCACAGGGCGAAGGCCGCGACTGGCGCCGCACCCTGCACGAACAGGGCGCGCGCATGCGCGCCAGCATCGACCGTTACCTGGCCGCAGGCCTGGCCGTCGACCATCGGCAAAGCAGCGAGGTGGCCCCGGCCGCCGAAGCCCTGTGCCGCTTGATGACCCGCGTGCATGGCGGCCGCCGCATCCGCTTCCAGATGGATGTGCCGCGCGGTATCGCCTTTGCCGGCGCCGCCACCGACCTGGAAGAAATGCTGGGCAACCTGCTGGACAACGCCGGCAAGTGGGCCCAGGGCGAAGTGCGCCTGCGTGCGCTGGCGCAGAATGACCGGCTGCACATCGAAGTGCGCGACGACGGCCCGGGCCTGGACAAGGCCAAGCTTGAGAGCGTCCTGCAGCGCGGCGTGCGCCTTGACGAGCGGGTGGAAGGCAGCGGCCTGGGCCTGGCGATCGCCGCAGAGATCGCGGCCAGCCACGGTGGCTCGCTGCGCCTGTCCAACGAGAACCCAGGATTGCGTGCGCGGCTGGAGCTGCCGCTGGCGGCGCCGTAACGCTGCTGTAGAGCCGAGCCCATGCTCGGCTGCAGCGGAGCCAGCCGAGCATGGGCTCGGCTCTACAGCGCTCAGCGGTGGTGCATCCACCAGCAGTCGATGGCATCCAGCGCGATGTGGATCATCAACCCGATGCCCACCAGCCGCGTTTTCTTCGGCACGCACAGGCCCGCATACACGGCGATGGCCGGTGCGGTGTGCAGCGGGTGGAAGCCGATGCTGCAGCGGTTGGGCGCGTAGATCGGGTCGGCCAGCAGGTGGTCGAGGTCGATGATCCAGCCCAGCAGCAACAGCAGCCAGGCGGACGCGAAACGCTTGCGCCAGAACAGCCATGCCAGCAGGGCTGGCACGGCGGCATGCAGGAAAAGATGGAAGATCGCGCGCGCGCTCATCGGCACAGGTAGCGCCGGGCCATGCCCGGCGTTCCCATGGACATCACGCCAGCGGTTCGTCGGACAGGTAGGTGTAACCGGTCAGGCCGGCTTCCAGCGCCTGCGACAGCTCCTGCGCACGTTCCGGCGACAGCTCGGCCGCCGCCACGCGCTGGGCATAGGCCGCACGCAGGTCGTCCAGCTTGTAGCCCACGTAATCCAGCATCACGTCGGTGGTGTCACCGCGGCGCTGCTGGGTAATGGCGTAGCCATCGGCATCGGCCACCACTTCCACTGCGTCGGTATCGCCGAACAGGTTGTGGATGTCGCCCAGGATCTCCTGGTACGCGCCCACCATGAAGAAACCGATGCGGTAGCTCTCGCCGTGCTTCATCGCGTGCAGCGGCAGCGAGGTGTCCAGGCTCTCGTTCTCGACATAGGTCTTCACCATGCCGTCCGAATCGCAGGTCATGTCGGCGATGATGCCGCGGCGGTCCGGGGTCTCGTTCAGGCGTTCGATCGGCACGATCGGGAACACCTGGTCGATCGCCCACGCATCGGGAATCGATTCGAACACGCTGAAGTTGACGAAGTACTTGTCGACCAGTCGCTCGTTCAGTTCATCCAGCGCCGGGCGGTGGCTCTTTTCGTCGTAGCTCAGGCGCGCACGCACGCCGTGGGCGATGGCGTAGAACAGATCGTCGATGCGCGCACGCTGCGGCAGGTCGATCTGGCCCAGCGCGTAGCTGGCCAGGCCTTCGGCGTGGAAGTGCTGCGCTTCCTGGAACAGTTCCACCGCCGGGCGCGTGTCCAGTTCCTCGTGGATCTCGCGCAGGTGGCGGATCGAGGCCGGCTCGTCGTCGTGCTGGTCCGGCACGCGGCCTTCCTGCGCCTGTTCCACTTCAGAGACGTTGGCGATCAGCACCGCGTGGTGCGCGGTCATCGCGCGGCCACACTCGGTGACGATGCGCGGCGGGGTCAGGCCGTGCTCTTCGCAGGCGTTGGCCAGCGGCTGCACGATGTTGCTGGCGTACGAATTGAGCCCGTAGTTGATCGAGCAGAAGCTGCGCGAACGGGTGCCTTCGTAATCCACGCCCAGGCCGCCGCCCACGTCCACGTGGGTGATCTTCGCGCCCAGCTGTGACAGCTCGACGAAATAGCGGGTGGCTTCGCGCATGCCGTTGGCGATGTCGCGCACGTTGGAGATCTGCGACCCCATGTGGAAGTGCAGCAGGTTCAGGCAGTCGGCGTATTCGGTATCGCGCAGCGACTTCCACAGATCCAGCAGCTGGCGCGGGGACAGGCCGAACTTGGCCTTGTCGCCACCGCTGTTCTGCCACTTGCCGGCGCCCAGCGAGGCCAGGCGCATGCGCACGCCCAGGCCCGGCTTCACGTCCAGTGCCTTGGATTCCTCCAGCACCAGCTTCAGCTCGGACGGCTTCTCGATGACGATGAAGGTCTGCAGGCCCAGCTTGCGGCCGATCAGGGCCAGGCGGATGTACTCGCGGTCCTTGTAGCCGTTGCAGACGATCAGGCCACCCGGGCGCGACAGTGCCAGCACGGCCATCAGCTCGGGCTTGCTGCCTGCTTCCAGGCCGAAGCCTTCACCGTGGTGGCTGGCCAGGGTGCCGGCCACGCCGCGGTGCTGGTTCACCTTGATCGGGTACACGGCGGTGTAGCCGCCCGGGTACTCCCAGTCCTGCTGGGCCTGGGCGAACGCCGCCTGCAGCTTGCCCAGGCGCTGGCCGAGGATGTCCGGGAAGCGCACCAGCAGCGGCAGCTTGGCGCCGCCGGCACGTGCAGCGTCCACCACCTTGGGCAGCGACACCACCGGGCCATCTGCCCCGGTCGGTCTCACTACCATGTGCCCGGCCTGATCCACATCGAAATAACCATCCGCCCAATGCGGGATCGAGTAGGTCTTGCGGGCTTGGTCGAGGGACCAATCGGTCATTGCAGTCGGCCTTGTTGGCAATAAAAGGGGGGGCATGATAACGCCTATATGCCCACAGGTTCGTTATCATGCGCGCCCGCGCCCGTGGCAGGTCTGAACCTGAACGGGCCGATCCGTCCGGATGTGGCATCTGTGCCACGCGGCCCCGCCCGCCAGCCCGGCTTCAACCCTCCGAACAGGACCGTAATCCAATGACTGACAGCAGCAACTGGTACATCGAACACTTCGAACGCACTGGCTCGGCCATCGGCTTCCGCATCACCGGCAAGCTGGACGAGGTGCAGTCGCCGTTCCAGAAGATCGAGATCTTCCAGACCACCGACTGGGGCAACCTGATGACCATCGACGGGGCCATCATGCTGACCAGCAAGGACAACTTCTTCTACCACGAGATGATCAGCCACCCGGTGCTGTTCACCCACGCCGCGCCCAAGCGCGTGGTCATCATCGGCGGTGGCGACTGCGGCACTCTGCGCGAAGTGCTCAAGCACAAGGGCGTGGAGAGCGTGACCCAGTGCGATATCGACGAGCAGGTCACCGTGATGGCGCGCAAGCACTTCCCGGAGCTGTGCGATTCCAACGATGACGCCCGCGCCGAGCTGCTGTTCGACGACGGCGTGGCCTACATGGCCAACTGCCCGGCCGGCAGCGTGGACGTGGTGATCGTCGATTCGACCGACCCGGTCGGCCCGGGCGAAGGCCTGTTCAACAAGGCGTTCTACGAGAGCTGCTTCAAGGCCCTGAAGGACGACGGCATCCTGGTGCAGCAGTCCGAATCGCCGCTGATGCAGCTGGAGCTGATCAACGAGATGCGCACCGAGATGGGCAAGGCCGGCTTCGGCTCGTTCAAGACCCTGCCGTTCCCGCAGCCGTGCTACCCCACCGGCTGGTGGAGCGTGACCATGGCGCGCAAGGGCGAGAGCGGTTTCGACTTCCGCCAGGCCGACTCGGCTGCCAAGACCTTCAACACCCTGTACTACACCGCCGCGCTGCACACCGGCGTGCTGGTAACCCCGCCGTTCGTGGCATCGGCCCTCAAGGGCTGATGGCAAGGTGTGCCGACCAACGGTCGGCACCTACCAGGGCTAATGCGTGCCGACCAACGGTCGGCACCTACCTACAGCGCGGGTTTTTTGCTTTGCGGTAGTGCCGGCCGCTGGCCGGCAACCCCATGAACGACCGTTCGGTCAGATCGCCCAGATACCGGCAATCACCGCCACCACCAGGCCCCACTTGATGACCTGGTAGGCCACCACGCTGCGCTCGCGCAGGGCTTTGGCCTTCAGGCGCACCTTGTACACGCCACCGAAGGCCTTGTTGACGCCACCGGTCGGATCACCCGGCAGGTTCGGCGAGGCACCGCCGGCCAGCAGCGTGGACGCCACCGCGCGGTTGAACAGGCCCGGCAGGCCGAAGCGCAGCGGGCGGGCGATATCGCAGAACAGGATCACGCGATCCTGGTCGGTCTCGTTGTGTGCGTGGTGGATGTAGGTCTCGTCGAACATCATCCACTCGCCGTCGCGCCAGCTCTTCTTCACCCCGTCCACCACGATGTAGCAGCCATCGTCGTTGGGCGTGCTCAGGCCCAGGTGCAGGCGCAGCGAACCGGCGAACGGATCGCGGTGCGGGCGCAGTTCACTGCCCGGCGGCAACTGCGCGAACATCGCCGCGCGCACATCGGGAATCGATTCGATCAGCGCCACGGTCTTCGGGCACATGGCCTTGGCCGACGGATGCGACGGGCCGTACCACTTCAGGTAGAAGCGCTTCCAGCCACGGCGGAAGAACGAATTGAAGCCGGCATCGTTGTAGCTGCTGGAGGCGGCGATCTTCTGCGCGTCACGCAGGGCCAGCGCCTCGTCGCGGATCACCTGCCAGTTCTGCCGCAGCGGCTCCAGCTGCGGGAGCTCCTTGCCCGGGTCCAGGAACGGCGTGGTGGGCACCTTCGAGAACAGGTACATGATCACGTTGATCGGGGCCATGAAGCTGGAGTGGTCCAGCAACTGGCGCGACCAGCGCGCGCGGACCTTGCCGCGGTAATGGATGTACAGCACGCAGGCCACGAACAGCGCTGCCAGGACAATCTTGATGATCAAAGCACTTTCCTCCAGCGGGCGCCGGACAGGGAAACGAACGATGCGGCCGCGCGGCCTGCACCGGGTGGGGACGCGGCAGGGGACGGTGACGTGCCGGGTGGGGGCGGCCGCCGATGTCGCGGGTTAACAGCTTATGGTCGGCAGCCAATGCCCCCGGGTCAAGTTACCCAAGCACCCTGTTCAGCATCACGTAGCTGAACAACCAACCTACACTGGTACGGATGCCCGCCTGCGACCACGCCCCCTACCCCGCCCTCAGCGCCCGCTATGCGGCCTTCTTCCCGGGCCAGCCAGCGGCCACGCCACGCAGCGAGGCCTTCCATTGGGCTGGGGGCACTCTGCGCCTGGACCGCCACGGCCCGGCCGATGCCGGCGCGACCGTGGTGCTGGTGCATGGGGCCGGCGGATATGGCCGCATGTTCGCCCCACTGGCCGCCGACCTGGCCGCAGCCGGGCATGAAGTGGTGGCGCCGGACCTGCCCGGCTATGGCTTGAGCCCCGCGGCCTGGCAAGCCGTCGATTACGGCACGTGGAAGCAGGCCCTGCTGGCCCTCATCGAGGCCGAGTACCGGCGCCGGCCGCGCCCGATCGTGCTGCTGGGTGCCAGCATCGGCGGCTACCTGGCCTATCTGGTGGCGGCCGAATCGCCGTGGGTGCAGGGTCTGGTGGCCACCACCCTGGCTGACCCACGCGACCCCGACGTGCAGGCCGCCCTGGTGCGCCAGCCGTGGATGCGCGCCCTGCTGCCCACGCTGCGCCCTACCAGCCGCCTCACCCGCGGCCTGCGCGTGCCGGTGCGCTGGTTCACCCACATGCAGCGCATGTCGCGCGACCCGGCCCTGACCGCGCTGGTCTGCGCCGACCCGCTGGGCGGCGGCAACCGCGTGCCGCTGGGCCTGCTGGCCTCCCTGTTCGACACCGCCCCGGCGCTGGAGCCCGAGCAGTTCCAGCGCTGCCCGGTGCTGATGCTGCACCCGGCCTGCGACGACTGGACCCCGGTGGCGATCAGCGATCGCTTCTTCCAGCGCCTGGCCGCGCCCAAGCAGCGGGTACTGCTGGACGAATGCGGCCACTTCCCCATCGAGCAGCCCGGCCTGGACCAGCTGCGCGATGCACTGCTGCCGTTCGTGCAGCGCATTGCGGGGCAGTTTTCTGGCAAGCCATTGATTGAAAAGGCCCGAAGCGCTAAGTGAGACGAAATTGTCCGATCAGGCGCGACGAACTGTTCCAGCTACGGCCCCGACATTTCTCCGACAAAACGTGGATTAGCGAACTCGGCGGTACTAAAATTCACTTAACGAAAGTTTAGCTACCTCCCCCCAGTCGTACCGGTTCGCTTGACGCTGCAGCGCCACCCACCGGGTCGTCGTCCGAGACCCCGCCATGACTTCCACTGTTTCCCCCTCCCCGTCCTGCGGCGATGACGCCGTCGCCCCGCTGCTGCTTAAGCGCGGTGATCGCTTCCTCGCCCCCGATGTCTACCGCACCTGCCTGGACGGCCGTCCGGCGGTGGTGAAGGACTACTCGCGCTACCGCGGCACCCCGGTTTCGCTGATTGCCCGCCTGATGGTGCGCCGCGAAGCGCGCATCCTGCAGCGCCTGGGTGGCTGGAAGCATGCCCCGGCCCTGCTTGGCACCCTCGGCGGCCTCGCCCTGGGCATGGAATTCATTCCGGGCCAGACGCTCAGTACCGCGCAGGCGGTGGGCAATGAAGTGTTCGACCAGCTGCAGCACGCGCTCAGCCGCCTGCACGCGGCCGGCATCACCCACAACGACCTGCATGGCACCAACGTGGTGGTGAGCGGCGGCGTGCCGGTGCTGTTGGATTTCACCTCGGCCTGGCGCGCCCCGCGCTGGCTGCGCCGCAACCCGCTCAGCCGGCAGATGCGCCGCAGTGACATGAAGAACCTGCTGAAGATCCGCCAGCGCGTGACCGGCCAGGCGCCGAGCGCCGCGCAGGCTGCAATGGTGGCCGACCCGGGTTGGGTCGCCGCCGTGCGCCAGGGCTGGAAGCGGTTCTACAAGTGGGCGAAGCGGTAGAGTCGACCGTTGGTCGACTGCCCTTCCATCCGCACCCGAAATGCCCGCGCTGCGCGCGGTAGTCGACCAACGGTCGACTCTACCCAGCCGCGTCCAGACGCCACGCGGCGCGCTTACAGCGCGTCCGCGTCCAGCTCGCCGGTACGAATACGCACCACGCTGCCCAGGTCGTACACGAACACCTTGCCATCGCCGATCTTGCCGGTGCCCGCCGCCTTCACGATCGCCTCGACCACCAGCTCCACCTGGTCATCGGTCACCGCCACTTCCAGCTTCACCTTCGGCAGGAAGTCGACCACGTACTCGGCGCCACGGTACAGCTCGGTATGGCCCTTCTGCCGGCCGAAGCCCTTCACCTCGGTCACCGTGATACCGGTAACCCCACGCTCGGCCAGCGCTTCGCGCACGTCGTCGAGCTTGAACGGCTTGATCACCGCCATGACCATCTTCATCGTCGATCTCCTGTATTCCGGCGTGGAGGATAGCGCCTGAACGCACCCGGCGCGAAACCGCCGCCTGTGCGGCCGCACGGGCCGGCAGTATCCTTATGCGCGAACGGCCTGCCAGGCCACGGAGTCCCCCATGATCGACCTGAACCACCTCGATGACCTCGCCCGCCGCCTGAGCGACCTGGTCCCGCCGGGCCTGCGCGAATCCCGCGAGGAACTGCAGGCCACCTTCAAGACCGCGCTGCACGCCGGCCTGGCCAAGCTCGACCTGGTGACGCGCGAGGAATTTGAAGTGCAGCGTGCGGTGTTGCTGAAGACCCGCGAGAAGCTGGACGCGCTGGAGGCAACTGTTCGTGAGATTGAAGGGCGGGATTCAACCCAGGGCTGAGGATCCAAGGTGCGATGCATGGTCCTCGGCAATCTCCCATAGCCGAGCGACCGTCGTGTCATGAAGTGAGCCCGTGCCCCCAAGCCACAGCCCAAGCACCATGCTCTTCTCCTGGACAGGCGGTCATCGCTGGCGAAACGCCAGGGCGGGATCAACCTTGGCCGCGCCCAAAGCGGGAATCAGAGCGGCGATCTGGCAACTCAGCAACGTCAGTCCCGCACCCAGCGCCACCGAAGCGGCGCTTACTGCAGCCATCTCCAGTTGGAGCGCAAGAAGACGGTTCGCCGCTACGGCCAACCCTGCACCCAGGATCACGCCAAGCCCGGCAACAACGGCACTCTCCACGGCGAAGAGGGCCACCACGTCACGTCGGGATGCGCCAAGCGCGCGCCGGATGGCAATCGACCGGTGTCTGGCAGAGACCCAGTAATGACTCATTCCGAACACTCCGAGCGCTGACGAAGCGGTCACGACGAAAACCACTGCCAGCAACACACTTGACCTGGATGCGTCCTTGGCGAAGTGCGCTGTCCTGAGCTCGGCCACGGAGCGAACGGGCTCCTGTACAAAGCCCGGCATGGACGAGGACAGGGCGCGAGTCACGACCCGCTTCGCCTCCAGATCAAATGGCACGTTTCGACGGACGGCATACAGCCCCCCGATACTCTGGGCATCGATCTTCACTTCCGAGATCACGGCCTCGTAGTCGCTGGCATCACCGGTGGATGCGCTCCTGAAGTCTGCCGTGATACCCACGACTCGCAGGGTCAGCGGATAGCTGCCCCAAACCTCGGTATGGATCATCTTTCCCAAAGCGTCGCCCGCAGGGAAAAGGCGCTTGGCGAGACTCCGGGTGACGACCGCAGGTACGGCCAACGTGCTGTTGGGCTCAAGTACGTCCTCGACGGAGGGTGCCTGCAAGCTATCCAGCGCAATACCCTGGACAACTGACGTACCCAGTACGCTCGCGAGCTGCTCGCTTCCAAAGTAGATATACGGGTGCCCTGACGCATCGCGGTTGGACTTCTCCAGCCGCACCGCCCCACGCTCCACCGCGAAAGGGACCGGGCCGATTGCTGCGGCGCTGATACCTGGTACGTCCCGCAGTGCACGCAGCCCAGCGCCCGAACTGGTTGCGGCATCTTCGAAGCCGATGACGCCTATGTTCTGCACCACGGCGATACGGGCCTCGCTCAGGCCGGACTCGGCATCGATGCGCTCCGAAGCTTCCAGAACAATCGTGGATATGTTTGCAAGCACCGCCATGGAAACTGAGATCTGAAGCACCATGAGGCCAACGACCGTGAGGTGCTTCGACACCGTTTTAAGCGTCGTCACCATCGCGTGAACCACCGTCATGGCACTTCCCCCATGCGCAACGATACGAACCGCTGGCTGGCTCTCCACAGCGGAATCGACGCCGACAGAAGGGCAGACATCGCCGCGATCAAGGGGCACAGGGCAACGTACCACCACGCAATGGAAAGGTGCGATGCATACGCACTGGAGAGACCCTGTACGACCCGAAATCCGAGGAGGACCATTGGAATGGAGACGAGTCCTCCGGCGGCCCCCAGCACGGCTGAATGAACGGCGAGCTGCCTGACGATGTCTCCACGGGTTGCGCCAAGCGACCGGCGAATGGCGATCTCCCTGGACCGGCCCACGAAGCCAGCCAGGAAGAGCCCGGCGGCATTCACGAGGCAGATGACCAGGACACCGGCTGCGAACCACAGCTGTGTACTGACTTCATCGGGAAGTACGTCATTGATCGCCAGCCACTCCTTGAGCGGTGCCACGCGGGAGAACACGTCAGTGGCTCTGCCTGAATCGACCTGCGCGAGCCCATAGCGGTGCAGCGCACTGCTGAATGCGCCGAGCGCGTGCGTGTCGTTCAGCTGGACCCATAGCTGCAGCCAAGCGCACGATGCGCTCTCCGGATCCTCAGGGACGCCGTCGCGACAGGACATCGCGCCCATGCCGTAGTCCTTTGGCAGCGCACGCCATGCCGCCAGCGGGATGTAGAGACGTTCGCTCTCCGCGTAGGCACCGCCTCGAAGATCGTGGAATCGTGGAATGGGATTCCAGTCCTCCACCACGCCGACGATGGCGAAGCTCCGCGTGGCCAGCTCGATCTGTCTTCCCACCGCAGATTCCGATCCGAAAAGCTCCCTCGAGAGTGATCGCGAGATCACTGCAACGCGCGCTCCATTCTGGTCATCATCGGATCGCCAGAAGGCCCCGGAGAGCAGTTTCAGGTCGAGCAGGGAATGCGCACCTGACGTAAAACCTCGAACGGCAATCATGCCGAGCGGCCGATCCGTTCCCATGGGCCTGTAGGGAAGCCAGGATGACGACGTTGCTACGCTCGGGACGCCGGTGCGGCGGGTAATTTCCTGCACATCGTGCAGCGACAGCACAGACAGCGGCCGGGCAGAGCTGGATCGGGCGGCATCATCCCGCAGATCAAGCTCCACGTGATAGAGAGACTGGCTGATGCTGGGTGCAGGATCGCCCCCGAGGCCGATCCGGATCAGCAGCATCGTGGCAAACGCGCTTATGCCTGTCGCTACGGCGAGCACGATCAGGACGCTGAGAAGTTTCGACCTATAGATGCCGGACAGTGCGAGTTCCAACGCGTATCGCATGCGTTCCTCTCCTTGGTATGCTGAAAGAGATGCGCCGCCGCAAGGGCGGCACATCAAGTGCAAGTCTCAGGAGGACTTACATGCACAGCCGGAAACACAGTTCCCGCTGTTTACCTTGCAGACCGCGCCGGAAGCCTGGACGCCCCCGGCGCCCAGCATTTCCAGAGCGCGCGGATCACGCACTTCGCAAAGGCCGTTCTCGTCATAGACGAACGGGTGATTGGTTTCAGCGGTCTGTCTGATCTCTTTCATAACCTCTCCTTGGCGCTGCGATGTACCCCGACGAGCCCAGTGGTTCGCGGGGATCTGCCGATGTACGGCAAACTCGATGCCCGCGGCCTCATGCGGGTCGAGTTCGTTTCTTCCACTCCGCTCTGTGCACTGCCAATAGATTCTGGCTATCGAGGGCGCCCGCGTCTGTCGCAATCACTGGAATCAGTTGATGCGCCGACGTTTCCTCGTCTGCGTGGTGAGCTGGCCGCCTCTGCTTTTTTGCGTGCCCATGAGACGCACACAATGTCGATAACGTCACGCAGGAAGCGGACTGACCCGTGATCGACCTGTGCCCCACAGCAAGCAGCACGACCCACATCGCCTTTCTCCGTGATAGTTTCGGAGTGCCCACGCCGGGTACCGGACGCCCCTCGATCCCGACAGGAGTCACGATCATGCTTCGATATTCTGCTCTGCTGTTCGCGCTGGCCCTGCCCGGCACTATGCTGGCCGCCGACGGCCTGGACCCGGCAGCCGCCGAACGTTGCGTTGCTTGGATGAAGGAACGCCCTTCCAGCGCACCGGCCGAGGTCCGCACCGTCGCGCCGGATACGCTCTGTGCCGACTTCACCAGCAGCTTGACCAAGGAAAGCCGCGATGCGTTCCTCACGCAGATGTCGGCCATCCCTGCAGGCGTCACGCCACAAGTGATCGTGCGCTCGATGGGCGGCGACGTGGAACTGGGCATGGACATGGGCGATGCCATCCTCGACCGAAAGGCCAGTGTCCACGCGTACCAGTTGTGCGTGTCGTCCTGCGCCAACTATCTGTTCCTGGCCGCACCCACGCGCCACGTCATGCCCGACAGCGTCGTGCTGTTCCATGGCGGCGTGGTGCCACGCATGACGAAACTGCCCGACCTCACCGCCGAAGGCCGGCAACGCCTGCAGGCCAGCATCGAACGCCAGGACGGGTTCCTGCGCCGCGCGGCGGTGTATCCGCCGTCGTTCGAGTGGATGGACCGGCTCAACGAGCCCGACGCCAACCTCATGCACCACTGCCCCGCAGACCGCACGATCACATTGATCCAGCTTTCAGATGCCGTGCTGGCAAGCATCGGCGCACCCGTGGCGAGCAACGAGGGCCCGCGCAGCCAGGAGGCAGTGGATGCGCTGGTCGCGCGCTATGGCCCGGCGATGGCGGTCTGTTACTGGGACCAGCCGGTAAAGCGCTGACCTGCTCCCCCTGAGCTGGGCCACGCTCAACGGCAGTAGTACGGCGTTGCCACGAAATGCAGCACCTTCGACGGCGATGCAGCAATCGTTGCGGCATCGCCGAACGTTGCATAGTTGATCGTGCGCCGCAGCGTCGCGTTGGGGGCGATGCGATGCTCACCGCAGCCACCGGGGCAATACACGCTGGAGAAGCTGCTGCTCGGCGGCAGCGCCTGTGCTTCGACCTGCAGGTAGGTCGATTCCTGCGACACAACAAAACCGCCGATGTCATTTGGCCAGTTCTCGGCAGAGACGCACATCGCGCGCGTGTCCAGGGAGGTCAACGTGATCTCGAATCGGCGCGCGTCAGCGTTATCGACTATATCCAGGCGGAATTTTTCCGCCGGCGGACGCTGGAAGGGAGTTGCGCAGGACGCCAGCAACGCCGCCAGTCCCAGCAACATGCAGCGCTGGGCTACGGTTGCGGTTGCGGTGACACCCAGGCAAATGCGTCCTCGTGGCCATGCCATACAAAAATCCCTCCCTTCCCCAGCGGCGCGCGACGTCCGTCCTGTGCTCAGTCGCACAGCCGGGTAAACGAATCCAGATCGCCGCCCCGGCCGGCAAATACCGACTGGAACTGGGACTGCACGTCCTCTTCCAGAACCTCCAGCACCGCGGGCGATAATCTGGAGGCGTGGCGACGCGCATCCGCAGCAAATGTACCGGAAAGAGCGGGATCTTCGATTCCCATCTGCATGAGCCTGGAAATCCGGTAGGCCAGTGCAGGCTCGAGCGGCAGCATCATCGTCGCATGCGGGTGTGCGTTGAGTCGGCCGGCAGCAGCGCGAACCATCAACCAACTGCCGCTGGCAATGCCCGCGTCGATCAGGATGCGGGCCTGCGCGGTGTAGGCGCCTGCAAACCGCGCGTGGTCCGGCGTTCCCTGCGCGGGTTCCGCCCAAGGCAGTGCGACGAAGCAGGCAGCGGCACGCGCGTCACCGGCCGCTGCATTGTCCAACGCCAGCAGGTACACCTGCAGTGCCGCCTTGTCAGGCGCCACGCTCTGCTCCCAAGGCGCGCATTCTGCACGGCGCGCATCGAGCATGCGCACGTTCTCAAGAAAGTGCGCGCGCAGCGGCTCCGTCATCCCCGCCGCCCGCGCCTGCAGGGATGACGCTGCATCGGGATCGATCCCATCGCTTCCCAGGAACGATTCGAACTGGCGCCTGGCAAGGCAGTGGCGCACATAGCGGTAGGCGGAAGCGGACGAGGCCTGCTCGGCCGGTGGAATGCCCTGCAGCAGCTCAGCAGTGGAGTAGCGCGCGGGTTCGTTGATGGTCGTGGTGGCAGCAGCGAGGTTGCCCGCACCGGACAGGCCCATGAGTACCCAGCCCATCGCAATCGTCTTGACGCGCATTCCGGCTCCTTGCCAATCGTGGTCGGGCGCGTCCGCAACAGCAGCGGCATGGCTTCCAGCCCGAGCTGCTGAAACTTTACCCTGAAGCCGACCACCGCCGCCCGGAAAAACCCTAGACCGCGCGCCTGCAAAGCCCGATGGCATCGCGCCGTCCACGGGCGGCACCATCAAGCGCCCCTTCGCAGGAAACCACACATGAGCCTGGCGCTGGTCTACAGCCGTGCCCGCGCCGGGGTCGATGCCCCGCTGGTGCGGGTAGAAGTGCATCTGTCCGGCGGCCTGCCGGTCACCCAGATCGTCGGCCTGGCCGAGGCCAGCGTGCGCGAGTCACGCGAGCGCGTGCGTGCCGCCCTGCTCTGCGCTCGCTTCGACTTTCCGCAGCGGCGCATCACCTTGAACCTGGCCCCGGCCGACCTGCCCAAGGAAGGCGGGCGCTACGACCTGGCCATCGCGCTGGGCATCCTCGCTGCCAGCGGCCAGGTCGAACCGCAGTCGCTGCTGCCCTACGAATTCCTCGGGGAGCTGGGCCTGACGGGCGAGCTGCGGCCCGTCAGCGGCGCCCTTCCGGCCGCCATTGCCGCCGCCGAGGCCGGGCGCATCCTGGTGGTGCCGCCGGGCAATGCCGCCGAGGCCGCGCTGGCCGAGCACGCGGATGTGCGCGTGGCCCGCACCCTGCTGGAATGCTGCGCCGGGCTGGGCAATCCGCGCCTGCTGCCGCCGGTGGAGCGCGTGGACACCACACCGCTGCCCCTGCCCGATCTGGCCGACGTGCGCGGGCAGGCACATGCGCGGCGCGCGTTGGAAGTTGCCGCCGCCGGGGGCCACCACCTGCTGCTGATCGGCAGCCCCGGCTGCGGCAAGACCCTGCTGGCCTCGCGCCTGCCCAGCCTGCTGCCGGATACCGAAGAGGACGAAGCACTGCAGCTGGCCGCGATTGCCTCGGTGAGTGGCGAAGGGCTGGACCCGCGTCGCTGGCGGCAGCGTCCCTTCAGGGCACCGCACCACAGTGCCAGTGCGGCGGCATTGGTGGGTGGTGGCAATCCACCCTGCCCCGGCGAGATTTCGCTGGCGCACCACGGGGTGCTGTTCCTGGACGAGCTGCCGGAGTGGAACCGCAGCGCACTGGAGACGCTGCGTGAGCCGTTGGAGTCCGGGCACATCCGCATCGCGCGCGCGGCGCGCAGCGTGCAGTACCCGGCGCGGTTCCAGTTGGTCGCGGCGATGAACCCCTGCCCGTGCGGGTGGGCGGGCGACCGCAGCAATCGCTGCCTGTGTACGGATGAGCGCATCACCCGCTACCGCGCGCGGGTGTCAGGGCCACTGCTGGACCGCATCGACCTGCATATCAGCGTGGCACGTATGGATGCGGTGGAGTTAAGGGAAAGCACACCGCTGGGCGAGCCGAGTGCAGTGGTGCGCGTACGCGTGGAAGCAGCGCATGCAAGGCAGCGCGCGCGGGGTGGGTTGAATGCGCATCTGCCACCGGCGGCGCTGAGGGCGTGTACGCGGTTGAGCGAGGGTGATCAGGATCTGCTGGAGCAGGCGATTGAACGCTTGCAGCTCTCCGCGAGGGCGATGCACCGGATTCTGCGGGTGGCGAGGACGATTGCGGATCTGGACGGGTGTGCAGGAATCGGGACGGCACACCTGGCGGAGGCGATTGGATATCGGCAGTTGGATCGGGGAACGTTGAAAACCTGATCCCCGCCGGCGCCGAGGGTCACTCAGACTCGATCCAAAAGGGGCCGGGCCGGGCCGGACAGCGTGCCGCCCGTGTCCAAGGTTTCCTTCCGCAAGCCGCGGCCAACTGACCCAGCCCCAGCTGATCATTGATGCTCTGCGGCATTGGCGCATGGGCGATATAGGCCAGCCAAGCTGGTGATCGCGAAGGGCGCAGGGGCCTGCAAGGATCACATGGCTTGACGAGTGGTGTACCTCGGATCCGGCGCCAGTCACGGGATCGTTCATTGAGCCACCATCGCGCGGTCCCAGCACCCGCTCTTCGGCGGGCTTACCGCGACGACAGGGCAAGCCGCTATCTATCTGGCCGTGAACAGTACTTGGCTGCAACCGACCGAACGCCCCATCGGGAATCGCCTGCGCGGAACGAGCGGCTATTCACATCTCAGCCGCTCAATTTCATCCACTACGTGCTTGTCTTGGGATTCAAATGACGTTGGCAGACGCTTCCCCTCCATGAAGGAATAGACCACAGTGTAGTCTGGCCCTCGCAGCCTCCGATCGCAGGAGTAGCTCTGGTGCAATGCGGCGAAGCTGCACGCCGCCATCAATTCGTCTTCCCCTTCCACGGTTGGATGCGGCAAGCCAACTTGGCGCCAGATGAACCACGCGCGCTTCTCGCCTGGGTCGGGAATGGCCAGCACCGTTGCATCCAGTCGCTGGGCCTGCTCTATTCGGGATTCGGCAATTTCGGGAATGTATGCATCTGCCGGGAAGTCCACGAACCGCCGTCCCACAAAATTGCTTTGGTCCATGACCGCAAACGAGACCAGCCCGTGGGCACCGTTGCATCCCTCGCCGCCGTCACGGCACCTGCCACGGAGTGCAAAGCTGCCGTGAACCACATCGCGCTGACCCGGCCTGGGCGGGGTGATGTCGAGAGAGTGCGGCACACAGAATCCACCCCGCGCACCGTCGATGCGGTACGTCGTCGTCGAGTCGCCGCATCCGGCAAGGAAAAAGACCGTGAGCAGCAAGGACAGCCTAGTTCTGGCAACTTGGAGTCGGGCAATAGTCATAGACATCCCGTGATGTGCCACCGAAGACATTGAGCACGTTTTCCAGCGCATCGACCTTGTAACCTCCAAATACCTTCGGATCGGCACCGGCGTTTATGAACACTTTTTCGTGGAACACGCCGATGACGCTTCGCTCGAGTTTAACTGGATTATCAGGGCTGGCTCTTGCGTCATCGAGTGCCTTCACATGCGCTCGGGCCAAGCCAACGCGGATTTGTTCCATTTTGAACTCGATGGCGACCCTCTGGCTTGTCGTCAATTTTCCGATGTCGGCTCCCATGCCCTTTGCGATGGAGCCAACAAGGAAGTTATTGGTTAGGCGCGACAACTCCGCGTTCAAGGGAGTGGCGCCATTGTTGTTGGCAACTTCACCGGCACGAGTTGCATACGGATATCCGGGACGTTCACCTCAACGACCAGGTATCGAACCGGGCGTTCTCCGGGAACCAATGTCCGTCAGCACTGCGTAGGGGGTATCCCAGTGGGTTGCAAACCACTCTGGACTTGCCCACCAGGTAGTCCATCGAGTCGTGGACATGACCATGCAACTAAATGTCAGCTCTGGAGACCAACGCATCCAGGTCCGAGGCAAAGGCTGCTGACAGAAGCTGCCCCCGGCACCGTTCTGGAATGGATCGCGGAGAAGGCGCCATGTGCGTGACGACGACAGTCGTGCCGGCGAAGGGCTCTGCCAGCCGCTCCTGAAGCCATATCCGGTCCTCCCAATGCCACTGGGATGAGCCCCACCAACCCAGCTCAGCCCGATGCAAACGGATTGATGTAACCGCGCCGCGCCGCCAGTGTCACCGCATGCGTCCGGTCATGGACGCCCAGCTTGCCGAAGATCGTCTTCAGGTGCGCCTTGATGGTTTCCACCGACAGGTGCAGTTGCAAAGCAATCTGCTTGTTCGCCAGCCCATCCGCCACCAGCTGGAGAATGGCGATTTCCTTCTCGGTCAGCGGATCATCCAGTGCGTGCGCCGCCAGCTCGCATGCAATCTCGGCAGACACTGCACGACGGCCCGCATGCACCGCACGAACCGCATCGACCAGTTCCGAGCGGATGCCGTTCTTCAGCAGGTACCCCATGGCACCCGCCCGAATGGCGCGGGCGGCATTCGCATCGCCTGGGTAGGTCGTCAGGACAAGGATCCGCGCCTTGGGTGAGAGCCGGCGGATCTCGGCAATGGCTTCCACGCCGCCGACGCCAGGCATCTGCACGTCCATCAGCGTTACGTCGGGCAGCAGTTGCCGGTACATCGCGATGGCTTCCGCCCCATCCGACGCTTCGCCAACCACCTCCATGTCCGCTTGCCGGTTGAGCAGCATGCTGATGCCATCGCGCACCATCGCATGGTCGTCAACGACGAGGACGCGTATGCGGGCAGGACTTTGGGGTGCGGCTTGCATCTGTGGCTCCTTACCGTCCGAAGCGTCCGAAGGGGCGCCGCTCGTCGCGCTTGTAGGCGATGGCGCCGGGCACTGAGAGTACGACTTCCGTGCCCCCGTCGGCGAGCGGCTCCACGCACAGGCGGGCACGCAGCTTCCGTGCACGTTCGGCCATGCCCACCAGGCCGAAGTGGCCGTCCCTGCCACCGCTGGCGGCGACGCCCGGCGCGATCCCCACCCCGTCATCGGCCAGCCGCAGGCCGAAACTCGAATCGAAGCGGATCTCCACCGTCACCCGTCCCGCTGCGGCGTGCTGGCGCATGTTGTGCAGCGCCTCGCCCGCGATGGCAGTGACCTCCTCCAGTGCCAGGGGATCCAGCCGGCGCGGCGAGCCATGGACCGCCATTGCAACCTGGACAGCGGGATCGAATCCGGTCTGCGCGATCAGGTCGCACATCACCTGCTCGATGTTGCCCTCCTGCTGCGTCCGCAGCTCCCGCACCCGGTCGCGCCCCTCCGCGATCACCCGGTCGGCGGTATCGATCGCGGACACCAGCGATGCGCGTCCCGGATAGTCGGGCGGCAGATCATCCGCCGCCAGCTGGAAGCGAAGGGTCAGCGCCTGGATGGCCTGCAGCAGCGTGTCGTGCAGTTCGCGCGCGATGCGTTCGCGCTCCTCGACGCGCTCGGCCATCCTCAACCTGACGCTGCGCGCGACGGCCCGCAGCCGCAGCGAGTAGGCCATCCACAGCAGCACCACCAGTGCGACGGCGCACAGCAGCCGGAAGGGCCAGCTCTGCACGAACGTCGGGCGGATCCCGATGTCGAGCCGCGCGCTCTGCTGGCTCCAGACGCCGTCGTTGTTGGTGGCCATCACCAGGAAGCGATACTGCCCCGGCCCGAGGTTCGAGTATGAAACGGTACGCCGCGTGCCCGCGTCGACCCATTGCTCATCCACGCCCTCCAGCTTGTACTTGAAGTGGACGCGCTGCGGCACGGTGAAGCTCAGGCCGGCGTAGGTGATGTCGAGGGTGCGGGTGCCGGCCGCCAGCGTGAGCTTCGTCGGGTCGCGCCAGGTGCGCCCCCCGCTAGAAAGCGCACGGATGGTGACGGGCGGTGCGATCTTGTTCGACGGCAGGTGCGCCGGGTCGATGTAGGCAGCGCCTTGCCGGTTGAGGAACCAGATCCGGCCATCGCCCGCCAGGACGCTCTGGGTGCCGGCGAAACCGCCTTTCTGGACGGTACTTGCCAGGCCATCCAGCGCATCAAGCTTGGTATGGGGCAGCGGCGCCCGTGGATCGTCGAAGGCGCGATCAAAATCGACCGTGGCCACCTTGTACGCGCCCGTGCGGCTGAAAAGCCACGTTTCACCGTCCGGCGTCTGCTGCAGCGTCCGCACCCAGGTAATCCAGGGGAGGCGGCGCTCGTCCAGCTGGCGCACCCGGTCGCCTCGCATCCTCGCCAGGCCGCTGCTGCCGCTGACGAACAGGTCCCGCGAGCCGGGAAGATTGCCGGGCAGGATCGCCCACGGCGTACCGATGCCGGTGGGGGCAAGCCGGATCGTCTTCAGGCGGTCCCCCTCCAGCACCGCAACGTCCGGCGGCACGATCAGCGCGAGGTTGCCGGCGGGCGTGGTGGTCAGGTCCCAGAGGTTGAGCTTGGCCAGCTCGCCCGACGCGCGGTGCCAGCCGTCCCCGTCGCGCCACATCAGCTGGCCGCTTGCGAGGCCAAGCCAGAGGCGCCCGCCCGCGTCTTCGGCGCAGGCAATCCTCCCCTCCTCGCCCGGGTAGCCCGGCCCGATCACCGCCTGCTGGCCGTGGAGCAGCAGCGTCTGGCTGCGCTGCACCAGCCACACGCCACCGTCGCGTGCCGGGCACATCGACACCTCATCACTGTCGAGGGTACGGATCGGCGTGGGGGCCGCTCCCGGCGGCGCAAGGAACAGGGTTCTCCGCGTGGCGACATACACGCTGCCATCGCGCGCCTTGGCCATCGTCAATCCAAAGGCGGGATCCGCCGGTATCGCGGCCTCCTGGATCGCACTCGCACGCCGGAACTGATCGATCCCGCTCTCGGTCGCGATCCAGACGTTTCCCTCCCGGTCGACAAACGGCACGTAGCTGATGTCGGAGGTGAGGCCGTTGATTTCCCGGAACGGATTCACGCTCCCAGCAGGCGTGGCACGCGGAGTGAAAGGATCCGCGATGTGGAATACGCCCACCGCGCCTGTCGTGCCCCACAGCCCGCCATCGTGGTCGAACGCGAAGGCGGCCCGCGAGGTGCCCGGCAAGGCAGGAAAGACGATGCCCCCCTTCGCAGGGGCACCGTCAGGACCGAACAGCATCCGGGTGCCGGCCGCATCGGAGGTCCACAAGGTCCCCTTGCGGTCGAGAGCGATCTTGGGCCGCCCGGACAACCGCACGTCCATGATCTGGAACCGGTCGGCGCCGGGCGCCAGCAGGGCCAGCGTGCCACTCCCACCGTCCTCCGCGCTCAGCGCGACCCATAGGCCACCATCCCGGGCCACGACCAGATCCATGATGTAGCCGGGAGGCAGCGCCAGCCTCTCATCCATGCGCTCCCAACCGGCGTCGCCGAGGCGTTGCAGCCGCTTGTCCAGGCCGAGCGAGGAGGCCCAGATCGCCCCGTCCGGCGTCTGCGCAAAGGCCGCCAGTCCTCGCGGAGGATCCGGCATGTGCATGTCCTGCAGGGCACCGTGCCGATAGACCGCCACGCCACCGGTATCGCGCAGGCCCACCCACAGTTCGCCTTTCCTGTCGGTCATCAGCGCCGAGGGCGATGCGTGCCGTCGTCCCGAATCCTCGGGCCAGTCGATCTGCTCGAACGTCGCACCGTCGAACCGGTACAACGTGTCACCTGCGAACCACAGATAGCCATCGGCCGTCTGCGCGATGTGCAGCACGCCATCCGGCGCGCCATCATCGGCGGCCACCCGCACATGCTTGAACGGCGCGAAGCCGGACGGCGAGTGCTGGGCAAGGCAGGCCGAGGCGAAGAACAGCGCGCTGATGGCCAGCAGCAGCGACAGCACCGTCGGAGCGGTTCGGGACCGGGTCATTGCACTGTCACCCATTTCGCCTTGCCGGCAGAGACAGCGGGTCTGTCAGTCTGGCCAGTATTGGAGATAACCAAGGTTTCGACAATCGGTCCGCCCGCCCTCCCCGGGCGAGTTCAGGGATGCGGAGTGAAGTGCGTATCTGTCGGGCCGACACCGGTGATGTAGACAACGGCCGGCGCATCCCGGGTCAGCGCGAAATGGGCGTCATCGGCCGGCTCGGTGTAGAAGCTGCCGGCCGGCAGCTGTTTCAGGCGGTCCTCGGTCAACGCGGCCCCGTATCCGAAATACCAGGTACCGCTCACCACCACCGCGCTTCGCGCATCGCGGTGCGTGTGCGCCGCGATCCGGGTATGGGGCGGCACACGGATTTCGATGGCATACGGGCCGGGCTTGCTGGGGTCGCCCATCAGCACGGTGGTACGGATGCCGTCGATGCCGGAGGTGCCGGGCCCTGCGCCGCCCTTGCCCAGGCTGGCGATCTCGCCCGGTGTCAGCCGGGCCTGTCCGCTGCCAGCATCCGCATGCGCTGCCAATGCGAAGGCAATGCCGCACAGCACAGCGGCGATGGCACGCGCGTTCACTGTTTTTCCCCCAGGAACGCGACGACACGGCTCACCGTGGCCGCAGGGTTCTCTTCCATGATCCAGTGCCCGGAGTCCGCGATGGTGCCTTCGGTTACGTCCGATGCCGCAGCACGCATCACCACGGCCATGGTCAGGCCGAACGACTTCTCGCCGCCCAGCGCCAAGACGGGCATGGACAGCCGATTGCCGGCCGCCAGCCACTCGCGGTTGTCGGCCGCATCCTGATCGAACGCGGCGAACTGGGCGAACCCCGAACGCATGGCGCCGGGGCGCGCGTAGAGGGCCGCGTAATGCTGGCGCGAGCGTTCATCGAAGCGATCGGGATGCGCGGAGAATTCGTTCCAGAAGCGGTCCAGGTAGATCCGCTCGCGGCCAGCCACAAGCCGCTCCATGTCCGGGCCGCCAAACCGGAAGTGCCACAGCAGCGGCGTCTTCAGGATCTCGTCCCAGGGGCCCACGCCAGGCACCGGCGCATCGATCAGCACCAGCCTGCCGACCCGCTCCGGCTGCTGCGTGGCCAGCGCAAAGGCCACCATGTTGCCGATGTCGTGCGCGACGATGTCGTAGCGCTCAACGCCCAGCGAGGCGAGCAGCGCCTGCATGTCGCGCCCTTGGTTCATCTTGTCGTAGCCGCCGGCCGGGTGGGAGGAAAGCCCCATCCCCCGCAGGTCGGGCACGATGACCGTGTGCGTGTTTTCCAGTGCGGCAGCGAGAGGCGCCCACATATCGCCCGTCTCGCCGTAGCCATGCAGCAGCAGGATGGCCGGCCCCTTTCCGCCTACGCGTACGTGCAGGTTCACGCCGTTCGCCGCCACGTCCCTGGCATGGAAGGTGTCGGGGAACGGGGGTACGTCGGCAAGCGCGGGGGCTGACAGGCAGAGCGCCGCGAGCAACAGGATGGATCTGAACATGAGGCCTCCTTCGAGCCGAAAGGCTCTGCGACAGAGGCGATCAGTGTGGTGCTGGCCCGGGCGGGCCCCAATCCCAAGCTGAGTGCGGAGGGATACCCGAATGGGTAGGGGGTTGGTGGATCGAGGGCGCTTCAGGGAGCGCACCTCCATCACTCCTGCAATGCGATGCCCAGCACGATCAGCCGGCCGCCATTGCTGCCTTGTATATCGCAGCGACGTAGTTGATCGCCAGCATGACAAGGGCGTCTTCGACGTCCTGCAGCGCTGGCGGATTCGTCGTCGCGGCGAGTGTCCGCAGTACGCCAGCGATGGCATGCGTCAGCACGAAGGCTTGAGCTTCGCTCAACCTGATCCTGTCGTCCCCCTGTCCGGGCACACCGGCGCTGGTGAATGCATGCTGCAGGCTTTCGTAGAGCGGGGAGAGCCGCCCTCCCGTGTGGTGGGTCAGCGCGTGCTCGATCAGTCTGCGATGCACTGCGCCGCGCCCGCCATATGCGCCCACCACCGCCTTGAAGACGCCGCGTATGCGGTCACCGGGTGCGGCGGGCACGGCCTGGATCGCATCGATGACGCCCTTGGACATGTCGCCCAGCTCGCGGGCGACCAAGGCATCCAGCAGCGCCTGCTTGTCGCCGAAGTACTGGTAAAGGGTGCCGATGCTCACCCCGGCCTTCGCGGCAACCGCATTGGTTGTCAGCGCGCCGATTTCGGCCTGCTCCAGCAGCTGCAGGGCCGCCTCCAACATGAGCTCGACCTTGTAGAGCGACCGGGCCTGGCGCGGCGACCTGCGCGTATCTTTTTGAATTTCCTTGTTTTTATCGACCATGACAGCGCCCCAGGAACGCGAGTTTCGGAATGTGAGTATGACTCATATTCTGGTCGCACCTTCCGGAGCACAGCCATGACCTCTTCGACGCTTTCCGCCGCCTCTTCCCCTGACGCCGCCATCCGGCCCGATCAGCGCCTGTCGGTCCGCTACCGCTTCGACGACCCCAACATGGACCTGTTCTTCATGTCGGCCCTGAGCATGGGCCCCGCTGGCGGGCTCGACATCGGTCAGGCGTTCTACGTCGCCTCCCGGATCGTCGAGGGCGATGCCGACAGCTGGGTGCAGGCATTCGGGGCGTACGGCGAACTGCAGCAGGCACAGGCCGATACCTGGGCGCAGCGTGGCTGGCAACAGGCCGCAGGCGAGGCCCGCCTGAAGGCGTTCGCCAGCTACCGTTCCGCCTGGCAGTTCGCTGCCCCCGGCGGTGAGGCGTTCGTGTCCCTGTATCGCCGCCATCAGCGTGCCTTTGCCCAGGCAATGGACGAACTGGACCTTCCGATGACCTTCTTCTCTGTCCCCTACGAAGGCGCATGCCTGCCCGGCCTGTTCCTGCGCAATGCGCGTGCCGATGCCCCGATCGTGCTCGTGATCGGAGGCGCCGACACCAGCATGGAGGACCTGTTCCTGTCCTACGGTCGCGCCCTGTGGCAGCGCGGCTACTCCGTCGCGATTGCAGACCTGCCCGGCCAAGGCATCACGGCGCTGGATGGGCTGCACTGGGAAGTCGAACCCGAGCGTCCGATCGGCGCGGTGATCGAAACGCTGGTTGCGCAGTTCGGCGCCACGCCGGACCGCCTGGCACTGATCGGCCTGAGCCTGGGTGGCTACTTCGCCACGCGCGCGGCGCAGTACGAACAGCGCCTGGCCACGGTGGTAGCCAGCACGCCGTTTCCAGAACCGGGCCGTCTGTTCGAGGCCAGCGTCCGCAGTGCGATGCAGAGTGGCGGCGGCACGCCCAGCACGGCCGCGCTGCGCAGCTGGCAGACCTCGATGTGGAAGTCGGGCACGCCGACACCCGAGGCGTTCCTGGCGCGCTGGGCCGAAGCCAAGGCTGATCCGGAGCAGACGACCGTTCCCTTCCTCTCCATCCTGGGAGGCGGCGACTCGCCCGTGTTTACCTCGCAGGCACGCGACTGGCATGCACGCCTGCGTTCGGAGCGCAAAGACCTCGTCTACCTCGATGCCAGCACCGGCGCAGACGGCCACTGCCAGGTCAATGCACGCATCCGCCTGGTGCAGGAAGCCAGCGGTTGGATGGACGAGATCTTTGCTGCAGCAGGTCGGAGCTGAGTCATGGGCCGATGCAACCGGTCCCGTGGCACCCGCGCTCTTGGCAATGCACTGCTCGAGCCGTCGCATCACCGGCCCGACTTCGGCCTGGCCCCAGAACTTCGGTCGCCTTCCGGCACGCCGAAGCCACTCAGATCCAACGCTCGCCATCGCGCGCCGTCAAGTACTGGGCGGTGGCGAAAAGCGGCCGAACAAGAACTGCAAGAGGTGCAGGAACACAAGGCTAGGCTCCACCTGAACTTGAGGTGCCAGCAAGCGTCGCGCGGGAAAGGTCCTGCCGACGAAGCAGCGGGTTACCGTACAAGGTCATGGCCATTCCGTTCTTGGGGTCGTCCCCCATTTGCGACACCACGCGTCGATTGCCGGCGGCATTGGCATCGAGGAGCGTTTCGCCCGCCTCCCAAGCTGCCAGAAACCCAGGCAACCAGTGCGACGGCACGCGGGAGTCCAACGGCCATGGGGACGCGATGACCGCCAGACTGCCCCCCTGCAGGAGCAGCTTGGGTAAGCCCACGGTGGTACTGGAAACGGGATGCTCGTCCTGCCTCCCGCCGCTGCAGATGAACAACACCACAACGCCGGACCGCTCCAGTGCTTTGGCAAGCGTTAGCCCGCTGACACGAAACTTCGCCTCATCCGAAACGCGTTGAAAAAAGCGATTCTCGTCGGCCAAGCTACCGTGGGCTGCCACGATGGCCAGACTTGCGTTGCGAAGCGCGTCGGGCACCTGCGCGGCTGTCGATAGGGACACGCCATGATGCTCAAGGTCCTCGCCTACGCGATCGGCCACCGTCGCCAGGGTGGCATTGGCGACATTCTCGGCCGTCGTGGAAATCCAGGCCGTTGGCGGTCCGTAGGTCTTGCCCTGCGCGTTGATCGCAGCATTGAGCCAGGTCAGCGAAGGGACCACCGCGACGTGTGCGTTTCGCCCAATCGGCTCGTCGGCCACCAACAGCAGTTGCGGTGGCAATCGTTGGAGCTGGGTGTCGAGAACGAACAACACGCGGTCGCCCACGCTTGTCGACAAGCCCAGCCCCTGCATGCTGTTGTAGAACACATTCGGGTCCCAATCGCGGCCGGCCTCCCGCAGTTGCTCCTCGTCCAAGCCGTAGTCGTAGGGAAAACGGTTTGCCCAGTGATGCAGGCGCTGCATAGAAAATGTGTCCGCTTCGCGGGCGACGGTCAATTCGCCTGCCTCGGCGCTGACGCGGATCAGGCGTTGGTCGGCATCTGCGGCGAGCAATTCGACCCGAATTCCCCGACGCGAGATTGCCAGCATGGTTTCCGCGGAGTCCTGCACGCGGGCAGGTAGCCACCCGCCTCGTGTTTCCTCGGGCAGCGGCAGGGCATGATCGGTCGTCAACTCCGCGGAAAAACTGGCCAGCACCGGATTCTCCAGCGTGCCTGCGTCTGAAAGTTGGGCACGCGCAGCGCGGACGAGCAACTTCACATCGAAACCCACGTCGTCCGCGTAGCGCGTGCGTTGAACCGCGTGTGTCAGCGCCAGCAGCTGATCGGGCCCCGGTGCCGCGTTAATCGCCAACCGCACCAGACCGCTGGTCATCTCGCCCGCCCCGCCGCCGGCAGCTTCGATGCGCGCCCGGATGGAAGCATCGACCGGCGCTTCCATCGAGTCCAGGTGACCCAGGATCTGAGCCGCCATGACGAGGATGGGGCCGAGTTCGTCATTGGCTCTCTGCACAGCCTGGAGGTTGCGATCAGCCACCCGCAGCAACTCTGACCACGCCTCCGAGTCGCCAGAGCTAATCGTGTTTAGGCCGTGGAGCCTCAGCCCGACGCGCATGGTCTCGATGCGATGCCCGTTCGTCTCAAGGACGCCCAGCTGGTTGAGAAGCTGCTCGCAACTAACCAGCACATGTTCGGCTTCGGCGAGCAGCCCCGTGTCGCGCAGCGCGCGGACGATCCCCATTGTCTCGTAGTACGCCTGCTCGAGCTCAATGGGCGCCTGCGTCGCGAGGGCGCAGCCAAAGTACATCAAGGCGCGGTACCGGTTGCCACTGCGGTGGTGAACATCGCCGTAGGCATACCACGCCAATCGCAAGCGTTCGGGTCGGCCGTGGCTAGCGGCCAGCCCCGCTTCGGCCATATCGCGCGCCAACTGTGCCTCCCCGTTCAGCATCAGCCGGCTGTTGGCCAGGCGCAAGATTTCCAGGTCGTCGTTCTTGCGGGTGGCGTGTGGTGCGATCGCGAAGGCAGCGATCACCGAGATCCGCAACGTATGAGTGTCGTCCAGAGTCTCCTTCTCGATCATGTAGTGGACGATTCGCTTCAGGTGCCCCAAAGCCGCATCGGCCGAGACGGTCATCAGCTGCGTGGGCAGCGCCGTCGACGCTAAATCGACGGTGCGCCTGGACGAAAGCCATGCTAGAGCGCCGGACAAGAACGCATTCATCTGCGCTTCGTCCGGCACCGCCGTGTCGATGTCCGGCGGTTCAGCAGCTTGCTGCGGTACTCCCGCTAGCTTGAGCAGGCTGTACGCCAACAGCGCCACACCCACCGATCCAGAGATGTCCACCGACAGTACTTCGTCAAGGCGCTCGCGCGAAGCAGTGTCCTCCGGCGTGATCGCCAAGTAGTGCAGCATGAACACGACAGCCTCCGACAGCGCCTCCTTGGTTTCATCCCCGTGGGCGAGCAACAACTGTTCGATCGACCACAGCACAACGTTGACGGCATTGCGCGCGAACGACGAGGTCGGATTGGTCTGTATCGCAAGCGACATTGCGTGCAGCGGCTGTTGTCGGGCCCGGGCGTTGAGGGCCATCGCCAGCCGCGACTCGTTCGCCAGCTGCGGCCACCGAACGTCCACCGCGGCAGTGTGCTCTACGTAGTCGGAAACCTCAGGCTGGGCGAGCGGCTGGGTGACGAATTTCGCGTAGTCGTCCAACGGAATCGCTATCGACCCCATGGAATGAAATGCCACAGAATCACGTGCCGCCTGAAGCATTCGCCGCACCTGTTGGGCCCGAAGCACCACGGACTCCGGGAAATGCCGGGCCAGCCAGTCGCTGGTCTGGCGCGCGATTGACGGCGAGTTGAGGGATTGGCTCAGCTCTAGTGCCAGTTCGTTGGTATCGAGGTCGCGCAAGCCGTCGGCAGTGGACTCGAGCAGGCACTTGGCCAACTCCAGATCCTCGGCGCTCATAGCTACCGTCGCCAGCTTCAACTTCAGATCAGTCGGCGTGGTGTCAGTGTTGAGTGGGCGAAGCAGTTCCAGAGCTCGTGTCGTACGGCCGCCCTTGTACAAGACCTGCACTTTGCAGAACTCCTTGGACGACGCGGCCAGCCGATCCTCGGAGTCAATCTCGTCAAGTACCGAGACGATGTCGCCGCGCTCCACACGCCCGACCCACTCGTCGAATCGACCGATCATCTTCTCATCCACGGCCCGCGGATCCTCCGCACCCCAGACCGTGCACTCCATGTCCTCGAACACTTCGCAGTTGCGCGAGAGAGTGGGCAGATACTCCCCGACATCTAACAACACGCACACCGATTCGGGCACGCGGGGTATGCATTCTCGGGCGAGGTCGGTTAGTGGCGAGATCCAGCGATCCTCGGGAACCTGCATGTTCTTCGCGCGTACGATTTCCCAGTTCGCAGGCCGGTAGCGCGCGGTGTCCACGGTCACAACGAAGCTCCCTTTCGGGGCGCTCGCCACCGCGTCGACGACAGCATTCGCATCGAAGGACTCGGCGCGATGGACGATCAATCGGCGCGACAGAATGTCCAGTTCCTCCGTGTCCATGGCGGTTCCGCGCTTACGAAGCATCTGCGCGGCCACGTCGGCCGCGACGGTATCTGGCATGTCCGGCGGCAAGAGCACGAGAGCCTGCCGGAACAGTTGCCCACCCTGGGCATTGACGGCGCTGACCAGGACGAGCAATAGCAACTGCGCCAGGCGGGTCGTGTCATTTGGCCCGGCGAAGACCAGATTGAGGTTCTGCAGCTCGCCGCCTGCCAGCAGATCTGCCCAGGGGAATTCATTACCCGTCATCGGGGTCGCCATGCGATCGTCCTTGCGTGGTTATTGAAGATTTGCCGTGGCTCGGTAGCTGGGATACGAGGCGCACTCCAGAAACGGGCCATGCCTCGGGCAGGCGGCGTGGGCGTCATTGCCCCACCCGGTCTTGGATCTCGCAACCTGCGTTGCTTGGGCGCAGGCAGTCGCTACTCGCGCCACGGCCACACCATGCCGTCCGTGTGCCGGCGCAGGAAAGTCCGCTGCAGGGCCAGGCCGGACTTGTCGGCGCCGCAATTCCAGCGTGGCCGGTTCAGCGCCCAATGCCGGCGCTTGCGTGCTCGCTGCGCCTCGTCCAGTGTGGACGTTTCAGCTTCCTGCCGCATCCAGCACACAGCACGCCGATCGGCGCATTTTTCGAACAAGACCCAAGCGGAGAAGGCTCCTTCCGGATCGTCGCGACGCCAGTATTCGCGCCACCAATGGTGAGCACAAGCTTCTAGGTATCGTAAACGCGCGGCGCCACGTCGGATCTCTTGGACCCTAGAGCGTGACGGGCCCTCGGGCCACGCGTCGGCCACCGGCAGCACGTTCCCAGTCAAGAAGCCGCGCAGAGTCTCGGCCCGCTGCTGGCGCCAAGGCACGTGTGACACCAGGTCGCGCGCGATCACCGCTTCCAGCCAGGACGTGCAGCCGTTAAGCTGCGCCGCGAGCGCCAACTCGTACAGCTGCGCATCGGTGTTTGTTCGCCCCAGCTCGAGCAGCGCATCGCGCGCGGCGATGACCTCGAACGAGGCTGGGACCCGGAACAACATGTGCAAAAGCTCCGGCAGCTTCGCGGCGCCCATGACGCGCGTACGCATGGCGTGACCCAGGGCGCGCCATACGCTGACGCCGCGAGACGGCTGCTCGATGAGCAGCGCTTCGGCGATCGCCAGGAACAGTCCCTCGGCGAACTGCACGCGCCGCACAAACTCCGCACTCAAGGAGTCGTGGCCGTCGATCCAGCGCGCGAGCAGGTCGGGACCGTGCTGTAGGATGGCCTGCCCGTCCTCGCGCGTGACAAACTCAAGATACAAGCTCGCGCCTTCCTTCCGCGCCTTGGCTATCCGCTCGTTTGCTGTCTCACTCGCGCGCTCATGCGCTTCCTGCTGCGCTTTTTCATCGAACTCGTGCTCGAAGGCTTCGGCCGAGTTCGGGTCCTCGGGCGGCATCGGGCGAGTGGAGTACCAAGGCCGTCGGTTCGACGCGTCCGTGCGCTCTACGAAGACCTGCGCGCCGGGGTCGGGCGGCTCTCTCGGACCGCCGGCGAGGATGGCATCCAGACGCTGCAAGGCAACTCGAGCTTCCGAGGCGTCGCTGCCGCGCAGCCGCACCGCCTCTAGCAAGCGCCATGGTGCCATGCGCCCGGCGATCTGTTTGAACGGCTGGCCACGGGTCGCCTCGATCAGCGCGCCGGAGGCGGCGTGTGCCGCGAGCGTGTCGACGTTGGGGGTGAAGCGCCAGCCCGCTTGGTCCAGATGCACTCCAAGACGACGGGAATCAGCGGCAGCCAACGCCATGAACGCCAAACGCACATCGATCTCGTCCGTCGAATTCGCCTTCTTCACCAACCAATCCCAGGCCGCATCGCTCAGCGTCGGTGGCGCTGTGATCAGCAGTACCAGAACATCCTGCTGCTGCTTGGACGAGCCGAATCGGCATCGTCCGATTAACTGATCGACTTGAGCGCTGCTCATCGGGAGCAGGTCATCGGTGATCATGGTCGGGATGAACGGCAGGTCCGCCTCCACGACCAGCAGGGCCTGCGCCAGTGCGTCGAGATCGGTCAGCTCGGTCAACAGGAGTCGCGTCGCGGCATGGGCCTCCTCGCCTTCGCGGGCATCGCGCTCGACCGTCCTCAGAGTACGGGCCGCCGCGACCTGCTCGGGGCCGTGCAGGAGCAGCGCATCGGTCTGATGCCAGGCGCGCGCAACGCGCGCTCCGGCGGTCGTCGGCACCCGTGATGCCAGCCTTCGATGCAGGTCCGCAAGCACCTCCGGCGCGCAGCGCGCCAATACCGTCTGCAGCTCGTCAAAGCTGTGGTCCTCGCGCGTGGAGTAGCCGCCTGTGTGCATCTTATCCAGCGGGAACTCGCGGGCCGCGTCGGCGACGGCTTGGCAAAAGGCGACTGGCGGCTCGAAACCCGGGTCGAACCACAAGTCATCGCATTTTTTCAGTCGCACGTGCAGCGGCAGGGTTTCATCGACGAGCACTGCCAAAACGTGCCGGCGCTCCAGACGGAAAAACAGGCTTCGGCCGGGATCGGCCAGGTAGTGCTCTTCGTAGGTAAATGGCCGGCCCATGACCACGTTCAATTCCGCCGCGGCCTCACTGTCCTCCTCGAGGCCCGATACGAGCAGCATCAGCTCGGCCACGCGCCGCGCCAGTTGCGGATGCACGCCGGTTTCAGGGGTGCGAGCGGCCATGTCCGCCGCGGCCGCCCGCACGCTCGCGGCGACGGGATTAGGATCGACCGGATTGAACAGATACACCCAGCGCAGCTGATCCCACGCCCGATGGTTGGAGCCGACGGCCGCGGCAACTGCGGCCAAGCGCAATGCTGGCACCGCTTCGACGAGGGGATAGCCCTCGACCAACGCAGGCAGATGGTCCGTCCATTGACCCTCGTCGCGATCGACCAGCACCATCTCTTCACCCAGTAGCTTGCGCGGACCCGAGGCATCGATACCGATGCGCTCGATCCACCGATTCTGCCGGTGCGCCTCCGCTTCTGCCTCTGGCGCCGAGATGCTTCGTGCCTCCACCTCTCGCGAGATGCGGCGCAACCACTGCGCGGCCCGGGCGAAGATGCGCGCGCGGACCGTCGTGTTGCTGCGGTGGATGCCGCGCAGTGCCTCGACGGCGGTGTGCCGGCTGGCCGCGTGGTTGTAGCGATGTGACAACTCGATGGCGTCGAGCAACGCGTCAGGCATTTCCGCCGCGAGCGCTTGCACTTCGACCTGGTGATTCTCTGCCAAATTTTGCGTTTGCAGCCACGCGGCTGCGAGGACCCCGAGCAAAGGACGGGGCGGTCCCGATTCGAGGGCGATTGATACGGCGGCGCGCAGGATTTCCGGACGCTGGTCCAAACCGCTAATGGGATCGAGCCACTGCTCGAGCGCGGACTCCAGCGACTCGCGCGTGGCGTGCGGGTCGGCGGACAGCAACTGCACGGCGGTGGCGCCGAGGGCGTGGTTCACCAGTGAGGGCGTCAGCTTCAGCGTGCCGTCCGAAAGCCGGGTGAAGAACGCGGAATCGGCCAGCTCACTCAGACGCTGGTAGATCTCCCCCGGCGCCAAGTCCGAGCGCGCGGCGGAATCACTGAGCGCCTTGAGCGAATAGGAACGGATTCCATCCTGAAACCCGGCGGCGGCCGCGCACAGCCACTCGGCCCATTCCGGCGCGGAGAACGCTTTGTTTGCCGACGCACCTGCGGTATCGCTGCCGTACTCCCACAAGAGCCGATGCAAGGTCACCGCGCCGGCTTCGACGAGCCGCTCGCGGAAGCGGATCACCAAGTCGAACAGCCGGGGGATGCGCGCGGTCGTGTACAGGTCCGGGTGCAAGTCCGCGCGGCGCAAGCCGATCAACGTGAGCATCTGGTCGAACTCGCCGCTGGGCTCGAGGTCGTAGCCCTCGACCTCGAAGGACACGGCACGATCCACCAGCGACGCGAGCCGCCGCAACTTGACCTCGAAATGCAGTGTGCGGGTGGTCGTGATCGTACGCACCCGCCCGACGAACTCCGCGCCTTGCAGGATCTTAAGCAGGCCTTCCCAGTTGGCCTGCGGCTGCTGGCTCATGCCGTCGAGGATCAACAGCAGGACCGGCCCCTCCGCAGGCGGACGCAGCAGCATGCGCTCCAGTCGGGCGCGCCAATACGGCGCATCGCGCACCTGCATCACCTCAAGCAAGCGCTCGGCCAGGAAGGACTTGACTTCGTACACCGACCCTAGGTCCCGCCCGCCTACCGCAGAGGCTGGGATGAGCAAGGTAGCCGGCAAGTCATTGACCCGCTCGATCAGCCAATTGGTAACCGCCCATGTCTTACCCACGCCGAATAGGCCGGTCACGCACGCAGGCGAGGCGGTGTCGGCGTGCGCACTCCACCACTCGTCCAGCTGTCGCAACACCTGCACGCGGTGTATGTGCCGCTTGGCGCCACCAGACACGACTTGGCCGAAATGAGATTGCGATTGACGCGGATCGGTCCAGATCGAGCGCAGGCGCGCGAACGACTGGCGTCGGACGACGGCGGTGCCGATGTGCCACGCGGCCAGGTCGCGGCGCATGCGCTCGATCGCCGCCCCCAATGGGACCGCCAGACGGGCGGCCAAGGCACCGGCGACCGGATCGAGTAGCTTGGACACGAGCGCGGCATTCGAGGCCAGCAGCGCGGCCAAGGCGGGCTCGTCGTGGGATTTCCAGTCGACGATCAGGACAGCGATGCCGTAGCCGTTTCCGTGCTTGAACAGCTGGCGCTCAAGCTGCTCGTCGGCCTCGCGCGTCGCGGCCAAGATCCACGCCTCCAGAGCCGGATCTGCGAAGATCGCCTGATCGATCTCGCCCAGCAGGAGCCGGTCATTGAGCGACGTGTCGTCCCGATAGCGCTTGCATTCGATGCGCAGGAATCGCTCCTGGCGTCCGGCGGTGCCGGCGTCCGCCCCGTGCTGGAAGCCCGACTTGGCCACCGCGACCGAGACCCCGATCAGCTCGCCAATCAGCGCGGCGGTCAGGTGCTCCAGTCGCGTTGGCGGATCGATGGCCTGCACCAGCGCCTTGAGCTGTTCGAGGTCTGCGGTAAGCGCTGCTGCCATTCCCTTCCTCTCAAAAGACGGCGCTCCTCGCCGGCACCGTGCCGCCACCTAGTGGGGTCTTTGCACGACCGCGAGCCTCAAGTACGCGGCACCGGAGTCTTACCTAACAAGATTCGAGGGCCCGACAGTGCCGAGAGGGCTCCGATGGGGTCGACGATGGTGCATCCTACGCCTCGCGGCAGTCCGATGCATCTTAATCGGCCTGCTTGAGGATACCGTGCGGGCTGTTGTGCGTGATGCCCAAGAAGATCTCGATAAGCGCTCGCCGCGTTAGGCACCATCATGTAATCACCCCGAATGCGCCGCCGGCGCCTCATAAGGTGGATGTACAGGGCGATGCCACCTCAATGGTCTGTAATGTGCCTCAAGCCGCAATTTCCGCTTCGGGTCGACAGTTGCGTCTCCCCACTTCCGATAAACATCTTCAGTTCCCCGCCTCCGGTGCGTGCTCCCGGCCAGAAGCGGACACCTTCACGGCAGATCTGAAGGACCATGCACCCCCAGCCCCCTCCCCACCTCAATGCACCGGGCCCAGATTACCGGGCATGCCCTTGCGCAGCACTGACAGATACCGGAAGTACTTGCCAACAAAGATCCCGGTGAACCCACCGGACAACAGCAGATAAGCAGCACTGAAGCTGCCATTGGCACTCAGCGCAGGCGACACCGCAAGCGCCACCTCGAACCCGTACTTCACCAGGAACGTAACCAGCAGCAGCGGCAGCAGGCTGTAGTCCGCGCTGCGCCACAACCGGCCCGTCGCCTCATTCACGGTCAGCGTCGCGCGGCGCAGCAGCAACCAGCCAATCATTGCACCCGCGCAGATGCCGGCGAGCCACTCGCTCCACGCCACCAGCGAACCGCCGTAGCGATGGCTGATCGACCAGATGCCCCACACCGTGAACAGGGCCGGCACGATCGCCAGCCTCCGCAGCGAGGTCTGTCCTGGCCGCATGGCCGCAACGCCGCGGGTGATGAGGTACGCCAGGATCACCCAGACCCAGATCGGGGTGTGCGAGAGGATGGGCAGCAGCAGGTTCACGGGACGTCCTTTCAGTGAATGCCCGCACGGAGGGCGGTTGGTGGCGCTCACTATTGATGGACCGGACCTGCCGAACAAGTGACAGGTGTCAGCGACCGGTTCAACTACCTGGGCCCACCTCATCCCTGCGCGCTTGTCAGATCGACCACCATCCAAGGCTCATCGGACCATACGGACCGTTGCATGAGCAAAGAAGAGCCCGTCGCGACTGAATCAAATCCCGTTGCTCTGGCCCAGGTGGGTGCACCGCTTGCCGCACACGCCCCACTCTCTCGCTCATCATGCAGCGAAGCATTACACTTTTTAGAATCGATCTGGCCTTGACAATCACAAGTGGCGATTAGCGACAGCACGACCAAACTTTTATGGGGACGCGCGGCGGGCATCTGCTCTAATCCGGCTTGCCGCGCCGATCTCACAGTCCTCTTGGATAACGGGAGGGGGTTTAATGTCGGTGAGATGGCACACGTGATAGCCTCCAGCCCTACTGGACCCCGGGGCATTAGTTCCGGTGGGAGCGATGAGTATGAAAACTTGGTCTTACTCTGCCCAACTTGTCATCGCAAGGTGGACAAGGCACCTGAAGGGGTTTACCCCGCGGCGATGCTGCATCAGTGGAAGAAGGATCATGAACGTGGCGTCCGCTCTAACGGAACTGCATTGACGTTTAAGAGCGTAAAGAAACTCAAGGCCCATGTCGCTCGCCTGCTACATGAGAATGAGGCCTTCTGGTCTAGCCTTGGGCCCATGTCCACGGTCGCTCAAGCCGACCCGGGTTCCAACATGTGTGACACATGGGCGCTTCGAAAACTAGACACGATTATACCCAATAACACGAAGATAGTAAATGCGATTGAATCAAATATTGAATTATTAGACTCTCGTGAAATCTCGTCATTCTTCCTCTTCAAGGTTCACGCACAGGCCTTTGAGCGGCATCAGTACACACGCCTGGACACCTACCCAATGTTCCCCTCAGAATTCCAGAAAGCAATGCTCTCATGAGAGACAACGGCAACAATAGCTGGGGCGTAAGATTCTCCCACATCTCTTGGCTTGAACGACTATTGATCAATCACGGGAACTGCGTGAGCCTTGATCGACGCGACGACCTCGTTTTTGAATTCATTAGAAAGCAGCAGAACGACCGTTTAACTGTCGTCTGCTTGAACGAATACACGATGGGCCTCACTGCTGTGCAGCGTGTGATCCATGAATTCGGCAAGCCTTCCATCATCTACATAGGAGGCGGATGGTGTGGGTACACAGAACAAGCAAAGAATTTCTGTCTCATGGAGCGAATCGGCCTGTATGTCACCAATGAAATGCCAGGAGCGCTATGGTCCACTGAGTATTGGTCCTATTGCCAACGCGACAAGGATGGCAATCCAATCTCTCACCTCAGCAGCAGATACCAGACTTAAAGCTCTATATGGTTTCGGATCAGCTTTTCGTGGGGAGCGCTTTCGCGACATTGATATTTTAGCGGTAGCTAAGGATGAACCGAAAGTAGCACTCGAGGTTTTTTACGAGATTAGGACCGCACTGGAGCATGCGATGAGGCTATATGGAGCCCCGGTTCATCTAACGATGCTTACAGAGACAGAATTCGCATCAAGGCCACTCAGGCACATGGATGAATTAACGATTCTCTGGACTACTAAGCTAGCCTCCTAGATTTACGGCTTCCTCCGAAGTTGATTACACAGACATCCAAACTTCAACTATTGCAATCAGTATCATAATAATGGGTCACCGATCTGACCATCATCGATCGACTCATTCTCTCAATACAACTCCTGTGATCTAGCATCGACGTCAACCGATGCAACTTAAACCGGCTTCTTGTTAGAAACACGCTCACTTGAACTGCGGAATATTTCCGCCAAATTGACCGAGAATGGACTATCGAATTCTGAAGTCAGTTGAAGCGACCTTAGCTCAACAGTAAGTGACCTGAAGAGCCGAGTGAGCTAAGGCGTTGCTTGCTCGTGAGACTTGCACATCGCGGGCACTGTCGCAATTGCCACACCTAGGGACGTGGAACAGCGAGCTTTTCAGTTCCGCCTCAGAAGTGCCGTGAGCCATGTATGCCAGACCTCTCGCACCTACCGCCCCCTGTGCGACAATGCCAAAAGCGTCATGGGTTTTGGCGGATTTGCCCCCATCCCTTGCCATTCCCAACTACATCCGGCAACTCTGGCACCGCCACCGAAAACGGGTGGCCGGGACTCGAAAACCCGTTGTTGTGATGAAGTTTGCGCTCACCAGTCGGCACCACCTCGCGTGGTGCCGGCTGGTGATCCGTCTGCCGGCTATGGCGGGCGGTGCGTGGGGGCCTTGTGCCCGCCGGTTTCCTAGTAGCCCGGTTTTCGAGCCACGCATCGTCCGCCACCTTTATCGGTGGCGGCTTCTGCCTGTTTGCACGGAGCCAGCCATGACCAAGCCGCATTCCCCCTCCCCGCGCCCCAACCAGGACGCCCCCTCTTCCTTCGATTTCAACAGCCTCATCGCCATCCTGCAGAGCATTGGTGCCGGCGCAGCCTCCGATGGCCAGCCTTGGCCCGAGCGCCACCAGGTGCGTGGCCGGCAGATCGCCCTGGCCGATGCCGACTGCGCGTTGGCGGGCCAGCGAATCGTGCAGGAAATCCTGCTGGCCGCCATTCGCGCCCAGCAGAACGGCGACCCTGACGAATACGTAGGCGACCGTGTGATGGAGGGGCTGGCGATGGCCGCGCTGGCGCTTACGGCGTTCATCCATGAGCGCGTACGGCCGGAGGGGTGAGGTCGTGCGCGCGGGCCGCGACGTGCATCCACGCGTGGCGTGGATCTACTTGGACCAAGGTTGATTAATTGCCTCGGGCAACCAATAATGGTTGCCTAAAGCAACCACCTCTATCAACCATGCCCGCCATTTCCCCTGCCTTGACCGATCGGGCCGAACAGGTCCGCAGCTTCAACCGCTTTTACACCCGCCGGATCGGGGTGCTGCAGGACCGCATGCTGGGCAGCGACTTCTCGCTGACGGAGCTGCGGGTGCTGTACGAACTCTCCAGTAGGGGTGCGGCCCGCGCTTCGGATCTGCGCAGCGACCTTGGACTCAACGCCGGGTACCTGAGCCGGGTGATCGCATCGCTGGAAGCCAGGGGGCTGCTACAGAAGTCCCCCAATCCGGAAGATGCCCGCTCACACCTGCTGAGCCTGACCGCGCACGGGCAGGACACGTTCCAGCCCTACGACGCGGCGTCGCGGCAGGAAGCGATGACCCTGCTTGAACCGCTTACCGAAGCACAGCGGCGGGGCGTGGTGGAGGCGATGACGCGCATCAGTACATTGCTGGGCGAGCGCAACCGGGATTACCTGCTGCGCGGCCCCCAGCCCGGCGACATGGGCTGGGTCGTGCACAAGCAGGCGCAGCTCTATGCCACCGAGTACGGCTGGAACAGCGAGTTCGAGGCATTGCTGGCCGAGATCGTGTCGAAGTATCTGCGCGACCATGACCCTGCCTCGGACCGTTGCTGGATTGCCGAACAGCACGGCGACATCATCGGCTCGGTGTTCGTGGTGCGCCACGATGCCAACACCGCGAAGCTGCGCATGTTGTATGTGGATGCGAGTGCACGCGGCTTGGGCGTTGGCCGCACGCTGGTGGAGGAAGCCATCGCGTTCGCGCGCTCGGCGGGGTACTCACGCATGGTGCTGTGGACCAACGCGGTACTGCACGATGCCGTGCGGCTGTACGAGAAGGCCGGTTTCGCGCTGGTGGAGGAAGAACAGCACCACAGCTTCGGCAAGGACCAGGTCAGCCAGGTGTGGGCGCGCGATCTATAAGGGGCGCAGTCCAGCGAGCTCGACGCTACGGACAGGGCCCCCGCTTGGCGACAGTCGCCAGGCGGCGGCTGACGAGGCCGTAGAGGTCCTGCAGTTCGACCGCGCGCTCAGGCGTCATGTTGCTGCCGAAGAGGACGCGTGCGAGTGCCGCTTCGTGGGTGTCATCGGGGAAGCGTTCGCGGGCGCGGTAGACGTTCTGGAAGACCAGCCAGGCCAGGCGGAGGCCACCGCCGGGCAGCGGGCGCACGAGACGCTCGTAGGCCTGCCAGAACTGGTATTCGGCCTGCAGGTCGACCGTCGGCGCCGCGTAGGGCACCGGACGCGGGCGTCCGTGGGCACGCGGGCGGGTGGGCAGGTAGACGGGATCGGGCTGGGCCATGCTGGACAGCATGCCCCAGCAACATTGTGGGAACCTTGCGCTGGTGCCGGAATATCAGTGCAGGTTGTGCAAAGTGCGGTGGTTGGAGCCCGCTTTGGTAGATGCCAACCTTGGTTGGCACGTTTTTCGGTGCCGGAGACATCCCGCCGGGCATGGCCCGGCGCTACCGGATTGCGCGGAGAGCATCCACGCATGGCGCGGATCTACTTAGAAGGTCATCGCGGTACTGAACATCACCTGCCGTGGGGCGCTGCGCTGCAGCGTCTGGTAATCGCCCGAGAACGAGGAACCGGCAATCGTGGCGGTGCCGATGTTGTTGCGGTTGAACAGGTTGCTCACATCCAGCCGCAGTTCCAACCCGGGCAGCACACTGCCCTCGCCCAGCGTGTATGCGGCGTAGGTGTTCACCTGCCAGAACGTGGGCACGCGGATGTCGTTCTCGTACGTAAAGGGCTGGCGCAGGTACGAGGTGCTGGTGGCACCCAAGCGCCAGTTGCCAAGATGCGCGGACAGATCGCTCACCAGCGAAACCTGCGGATACCCCGGCTGGGCGTTGCCCTTGATCGGGTACACGGTATCGCCCACCACGAAATCACTGCCGTAGTACGAACGGGCCACGGCCACGCCCTGGTAGAACTGCACGTGATCACTGATGTCCGCGGTAATGCCCAGGTCGGCGCCAATCACGTGCATCTTCGGCATCAGCCGCACGGTGTTGATCTGCGCGAACTGTGTGCCGATGGCCGCTGACAGCAACCGGTTGCGGATATCGCTGTAGAACACATCGCCGGTCAGCGTCAGACGCTCGAAGCGATGCGTTGCGCCCACGGTGAAGTTCCAGTTCTTCTCCGGCCGCAGCGTGCCGGCCACGCGGTCGAACTCTTCCTGGTCGCTGATGGTCCACGCCGATGCGGTATAGCCGATGTTGCCGCGCTGGGCCACGCGATAGCCGTTCATGGTGTTGGCCACGTCGATGAAGGCATCGGTGGCGTCGCTCGGGCTCCAGAACAGCGAGACGTGCGGCAGGAAGTTATCCTTGGCGCGCAGCGCGCCGTATACCGGTCGGTCCACGGCATCGCCGAGGCCGCCGCCTTCGGTGCGGAAATCCACGGCCTTGAAGCCCACGCCCAGCTTCAGCGTGTCGCTCAACGCGATGTCATCGTGCAGGTAGAACTGATGCGAGCGGGTGACCCATCGCGAGGCGTTGTCAGTGAGGAAGGCCGGACCATGCGCATCGAACGGGCCGGTGGCCTTCAGTGGCTTGCCTTGGCCCAGCAGCGGTTGCTGGTACCAGTCGGTACGGGCAGCGGCCTTGCTCTTCTCCTGCCAGAAGCCCGCGCTGATGATGTGCGCGCCAACCTCGAACTGCAGGTTGGCCATGCCACCGAGGCGGTTCACGCGCGGCGTCTGCACCTGTTCGGAGAACGGCGCGCCGTTGGGCGACGGCACGGTGGGGTCGGTCAGCGTGGCCTGCGTGTGGCTGTTGGCGTTGTACAGCTGCACGTTGCCACTGAGTGCGGGCGTGATCTGGAAACGGTGGTTGATGGACGCCACGCGATCACGGGTGACCTGGCCGGTCTGGTAGGGAATCAGTTCGGACAGCTCGCCGCAGGTATAGGCACCACAGGATTTATCGGCATTCTCCGGCGAGGCCACGTAGTACGCCCAGGCGTAATCGGGATAGAAGCTGTCGGCCTTCCAGCCCAGCTTGCGGATCATGTCGAAGGAGATGTTGTTGTAGCCCCAGACCTTGGCCTTGCTGTCGGAGGCGAAGACGGTGAAATCACCCCAGTCCACCTCCTGCTGCGCCTTCAGGTTGCCGCGCAGGAAATCCTGCGTGCCCGCGCCCTGGTACTTGTCCGCTGAGACGCGCTGCAGGTCCACCAGCAGCTTCGGGCCATGTTCGCCCAGTTGGCCACTCTGCGCGGACACGGTGGTGACCAGGGTGCGGTTGCTGCCCACGCCCTGCTTGATGCGCAGGCTGGGCGTGTCCTGCAGGTCGCGCAGGCGATATTCCAGGCTGCCGCCGTTGGTGCTGCTGGAAAACACACTGACCGGTGCGCCGCCCGGGCTGACGGTGATCGCACCGATGCCGTCGGGCACGCCCACGTTGACCACGCTGGTGCCGGTGAGCGAGAGGAAGCCGCTGTCGTTCAGCGGCACGCCTTCAAAGGTGATGCCCATTTCATTCATGCGGAAGCCGCGCACGAACAGGCTGGTGGCGGATATATCCAGGCCCAGGCCATCGGTGGCGGTGTAGCTGGCGCCAGGCACGGCTTTGAGCATGGCCAAGGCGTTGTTGCCGGTGGCCATGGCATCAAGGTCGGCGGCGTTGATGATGTAGCGGTTCGGGCCGACCACCTGCGTGGGTGCAACCGCCGCGCCGCGTGGCGTGGCGATGACCTGCAGGGCATTGAGGGTGGTGGGCGCGTCGCTGGTTTCGGCAGCGTAAGCGGGTGCGGCGAGGGCGGCGCTGAGGGCCAGGGCGAGCAGGGTCGTGGGTGGGGTGTTCATGGCCGGATCCAGGTGCAGGGGAATGAAGACGCAGGCGCACCCCCAGCGCGTGGCAGCACCGGCGGCGATGCTGTAGCTGGAATGCGATTGCGTTGAAGGAGGAGCGACGCGTTGCGCGCCGGTCAGGGGCAGAGCAAGACGGTCAACTGCCGGGCGATGCGATGGGGTGATTTCGACGGGCGGAAGTGTTGCACTGCCGTGCCGCGCGCACCATTGCACCGTGGTACAGCGCGGCTATACGCAGGTATCGTGCTGTCCGGTATCTTCAGTTGCCCGACACCCGTTGGCAGGAGCGCCGATGATCCGCTGGACCGCAGGGAGAGCATTCGCCATCGCGTGCCTGATGCTGCTGTGCATGGGCGCTGCGCAGGCGCAGGACAGTGGTGAAGCACGTTCGCCGCAACGCCTGGACGCGCTGATGGATGCGCTGGCCACCACGCCATGGCCGATCAGCCCTGGCCAGCTGCATGCGCTGGGCCTCGTCGCGCCGTTTGCGCTTGAGAAGGATGCGGGGCTGCGCATCTACCGATCCCGGCCGATGCTGACCGCCGATGGCTACACCGTCGAGAACGTGGAATACCGCGTGCTGCACGAGAATGCGGACGACATCCGCGCGTTGTTCGTAACGTTCTCAGGTTCGCCCTGCTTCCCGCTGGAACGGTTGGGTGCGCGCTACAGCCTGCAACCGTTGATTTACCCGCCTGGGCATGGGCCACTGCCCAGAGCGCCAGAGAACGACCAGCACCATTCGTTGAAGGCAGGCGTCATCTCCAGTGCCATCCGCAGCCAGCGCGATGCCCCGCATTGCGTGCTGGGCCTGACGCGCTGACCACTGAGCAACGCTGCCGGAAACGCGACGCCGCGTTTGCGTCGATAGCCCCGCCTACCACCCCGACGTTACAGATGGGTGTATGTGCGCTACGTCAGTGTTTCCACTTTTGCCTGCCCAATCGGCTTGCAGCTGCCATGTCGCTGGCTGACTATGGCCGCGGCGGCCGCGCGGACCTTTGCGAAGCCTTCCGCACGCGCTGCCATGCAAGGCTCCGACGCGATAACTCGACACTTCAAAGGACGAACGTCATGTTGAATGGATTGAAACCGCTCGCTGTATCTGCACTGTGCCTGCTCGGCCTGTCCGCCTTCGCTGAAACTGCCTCCGCCGCACAATGGGTCGACAGCGGCCGCACGGCATACTTCAAGCAGAGCCCCGTCAACAGCGCATGGGAACACACCTGCACGACCGGCGGCGCGCCGATCCAGGATTTCCCGGGCACCTGCGCCAACGATGCGTTCAGCGGCTGGACCACGAACTACAACGCCGCCAGGTCATTGGCCTATGGGCAGCTCAACGCCTGCCATTTCGATTCGCAGAAACTCGGCTCGGCCTGCTATGGCCTGGCGCATGCAATCAACGGGTACGCGGCCGAAGGTGGCTTGCCGGCTACCTGTAGCGTCGGTGCCCGCGCGGTGGTCGTTTCGACCCGGCTGGAAACCATCGAGATCCAGAACCACGAGCTCGATATGGAAGCCGTGGATTCCGGGCGCGAATACATCTGTCAGTAAACCGTTCGTAGAACGCCGCCGCCAGACGCGGCGGCGTTTCCAACGGTGCTCGGCTTACTGCAGTACGAACCGCTCGATCGCCCGCGCCACGCCATCTTCGGAATTGGTGGTGGTTTCAAAACGCGCCACCGCCTTCACTGCATCGATGGCATTGCCCATCGCCACGCTGGTGCCGGCAAACTGCAGCATGGTCAGGTCGTTTTCCTGGTCGCCGATGGCCATGACGTTGGCGCGGTCGATGCCCAGGTGCTCGGCCAGCTTCTGCAGGCTGGGCCCCTTGCCGGCGCGGTGGTCGTACACTTCCAGGAAGAACGGTGCGCTCTTCAGCACGGCAAAGCGCTCGGTCAGTTCGGCCGGCAGGTGTGCGATGGCCGCGTCCAGCACGTCGGGCTCGTCGATCATCATCAGCTTGATGAAGGACATCGACGGATCCATGTCGTCCACGCGGCGGTACGACAGCGGCACGTGCGAGAGGTGCGAGTCGATGACGGTGTAGCGGCTGATGTCCTGGTTGGGCGTGTACAGGCGCTGGCCGTCGAGGGCCTGGAAGTGCACGCCGATATCGCGCGCGACCTGTTCGCAGTAACGGAAATCCTCGAAGCTGAGCGGGAATTCGGCCACGTTCTCGCCGGTGCCCAGGCGCCGCACCAGGCCGCCATTGCAGGCGATGCAGTAGTCGTCGTCACCGTTGATGCCCAGTTCCTGCAGGAACGGCGCCAGGCCGGACACGGGGCGGCCGCTGGTCAGCACGACATGCACGCCCAGCGCGCGCGCCTGGGCGATGGCCGCCTTGGCCCGCTCGGTGAGCTTGTGGGCGGGGTCCAGCAGGGTGCCATCCATATCGATGGCGACCAGTGCGATGGTCGATTGCCTGCGGCCCATGTCCATCAACGTCCAACCTTGCATGTGGGGACCGCTATTTTAAGGCAGTCGCCCACCTGCCCGCCTCATGCGCGGTTCATACCGCCGGGCGTGGCTGCAGGGATACTCAGCAGGCCTGTGCGCCCCCCACCGCAGGACGGCCCCCATGACCGCCCTACCCTGGAGATCCAGACGCATGACCTACCGCGCCCCCGAGGCTACCGACACCGCACCGCTGGCCGAGCAGATCGAAGACCTGATCCACGGCCTGCCCGGCGAGCAGATCCGCGTGGGCACGCTGCTGCAGGCGCTGGGCGACGAGGGGCTGATGCTGATCGTGATCCTGCTCTCGGCGATCTTCCTGATTCCGGTGTCGATTCCCGGGCTGAGCACGGTGTTCGGTGCGTCCATCCTGCTGATCGGCCTGAGCCGCGTGCGCGACCGCCCGCTGTGGGTACCGCGCCGCCTGGCCGAGCGTGAGGTGGCCACCGAAAAGCTGAAGGCCAGCCTGGGCCGCGCCCTGAAGTGGGTACACCGCATGGAGCGGCTGTCGCAGCCGATGCGGCTGGCGGTGATGGTGCGTTCGAAGAAGATGATGCGGCTGAACAACCTGGCGCTGGTATTTGCCACGCTGCTGCTGATGGCACCGGCCGGGCCGATTCCCTTCAGCAATACTTTGCCTGCGCTGGCGCTGATGTCGTTCGCGATCGGGTTCATCCAGCGCGATGGCGCGGCGGTGGCGGCCGGTTATGCGTTCGTAGTGGCCACGGTGGTGTACTTCGGCGTGCTGCTGGGTGGCGTGGGGTTTGCAGCGGAATCGGTGTTCAGTGGGCTGCGTGGTGGTACGTCGTCCGTGTAGAGCCGAGCCCATGCTCGGCTGGTTCTACCAACAGCAGCCGAGCATGGGCTCGGCTCTACACATTCAGGCCCTGCACACCGGCGGGCGGGCGCCCATCCATTGCGAGGCACCGGGCCGCAGCACGATGGTTTCCCCGGCCTGCCCCTGCAGGTAGCGCACACGCATCCGCGTGCGCTCGCGCGTGATCGAAAACAGCGCGGGCGCGCTCGCATCCTCGGCGGCTACCGTGATGCCGCGCTCCTCGCGCAGCACCAGCACCTGCGGTGGCAGCCCCTCGCCCTCGAACGGCTGCCAGAGCACGGCCGTACCGCCGCCGTAGGTGATGAAGGACAACTCCGCGCCCAGCAGGTCACCCGATTGCGGATGCACGCAGACGTTGGAATAGCTGCCCTGCCAACCCGATGCGGACACCGGGTTGGCAGCGGCAAGGCCCGTGCACAGCAGCGTGGCCCATATCAGTGCCCTGGACATCCCTGTCACTCCTCAGCCTATGGCGTGGTGTTGGTGATGGGCGGACTCTACTTCGCCGAGACCCGCCACACCACATCGCCGACGTCGTCGGCCACCAGCAGTGCGCCGTCGGCGTCCATCGCCATGCCCACCGGCGCGCCCATCAGGGTCTTTTCATCCTTGGAGGTGAAGCCGCTGACCACGGCTTCCGGGCGGCCGGTCGGCTTGCCGTCCTTGAAGGCCACGTAGACCACTTCGTAGCCGCTGAGCGGCGAACGGTCCCAGCTGCCGTGTTCGCCGATGAAGGCACCACCGTGGTACTTCGCCGGCAGCGACTGGCCGGTGTAGAACAGCAGGCCCAGCGGCGCCACGTGCGAGCCGATGGCGTAGTCGGGCACGATCGCCTTGGCCACCAGGTCCGGCCGCTGCGGCTGCACGCGCTCGTCCACGTGCTGGCCGTAGTAGCTGTAGGGCCAGCCATAGAAGCCGTCTTCCTTCACCGAGGTCAGGTAGTCGGGCACCAGGTCGGCACCGATCTCATCGCGCTCGTTGGCCACGGCCCACAGCTTGCCGGTGCTCGGCTCCCAGTCCAGGCCGGTGGGGTTGCGGATGCCCGAGGCGAAGATGCGGCTGCCACGCGTGGCCACGTCCACTTCCAGCACGACCGCGCGGCGGTATTCGACGGCCAGGCCGTTTTCGGTGATGTTGCTGTTGGAACCCACGCCCACGTACAGCTTGCTGCCATCGGGGCTGGCCAGCAGTTCCTTGGTCCAGTGGTGGTTGATGGTGCTGGGCAGGTCGGTGAACTCGCGGCCCTTGTCGGACATGCGGGTTTCGCCGGGCACGTAGTGGTACTGCATGATGTTGCCGGTGTTGGCCACGTACAGCGTGTCACCGATGAGCTGGATGCCGAACGGCGAATGCAGGCCTTCGATGTAGACGTGCTGGGTCCAGGCATCGGTACCCGGCGTGCGGCGCAGCAGGGTGACCCGGTTGCCGCCCTTGCCGGCCTTGCCCGAGCGCGCCTTCACCTTGCCGGCGATCCACTGCTTGGGCGTGGTGACCGGCTCTTCGCCGGGGCCATTGCCTTCCACCACCAGCACGTCGCCGTTGGGCAGAGTGAGCAGGCGGCGCGGGTGCTGCAGGTTGGCGGCGATGCGTTCGATCTTCAGGCCGTCGGCCACGGTGGGCGACTGGCCGTCGGCCCAGCCCACGCCCTTGGGCACCTGCATGGGCGGCATGAGGAAGTTGGCCGGCTTGGGCAGCGGCGGCTGCGCGCCGGACTGGTCGGCCGGGTGGTACTCGGCCTTGCCGGCGCAGGCGGCCAGCATCACCGCCAGGGAAAGGATGCCCAGCGTGGGCAGGATGCGATCAGCCATGACGACCTCCGTGCAGCACCGGCAGCTGCAGCGACAGCAGGATGAAACCGATGGCGATCAGGCCCACGGTCAGGGCGGAGAGGATGGTGCCCGGCACGGCCACCGCGTAGGCGTCGCGGCTGTGCACGAAGGCATTCCAGATGGCCAGCACGATGGCCACCAGGTTGAGCAGGAAATCCACGCGGTCCACGCCGGTGGCGGTGCCGTTGCGGCGCCATACCGCAAACAGGTTGATCAGCCGCGGAATGATGGCGATGAGCAGGCCGAAGGTGATCAGCCAGGCCGCGGCCTTGCCCCACATCACCTCGGCGGTGTTGAGGTAGAGGATGTCGAAGATGAGGGCGCCGACGAAGAAGCCGAACGGTATCGGGTTCAACAGGCTGAAAAGCGTGGTGCCCGGGCCGCGATGGGCCTGGGCGACGGGGTTGACCATGGTCGTGCTCCGAAGGGGAAAGGTTGCACGGCCGTAGTAGCACAGCCGGCCGGGAGGTCGCGCGATGATGGCCGGTCGCCCCCGCCCCTGCTTGGATGGATGTGCTACGAGGGATGTGCCGACCAACGGTCGGCACCCACCAGGGCAGTAGATCCACGCCATGGGGGGTGGAGATCGGCGCTGCCTCTCAGGGAACGTAGACCAGATGCAGGCTGTAGGCGAAGCCGGTTTCGGTTTCGGTGATGGACACATCCATCACCAGGTCACTTCGCCCTTCTGCGGCCGTGTGCAGGTCGACCAGGACCCTCCAGCGCTCGCCATCCCACTGGCTGACCGAGGTTTCCCAGGTGGCCTCGGGAAGTGGCACGAGGGTTTCCCCGTAGTCCTGGATGATGTCGGTGATGGTCTCCCACGTATCGGCCGTGCGCAGGCGAACGTCCGCTGCGTCGGGCGCGCGGCCTGAGGCGATCTCGTTGACCATCCAGGTCAGGGTGGGGCGGAACGCCTCGTCCACGGCGGCTTCGATGTCCGGGTCTTTCCTGACCATGTGTCTTCCTGGGAAAGCGGGCGGCGATCCGCGGTTCAAACATGATGGCATGGGTGGGATGGCCGCGCCCGGAGGGATGTGCCGACCAACGGTCGGCACCCACCAGGGCAAATGAGGCCGACCAACGGTCGGCACCCACCAGAGCGTCGGCACCCACCAGAGCGGTAGATCCACGCCATGCGTGGATGAGCGCCGGCACGAGGGTCGTTATTCCCGGCCGGAATAAGTGTTTGTGACGCGCTTTGCACAACCGCATCTCCGCCCGCACGAGAGGTAGGGGGTTCTTCGTTGTGTCGCGTTTGGCTCATTGCGATGGGGCAGTTCCGCCCCGCCGTTCTGCCATGCCGATTCACAACAGAAGGACTCGTGTATGAAGCGAAACACGCTCCGCACCGTGCCACCGCGTTCCGCGCGGCTGGCCCTGGCCACTGCGCTGGTACTGGGCAGCCTGGCTGCCAGCGCCCAGGCGCAGCAGGCCGATCCCCTGGCCAACCTGCAGTGGCACCTGCTCAACACCGGGCAGGCGGTACCGGCCGACACCCTGCCGGTGGCAGGCAACGATCTCAACGTCGATGGCCTGTACCGCAATGGCATCCGCGGCCAGGGCGTGGTGATCGGCATCGTCGATGATGGCCTGCAGATCGCCCACCCCGATCTGGCCGCCAACGTGGCGACGGTGCCCGGCAAGAACTTCGCCAACGGTTCCACCAACCCCTCCCCCTCCAACCCCGATGCCGACCACCACGGCACCATGGTCGGCGGCATCGCCGGCGCAGTGGGTGCCAACGGCGTGGGCGTGCGCGGCGTGGCCCCGGCGGCCACGCTGAAGGGCTTCAACGTGCTGGCCTCCAACGCGCAGGGCAACCAGCTGAGCAACATCGAGTACTCGTGGTGGGATGGCGCCGAATCGGCCGACGTGCAGGTGTTCAACAACAGCTGGGGCGCCGGGCCGGGCAACCCGAACCTGCCACTGGCCTTCAGCCAGAACGATGTGGCGTCCTATGAGCAGGCGCTGTCGGGCACGCGTGGCGGCCGCGGTGGCATCTACGTGAAGTCGGCTGGCAATAACTTCAACAACGCCTCGGTCAGCCAGACGCAGGATGTCTGCACCACCGATACCAAGAACCGCAACACCGGCTGCGTGCCGGCCGGCCGCGACCCGCGCAACAACCTGTTCAACGTGATCACCGTGGGTGCGGTGCGCGCCGATGGCGTGCGCTCGTCATACTCGTCCACCGGTTCGGCACTGTGGGTGTCGGCCTTCGGTGGCGAATACGGGTTGCAGGCGCAGTACGCACCAGGCCTGGTGGCGCGCGCCTACGACCCGGCCATCATCACCACCGACGTTGGCGGCTGCGCGGTGGGCAGCAACAAAAACAGCGCGCGCGAGAACAGCCTGGACAGCAACCTGTCGGCCATCGACAGCACCTGCAACTACACGGCCAAGATGAACGGCACGTCCGCCTCGGCGCCGATGGTGTCCGGCGTGGCCGCGCTGGTGCTGGAAGCCAACCCGCGCCTGAGCTACCGCGACGTGAAGTACATCCTGGCCACCACCGCCACCCGCACCCATCCCAACCAGCCGGCGGTGACGCTGGCCGATGGGCGCACGCTGGTGCCGGGCTGGACGGTGAACGCCGCTGGCCGCGCCTTCAGCAACTGGTATGGCTTCGGCGTGGTGAATGCCGCACGCGCGGTGCAGGTGGCCGATACGTTCCAGTCGCTCGGGCCGCTGCTGGACACCGGCTGGCGCACCACCACCCGCAGCGTGGCGATCGGCAGCACGTCGGCCACGGCCGGCCGGCTGACCTTCCAGGTGGCCAATGGGGCGCGCAACGTCGAAAGCGTGCAGCTCGGCTTCCGGGTCAACCACAGCAACACGCGGCAACTGCAGTTCGTGCTGGTGTCGCCCAGCGGCACGCGCAGCGTGGTGCAACCGGCGTTCACCGCCATCGGTTCCGGCACGGGCGGCGTGCAGCGCAACTTCACCAACTGGGATCTGCTGTCCAGCAACGCGTTCCTGGATGAAAGCGCCACGGGCATGTGGACGCTGGAAGTGACCGACATGGGGCAAGCCGCCGGCGCTGCATCGCGCGGCAGCCTCGAATTCTTCAAGATCCGCGTTCTGGGGCACTGATGATGAAGACAACCATTCTGTTGAGCACCCTCGCCTTCGCGGCGATGACCGGCCCGGCCTGGGCACAGAGCACGGGCGCCACGCCGGCGGCGCGCACGCTGTCCACCGTGGATGTGCAGGCGCTGAAGGCGGAGGCGACCGGCCGCGCGTTCGATGTGGGCGGCAACCGCTTCCAGCTGGCGCCCACGGTGGCCGTGCAGCAGGCGGCCAGCGGCCAGTTCCAGATCACTCCATCGGCGGCGGCGACCAGCGGCTCGCGCAGCAAGCGTTCGCTGGGTGCTGCTGATGCGGGCACCCGCAAGTTTGCGGCTGCGGTGTCCAGTGATGGCGCGCCGGTGGTGGCGACATCGCGGGTCAAGGTGTTCTTCACCGATGCGGCAGCGGCACAGAAGGCGGCAGCGGCCACCGGCGGCACGGTGGTGAAGGTGTCGAAGGCTTCGGGGCGGGCGATTGTGGAATACCCGTCGGTGAACGCGGCGCTGGATGCCACGACCAAGCTGCTGTCGACCGCGGGTATCCGCGCGGCCGAGGCGGACCTGGTGCAGTGGGAAGAGAAGAAGTGATCTAGGGCGTTGTGTGGTGCCCCGGCCGGTGTGCCTCTCCCGACCGGCCGGGGTTTTTGTGCCGACCAACGGTCGGCACCCACCAGAACCACATGCCGACCAACGGTCGGCACCCACCAGAAACACATGCCGACCAACGGTCGGCACCCACCGGAAACACATGCCGACCAACGGTCGGCACCTACCGGAACTACATGCCGACCAACGGTCGGCACCTACCAGAACTACATGCCGGCCAGCGCTTCCACCAACGCATCCATCTGCTGCGGCCGGGTGAACACTGAAGGCGTGACCCGCACGCAGGCGCCGGATTCCAGGCCATCACGATGCGTGGTGAACACCCGGTGCTCATCCAGCAGGCGCTTCTGCAGCGCCATGTTGTCGGCCACGCTGGTGCGCCCGCGCAGGCGGAAGCTGGCCAGCGCGCTGGCCAGTGCCGGGTCAGGCGAGGACAGCACTTCCAGATGCGCCATCTGCCGGGCGGGCACCGTCCAGCGCTCGCGCAGGTAGCGCAGGCGCGCCTGCTTGTTGGCCGCACCGATGCGCTGGTGCAGGGCAATGGCTTCGGGCAGCGCCAGGTACGCCGCAAAGTTCACCGTGCCGGTGTGCACGCGGCTGCCGACGCGGCCATCGTCCGCCTCGCCCATGTACGGATCGAGGTCGGCCACGCGGCCCTTGCGGACATACATCGCACCCACGCCCACCGGTGCGCCGATCCACTTGTGCAGGTTGATGCCCACGAAATCGGCCTTCAGGTCCGGCACGGCGTAGGCGATCTGGCCGAAACCATGGGCGGCATCCACGATCACATCGATACCGCGCGCACGCGCACGTTCGGCGATCTCGGCCACCGGCAGCACCAGGCCATGGCGGTGGCTGACCTGTGTCAGCAGCACCAGCTTCAGCTTGGGCAGCCGCGCGAAGGCGGCATCGTAGGCCTGCAGGATCTGCGCGTGGTCGGGCACGGCCGGCAGGGCGATGCGCTCCACCTGCACGCCACGGCGCTGCTGCAGCCAGCGCATGGCGCCGATCATGCTGTCGTAGTCCACGTCGGCGTACAGCACCTGGTCGCCGGGCGCGAGGCGGTTGTAGCCGCCGATCAGGGCCAGCATCGCCTCGGTGGCGCCACGGGTCAGCGCGATCTCATCGGCCCCCACGCCCAGCATGTCGGCCACCTGGCGGTGCACGGCCATGTACTCGGCGGGGAAGGTGTGCCGCCCGTACCAGGCATTGCCACGGTTCACCTCGGCGGTGTGCCGCTGGTAGCTGGCCAGGGTCTCGCGCCCCATCGCGCCCCAGTAGCCGTTTTCCAGGTGGTTCACTTCATCGGTGATGTCGAAGTGGCTCGCCACGGCGGCCCAGTAGCCTTCATCGCGGGCCAGCACGTCCGGCGCCACGGTCGTTGCGGGAATCTGCATGGGCGCAGCGTAACGCGCGGCGGCCATGGCAGGCAGTGAAGACAGCGCTGCGGCGGCCGGCAGCAGCGTGCCGGCGCGCAGCAGGTTACGGCGGCGGCTGTCCATCAGAAGGTCAGCCGGTACTGTGCATACACGTTGGCACCGTCGGTGTCGTAGGGTGCGTTGCGCGAGTAGATCAGCCCGCGGCTGGCCTGGAAGGTCGCCTCGTCCGGGTAGCGGTCGAACACGTTGTCCACGCCCACGCGCAGGCTGTGGTGCTCGTTGATGCGGTAGCCCACGGCCAGGTCGAGGAAGGTCATGTCACCGAAGCGCTGGTAGATGTCGCCGGCCGCGTTGCCGGTCGAATCGGTCCACGCGCCGTAGTAGCGCACGCGCGCCATCAGCGACCACGCCCCGACATCCCAACTGCCGGTGAAGCTGCCCTTGTGCTCCGGCAGGCGATCTTCGAACAGCACGCGCTGGGTTTCGTTGGTCGCCACCGAAGTGCTGCCGTTGTCCACGCGGGTGCGGTTGAAGTTGTAGGCCAGGGTCAGCGTCATGCGGCCGGCGCCGAGGTCGCGCAGGTAGTTGCCGACCACGTCCACGCCGCTGGTGGTGGTGTCGAAATCGTTGGTGAAATAGTTGACCGAGGTGTAGCCCAGCGGATTGGGCGTGCCGGCGGGAATGGCGAAGCTGGCCGACTGGCTGAAGCGGTCGGTGAGCTTGATGCGGTACACATCCACCGAACCGGACAGGCCCATGTCGGTGCGCCAGGTCAGGCCGAGCGAGGCGGTGCGCGATTCTTCCGGGGTGAGCGGCTTGGCACCGAGCAGCTGTGCCAGCGGATCGTTCGGCGACAGGCGGCCGCTGGTGAAGATCTGCAGGGTGCGCGTATCCAGGCCCTGGCTGGTGCTGGTGGTGTTCAACTGCGCCGGGGTGGGCGCGCGGAAGCCGGTGGAGAACGTGCCGCGCAGGGCCACGTCCGGGGTGATGGCAAAGCGCGCCGACAGCTTGCCGTCCACGGTATTGCCGAAGCTGGAGAAGTCTTCATAGCGGCCGGCGGCACCGATGCTCCAGCGTTCGCCCAGCGGCACTTCCATATCGACATAGGCAGCATGGCTGCGCTGGTCCCACTTGCCCGCCTGGCTGGCCGAGAAGCCCGGCGCGCCGTTGGAGTTGGCTTCCAGGCCGGCTACTGCGCCGGGGCCGACCGCGTACGAGGCCGGGTCGCCGGCGCGCACTTCATAGGTTTCCTGGCGGAACTCGGCACCGAAGGCAACGTTGACCGGCTTGGCCAGCGCGGCCACGTCCCATTCGTAGTTGAAATCGACGTTGGCGTTCTTCTCGGTCTGGGTCAGGCGGCCGAGGTCGAACGAGGTCGGGCTGTCCGGGCCAAGCGAGGCATTGATGGAATTGTCCAGGCTGTAGTCGATGGCATTGCGGCCATACGACGCGCTGGCATCCCAGCGCAGCTTGGGCGTGATCTCACCACGCAGGCCACCCACCAGCTGCAGGTCGTTCTGCACGTTGCCGTACTGCGGGCTGAAGCCCACCGGATAGAGCGAACGCAGATCCCAGCCGGGGAAGATGCTGGTGGTGCGGTAGGCGCCGGTGGTGGTGTCCGGGTTGCGCCAGTTGAAATCGCTGACGCCATCGCTGTGGCTGTACAGGCCGAAGGCGTAGACCTCCAGCGTATCGCTGGCATTGGCCTTCAGGTTGAAGCCCACGCGGCGGCTTTCCAGTTCCGGCTGGCCCCAGCGCTGCACGGGGTTGGGCACGTCCAGATCGGGGTGCGCGGCCTGGAAGGCAATGGCATCGGGGCGCTGGCGGGTGCGCGAGGTGGCATCGGAGTTCGACGACTCGGCGAACAGCGCCAGGCTGCCGTAGTCGCCCAGCGCCCAGCCGGTGCGGGCGCTGAAATCACGCGAGGCACCATCGCCCTGCGCGTACTGCGAGTAGCCCGCAGTAATCTCGGTGCCCGGGCTGTCTTCAAGAATGATGTTGATGACGCCGGCGATGGCGTCCGAACCATACTGCGCCGAGGCACCGTCGCGCAGCACTTCGATGCGCTTGATGGCGCTGGTCGGGATCTGCGCCAGGTCGGCGGCCTGTGCGCCACGGTTGCCCAGCAGCGCGCTGCGGTGGAAGCGGCGGCCGTTGACCAGCACCAGGGTCTGGTCCGGCGACAGGCCACGCAGGGTGGCGGGCCGCACGAACACCTGGCCATCGGCCATCGGCAGGCGCTGCACCACGAACGACGGCACCAGCTGTGCCAGCACGTCCTTCAGGTCGGTGGAATCGACCGACGTGATGTCTTCCTTGGTGAACACATCCACCGGCGCCAGCGTTTCGAACTGGGTGCGGTTGGAGGCGCGGGTGCCGGTGACCAGCATGGCGTCCAGCTGGGTCGGCGCGGCGTGGGTGGTGCCACCACCGGGGGTGTCTGCCGTACTGGCATCTGCTGCGATCGCGCCTCCTGCGCTGACCATGGAAAGGGCGAGGAGGATGGAACGCGACAACAACGAGCTCTGCACGACGGGGACTCCGGGACTGCACGACAGGGTCAGGCGCGCCTGTACAGGCGGCCTGGACAAGTCGCGCAGTCTCGGCGCGATGTGTGAAGCGGGCGTTACGTGAACGCGACAGGAGGAAGTCGCGGAGGGCGGCGCCATCATCACGCGCGTAATAGAATCGAAGCATCGCGCACGCAAGGAGACCGCATCATGCGCCTGCTACACCTCACCCTGCCGGTGTCCGATGTGGGTACCGTCGCCGCCTGGTTCCACGACGTGCTGCAGCTGCGCGTGGTCGGCCACCACGTGCACATCGGCTGGAGCACCATCGAGCTGCAACCGGCCGATGGCCAGCCGCTGGGCGGCGTGCACCTGGCCTTCAACGTGCCGGACAACCGCTTCAACGAGGCCATTACGTGGCTGCGCGAGCGCGTGCCGCTGCAACGCAATCCCGAAGGCATTGACTACTTCGCGCTGGAGAGCACCTGGCAGTCGCAGTCGGTGTACTTCACCGGGCCCGATGGCCTGATCCTGGAGCTGATCGGCCGCAAGCGCCTACCGGCCAGCGCACGCAGCGGCGCGTTCCACGGCAGCGAGCTGACCTGCCTGAGCGAAGTGGGCCTGCCCAGCGCGGACGTGGATGCGGTACGCGCCGAGGCCAGCGCGCGCTTCGGGCTGCAGCCGCTCAGCACGCCCTCGCCGCAGTTCGCGCCGATGGGCGATGACGAAGGACTGTTGATCGTGGTCGCCGCCGACCGTCGGTGGTTCCCCGAGCAGAAGGACCTCCCCAACGCGCAGGGCCTGCTGCTGCGCGTGGGCGATGTGCAGGGCAGCGGCGAGATTGCCGATACCGCGCAGGGGTGGCGCGTGATCCAGTAGATCCACGCCATGCGTGGATGAATGGCCTACGGTAGCGCCGGGCCATGCCCGGCGGACGCTTTCCCGGCGCGGAGAGATGTGTCAACCAAGGTTGACACCTACCAGCTGCCCGACGCGCCACCACCACCGCTGCGGCCACCGCCCCCGGACCAGCTGCTGGAGCTGCTTGAGGATGAACTTGACGACGAGGTGCCGGAAGAGCTGCGATAGCCGCTGGATGAACCGCCGCTGCCGCGTGCTTTCTCACCTGGCAGCATGGTGAAGATCCAGGCGAAGTACAGCACGAGCGTACCGGCACTCCACCCGATCGTCGCCGCAAGGCGCGCTGCCGGGTCGACCCGATCAATGGCCAGCAGGGCAAAGATCGCGTAGCCAGCGGTCAGCAGCACCAGCACTGCGAACCGCACCCCGAAACTGCTGCGGTCCTTATGCCAGCGTGCACGGCAGGCCTGTATGAGGAAGAACACCAGCATCGCGGCAATGCCCACGGCCAGATCCAGCAGCGTGTGCAGGGCCAGGCTGGGCGGCAACTGGCCACGCAGCAGCATCACCACGAAGAAGCCCGCACTGACCCCGAGCATGCCCAGCAACACGATGCGCAGGCCCCGGCTGCGGCGCCAGCACCAGCCGAGCAGGCTCGCCACGGGTACGCACAACGCCAACACGATGCAGAGCGCCGCCAGTGCAGAGCGCGGTGCCCACACGACCGCCGCCAGCATCCCGCCAGCCACGACGGCCGTCACCAGCATCGGGCGGCCCCAGGCCGGCAATCGCTTCGGTCGCGCCCGTTGCTTGGCACCCGCACGCGACTGTCCGCGCTGGCGCTCGCGATGCCTGCGTGCGAAGTCGTCCGGTGTCTTCGCCGCGCTGGACGCTGGTGGCGAGCGCCACACGCCGGCGAGGAAGCCGGCCAGCAGCGCCAGGGCGACCACTGAATCCGCACTGCGCCAGTCCGGCGGCAGCACGCTGCGTGCCGTCGGGTCTTCCCAGGCCGGCAGATCTTCGCCGTCGATCAGCGCAACCATGATCTTCGTTCCATCCAGCAACCCCTGGTCGAGGTCGCCATCGCGGAAGCGTGGCACGATCGCCTTGTCGATGATGCGCGCAGCATACGCATCCGGAATTGCACCCTCCAGGCCATAGCCGGTCTGGATGCGCACGCGGCGGTCCTGCACGGCCACCAGCAGCAGCACACCATCATCGACGCCTTCGCGGCCCAGCTGCCACTGATCGAACACCCGCTGGGCGTAGGCCTCGATGCCCTCATCGCCAACATGGTCGACCACCAGTACCTGCAGTTGCGCGCCGGTACGTGCCTGCAACTGCAGTGCCTGTGCGCGCAGGGTGGCGCGGGTATCCGCCGACAAGGCACCCGCAGCATCCACCACCGGATCATCCAGTGCAGGTACCGCAGCAGCAGCCATCACCACCATCGGCAGCAGGCACAACAGCATCAACAGCCATGCCGGGGCCCGGCTCCGCGTTGCCCTCCGCGGCCTGCTCATGCGCCCTCGCCCTGCTCGATCTGCGCATGCAGCGCCTGCAGGCGCGCCACCTGTTCATCGAACACCTGCAGGTCGGCGTCGACCAGTTCCGCCCAGTCCGGTGCGTGGCCCAGCAACTGCGCCACCTGTTCCTGCGGGGCGCGGTCGAACCCTTCGGACAGCACGGCCAGGTAGCGCTGGCGGAAGCCCTGCGGATCCTGTTGTTCCTGCACGTACAGCTGCACCGCCACCAGGCCGGCGAACAGGTAGTTGGCCAGGTACAGCGGGTCTTCGTACATCAGCCGCTTGGTTTCCCAGGTGGCACCCAGTGCCGGGTAGCGCTCGGCCATCATCCCGTAGCCGGACAGCACCTTCAGTGTCAGCGCATCGAGGTCATCGGCCGTACCCAGCGTGCCGGCGGCCACGCCCTGGTAGATCGACTGCTCCAGCTGCGCTTCCTCCGAAGCGATGAACAGCTGCAGCACGATGTCATCCAGCAGCGACTTCAGGTAGTAAGCTTTGGCGCGCGGGTCCTGCGCCTGCTGGTACAGCTGGTCGCGGAACTCCAGTTCGTTGAAGATCGCGTAGGCCTCGTTCAACCACGAGGTGCCGTTGCGGTAGAACGCCGAGACGTGCCCGCGCTGCATCCATTGGCCGTGTGCCGCGTGCCCGGCTTCGTGCACCGCTTCCACGTCGCTTTCCAGGGTGCCCCGGCGCTCGCCGACGAACAGCAGCGCGGGCGCGCCCGGCGCTGTCACTGCAAAGGCATCGGCCGTGCGCGGGCCCAGCGCCTGCGCCAGGTCCATGCGCTGCTGCGCGGGGTCGAGCAGCGCGCGCACTTCAGCGGCGTAGTCGGGACCCAGCCCCTGCATCGCCCCGGTGGCGGTGTCGCGCACCTGTTCGAGGCTGAGGACCGGCGGCACGAAGCCTGCGTCGGGCAGGCTGATGTCCCAGATCTGCGGGTCGGCCAGGCCCATGCGTTCGGCATGCTGCAGCAGCACCTGCTGGTAGGCGCGGCGCTGCGGCGCATGGCGCTGTACAGCGGCCAGCGTGGCCAGCACCGCGGGCGTGTCCAGGCCCATGTGCCGGTAGCTGCGCTCGGGCGCGCTGCCATCGCCCTGCAGCTGCGAGGCACGATCGTTGACCTGCACCAGCGCCAGCAGCGTGCTGGCCATGGCTTCGCGCTGTGAGGCCACGCCCTGCCAGTAGCCCTTCCAGCCGGCCTCGCGCAGCGCGCGATCCGGGTGCTGGGCCAGGGCCGTACTGTCCTTCCTGCTGTCCAGCGTGCGCCCATCGCGCTCGAAGCGCGGGTAGCTGGCGTGCTGCAGCAGCTGCCGTTGCAGGCGTGCGAATGCATCCAGCGCCGGGCTGGCCACTTCGTCCACGGCATCGTCCAGGCCTGCGGCGCGCGGCGCCGTGGAGCCGCCGGTGGTGCCCAGCGCACGCGTGCGCAGCCAGGCATAGGGGGCCACCCAGCCCGCATCGGCCGGCGCACTGGCCAGCGCCTTGCGTGCGATGCGCGCGGCGTCGCCACACAGGTCCGCGATGCCTTCCTGTGCCTGCGCCAGGCGCGCATCACGCGCATTGCGTGCGGCCTGCAGGTGCAGATAGCCATGGTGGCGCAGGCATTGGCCGAACAGCCGGTCAGCCTGCTGCACGCGCGCGGCCGGATCCTCGGGTCCGGCATCGCGCAGCGTCGCGATGGCAGTGGCAAGTTTCGCGCGTGCGTCCTGTTCGGCCGCCGCATCGGCGAACCAGCTGCGGTCGTCGGCGTGCAGCGCCTGCGCGCTGGCGGTGCCGGCGGCAAGCAGCAGCACGGTGGCGGCGGTGATGCATCGCATCCTGCGGATGTTCATGACAACGTCCTTTGTAGAGTCGAGCCATGCTCGACTGCGCCTGGCAGAAGCAGTCGAGCAAGCTCGACTCTACGCCATGGGCAGACCGCAGCGGGGGTAGACTAGCCCGTTCCCCGCCTGTCTGGCCTTCACATGCGCACTTTCCTGCTGGTCATCGGCCTGCTGCTCGCCCCGCTTTCGACCGCGCTGGCCGCAGGCGTACAGGTGCGCGAGGGCGACCTGTTGTTCGTCACCGCCGGGCACAGCGGACTGAGTGCGGCCATCGACGATGCCACCGCCACGCAGGGCGCGACCAGCTTCGACCACGTGGCCCTGGTGGCTGCCGGCGCGCACGGCTGGCAGGTGCTGCATGCCGATGAGAAGGGCTCGCGGCAGCAGGCCCTGCTCGACTTCCAGCGCGACGCCCGCAGCAAGCAGCGGCAGATCGTTGTGTACCGGCTGCGTGCGGCGCCGGCCGGTGCGATCACCGATGCAGTCGCCAAAGCGCGCACGATGCTGGGCAAGCCGTACAACACGGCCTACGTGCTGAACGAGGACAGCTACTACTGTTCGGATTTCATCGAGCGTGCCTTCCGCGCGCACCATGTGTTCGCACTGCAGCCGATGAATTTCCGCAACCCGCAGACCGGGGAGATCGCCCAGCATTGGGTGGACCTGTACCGCGGCATGGGCATGGACGTGCCGCAGGGCCTGCCGGGCACCAACCCCAACGACATGGCCGCCAGCGCGGTGCTGGAACGGGTCGGCGCGCTCTGATCGGCGTGCTTTGAAAAGCGAAGCCCCGCACGTGGCGGGGCTTCAGTATTCAGACCTGGCGGGGGCCAGGGTCATTCTTCTTCGTCTTGGCTGCCCTGCTGCTGGTTGCGCTTCTGCTGCTGGTCCTGCTGCTGTTGCTGCTGCTGGTCACGACCGCGACCCTGCTGCTGATCCTGCTGGTTCTGCTGACCCTTCTGGTTCTGCTGGTTCTGCTGTGCCATGTCCGTGTCTCCGAAGCCACGCGCGGAATGCGGTGGACGGGGCCATCCTCTGCAGCCGAAGGTTAACCATGCGTTGCAACGCAGCTAGGCTGGCGTGCAGGCGCCCCACAAAAGACCGCGCGCCCCTTGCGGCACAAGCCCCTGAAGGATTCATGCGACGTGTGCATGTGCTCATGCCGGCCCGGCACCAGCCGTATTCAGCGGCCTTGGCCCGTGTGACGCGCGCATGACGGCCTACACCCATGGTCCCATTTGCAGCCGCGCGCGGCACCGCTATGGTCAGGCGGACACCCGCCGGAGACGCGCATGGCCCCGCAGACCGCAGTACGCCTTTCCTACGAGCAAGCCCGCGACGGCTTCGATATCGCGCAGTGGCAGGACCGCTTCCAGGGGCGCCTGGACCAGGGCATCAACGCCTGCGTGGAATGCTGCGATCGATACTGCGGAAGCGATCGGCTGGCCCTGCGCTGGATCGATGCGCAGGGCGCCCTGCATCTGTACACCTTCGACGACCTGCGCGATGCCGCCGCCCGCGCCGCACAGGTGCTGCGTGCCGCCGGCGTCGGCCCGGGCGATGTGGTGGCCGGCCTGTTGCCGCGCACGCCGGACCTGCTGGCCACCATCCTCGGCACCTGGCGCCTGGGCGCGGTATACCAGCCGCTGTTCACCGCGTTCGGCCCCAAAGCCATTGAAAGCCGACTGAAGACCGGCAGCACCCGCCTGCTGGTGACCGACAGCGCACACCGCAGCAGGCTGGACGAACTCGATGCCTGCCCGCCGGTGGCCACGGTGCTCGCCCCCGGCCACGCACTGCGCGACGGTGACATCGACTGGCGTGCCGCCACGACGGCGGCCGCGCCACTGCTGGAGCCGGTGCTGCTGCCCGGCGATGCGCTGATGGCCCTGCTGTCGACCTCCGGCACCACCGGCAGCCCCAAGGGCGTGCCCGTGCCGCTGCGCGCGATGATGGCGTTTGCCAGCTACATGGAACTGGCCGTCGACCTGCGCGCGGACGACGTGTTCTGGAACATCGCCGACCCTGGCTGGGCCTATGGCCTGTACTACGCGGTGATCGGCCCGCTGCTGCTGGGCCACGCCACTACCTTCAGCGAAGCCGGCTTCAGCGTGCATGGCCTGAACACCATCATCGGCCAGCTGGGAGTGACCAACCTGGCCGGCTCGCCCACCGCGTACCGGCAGATCATCGCCGCCGGCCCCCAGGCCAGTGCCGGCATCAAGGGCCAGCTGCGCGTGGTCAGCAGTGCCGGCGAACCGCTGAATCCGGAGATTGCCCGCTGGTTTGCCGAGCACCTGCAGACCACCGTGCTGGACCACTACGGGCAGACCGAGACCGGCATGGTGGTGAACAACCACCATGCGCTGGCCCACCGCGTGCGCCCGGGGTCATCGGGCTTTGCGATGCCGGGTTACCGCGTGGCCGTGCTGGATGAACAGGGCCATGAACTGCCACCGCGCACGCCCGGCATTCTCGCGGTGGACCTGAAGCAGTCACCGATCATGTGGTTTACCGGCTACTACCGGGCGGAGACCCCGGCCATCGCCGATGACTACTACCGCACCGGCGACTCGGTGGAATGCGAGGACGACGGTTCGATCAGTTTCATCGGTCGCTCCGATGATCTGATCACCTCGTCCGGTTACCGCATCGGGCCATTCGACGTGGAGAGCGCGCTGATGGAGCATCCGTCCGTGGCCGAAGTGGCGGTGATCGGCGTGCCCGACCCGGAGCGGACCGAGATCGTCAAAGCGTTCGTGATCCTGCGCGACGGGTTCGAAGGCAGCGACGCGCTGGCGCACGAGCTGCAGCAGCATGTGCGCCATCGCCTGTCCGCGCATGCCTACCCGCGCCAGGTGGAGTTCGTGGTGCAGGTGCCGAAGACGCCCAGCGGCAAGGTGCAGCGGTTCCTGCTGCGCAAGGCGGAGATCGAGAAGCAGGCCGCAGCCGGCTGATGTTGGTTCCTGTAGAGCCGAGCCTATGCTCGGCTGGCCGTTGCAGGCAGCCGAGCGTGGGCTCGGCTCTACTGGATTAAGGCATCACCGGCGGCACATAGGTCAGGGTCATGCCCAGCAGCCACAGCAGGCCCAGCACCAGCGGAATGTGCACCAGCAGCTGGATGAAGGTGAAGCCGACGATGTCGCGGGCCTTCAGTCCCAGCACGCCCAGCAGCGGCAGCATCCAGAACGGGTTGATCAGGTTCGGCAGGGCCTCGGCCGCGTTGTAGACCTGCACCGCCCAGCCCAGGTGCGCCTTCAGTTCGTTGGCCGCCTGCATCACGTACGGCGCTTCGATGATCCACTTGCCACCGCCAGAGGGCACGAAGAAGCCCAGCACCGCCGAGTAGACGCCCATCACCAGGGCGAAGGTATCGGTGCTGGCCACGTGCACGAACAGGCTGGACAGGCGATGCGCCAGGGTCTGCCCGTCGCCGCCGGCCGCGTGGGTGAGGATCATCGCGATGCCGCCGTACAGCGGGAACTGGATGAGCACGCCGGTGGTGCTGGGCACCGCCTTGGCCACTGCGTTGAGGAAGCTGCGCGGGCGCCAGTGCAGCAGCAGGCCGAGCGAAATGAACAGGAAATTGTAGGTGTTGAGGTTGGCGATGGCGGTGACCACCGGCTTGTTGGCGAACTCGTTGAACAGCCAGCCGAAGGCCAGCAGCGAGAGCAGCACGGTCAGCAGCGGGCTGTACTCCAGCCATTCACCCGGGCGCGTGCGCTGCTGCAGCGGCTCCGGCTCGGCCTGCGCGGCACCGGGGAAATCCTCGGCGGTACGTGCACTGCCAGCGGCCGGCGCGGTCAGCCAGGCAATCAGCAGCGAGACCAGGATCAGCACCGCGGTCAGCGCGATCGACTGCCACAGGAAGATGGTCTCGGTGAAAGGCAGCACGCCGGTGATCTCCACCAGGCCGGGCGGCATGCTGGCCGGGTTGGCCTGCAGCTGCGCGGCCGACGAACTCAGGCCCATCGCCCACACCGCGCCCAGCCCCAGGTAGGCCGAGGCACCGGCGGCGCGGTAATCCATGCGCAGCTCGGTGCGGCGTGCGAGTGCGCGCACCAGCAGGCCGCCGAACACCAGCGAGAAGCCCCAGCTGAGCAGGGAGGCCAACATGCTGACCAAGCCCACGTAGACCACGGCACCGCGACCGGTGCGCGGCACCCGCGCGAGGAAATCGATGAAGCGCGCCACCACCGGCGCCGTGGCCAGCGCATAGCCGCCGATGACCACGAAGGCCATCTGCATGGTGAAGGGGATCAGGCTCCAGAAGCCGTCGCCGAAGGCGCTGGCCGTGGCCTGCGGGGTCGAGCCGAAGCCCATCGCCGCCACCGCGACGATGACCACGCCCAGCACCGCGAACACGTACGCATCGGGGAACCACTTTTCCGCCCAGGCGGCCGAACGCAGCGCCGCGCGCGCCATCCAGCCATCCTGTACTGCTGCCGTCGAGGCCATCGCCTACCCTCCCAGGTTCGATGGGCCGATTCTGGGCGGTGAGGTGCGGGCTGTCAGCCACCTATTGGTCGTAGGTGGCAGAGGGGGTAGTGCCGGCCGCTGGCCGGCAATCGCGCGATCGCGCACGCGCGCAGCCGGCCAGCGGCCGGCTCTACCATCCATGGGTCGCACGTCGCGGAAGGAGGTAGTGCCGGCCGCTGGCCGGCAATCGCGCGATCGCGCACGCGCGCAGCCGGCCAGCGGCCGGCTCTACCATCCATGGGTCACACGTCGCGGAAGGAGGTAGTGCCGGCCGCTGGCCGGCAACCCCGCGATCGCGCACGCGCGCAGCCGGCCAGCGGCCGGCTCTACCATCCATGGGTCGCACGACGCGGAAGGAGGTAGTGCCGGCCGCTGGCCGGCAACCCCGCGATCGCGCACGCGCGCAGCCGGCCAGCGGCCGGCTCTACCATCCATGGGTCGCACGTCGCGGAAGGGGGTAGTGCCGGCCGCTGGCCGGCAACCCCGCGATCGCGCACGCGCGCAGCCGGCCAGCGGCCGGCTCTACCATCTATGGGTCGCACGTCGCGGAAGGAGGTAGTGCCGGCCGCTCGCCGGCAACCCCGCGATCGCGCACGTGCGCAGCCGGCCAGCGGCCGGCTCTACCAGACCCGGGGGTCAGCGCAGCGCCAGGTCCACGGCGATGCCGGCGAACAGCGCCGCGCCTACCCAGTTGTTGTGCAGGAACGCCTTGAAGCACGGCCCGCGCTCGCGGTTGCGGCAGATCCAGAATTCGTACACCACCAGCACCGTGGCCACCGCCACGCCAGCGAGGTAGTAGCCACCCAGCCCGCCACGCACGCCCACCAAGGCCATCGTGGCCAGGAACAGGGCGTACAGCACGCCCTGGATGACCAGGTCCAGCTCACCAAACAGGATGGCGGTGGAGTGCGAGCCCATCTTCAGGTCGTCTTCGCGGTCGACCATGGCGTACCAGGTGTCATACGCGGTGGACCACAGGATGTTGCCGGCGTACAGCAGCCAGCCCAGCATCGGCACTTCACCCTGCACGGCGGCGAAGGCCATCGGGATGCCCCAGCCGAAGGACATGCCCAGGTAGACCTGCGGCAGGTGCGTGTAGCGCTTCAGGTAGGGGTAGCTGGCGGCCAGGAACACGCCGATGAAGCTCAGGCCGATCGTCAGCCCGTTCAGGGTGAGCACCAGGCCGAAGGCCACCAGCATCAGCACGGCGAACAGCGCCAGCGCCGCACGGCCGCTGATCGCCCCGGTGGCCAGCGGGCGCGCCTTGGTGCGCTCCACGTGCGGGTCCAGCCAGCGGTCGGCGTAATCGTTGATGACGCAGCCGGCAGAACGGGTGAGCCAGACGCCTGCGGTGAACACGAACAGGGTCCACAGCGGCGGCAGGCCGCCAGCGGCCAGCCACAGCGCCCACCAGGTGGGCCACAGCAGCAGCAGGGTGCCGATCGGGCGATCGGCGCGCATCAGGGACCAGTAGTGACGCCAGCGCGGCGTCGGCGCCGGATGCGGCGCGGAAAGAGGGGTGTCAGCCATGGCGATAGGATACTCCTGCGCTGAAGGGACGGCGGCGGGGGCCTGGAAAAGACAGAGCCCGATGCGCCTGCGCGCACCGGGCCCCGGTGTCCTGCCCTGCGAAAGGATCAGGCCTTTTCGTCGGACTTGTACTCGTAGTAGCCGTAGCTGTAATAGCCCGTGGCACGCTTCTCGACCGCGTTGAAGATCGCACCCTTGATCTGCACGCCGTTCTGCTCGAAGCGCTGCAGCGTCAGCTCGATTTCCTTGGCCTGGTTCACGCCGAAACGGGTGACCAGCAGGCTCGAGCCAGCGTGGGTGGCGACCAGCGCCGGATCGGTCACGGCCAGGATCGGCGGCGTATCGACGATCACCAAGTCGTACTTGCCGGACATGTCCTGCAGCAGCTGCGCGAAGCGCGGGTGCATCAGCAGCTCGGCCGGGTTCGGCGGAATGTCACCACGCACCATGTAGTGCATGTTGTCCAGGCCGGCTACCGGATGGATCACGTCGTCGACGCTGAGCTTGCCACCCAGCACGTCCGACAGGCCCTTCTGGTGCGACACACCCAGGATCTTGTGCAGGGTGCCCTTGCGCATGTCGGCGTCGATAACCAGCACGCGCTGGCCCGCCTGCGCGATGACCGCGGCCAAGTTGGTGGACACGAAGGTCTTGCCCACGCCCGGGCGCGGGCCCGAGATGGTCAGGATGTTGTTCTTCGCTTCCAGCATGGCGAAGTGCAGGCTGGTACGCAGGCTGCGCAGCGCTTCCACGGTCGGGTCCGCCGGGGCGGTCACCGCCAGCAGGTGCTGGCGACCGTCGGCCACCACGCGCGTACCGTGCTTGCCCTTGCGCAGCTTGGGCAGGGTGTTGGACACGCTGAGCGGGATCGCGGCGTAGACCGGCAGGCCCAGGGCTTCGATGTCCGCCGGGTCTTCGATGCCCGGGTTGAGCATGCGCTGGAGGAAGACGGCACCCGCAGACAGGAGCATGCCAAGAAGCGTTGCAATGATGACAATGATCTTCTTCTGCGGCTTGACCGGGTTGACGATGTCAACCACCGCTGGATCCACGATTCGAACGTTGCCGACGGCGCCGGCGCGGGCAACATCCAACTGCTGCGCCTGATTCAATAGTGCGGTGTAAAGCTCATTGCTGACCTGCAGATCGCGGGTCAGACGAAGCAACTCCTGCTGGGTATCAGGCAACTGTCCAACCTGCCGCTGAAAACCGGCTTTTCGCCCTTCCAAGTCGCTAATTTGCTTCAGCAATGCCCGGTAGGCAGGATGCTCGCGGGTGAAACTGCGATCCATCTCCGCCTGTCTCAGCCGCAGCTGCTGGATGCTGGCCTCTACGGCAACTTCCTGTTCCAGCAGTCCCTTTGTCTGCATGGTGATGTCGACGGAGTTTGAACGCGACTGGTATGCGCTCATCTCCGCCTGCGCCTGCTCCACTTGACGGCGGATGGTCGGCAACTGTTCTTTGACGAACTGAAGCTGCGACGCTGCCTCAGCGGAACTCCGGTCGACGTTCTGCCGCACATACGATTCGATGACCCGCTGCACCACAGCCTGCGCACGATCCGGATTCGAGTCCTCGAATCGAACCTGCAGAATCCCGGACTCCTTCCCGAGCTCTGAGGCACGAACGCCATCCTGCAGCGCAGATATCACATCAAGTCGACGCAGTTTTGTAACCAGGAAACGAGTACCTGGGTTAGCGTGAAGCGCTGCCACTTCAAGTGTCACGCCACGCCCAACCGCCGGTTGCCCCACCTGCCCCTTCAGAAGAAGGTTGCCATCTGAATCGGAAACGCTGAACGTGCCGGCCTTCTCGCCAGCTTCCAAGGTCAATGGCACTGAAACGAGGAAGGGAGGTACGTCAAGCCGGTGGACAGCAAGATCCTCACCACCCCAGCCATAACGACTCATGCCAAACCGAGGCGCCGCTACCTGACCCACGGACTCTGGCTGGAAGCGCCGGGCCAGGAATTCACCGATCAGGGGGAAGCGAGACGGCGCGACTTGGATGTCCAACTGCAAATCGTCGACGGCACTGCCAACGACGGTCCGCGAGGTGAGCAGGGCCACCTCAGTCGTTGCCGCGGTGCTACCGCCACCGGTCAACGAATTCAGGTCGGACAGGCCAGGGATCGAAGGTACCTTTGACTCTACCTGCACCATGGCCTGCGCCTGGTAGACCGGCGTCGAAAGAATCGCATACAGCACGCCAACAACGGCGAACACAGCCGTCGTGCAGATGATCCACCACTTGCGGTCGATGAAGATGCCAGCCAGCTCGCGCAGGTCGAGCTCATCATCCTTGGTCACTCGTGATTCCGTTTGTTTTGTCATCGCTTCCACATGATTTCAGAATCAGAAACGGAGCCAGCCCCCGCCGGCAAGCCGTTTCACAAATAGTGCCTGACGGAAGCGACCCGGTCAGCCCTTTGCGAAAGGCTGAGCAGGGCTCGGACCATCTGCCACGTCGCGTCTGCGCCAGGAAAGTTGCACCCAGCTCAGTAGTTTACCCTATGTTGGAAGAGGCGCGCGGGGTCGCGCCCGACTCTGAGACGGGCGATCTGAGATGGACAATCGCCGTGCCCGGGCGCATCTGGGTGAGCTCATTGCCTCAGCCAGCTTGGCCTGACGGTTGAAGTCGCTCGCGCGACCACAGGCAGCCATGTCGCGCGCACCGCTGTTCAGAATGGGTCGAGAGGTCGCCCAGATATGACGTCACCACCCGGACGGACCGTGAACAGGGCCGCCGAATACTGCCATGAATTTGACGCTTGTAGTACGATCCCTGAAGTTCCGCAGGGCCGTCTTCACATGATGGGCTTGGGAATTGGGCCGCGATCGCGACCCCACACGTCATGGATTGCGGCCTGTGCTTGGGGGAGCGCGACGGCACTTCCTGTTGCCCCGCCCCGCCAGCCTGAAGTGCTGCATGCAAAAGGAACTTGAAATGAAGATTGCCGTGGCCGGCACTGGATACGTCGGCCTGTCCAACGCAGTATTGCTTGCGCAGCATCACCAAGTCGTTGCGCTGGATATCAACCCTGATCGGGTGGATCTCATCAATTCTCGAAAGGCTCCGATCGAGGATGTCGAGATTGCAGACTTCCTTGCCAACAAGCCTCTCGACCTTACTGCAACGCTAGATTGTCGAGAAGCATACGAAGGCGCTGCCTTCGTTATTATCGCAACACCAACCGATTACGATCCCCAGACAAACTACTTCAATACGAAGTCGGTAGAGTCCGTCATTCAGGACGTACTGGAAGTAAATCGCCAGGCAGTGATGGTGATCAAGTCGACCGTGCCAGTAGGGTGCACGGAGGAGCTGCGCAGGCGCTTCGGCACCGACAACATCATTTTTTCGCCAGAGTTCCTCAGGGAGGGCAAAGCTCTCTACGACAACCTGCATCCGAGCCGCATCATCGTCGGTGAGATGTCCGATCGCGCGACTGCTTTTGCCAATCTGCTGAAACAAGGTGCAATCCGCAAGGATGTACCAACGCTCTTCACCGATGCGACCGAGGCTGAGGCCATCAAGCTGTTTGCCAATACGTACTTGGCGATGCGCGTGGCGTATTTCAACGAACTTGATACGTATGCAGCTGCTCATGGGCTGGATACCCGCCAGATCATCGAGGGCGTCAGCCTGGATCCCCGTATCGGCGCACACTACAACAATCCTTCGTTTGGCTACGGGGGCTACTGCCTGCCCAAGGATACAAAGCAGCTCCTTGCCAATTACAGCAACGTCCCCCAAAACCTGATCCATGCCGTTGTCGAAGCAAATCGAACGCGAAAGGACTTCATTGCCGATGAAGTCATTCGTCGCTGCCCAAAAGTCGTTGGCATCTATCGCCTTGTAATGAAATCCGGCTCCGACAACTTCCGCGCATCCGCGATCCAAGGCGTAATGAAGCGGATCAAGGCCAAGGGTATCGAAGTCATCGTTTACGAGCCGGTACTCACTACCAGCGACTTCTACAGATCACGCGTCGTCAACGACCTCGCGGCGTTCAAAGAACAAGCAGATGTTATTCTCGCCAATCGCATTTCTGCGGAAATTGCAGATGTCGAGGATAAGGTCTATACGCGCGACCTCTTCGGTGCTGATTGATCAAGCACCGGATGAACATGCATTCCACCAAAACAGTCTCATTCATGAGCATCAAGACCCAGTTTGACAATCTGGGCGACGCGCTTATCAACCGCGAACTCTGCCGGCTCGCCGCCAGAAGGACCCTTACCTATGTCGATTTTTCCAGAGCTCCGCAGAGCTTTGAATCCTCGATGCGGGTTGATGGCCAGCAGAACGTCGTCAGCCTTCGCAAGCGCGGCTTCGCGCAGCTGTTACAACTGATGGTCCGACACCGACTGCAGGGTGATAGGTGCGTATTTTTTTTGAACCCGGGCGGTCTAGGCGGAAGAAAGAAGTCACGAAAGAGCCTTCTGGCCGCATCTCTATATAACGTAATCCTCTCCGCACTTTATCTCGCAGGCGTCCGTATCTGTCATGTCGGCATGTCATTTGATGCCATGGATTGGCCTGAGAGAATCGTAGCCGGATGGCGGAGACGCCTTCTTTACTCGTTCGCGGTGCGCGATCGCATCAGCGAGAGCTATCTGCATTCGATTGGCGTGCCCGTCGACGAAGTCGTACCGGACCTGTCATTCAACCTATATCAGAACCCTGCGCCCTCCGTTGCCCTGCGCCGTGCTGTTGCCTTCAGCTTTCGATTCGATGGCAAGGCTGACGAAAAGGAAGTGCAGCAGACTGTAAGACGAATAATGGAGGCACTCGGCTCCTCCAACGAGTATCTATTCGTCGTACAGGTGGCTCGCGATGAACCAGGAACGCGGAGGTTGATCAAGGCACTCGATGGCCATCAGGCGAGCATGCGCCTCGTCATCTGCGACAGCAGCATTGATGACCTGACCCTGCTTTACTCGAGTTGCATTGCCATCTATTCCAACCGCCTGCACGCTCTGCTTCTCGCGGCCCATGCTGGAGCGTCCCCGTATGCTCTGGTCTCGCGAGGCGCCCAGCCGAAGATCGATGGCATATTCCAGGATCTGGGCATCAGCGAGCGGGTTCTGTGCGTGGACGAGCCCACGCAAGAGTTCGGCGCCCCCGTCCCGTTCGATATTGAAAGCATGCACGCGCCGTACAGAGAGCTGCAGCGCTACTTTGATCGCCAATTGAGTACTCCCTGATTCCGATGAGTAGTGAAATTCGAAACGTGCGCGTGGGTGGTCTGGCCACCGCATCGATCTCCAGGTCCGGACTTGCCCGGAAGATGCTGGAGGACTGCATGAAAGCCCGCCTGAACCGGCATGATTGGTTGCCGAAGGTCGTGCTGTCTTCAAATGGCCAAGGTGTCGCACTTGCCGGCTCCGACCCAACCTTCATGCGCGCCATGGAGAGAGCAGACATCATTCATGCTGACGGCATGCCTGTGGTGTTTGCCAGTCGCTTGACACGGCATCCACTGCCCGAGCGAATCGCCACTACCGATTTCTTCCACGACGCAGCAAAGACAGCATCCGAGAATGGCCTCTCATTCTTCATCTTGGGTGCGAGTGAAAGTCAGAATGAGCAAGCTGTCGTTCAGATCCAACGCCTGTATCCGCAGCTGAAGATCGCAGGCAGAAGGAATGGATACTTCGACGAGGTGGAAGATGAGGCCGTCTGTGCAGAAATCCGCGCAAGCGGAGCGGACGTCCTGTGGGTTGCCCTAGGCAAGCCGAAGCAGGAGTACTGGTCCATCCGCAATCGCCATAAGCTGAAAGGCGTGGGCTGGATCAAGACATGCGGAGGCCTTTACGCGTTTCTCGCCGGGGACGCGCCTAGAGCACCGCAGTGGATGCAAGCGCTCGGACTTGAGTGGCTGTACAGGGCCCTGAATGAGCCGAGCAGGTTGGGCCTCCGATACCTCGCGACCAATCCTTATGCGTTCTACCGGCTGATCCGATATACCGAGTGGAGCAGAGTACTGCGCCTCAAGAGCGGTGCGACTCCATGATGAGCAATGGCCAGATTCACCGCGCCCTTGTCTCGGTGATCATCCCCCTTTTCAATCGTGGGGATTCGATCATCAGAGCCATCAACTCTGTTCTGTCCCAGGATGGTGTGGAACTCGAACTCATCGTTGTTGACGACGGGTCTACCGATGATTCGATTGCGTTGATCCGTCGCGAAATTACTGACCCCCGCCTCCGCATTATCCAGCAACAGAATGCCGGTGCTTGTTCGGCGCGGAATGCGGGAATTGATGCCGCGCGCGGTGAATACGTAGCGTTCCTCGACTCCGACGACATGTTCCTTCCAGGCCACCTGTCCCAGTCCCTTCATCGCCTTAGCGAAATGCCCGAGCCAGCAGCGGTGTATGGACGGATCTTGGTCGATAGAGGGCAGAACAAGACGTTCCTGAAGCCCCCCAGAGCCATCCGTCCAGACGAACCCATGTCGGAGTACCTGCTTTGCGATCAAGGTTTCGTGCAGACATCAACCGTGGTCCTTTCCAAGGCTCTCGCCCAGCGCACGCGGTACGACACTTCACTTCGGTTTGGGCAGGACACTGACTTCGCAATCCGGCTCGCCGCCGCCGGAGCGAGGTTCGAGATGCTGGTCGAGCCGCAAGCAATCTGGACCGATCATTCAGCTCCAGGGCGGGTTTCAAACGCGCTCGACCCCTTCCCCCGCCTGGACTGGCTTGCGAGGCGCAGCGAGCAGATGACCGCCAGGGCCAAGAAGGGCGACCAGGGGTGGTACGTTGCAAAGGCAATGTTCAAGCGTGGCCACCGTATTCGGGCAGCGTCCCTGTATCTGCGCGCGGTTGTCGGAGGATGCTACAACGCGAAGCTGGCTGTTCGGATTGCGCTGCAGATCTTCCTACCGACCCGCCTGTACAGGAAGGTCGCCGACTTGACGCTTTCTTCCTCACGCTGACGAACCAAGTACATAGAGCCCCGAGCATGACGCTATCGAGCACAGTGGCAGGCAGCCGACCGGCGCCGCCCAAATCCATTCTGCGCATCGACATTCAGGCATTGCGGGCAATCGCTGTCCTGTTGGTGATCCTCGATCATCTGGTCCTTATCCAGAAGCTGCCAGGCCATCCTTTGGGTGGGTTTATTGGAGTTGATGTCTTTTTCGTCATATCCGGATTCCTGATTACGCAGCATCTAGCCAAGGAAGTGGCTTCCACCGGGAGCGTCTCGTTTCGCGACTTCTATCGCCGACGATTGCGCAGAATCCTGCCGATGGCATTGCTGGTGATTGCAACAACGCTCGTTGCGTCCTGGCTGGTCTTCTGGCCGTGGCAGACCGCATCGTCTGCGCTGGATGGGCTCTGGGCTGCTCTTTTTGTTTCGAACATTGCATTTGCACTTCGCGGCGTTGATTACTTCGCGGCGGATCACGTTTCAGTGTTCCAGCACTACTGGTCGTTATCAGTTGAAGAGCAGTTCTATCTCGTTTGGCCGGTGCTCATAGCGGCCGCTGCCTTGGGTGGTACACGCGGCAAAGTGCTGCAGCGAAGACTGTTCTGGATCGCACTTTTTGTGGGCTGTGCGTCGTTAATCTGGGCTTGCCTGGAAACGAGATCGTCCCCTGCCAGCGCCTATTTCTCCACCTTATCGAGGGGGTTCCAGTTTGCCATCGGTGCGATAGTCGCTTTGACCACCCCGCGACTTGCGAGCCTGGGCCACTCTCTGCGTCCGTGGCTCAGTGGATTTGGCTTGGCGATGATCATCGCCTCCGTATGGTTGGTGGACCCCTCAACCGGTTTCCCAGGTCCTATGGGATTGCTGCCTGCATTGGGGGCTGGACTATTCATAGCAGCAGGAACAGGAACCACCCGTCAGATCGCATTTTGGCCTCTTCGCACGCGGCCGATGACCTACCTTGGTGACATTTCGTACTCACTGTATCTGTGGCACTGGCCGGTAATTGTTTTCCTGAGTGCCCTGATACCGCGCGACATAGTTGTGGTGCCTGCCGCGCTTGCGCTTACCGGCGTGCTTTCCATCATCTCTTACCGGTTCGTAGAGCAAGGTGTCCTGCGCTCAAAATGGCTCCTCCCCGCTGTGCGGACGCAGCCGGCGGAGGGCGCTTTCCACCGGCAGCCTCAAGGCCGCGACACGTTCTTGCGCAATGCGGGTGTCATGATTTCAGCGATTGTCCTGGTTGGAGCCACCATAGCTGCCGGCGACGCTGCTGTGCGCAGGATGTCCTCATCGCGAGTGGCAAGCACGCCGGCCGGCACCCTTCAGTTGCAACCGCAGCCGATATCCGCGTTGAAGTACGTCGAAGAGATTCAAGGCCTCATTGCCACTTCGGACGTAAAGAGCGACTGGAGCGGTCTGAAACCGGCGATTTCGGACATCAGCGCATATGGCACAGAGCTGACCAAGGAGTGCTGGACGGGGCAGCGTGACGAACCGCGCAGTTGTGTGCGTGGAAACCCTCAGGCGCCCCATACGATCGTGGTACTGGGAGATTCAATTGCCATGAATGCCGCGTTCTCCGTAAACGCGTTCGTGCGCCAGAATCCCGAATGGAAGATGATCGTGTACGCAAAGCTTGGCTGTGCGTTTGCCAACATAGATCAGCCCGCGCCCGACGGCTCGCCTTACCACGAATGCACTGCATTCAGGAAATGGGCGCTCGCCAAGATCAGGGAGGACAAGCCGGATATCGTGTGGACGACCTCTGCGATTCCGAGTCGCACATCGAGCTCGTCAGAGGCGCAACTGGAAGACATGTGGAGACACGGCGTGGAGGATTCGCTGAGTCAGCTGTCTGCAGTCCCCCGGATTCTGATAGTTGCGCCACCGCCAGCGGGGCAGGACCTCGTGTTCTGCTCTAGGCCTTTCAACCGGCCTTCTGACTGCTCAGGGTCCGTTTCCGGTAGATGGCTGCACATCAATGCCGCAAGTCGTGATGCGGCAGCTTCTGCAGGCAGGACCTATATCGACACAGGACTCTGGTACTGCAACCGCAATGGATACTGCCCTGCTGTGATTGGAGACTACATCGTGCGCCGGGATGAGCGGCACCTCACCTATGAGTATGGGGAGTTCCTGGCGCCGCTGGTCAAGTCATGGGTGGAAGCAACTCCCGACGACAGATAGGTCACGGGCGATGATTGCGTTGGTGGGCCCAATGTCGGCAAGCTATCTGCGGCCCAGTCCCTTCACGCCACTTTCAACGCGCCCCCAGTCCGGGGGCCATGGTCCGGCAACCAGCCGGGCCGTCCATTTCCGAGCCCCAGAACGTGCCCGATTCAACCCATACTGATGCTGCGCCCTGCCTGACGCATCCATCCAAGCGACCTGCCCGAGTAGTAGGTCTACTACTCGGGCTCGCAGCGGCAACACCTGGATTGGTCTCCCCGATTGCGGGTCTGCCTCTCCGTCCTTGGCACGCATTCATCCTTGCCGCGTTTGGTTTGGCCCTATTGAGCCGAGCTGGCTCACTGCGAACTTCGAATGCTTCTGTCCCCAAGCTGGACATAGTCGTTCTGCTCCTGACGATCATTACGGCGATCATCGAAGCTTCCAATGCCGTTTACCTGAACTACGCACCGGACTACATGTTTGTAGCACGCCCCATGATCTGGTTGATGATCTACTGGGCTGCACGACTTTCCGTCAGCTCATTGGAAGATGCAAGGCGCCTGCTGTTCTGGTTCGCACTGCCAGCGGTTCCATCCGTCGCATTGGGTTTTGCCCAGATTCTGGGCGTTGATGCAGTCCAGCAGCTGATCGTTCGGCTGTCCCCTGACAGCGGCGGCTTTATTGCACGGCTGGAGGACGGAAGGCTGATCCGCGCTACGGCATTGGTCCAGCACTGGACATCGTTCGGATCGTACCTTTGCACGGTCGTGGCGGCATCAATGGCACTGCTCACGTTGTCACGCATCTACAAGCTCGGGAAGGAATGGATAGCTTGGGGCTTGCTCGCCATTTCAGGCATCGGCGTGCTGACCACCTTGACTTTGGCTCCCATCGTCACGGCTTTCTTCATCTTTGTCGGGGGGTTGAAGACTGCACGCGCGGTAGGCCGGGCTGCTCCCATGGTTTTGCTTGTCGCTGTCGTAGCAGCCGCGTCGCTTGGCTCCCTGTTCGCCGAACGCTTTGAACAGCAGTTCGCCACTAGCCGTGAGGCAAGTAGCGACGGCGCCAGTACCTGGGTTCCTTCGACTCTGGCTTATCGCTACAACATCTGGGTAACTGAGACCATCCCAATGATCAAGGATCGACCGCTGACTGGCTGGGGCACCAGCGTCTACGAAGCGGCAATCTCGAGCCCGGATACCAAGCGAACCTACCCCTACCAGATGGCCTGGAGCTCGCCGGAATCACAGTGGTTCAACCTACTGATGACCTTCGGCGTCATCGGTTTCATCGGGTTTCTCGCGGTATTCTTTCTTATGTGGACGACGCTTCGAAGAGCATCCAAGGCAGGGAATCAGTGGATTGCCCGGCCTACCATTCTGCTCTTTGTTCTGATGCTGATATCTGCGTTCACCGCACCGGTCTTCACCAATCATGGGCTCCCAGTTGGTCTCTGGACGCTGCTCGCGCTTGCATCTGCTTTTGCTGCACCAAGCCGAGCATGGCGCTCGTCCTGACGCCATGACCAGCTTCTCCGTTTCATCCCTCCGGCCCGCCGCCTCCAGGTCCCGATGTCCCGTTCTCTAAAGATCGCCAAGAACTCAGCCTACCTCTACTTGAGGATGCTGCTGGTCCTTGCCACAAGTCTGTATACCGTGCGCGTGGTCTTGCAGGCACTGGGGGTCGATGATTTCGGCATCTATAGCGTGGCTGGTGGGATTGTCGCCATCTTCTCATTCCTCAATAACACCATGTCCGCAGCTGCGCAGCGCTTTATGGGCATCGATATCGGCAAGGGCGACCAAGTGGCCCTTGGAAAGACGTTCAATGCAACCTTCGTTGCACACGTGGCTATCGCTGCTGGCGTCGTTGTTCTCGGTGAAACGCTCGGCATGTGGCTTCTGCGAAGCGCATTGGACATTCCACAGGGCCGACTGGCCGCTGCCGTTATGGTGCTCCACCTATCTGTAGCGGCATCCGTTGCATTGATCCTCCGCACGCCGTTCAATGCTCTAATCATTTCAAGACAGAAAATGTGGTTCTTTTCAGCCACTAGCGTCATAGAGGCGTTGATGAAGCTCGCGATCGCCTTCATGATTTCGCACACAGGCCTCGACCGGCTTGTTCTGTATGCTGCGCTGGTATGCTGCGTATCCTGGTTGATGCTCGGCTGCTATTTGCTTTTCTGCCAGATGCACTTCTCCGAATCACGGTTTGCGCCGCATCGAGAGTGGAAGATCTATGCCGCATTGGCATCCTTCATCAGCTGGAGTTTCATCGGCAGCTTATCGAACGTTTTCCGGACCCAGGGCTCCAACACTCTGCTTAACGTGTTCTTTGGCCCGGCTTTGAACGCCGCGCATGGTGTAATGACCCAGGCACAGAGTGCAGCGACGCAGTTTGCGAGCAGCTTCCACTTGGCGCTCAGTCCTGAGATCTATCAGAGCTATGCGCAGGGCGAACGTAAGCGCCTGCAATCCCTTGTGACCATGGGCTCCAAGCTGAACTTCATTCTTCTGGGGATCTTGTTCCTACCCGCGATCCACTGTATCGACTACCTGCTTTTCATCTGGTTGAAGACTCCGCCACCGCACTCGGCAACATTCATTAAGTGGATGCTGGTCAATATCCTGCTCGAGACGGTCTCACAACCCCTTATGACTGCGGCGTCGGCAACAGGGCGCATACGAAACTACCAACTCGTTGTGGGCGGCGTCATCCTGCTCAACCTTCCCTTGACCTGGCTGGCCTTCGCACTGCATTCCAGACCTGAGAGCTTTCTCTGCATAGCGCTGGTGCTCCAGGTCGTTACGTTCTGCTTGCGCATATGGTTCCTGAAGCGAATGATGGATTTTGATGCCGTCGCCTACATCAAGACGGTAGCTCTCCCGTTGTTGCTGCTGCTTGGCATTGCCGGTGGACTGCTCCTGGCAGCAGATGCCTGGCTTGGCCCTCCCCTCACCTTCTTCGATGTCGCATTGCATGGAATGCTGCTGGCCCTGCCTATGGCAGCTGCCTCTGTGTTCGTCGGGCTTGGCAAAGATGAGCGGATTTACATCGTAAATAAAATCAAGAGTCGGAAGAATAAAAATGGCAAATAGTCCATCGTCCAGGGAGTCCATCGTGCGCCCACTCCGCAAGCGCCTCCGCATGTGGGCGGATCTGGCCAAAGTCATAACCTACGATGCGCAACGTTTTGTTCGCCATTCCGGCCTGCTGCGCAAGTCGAAGCACCCTCCATCAATGGCCGCCCTCATCACGAAGCAGTACCACCGCATCGAGAAGGGGCTCGCACTTCCCCAGCCGCGCGCCGGATTTGGGGAAAGTGGAATACATGAATTGTGCATGCTCATACAGGAAGGACTGCGGAAGAAGACATGCAGGCCCGAGATTACGCTCGCAGTCGACGCTTTGGTCGGCTATCGGGACTTCAATCTCAGTCATGGAATTGCGCCTTTCCCGTGGCTCGATGCAACTATCAAGCTTGCAGTCGATTCCGGCATAGCCGTCACAGGAACGCCGGTCAGGCCGGCTGCGACTCATCCGTCACTTCCTACAGGCAATCCTGGTCTGGATATGATTGTAGGGAGGACGTCCGTACGTGACTTCTCGGACGCGTACGTTCCTGATGCAGTGCTTGAACAGGCAGTTCTTGCGGCACAGCACGCACCCTGTGTCTGCAATCGACAGTCCGGCCGAATCCACTTGCTGAGAGACGAGGCAGCAAGGAAAACCGCTTTGGCGCACCAGAATGGCAATCGGGGATTTGGTCACACCGCATCCGTCATCGCTGTAGTAACTGTCGACCAAGCGGAGATGCTTGAGCCGACGGAGCGTTACCAGCATTGGATTGATGGTGGAATGTTTGCGCAGAATTTCCTACTGGGTCTACATGCCCAGGGCTACGGTGCATGCCCATTGAACTGGTCATCGTCGGTGGCAAAGGATCGGCAGATCCGAAAAGCCCTCTCGTTCCTTCCTGCGTCGGAGACAATCATCATGCTCATCGCAATCGGTGCGCTCAAAAGTGACTACCATGTGGCGCGCTCTGCCCGCCGCCAACTGTCTGAGGTCATGAAGATCGTATGAAAGTTGCCGTCCTTACCCTTTCGCTCTACGCCAACTATGGTGGGAATCTACAAGCCTACGCGCTGCTTACGGCGCTGAAAGACCTCGGCCACGACGCATGGTTCCTCAACCGTGAACGCCATAAGGTCCCCTTCTGGAAGGTCCCGCCCATGCTTACCAAACGGCTGTTGAAGCGTTATGTGCTCGGGCGGAGAGTCAAGATTCGCGATGGCCTGCTCGACCAGAAGGAGCGCGCTATCGTGGCGCAGCATTCGCGGCGCTTCATTGCTGAGCGGATCCAGCCACAGACAGATGAGTACTTGAGCAGCACTGCTCTCAGTCAGCACATGCCTGGCCTTGGATTCGACGCTGTTATTGTCGGTAGCGATCAGGTGTGGCGCCAGAGATTCGTCAAGTCAAACCTGACCGACTATTTCTGCGGATTCATCCCCGAGTCAGACCTTCGCACGCGCCGCATATCTTACGCAGCGTCTTTCGGAACGGCTGAATGGGAGTATTCACCCGAGGAGACGCAGCGATGCGCCGCTCTGGCAAAGCGCTTTCACGCCATCTCTGTTCGTGAAGACACGGGTGTCGACCAATGCCGTGAAAAATTCGGCGTATCTGCGGAACATGTCGTGGATCCTACGATGCTGCTTACGGCAGATCGTTACACCCAGCTGATTAACGAACCGGAGCGCAGGTCAGAGGGGATCTTGGTTTACATACTGGACTTGACTGCCGAAAAGCAGAAGATTGTGGATCAGGTCGCCTTGCAACTTGGCCTTCCAGTGTTCTTTGTCAATGCAAGGCCTGAAAAGAACGATGCATCCATCAATGGACGCGTTGCGCCCCCGGTTGAAGACTGGCTACGCGGTTTCCGGGACGCTGCATTCGTCATCACCGACTCCTTCCACGGAACGGTGTTTGCCATCCTGTTCAACAAGCCATTCATCGCATACGGCAATGCCACTCGTGGCATGGCACGCTTCAGTTCCCTGCTTGGCATGTTCGGGCTCCTTGAACGCTTGGTATCCGGAGCGGATGAACTCGGTGACCTCGCAAACCGCCCCATTGAATGGAATGAGGTGAACCGCAAGGTGGACAGCGAGAGAGCGAAGGGCCTCGAATTTCTTCGTAGTTCGCTGAGCTAAGGTTGGGCTTCCTGGCCAAGTCTGGATCAGGAAGCCTTCCGCAGTTCAATTGCACGCAGGTAGGCAGCATGGTGCTGCCTGCCTACGACGCCCCAGTCACGGCCACTAAGCTTTGGTGGATTGCGCTGCAGACTCCGTACCTCTTCCAGAACTGCCAGAAGTTTTGCCTCTGAAAGATCGCCGTCGAACATGTTGACCCAACCAGGCCCAACCTCTTCTGCCAGCAACTCATTGGTTGGTGAACGCGGTGCGAGCACTGGCCGTGCGAGGGAAAGCGCAACCAGGATTGCACCAGAATTGTGCATTTCCTTGTACGGCAGCACGACGAGCTCCGATGCGTAGATCTCGGAAGCTAGCACGTCATCCGGGACGAATTGCAGTCTGGCGCTAACGCGCTCATCCTGCTCGCAAACTGCCTCAATCAGGCTCCGCAGTTCGGGCGTTGGCCTGCCGACTACACGCAGGGTCTTCGTGTCATCTTGGATCGACTGGAAGATGTCCAGCAATCGCTCCACACCCTTGTAGGGACGAATAAGCCCGAAGTAGAGCAATCTGCCAACTCGTACATCCGTGGGCTCTACGCCGGGATATCTCCCAATGTAATGCCCATGCAGGATGGTTACTCCAGTGGACTCGTCCATCGGTGTCGCGGCGTTCAAGCGAATGTTGAGCTGGGTAGCCGCATCGAGCTTGCCAAGCAGTCTGCGCTCGACACTGTCCCCTTCCTCATGCGGCTGCAGATTGTGCAATGTGCGCACAACGGCAATGCCCGACAGCTTGAAACGAAGCAGCAGCAACCGGAAAAGGATCCGCTTTACGATCTGGGTGAGTGCACCCGGCGCCCTGACCAACTGCTCCGGCCAATGGACATGGAAGACCTGATATCGACCAAGCAGCGCCGTTCTCCAGGAGAAGTACCGGTACTGCGTGTCTACGTGCTTGCCCTCGGTCAACTGGTCTACGAACTTCGTGGTACCGTCCGGTGGCGCAAGCGAGAGAAGCACTTCAACAGTCATCGACATTCCTAGTCGGGTCAGACCGAGCATTCTAGTCTTTCACGCCCGCCTGGTCATGAATCTATCCATCTCCTCCGCACTGCCAGTCCTTGCATACCCTTTGGTCACGCTGGGCGTTGATATCCTGCACGCCTGATCAACTTCTGGCTCGGGTATGCGCACCCTATTCAGCTTAGTGCTGCTTCTTTCGCTGTCGCTGACCACAACGGCTTCGGCAGCTCCATGGCCCTACGCAAGCTTCGACCCGGGGCACTTGGATTGGACGAGGGAACAGATTGCGGCCGGGAATGAAGCCGTGAAGCCAGCATACGGGGACCTACTGAGGCGCGCGGACCGCCTCCTTCAGCGCGCACCAGCCTCGGTGATGGATAAGCGCCGCGTGGCTGCCTCTGGCGATAAGCACGATTTCTTTGCAATGGCCAAATACGCATGGCGCGATGCTTCCAAGCCCGAAAGCGCTGCGTATGCAACAAGGGACAGTGAGAGGAACCCCGAGGCAGAAGATGGCGACTTTGACCGGAAGCGCTACAACGATACCGTGCGCAGTATCAACGTACTGGCGCTGGCCTACCGACTCTCAGGCAAGCGCGAGTATGCAGTAAAAGCCGGGCAGCTGTTGAAGGTCTGGTTCATCAATCCCGACACACGAATGAATCCGAATTTCCGCTTCGCGGCAATGCGCCCTGGTGCCAACGACGGACACTTTAGCGGAATAATTGAAGGCGTGGTGCTGGTTGAGATGCTGGACTACGTTGCCCTGCTTCAGGATTCAGGAGCACTTTCTCAGTCTGAAGAGACTCGATTGAAGAGTTGGTTCAAGGAACTCGCAGACTGGCTGATCGGCAGCGACTTCGGCCGCAGGGAAAGCGCGCAGTCCAACAATCATGGCAGCTGGTACCGAGCACAGGTCGCTGCGTTTTCGCTCTACAGTGGTGACGATGCTCGCGCAGAGTCCCAGATCAAAGCAGCAAGAGGTCTTATCAGGGCTCAGTTCGCTCCAGACGGCAGCATGCCCCGTGAGATGACCCGGGCCAATTCGGCGATGTACTCGGTCTACGGGCTCCGCTCCGTCATCTATCTCGCCCGGCTCTCTGGCCAGTCGGAAAATTCTCTCTGGCAGGAGCAGGCCAATGGCAAGCCGCTTATCAAGCATGCGCTTGCATATCTGGCGCCGTATTATTCAGGCCAGAAAAACTGGTCATCGGGACACGTTAAGACAGGAGTGGATCCTTATGTGATCCAAGTCTTCCGGCTGGGTGCCACCGCTTATTCCACATCTGAGTTTGATCCAGCCATGAGCCACATCATCGCCCAACTGCCGCCAACCGATCAGCGGGCAAGGCTGCTTGGGCCGCCGAAGGCCGTCCCTCATTAATATCTGCCCATTAGATCCCCGCCACTGCCATGACCGGGAAAATTGCGTAGGCAGGTCTTGCATCCGGTCCAAAGGAATTTTTCAGAGGGGGCAGATTTGTCCTGCATTTCCGGATAGAATGCCCATCCCGCATCGCTTTTAATGGTTGCGGCGCCCGTCACGGTACTGCCGATGACGCGTGGAAGCGACAACGCGCTCGTAGCTCAGCCGGATAGAGTAGTGGCTTCCGAAGCCATTGGTCGGGGGTTCGAATCCCTCCGGGCGCGCCATCTTCCCCTGCTCCCGTCTGCCCTAGCAGGCCCCGCCTCCCAGCAGGACGCCCCCAGCAACACCCCGGCTCCCAGAGCAGCCCCACCGCCCTGCGCTTCAGCCGGCGGCACAGCGCCATGGCCGATCGTCAGCGCGAGCCTCCGCGCGCCCCAGTCACCCAAGCCCATGCAGCGCCCGCAGCTCAGGGTCCTTCTCGACCTCGTACATGTTGAACAACTGCGTCGCATCCCGCGACCAGCCCCTTTCCAGCCAGCGCCACGTCGCCGCGTCCACCCGCGGCAGCTTCCGTTCCAGGTAGTAGACCCGGCTGCCATCACCCGAGAAGCACCCGTCCAGCAGCTGCCAGCGCGCGCGATCCACCCCGGGCAGCGGCTTCCCGTCGCAGTAGACGTTGCTGTCATCAACGGCGTACAGCGGGTCCTCTGCCACCCCCTGCAGCAGGTCGCCACGCAGGCAGTGCTTCATCCGCCGGCCGCAGTACCAGCCGCCCTGGTCATCGGCCCCGTAGCCGCCACCGAGATCGCGGAACGTTGTGCAGTCCGCCCCGGCCAGCGCCTTCAGCGAGGTCTCGTACTCGAAGTAGACGGCATGGTCGTCCAGCCAGTATTCGCCACATTGGCGAAAGCTGTCGCGGTCGATGGAGGTCTGCCGGGTCCACGCGTGGTAGACCGCGTGCGCATCGCGCCCGATGAAGAAGTGCGCCGGAATGAACTCGAAGCTCGCTGCATCGGCCTTGCGCAGCAGCCGGCCCTGGTGGAACACCCGGCCCTCGTGGATGCGCCAGAATTCGATGCGGAACGGACCGAGGAAACGCTGGTCCGGCTGGTCGCTGATCTTCTGCCATGCCATGGGCTGGGGCTCCGCCGGTATTGGGAGCATCAGTGTAGTGCGAGCGGAGACGGCAACGCCGGGCATGGCCCGGCGCTACCGTGGGGCACAGATCAGTACTTGCCGTCGAAGGCGAAGATCGGCTTGCGCTGCTTCCATGCGCCGGCGGTGAAATCCGGGAATTCCAGCGTCTGGAAGCCGTTGGCGATCGACTGCTCGGACAGCGGCGTGATCGCGCTCCAGGTCACCGCGTCATAGATGTCGATGGGCATCGGTGCCTTGGCCTTCAGCGCTTCCACGAAGGCGTGGATGACGAACCAGTCCATGCCGCCATGGCCGGCGCTGGCCGCGGTGGCGGCGTTCTGCTTCCACAGCGGGTGTTCGTACTGGTCCTGGTAGGTCTTGAACTCTTCCCACTGGTGCGGCGGGCTGCGGCCTTCGATGTGGATCGAATGGTTCACGTCCATCCACAGGCCCTTGGTGCCCTGCACGCGGAAGCCCATCGAGTACGGGCGCGGCAGCGAGGTGTCGTGCTGCAGCAGGATGGTCTCGCCGTTCTCGCAGGCCAGCGTGGTGGTCACGATGTCACCCAGCTTGAATTTGACCTTGGTGCTGGGGTGGGTGGTGCCACCGCTCTTGGCCACGGTGTAGTCGTGCAGGCCACGCGCCTTGGTGGCGAACGCGTTGATGTGGGTGAAGCGGTTGCCGCGGTTGATGCCGGTGTACATCGCGCACGGGCCGATGCCGTGGCTGGGGTACAGCTCGCCGTTGCGCTGCACCGAGTGCTCGGTGCGCCAGCGCGCTTCGCTCCAGCCCTTGGGGCCGAACTCCACGCCGCTGTCGTAGGGCTGGTTGGGATCGCCGGAATTGAACTTCACCCCGCGCAGGTCGTGCTGGTAGCCGGCCTGCAGGTGCACCAGTTCGCCGAACAGCCCCTGCCGCACCATCTGCAGCGCGGCCATCACGTCGCGGCGGTAGCAGACGTTTTCCAGCAGCATGTACGGCGTGCCGGTGTTGAGCTGGGTCTTCAGCACGTCCCAGTGGTCCTGCAGGGTGATGCCGGCCACCACTTCGCAGCCGACGGCCACGCCGGCCTGCATCGCGGCAATCGCCATCGGTGCGTGGTATTCCCACGGCGTGGCGATGACCACGCCATCGATGCCCTTCTGTTCCAGCAGGCGCTTCCACGCGTTGGTGTCGCGGTCCTGGCCGTAGGTCTTCGGCGCGGCCTTGCCGGCCTTGGCCACCATGTCCACGGCGCGGCCCAGCATGATCGGCTCGATGTCGCACAGCGCGACCACCTCCACATCGTCCCGGCGCACCAGCTCCTTCAGCAGAACCAGCCCACGCATGCCGGTACCGATGAGGGCCAGGCGCACCTTGCGCCCTGCCGCCCAGGCGGGGGTCTGCGGCAGCAGGCTGCTGGCGGCGACGGCGGCGCTGGCCGCGATGAATTCCCTACGCTTCATGGCAAACACTCTCCTCTTGAAGGTGCGCCGGCCACGACCGGCGCACCAGGGTCACACGAACGGAATTACTTGAACCGGTAGCCGACGGTCACACTGTAGCCGCGGCCGAAGATGGTGGCGTAGTCGCTGGAATCGCCCAGGAAGCTGTTCGGATCGTAGAACGGCAGGCGATCGAACAGGTTCTTGACCGTGAAGCTAAGGTTCCAGGCGTCATCCGGGCGCCAGGTGACGCTCAGGTTGGCGGTCCACCACGACGGCGCGCCATCACACTTGCTGGCCTCCAGCGCAAGGAAGCCGGCGGTGCAGGTGTCCTTGTTGTTGTCCACTTCGTCCACGCGGTCGCGGGCCCACTTGGTGCCGCCCACGTAGTTGACGAACATGCTGGTGGTGACCTGCTTGTAGGTCCAGTCGGCGTTGAGCGTGGCGCGCAGGCGCGGGTTGTTGTAGTAGCCCACCACGTCGCCGTAGTACCAGCCGCTTTCATCATCCATGTAGTAGCGGTTGCGGTTGGCGATGGTGGCGGCCAGGCCCACGTTCAGCCCGCCCCATTCACCCAGCGAGAAGCGGCTGCGCGCATCCACGTCGAAGCCATCGACCAGGGTCTTGCCGCGGTTCTTGTACTGGCCCACCACGCTGGCCACGTTGCCCACGCTGTAGCCGGGCAGCACGGCCGGGCAGCTCACGCCGCTGGCCGGGTCGGCGCACATCGCCGCCAGCTGGGCCAGGTTGGCGCGGTCGGCGTCGGTGATCGGCGAACGGCTGGAGGAGATGATGTCGGTGTCGCGGCTGAAATCCGGGGCGACGATCTCGTTGTTGCGGTAGATGAACCAGTAATCGGCCGACACCGACAGCCAGCTGGCCGGCTCGTAGACGAAGCCCAGGGTGGCGATCTTGGCCTTCTCCGGCTTCAGGTCCTGGTTGGGCTGGGTCATGCGGGCGACGGTGCGGCTGCAGTCGACGTTGGCCAGGCTCTTGCCCAGGTCCACGTCACCGGCACGCTGCGACTGCCGCAACAGATCGGCGATGGCGTTGGTCTCGGCGCAGCGCACTTCGTCGCGGTAGCCGCCCAGCTGGGCGAACACACCACCACTGCCCGACTCGGCCAGGCTGGGCGCGCGGAAGCCGGTGGAATAGGTACCGCGCAGCATCAGCTGGTCGAAGGCCTGGTACTTGAAGCCGATCTTCGGTGCGACATTGGCGCTGAAGTTCGGGTACTTGTCCACGCGCAGCGCCGCATCCAGTTCCAGCTTGTCGGTGATCGGCGCCACCGTTTCGGCGAACAGCGCATAGGTGTTGCGCGCACCGTCGAACCACGACCCACCCTGCTGGGTGATCAGGCCGGCGGCGGCATCGGGATTGCCCGGGGTGTAGAAGGTTTCGCGGCTGGCATTGAAGCCGAAGGCCGCGCGCATCTCGCCGGCGGGCAGCTGGAACAGCGGGCCTTCGATCTTGCCGTCCAGGGTGTGCAGGCGGGTCCAGGACTGGATGTCGAAGGTCGGGAATGCTTCGCGGATCAGCGCGGCGTTGGCCTCGCTGATCTCGCCGAACTTGTACGCCGGGTGGTCGGAAATGATGACCCGGCCGGTACCCGGGTCCACCGAGTACGGGCCAAAGGCCTTCTCGAAGCCCTTCAGGTTGACGTTGATGGTCTGGTAGGTGGTGGAGTGCGTGCCCGCGGTGGCGAAGGCGGTCTCCCAGTTCCAGTCACCCACGTTGCCACGCGCACCGGTCAGCACGCGGTAGCTCTGGTCGGTGTTGCGCTGGCCGAAGTAGTTGGCGCCGGCATCCTGCAGCAGGTACTGCAGGCCGACCACGCCGCCCATCATCGCCTTCAGTTCGGGGCTGGCGTGGTTGTACTCGTTGTTCGGGCCCAGGTACGGGTACAGGAACTGGTTGACCGAGGTGCCGGTATCACGCGAGAACCAGCTGGTCGGGTTGCCGGTGGTGGTGCCGTAGGTGCGCGGCGTGCCGCCGTTGGCACGCAGGTCGATGTCGGTGTAGGTGGCCTCGGCGAAGATCTCGGTGTTGTCGCCCACCAGGAAAGTGCCGTTGAGGTAGGCAGTGTTGCGCTCGGACTTGGCGCCGGCATCGATCTCGTTGTTCATCCAGGTTTCCCAGACGCAGCTGGGGCCGGCGGCCTGGCCCTGCAGCACGTTCTGGCAGCCCGGTGCGGCTTCCTGCACGCGGCGGCCGGTCACCGGGTCGAAGGCGAAGTACGTGCCCGGGTTGAACTGGCCCGGCTTGCTGCCCACGCCCAGGCGCAGGTTGGTCAGGTAATTGGGGTTGTTGACGTAGTACTGGCTGGGCCGCTTGTCGTAGAAATCGCTGAGCGGAATCGCGTCGCGGCGGTACATGTTCACCGCGGCGTAGACGTTGAAGCGGTTCTCGGTGAGGTCACCGAAGCCGGCGGTGATGCTGGCCTGGCGCTCGCCGTAGGAATCGATGCGCGAGGAGGTGTCGTTGGTGAAGTTGATCTCCGCGCCCTGGAAGTTGCGCTTGGTGATCACGTTGATGACGCCGGCCACGGCGTCGGTGCCGTACACCGCCGAGGCGCCGTCGGTCAGCACTTCCATGCGTTCGATGGCTGCCGCCGGGATCGCATCGATGTTGACGAACTGGGTCTGGAAGCCCGCCGGTGCGCCGTAGTACGACAGGCGGCGGCCGTTCAGCAGCACCAGCGTGCCCTGTGCGCCGAGGCCACGCAGGTTGGCCTGCGAGGCGCCGTCCGAACCGGTGAACAGCGAGCGCGAATCCTGCTGCGCGGGCCGCGCGGCCGGCAGGTTGTCCAGCACCTGCAGCAGCGTGCGCGCACCCATGTTCTGGATGTCCTGCTTGCTGATGACCTGCACCGGCGATGCGGTTTCAACGTCGGTGCGGCGGATGTTGGAGCCGGTGACCTCGATGCGGGCCAGGTCGGTGGCGTTGTCCTTGCTGTCCTGGGCGGCAGCAGGCAGGGCGATCGACAACAACACGCCGGCGATGGCCAGCGACAGCGGAGCGATCGAGCGACAGGGGGGACGGGGGTGGCGTGCGGGCAACATCGGGGTTCTCTCCTGGCAGGGGTGCGGCGCGGGTGGGCGGCGCGAAAGCGATTGGCGGGCAAAACGCTCCCGGGCCACGGCTCGAAAGCCGTAGTCGGAATGGGCGGGGGGAGGAGCGGTGTTACGTGGGGGTCATGGGGCGACGATGCTGGCGGAGTCGCCCTCCTGGCCGATCAGCACGGCGTTGGCCCAGTTGGCGCAGACCTGGGCGGGTTGGCTGCCCTGCGCACCCAGCGTGCGCAGGCTCAGGGCGGAAAGACCACGGATGTCCAGTTCCGGCTTGACCACGCCGGGGGCCTTCACCAGGCCGCTGTCGTACAGCAGGCGGCCATCGCCCCAGACCTGGAACTGCAGGCCGCCGGCGGCGCGGCAGGCATCGTCGATGCCGAGATCGGCGCGCAGCAGGTTCCAGCCGCCCTGCAGGCGCAGGTCGATGCGGCTGTTGCCGCCCACGTCCAGGCCACGGCGGAACTGCAGGCCGTTCATGCGCAGGCCGGCGTCGCCACGGAAGGACTGGTCGGCGCGCACCTGGCTGGCCAGCGCGGCCGGCACCGGCAGCTCGGAGAGATACTGCTGCCGGGCCGGTCGCTCCGGTTCCTGGTGCTCGAGGATGTGGAAGGTGGACAGCGCGATCGGGCCGACATCGCGCGGCTGCAGTGCATCGAAGGCACGGGCGCTGCCCTGTGCGGCGGTGACCATCGGATCGGTGCTGCTGGCGCCGTCGCCTTCGGGGTTCTGCACGCTCAGCACGCGGAAGCGCAGCAGGCGGCCGGCGTGGGCCGGGAAGTCGATGCGCTGCACACCTTCCTTCAACTGCAGGCGGCCACGCGCGATGGGTTCGCCCCACTCGCCATTGCTGTCACCCAGATAGACCTCGTAGTCGCGGACCTGGCCGTGCTTCCAGTTCTTGTCGTTGCGCGGGGCGATCTCGATGCCGTCGATCATCTTCCGCTCGCCAAAGCCGACCACCCACTCGTGGGCGCCGGTGCGCACGGCCTGGTTGCGCACGCTGCGGAACCAGGTGCCGGGGTCATCATCGAAGGCGTTTTCCAGCGCGTGGCCCGGTTCTTCGGCCGGACGATTGACCACCAGCAGGCTGTCGGCCGGCAGTTCGCGGCCCAGCACCGGCGCGGCCGGGAAGGCATCGTCGGCAGCCGCAGCGGCCACGGCGAAATCCAGCTGCAGCTGCAGCGGCTGGCGGATGTCCTGCGTGGCGGTACGCACATGCAGGGTGCCGCGGCGGTCCTTCGCATCGAAGTACCAGCCTTCGCTGGCGCTGTTGAACGCCGCCGCATCGGCCAGCGTCGGCAGCGCGCGGCCACCGGCCTGCACTGCACGCGGCGCCTGCCGGCTGAGCACGCGCAGGCCGTAGCGGCGCTGTGCCAGCTGGCCGTTGTAGCTGCCCTGCACCGCGTCGATCTGCACCTGCACCGGGCCGCTGCCCTGCACCGGGGCCTGCACGCGCACCACCTGCGTGCTCGATTCGCCCTTCTGGTAGCGGCGCGTGGTGCCGTCGTCTTCGTACAGCGTGTACTGCGCTTCGCCCTGCGGGTAGAGGTCGAAGGTCACTTCATCGAGGGGCTTCTCGCCGTCGAACAGCATCGACGGATACATCGGCAGGATCGCACCGGCGCGCACGAACACCGGCAGCGTGGCCAGGTCCACCTGGCGGTCAAGCTGGCGTCCCTCGGCACCGGCCTGCACGCGGCGGCCATCCCAGTAGTCGATCCAGCCGCCGGCCGGCAGGTGGATGTCGCGGCGCCAGCCACGGCTGGCCGCCTGGCTGCGGTACACCGGCGCCACCAGCAGGTCGCGGCCAAGCAGGAACTGGTACTTGTAGGTTTCATCCTGCGCGTGCGGGTCGCGTGGGTTGTCCCACATCAGGCCGCGCACCGGCGGTGCACCGGTCTGCGCGGCCTCGTGCACCAGCCCGTACATGTACGGGGTCAGGCGCATCTTCAACTTCAGGTAATCGCGGTTGATGCTGCGGTAGGGCTCGTCGTACCACCACGGGTGCTTGCGCGCGTTCGACGACCAGCCGCTCATGCCCATCAGCACCGGGGTGAACGCTTTCCACTGCAGGTCGCGGGTGAAGGTCTCGGCGCTGCCGCCGAAGATCGCATCGACGTCGCCGCTGGCGTAGGCCATGCCGGACAGGCCCGAGCCCACCAGGGTCGGCACGTGCCAGCGGATGTAATCCCAGCTGCTGCTCTGGTCGCCGGTCCAGGCCACCGCGTAGCGCTGGATGCCGGCCCAGCCCATCACCGTCCACAGGAACGGGCGCGAATCGGAGTTGTCGAGGATGCCGTTGAACGCCTGGCGGTTGGCATCCATCGCGAACTGGTAGCCCTTGCCGGTCCAGGCCACGTCCAGCTTCTGCACCCGGGTGCCGGCCTTGCCCACTTCCCAGGCAATCTTGTCCACGCCGTTCTCGGTCCACAGGCCGGTGCGGAAGCCGTACTTGGCAAGCCCCTGCACGGTCTCCGGCAGCTTCTGGTAGCCGCAGCCGTAGCCGTCGTTGGGCAGGATCCAGCCGCCGGGCATGTCATGTTCGCGGTACTGCTTGGCCACGCTGTCGATCACATCCGGCGTGGTGCCGGTCGGGCCGTCGCTCCAGCCTTCGGGCACGGTGCCGGGCTTCCGGCTGTTGTCGGCGTCGTTGTAGCAGTCGGCATCGCCGTAGGAGAGCGCCCAGCGCGCGACCATGTTCGGGCGGCCGGTCAGCTGGGTGTAGCGTTCGATCAGCTTCGGCAGGTCCGCGCCGACGAAGTAGTAGGCGTCGAAGCGGTCTTCGCGGTGCAGCAGGGTGGCCTGGTCGGCCTGGCGCAGGTCGTAGCTGCCATCGCTCCAAGTGTTGCGCAGCATGCCCCAGCCACGGCTGCTGAGCAGCATCGGCGCCGGGCTCGGGCGATCGCCCTCTTCCCAGCCGCCGGAATAGGACACCTCCAGCTCGCGACCCTTGAACTGGTAGCGGCCGTTCTGCTGGCCACCCCCGAAGTAGCCTTCGTCGGCCTGCGAGGAGAGCACCTGCACGCTCTGCGTGGCATCCAGGTCCAGCGGCTGCAGTTCCTGCCACAGCGCAGTGGGCTGGCCGTTGTCCAGGCGCTCCAGGCGCAGGCGCAGCGGCTGCCGCTGCACGTGCAGCACCAGGGCGTCGGTGCGCACGCGGATTTCCTGTGCGTCTTCTTCCAGCTGCGCCCGCACATTCGCCTTGGGCTGCGGCAGCACGATCGGCGCGGCCTTGTCGCCGGCGCCGGTCAGTTTGCCGTTGCGGCCGGCCTGCACGCGGAGGATGTCCGCGGCCGGCAGTTCGATGCGGATGCGCGCGCCGCTGTCGGTCTGCAGGTCCCAGCCGTGCACGCCGTCGCGGCTGTCACTGGCGCTGACCGAACGCAGGTTGCCGACCGGCTCAGCCTGGGCCGATGTCGCTGCCAGCATCAATGCCGGCAGCAGGGCCAGCAGCAGCGGCGAGCGACGAATGCGGTTCTCCACACGAACTCCCAACCCGTTTACCGGGCGTTTCGAAAGCAGTTGCGGCCGACTCTAGGGCAGGGATTCGAAAGATGTCAATAAACTGAAAGGAAAAAGGAAGATATATTTGGTAGAAACGAAAGTTGTTGCGTCGCAATACTTTGTGTAAGCGCTTGCAAACCCCTGTTAAGCATTGTGCGATACGGCATTCGGCCGGTTCTTGCGTTTCTGGATCTCCCTGTTGACGAGCAAGCTGCGTCAAGCCATTTCTTTCTTTTTGCTTTCGATGTTTGACATTTCGAAAGAAAACACTGATGGTGCGCTGGCCCAACTGGAACCTCCGAATGGACGTCACCCTGCTTTCCGATGTGTCCGCCTGGCAGCGCCGGGGCGGAGCCGATACCGCTACCGAAATCGCCCAGCAGCCGGCGCTGTGGGAAGCCCTTGCGCAGGACCTGTCGCGTGCCCGCGACCGCCTGCAGGCCTTCCTCGGCGACAGCCTCAACGATCCCAACCAGCGCGTGCTGTTCACCGGCGCAGGCAGCTCCGGCTTCATCGCCGAAATGGTGGCCGATGCGATCAACGCGCAGTGGCCGGCCGAGGTGCGCGTGGTGCATACCACCAGCCTGCTGACCCACCCGGCGCTGTACCTGCAGCGCGACCGCCCCACGCTGCTGGTGTCGTTTGGCCGCAGCGGCTCCAGCCCGGAAAGCGTGGCTGCGGTCGACCGCGTGCGCGCCGACGTGGCCGACGCCCGTTTCCTCGACATCACCTGCAATGCCGACGGCGAACTGGCCCGCCGTGGTGCCGGCCGCAGCGATACCTTCACCCTGCTGATGCCTTCGGCCAGCTGCGACCGCGCCTTTGCCATGACCAGCAGCCTGACCTGCATGCTGCTGGCCGCGCTGACCATGTTCGACCGCTCGCCGTGGGAGGCGCGCAGCGCACGCCTGAAGCAGATTGCCGCTCTGGGCCGCGAAGGCCTGGCGCAGTGGGATGCGCCGGTGGCGGCACTGGCGCAGCGCCCGTTCAACCGGGTGATCTACCTGGCCAGCGGACCGCTGGAAGCGCTGGCCCGCGAGTGCGCGCTGAAGGTGCTGGAACTGACCGCCGGCCGCGTGCTGGCGCTGGCCAACACCCCGCTGGGTTTCCGCCACGGCCCCAAGTCCACGCTGGACGGCGACACCCTGGTGGTGGTGCTGCGCAGCGTGCAGCCGCTGGCACGCCGCTACGAACAGGACCTGCTGGAAGAACTGCGCCGCGACGGCGTGGCCGGGCAGGTGCTGGCGATCGGCCCGCATGCGGATATCGGCGCGGACGACGAGTACACGCTGACCGTGCCGGCACTGGACGACCCGTGGCTGGCGCCGGTGTGGCTGGGCTTCGCCCAGTTGTTCGCGCTGCAGCGCTCGGCCGCGCTGGGCTTGACCCCGGACAATCCGTTCCCGGACGGCACCGTCAACCGCGTCGTCCAGGGCGTCACCATCCACCATGGCTGAGCTGATCGCCCACGCCTGCTACGGCATCGACATCGGCGGCACCAAGATCGAGCTGGTGGCGTGCGATGCGGCGATGCAGGTCACTTGGCGCCGCCGCGTGGCGACGCCACAGGGCGACTACGCCGGTTTCCTGCAGGCCGTCGTTGCACTGGTGGCCGAGGCCGATGCCACGCTGGGCCGCAGTGACGCCGCCATCGGCATCGCCCTGCCCGGCGTGCGCGACCGCCGCAGCGGCCGCCAGCTCAGCGCGAACGTGCCGGCGCTGACCGGCCAGTGCGTCGCCCACGACCTGCAGGCCCGCCTGCAGCGTCCGCTGCACTTCGGCAATGACCTGCAGTGCTTTGCGTTGTCCGAGGCGCACGGTGGAGCCGCCGATGGCTACCCCAGCATGTTCGGCGCCATCCTCGGCACCGGTGCCGGTGGTGGCTTCTGCCTGCAGGGCCGCCTGCTGACCGGCTTCAACGGCCTGGCTGGCGAATGGGGCCACTGGAGCGTGCCCGGCCACCTGCTGCAGCGCCACGGCCTGCCCCTGCTGGACTGCGGCTGCGGCCTGCAGGGCTGCGTGGAGCGCTACGTGTCCGGCAGCGGCGTGGCGATGATCGAACGCCACCTCGGTGGCAGCGCGCGCGATGCCAGCGCGGTGATCGCCCTGGCCGAGGCCGGCGATGCACGCGCCCGCCAGGCGCTGGACATCCACCGCGACCTGCTCGGCCACAGCCTGGCCGCACTGGTGCTGGCGCTGGACCCGCACGTGATCGTGCTCGGCGGCGGCCTCTCGCAGTACGCGCCGCTGTACCAGCAGTTGCCTTCGGCGGTGGCCGCCCATCTGTTTGCCGGCGCGCAGGTGCCGCCCATCGTGCCGCCGCGCTTCGGCGATGCCGGTGGTGCGCGCGGTGCCGCGCTGCTGGCCTGCCAACCCTCGTTTTCCTGATCGACCGGAGCCTGACCATGTCCCCGCTGCAGACCCTGCTTGCCTCCCACCGCGCCGGTGCCAACGTCGGCCTGTACAGCGTCTGCTGCAGCAACGAACAGGTGCTGCGCGCGGCCATGCACGTGGCGCTGGCGCACGGCACCGTGCTGCTGGTCGAAGCCACGTCCAACCAGGTCGACCAGTTTGGCGGCTACACCGGCATGACCCCGCCGCAGTACCGCGATTACGTCGGCACCCTCGCCGATGAAGAAGGCTTCCCGCGCGAGCGGCTGATCCTCGGTGGCGACCACCTTGGCCCGAACGCCTGGCAGAAGCGCCCGGCCGCCGAAGCCATGACCCATGCGCGCGTGCTGATCGAGGCCTACGTGGCCGCCGGCTTCCACAAGATCCACCTGGACTGCAGCATGTCCTGCGCCGACGACCCGGTGCCGCTGCCCGATGCGATCGTCGCCGCACGTTCGGCCGAGTTGGCCGAGATCGCCGAGCGCACCGCCGCCGAACACGGCCTGCCGCCGCCGGTCTATGTCATCGGCACCGAAGTGCCGGTACCCGGTGGCGAAGCCTCGCTGGCCGGCGGCCTGCAGGTGACCACGCCGGCCGCCGCTGCGCAGACGCTGGCCATCCACCAGCACGCCTTCGATACGCCGCAGCTGCGCGATGCGTGGCAGCGGGTGATCGCGATGGTGGTGCAGCCGGGCGTGGATTTCGACCACAGCAGCGTGCACGAGTACGACCCCGCGGCAGCCGATGCGCTGGCCGATTTCCTCGAACAGCAGCCGCGCATCGTGTTCGAAGCGCATTCCACCGATTACCAGCGCGAAAGCGGCCTGCATGCGCTGGTGCGCGACCACTTCGCCATCCTCAAGGTGGGCCCGGCGGCGACCTTCGCCTACCGCGAGGCGCTGTTCGCGCTGGCCGCCATCGAGGCCGACCTGCTGCCAGCGGCGCAGTGTTCGCGCCTGCCGCTGGTACTGGATGAAGTGATGCAGGCGCAGCCGAAGTACTGGCAGCCCTACTACCAGGGTGACGAAGCCGAACTGCGCTTGTTGCGCCGTTTCTCCTTCAGCGACCGCTGCCGCTACTACTGGGGCGAGCCGGCGCTGCTGCAGGCGGTGCAGACCCTGTTCGCCAACCTGGAACGGCAGGCGCCGCCGCTGGTGCTGCTCAGCCAGTACCTGCCCGAGCAGTACCGCGCCGTGCGCGAAGGCCGCCTGGCCAACACCCCCAGCGCGCTGGTGCAGCACCGCATCGGCCAGTGCCTGGGCGAATACGCCCGCGCCTGCAGCGCCAACCAGGCGGGCACCCGCAAGCAGAACGCAAGTTCGGCTGCCTCCGTTCTTGCGAACGGCTAATCTCTACCTTTCCTGACGAAACCGAGAGATGGCCATGCGCAACACCCGCTCCCGCCGGCAACAGATCCTGCAGCTGCTGATCGAGCATGGCTCGGTGCAGGTGGCCGATCTGGTCGAGCGCTTCGGCGTGTCGGCGGTGACCATCCGTGCCGACCTCACCCACTTCGAGGCGCAGGGCCTGGCCACCCGCACTCACGGCGGTGCCACCCTGGTGCGCACGCCGCCGCAGGAACAGGACATCCACGAGAAGGATGCGCTGAACCTGCCGCTGAAGGAGTCCATTGGCACCGCCGCCGCGCGGCTGGTGCAGGCCGGCGACAACATCATCATCGACTCCGGCTCGACCACGATGACCCTGGCCCGCCACCTGCGCGGCCACCGCGACGTGACGGTGATGACCAACGGCCTGAACATCGCCTGGGAACTGGCCAACGCGCCGGGCATCACCGTGCTCCTCACCGGTGGCCTGCTGCGCCAGCAGTCGCTCTCGCTGCAGGGCAGCCAGGCCGAGGCCAGCCTCAACTCCTACAGCTTCGACACCCTGTTCCTGGGCGTGGACGGCCTGGACCTGCAGTTCGGCCTGACCACCCACGACGAAGCCGAAGCCCGCCTCAACCACCGCATGGTCGAGCGCGCGCGCCGCATCGTGGTGCTCACCGACGCCTCCAAGTTCGGCCGCGTCAGCCTGCACCGCATCGCGCTCCTGGATCAGATCCACGCCATCATCACCGATGCCGGCATCGACGATGCCACCCGCGAGGGGCTGCAGCGGCTGGGCATCGAAGTGATCATCGCCGAGACACCGCCATGACCGACACCCGCTCCCTGCACGGCCGCATCCTCACCCCGCTGGGCTGGCGCCGTGGCCATGTCCAGTTCGATTCGCACGTGCGCCAGCTGCAGGTGGATGACCACAGTGGGGCCGACGATCTGCAGCTGCCGGTGATCCTGCCCGGCTTCATCGACCTGCACGTGCACGGCGCGGCCGGCGTGGACCTGATGCAGGGCGGCGAGGTGGCCCGCACCATCGCCCGCACCCACCTGCGCTTCGGTACCACCACCCTGCTGGCGACCACCATGACCGCCGGCCTGGACGAGATCGAGCATGCGCTCCAGGGCGTTGCCGCCGCGATGGCGGCGCCGGATGCCGAGGCCGCGACCATCGCCGGCGTGCATCTGGAAGGCCCCTTCATCAGCCCGCAGCGGCTGGGCGCGCAGCCCAACCGCACGATCGAGGCAACGCTGGCGCTGGTGCAGCAGCTGCACGCGCTGGCGCCGATCCGGGTGATGACGCTGGCGCCGGAGATCGGCGAGCACACAGCGCTGATTCCCGCGCTGTCGGCGATGGGCATCCGCGTGCAGCTGGGCCACAGCGCCGGCACCTACGAGGAAGGCGTGGCCGCGCTGCAGGCCGGCGCGTCCGGCTTCACCCACCTGTTCAACGGCATGACCGGCGTCGACCACTACCGCCCGGGCATTGCCGCCGCCGCACTGGCGCATGCGCAGTACGCGGAAATCATTCCCGACCTGCAGCACATCCACCCCGGCGTGATCCGCCTGGCCGCGCGCGCGATTCCGCGCCTGTACGCGGTAACCGATGCCACCGCGGCCACCGGCATGCCCGATGGCGAATACGCGCTGGGCGAACAGCGCGTGCACAAGTGCGGCGGCTGCGTGCGCCTGGCCACCGGTTCGCTGGCCGGCAGTGCGCTGACCATGGACCAGGCGCTGCGCAACCTGGTGCAGGTGGGCCTGGACCTGGCCGATGCCTCGCAGCGCGTCTCCACCTTCCCCGCCGCGTACCTCGGCCTGGACGATCGCGGCCGCATCGCGCCCGACGCCCGCGCCGACCTGGTGGTGCTGGACGCCGCACTGCGCCTGCAGCAGGTGGTGGTGGGTGGGCATGTTGTCGATCTGAACGCTGCACACGCCTGATGCACGCCGTGCGGCGCGAACGCCGCATTGAAACGCCGCCGGGCACGGCCCGGCGCTACCTGGGAACCTGTCGATGACCGCACCCACCGCCCCGCGCTGGCCCGTTCGCTACCTGCTCTTCATCGGCGGCCTCGGCGGCCTGCTGTACGGCATCGACATCGGCATCATCGCCGGTGCCCTGCCCTACCTGGAAGCCACCGCCAGCCACGCCTGGCAGCTCAGCAGCCAACAGCTCGGCTTCGTGGTTGCAGCGGTGCTGCTGGGCAGCGTGCTGTCTTCGTTGTTCGCCGGCATGGTGGCCGACCTCATCGGCCGACGCGGCGCGATGCTGCTGGCGGGCCTGCTGTTCACCGCCTCCATCCCGATCATGGCGCTGGCCTCGGGTTACACGCCGCTGCTGCTGGGCCGCCTGCTGCAGGGCATCAGCGGGGGCCTGATCGGCGTGGTGGTGCCGCTGTACCTGGCCGAAGTGCTCAGTCCCGAGCGGCGCGGCCGCGGTGCGGCGATGTTCCAGCTGCTGCTGACCATCGGCCTGGTGCTGGCTGCACTCATCGGCCTGTACCAGGCGCATGCCGTGGATGCCGCCGCTGAGGCCGTGCGCTCGTTGCCGCTGGCACAGCAGGCGCAGGAACTGTTCGTGGTGAAGGACCACGCCTGGCGCACCATCTTCTGGAGTTGCCTGGCACCGGGCCTGCTGTTCTGTGCCGGCATCTTCTGGCTGTCCGAATCACCGCGCTGGCTGGTACGCCGTGGCCGCGTGGACGACGCGCGCCGCAGCCTGCGGCGCGTGCTGCCCGCTGCCGATGTGGAACCCACGCTGGCGCAGATCCAGGCACCGGAAACGCGCAGCAGCGATGGCCGCCGTGATCCGCTGCTGAGCCGCCGCTACGTGGTGCCGTTCCTGCTGGCCTGCGTGGTACTGGCCTGCACCCAGGCCACCGGCATCAATTCGATACTGGCCTACGCGGTCAACATCCTCAACCAGGCCGGCCTGTCCGGCTCGGTGGCCAACGGCGCCGACGTGGCCATCAAGCTGCTCAACGCGGTGATGACCGTCGTCGCCCTGCTGCTGGTCGACCGCAAGGGCCGCCGCTTCCTGCTGATGCTGGGCAGCGGCGGCATCTGCGTGGCCCTGCTGGCCGCGGCCACGCTGTTCTTCCAAGCCGAGCGCGGTCGCGCCGATGTGCAGCCGCAGTTGCAGGCCGCAGTGAGTGTTGACGGCCTGCAGCTGGTGCTGGATGACGCGCAGTGGCAGCGCCTGGCCGCTGGCACCGACAGCGAGCGCCGGCCGATGCAGCTCACCGTGTCGTATGCCTATGGCGATTTCACCAACGTGCGTGCTCTGCGCAGCGACAACCTGGGTGACCGCGAACTGCGCATCGCGCGTGCCGGCACCGTGCAGCCGGACAGCGTCATCGGCGCGTTCTTCCGCCACCTGCACCTGAACCCCTTCGCCGACCCGGCCAGCGCCGCGCAGGCACCGCTGCGCATCGAACAGGCACGCATCGGCCCGGTGCCGCCACCGGCACACGGCTGGGCCGTGGCCGCGTGCATCCTGGTGTTCGTGGCCTTCTTCGCGGTCGGCCCCGGCGTGTGCGTGTGGCTGGCGCTGTCGGAACTGATGCCCAACCGCATCCGCTCCAATGGCATGAGCATCGCCCTGCTCATCAACCAGTTCGTATCCACCACCATTGCCGCCATCTTCCTGCCCACGGTGGGGCACCATGGCTATGCCAGCATGTTCCTGTTCTGGGCCGGCTGCACGTTTGTGTTCTTCCTGGTGGCCGCCCTGTGGCTGCCGGAAACCAAGGGCAAGTCGCTGGAAGAGATCGAAGCACGGTTTGCCAGGTAGCGGTCGACCTTGGTCGACCTCCGCGCGTAGCGCGGGAGTGGCGGCGCGCCGGTCATCTGCCGGTGATGTGCTTTTCCAGCGCCTGCGCTTCGGCAATGCTGGACAGCCCGCTCAGCAGCATTGATTCGCCGAACGGGCCCTGCACCGTTGCCACCATCAGCACGCGGCCATCCACGCTGATGGCCGCACGCTGGCCCACCAGGGCTGCGGTGCCATCGTGGATGCGCTGGTGTGCCTCCGGCCGGTAGCGGATCTGCAGGCCCGGTTGGTTGCCATTGTCCAGCACATAGCGCACATCGGCGATGTCCGCGCTGCCGGCAATCGGCGGTTCACGCAGGGCCAGTGCCTCGCCCTGCCACTCAACCGGCGTGCCCTTGCCCTCCGCATCGACCGCGCTCAGGCGCACGTCCACGCCGGGGCGCGGTGCCTGCTGCCTGCCCACCGGCGCATCAGCAGGTGCGCCCGGCATGCAGGCGGTCAAACCCAGCGCCGCGGCCAGCAGCAACGGAAGCGCGGCCCTCACGCCAGCGTCCTCAGTTTCAGTGCCACGACAATCTGCAGCAGCCCGTACAGCAGGCTGCCGATCCCCATCCAGAGGGTGGTCACCGCCACCCCGGCCAGCGGGTTGGCCGCAAACAGCAGGCCGAGCACGATGGCCAGCACGCCGCTGAGGATCAGCACCCACTCGCCCCGGATATGCCTGCGCACGCGCACGGCGAACACGATGCGGTAGATGCCCGCCACCAGCAGCCAGGCGGCAAGCAGCAGCACCAGCACGCTGGCGGTGGCCAGCGGATTGATCACCGCCAGCGTGCCGAAGCCCAGCGAGGCCACCACGTACAGCAGCAGCCAGCCCCGCGGCGCGCCGCTGCCGCCGCTGATCAACGCAATCAGGCTGATGACCCCTTCGACGATGGCCATCAGGCCCAGTGCCCAGGCCAGCGCGGTGGCTGCGGCCATCGGCCAGCCGATTGCGGTGATGCCAAAGCCCAGCGCGACCACGCCATACAGCAGCAGGATCGACCAGCTGCGGCCGATGGCCGACAACAGCGGCGACGGGGAAGATTCGGGAGACAGCATGACCACTCCTTCGATCAGGTTCCTGGCCCATCCTAGCGCCCGCCCCGTTGATGGCACCATCACGGCACCCGCGGGGCAGTAGGCTGGGTAGAGTCGACCGTTGGTCGACTGTCTTTCGATCCGGATGGTGCCAGTCGACTAACAGTCGACTCTACCGATGTGCATCACAGGCACGGGCACTCACGGCACCCGCGCGCACACCCACACGCGCACTTCGTCGGCGCCAACCAGCCGCAGCGTTTCCGCCACTTCCAGCACGGTACTGCCGGTGGTCATCACATCGTCCACCACGGTCAGGCGCGGTGGCACCGCACCGCGCACGTCGAAGGCGTCGAACAGGTTGTCGCGGCGCTGATCGGCGCTGCGCTCCGACTGCGGCGCAGTGTGCCGGCGCCGGTACAGGCCGCGCCACACCGGCTGGCGCAGCAGCCGGCACAGCTCGCCGGCCTGGTCGTAACCGCGCTGGCGAAGGCGCCGCGGATGCAACGGCACCGGTGCCAAGGGCGGGCACGCCCACGGTGGTGGCAGACGCAGCATCAACTGCGCCAGCAGTCGGCCGGCGGCCAGATCCTGGTGGAATTTGTAGCGGACCAGCAGCTGGTCCACGGGCGGCAGGTACAGCAGGCTGGCATGGGTGGCAGCCTGCGGCGGCGCCTCCTCGCGGCAGGTGCCGCAGACCGGCAGCGCGCTGTCCGGCAGCGGCAGTGCACAGCGCAGGCAGGCGCGGCCGGACCAGGGCATGTCGTCCAGGCAGGCGGCGCACAGATCCAGGCCGTCGTGGCCGGGATCGCCGCAGACCAGGCAGCGCAGCGGCAGCAGCAGGTGCAGGGCGGCTTGCAGGTGATCGGCGAGGAGGTGGGAAAGGCGCATGGCTCAGGGTTGCCGCGTGCGCGCCTCTGCGCCATCAGCAGATGTCCCGTGCCTGCGTCAGCAGACCACGTACCGTGCAGCCCGCTACGCCTCACCCGCCAGCAACGGCGGCAACACCTGCGCCAGCCAGTCGATGAACACCCGCAGGCGCGGCGTCACGTGCCGGTTGTTGGGGTACACCACGTGGAACGGGTACGGCGCCGGCCGCCACGGCTGCAGCACTTCCACCAGTGCCTTGCTGCGCAGCGCCGCGCCGGCCGCATAGCCGAAGGTCTGCACCAGGCCCATGCCTGCAATGGCGGCGGCCAGGTGCGCGTTGCTTTCGTTGATGCCGATGCGATGCTCGGCCTTGATCTCGAACGCACCGTCTTCGCCGCGAAACCGGAACGGCACCGCACGGCCGTTCGACGGCAGCAGGTAGCTGACCAGCCGATGGCCGTTGCGCAGCTCTTCGGGATAGGCGGGAATGCCATGCGCCTTCAGGTAGCGTGGGCTGGCGCAGGTGATCAGGTGCGCATCACCCAGGTGACGGGCCACCAGCGAGGAATCATCCAGCGCGCCGCCGCGGATCACGCAGTCCACGTTCTCGCTGATCAGGTTCACCGCGCGGTCTGAAACGCCCAGTTCGATGCGGATGTCCGGGTAGCGCGCCATGAAGTCAGGCAGCACGGGAATCAGCACATCGCGCGCGGTGGAGCCGCCGATGTCCACGCGCAGCAGGCCGCGGGGTGCGCCGCGTGCAGCGCTGAAGGAGGCGTCGACATCCTCCAGGTCACGCAGCAGGCGGCCGGCCTTCTCGTAGTACGCCTGGCCCTCGGCGGTCACCGCTACGCGCCGCGTGGTCCGCTGCAGCAGGCGCACCCCCAGGTGCGTTTCCAGCTCGCGCACCAGCTTGCTCAACGAGGTGGTGGGCATGTCCAGCGAATCGGCGGCGCGGGTGAAGCTGCCGGCCTCGACGACGCGGGCGAAGGCACGGATGGCATTGAGCTGGTTCATGCGATTGATTATGCACACACATGCATAGTCATTGTCATTGCGCATGATTTATCGAGGGCGCGCCGCCGCCCATCATTCTCCCACCCGCTGCCCCCCCCTCCCCGGCAGCCCTTACAGGAGAACACCATGAGCACTGATTTCAACGGCAAGATCGCCCTCGTCACCGGCGGCACCACCGGCATCGGCCTGGCCACCGCCCAGCACCTGGCCAGCCTCGGCGCCAAGGTCTTCATCACCGGCCGCCGCCAGCCTGAACTGGACGCCGCCGTGGCCGCCATCGGCACCCAGGCCACCGGCATCCGTGCCGATGCCGCGCAGCCCAGCGACCTCGATGCGGTCTACGCGCAGATCGCCCGCCAGGCCGGCCGCCTGGACATCCTGTTCGCCAATGCCGGTGGCGGTGACATGCTGCCGCTGGGCGCCATCACCGAAGAACACTTCGACCGCATCTTCGCCACCAACGTGCGCGGCGTGCTGTTCACCGTGCAGAAGGCGCTGCCGCTGCTGGTCGATGGGGCTTCGGTCATCCTCACCGGCTCCACTGTCTCGATCCAAGGCACGGCCAACTTCAGCGTGTACAGCGCCAGCAAGGCCGCGGTGCGCAACTTCGCCCGCTCGTGGGCGCTGGACCTGAAGGAGCGCCGCATCCGGGTGAACGTGGTCAGCCCCGGCCCGATCCGCACCCCCGGCCTGGGCGACCTGGTGCCCGACGAAGCACGCCAGGGCCTGTTCGATCACCTTGCCGCGCAGGTGCCGCTGGCCCGCCTCGGCGAACCGCAGGAAGTGGCCAATGCCGTGGCCTTCCTTGCCTCGGATGCGGCCAGCTTCGTCAACGGCATCGAGTTCTTTGTCGATGGCGGCATGGCCCAGGTGTGATGCGCGGCCGCGCGTGCGGCCACGGATGAATCAGCGCTGCCGGCTCAGGCCGGCATGCGCTTGTTGATAAAGGATGTGCGTCAGCTCGTACTGGTTGCACCCTCGCGCCGGCAGCGCACCGTCTTCGCCGGGCACACCCATCTCGAATCCCTCTTCCACGTCCTCGTAGTAGAGCCACCCGTCAGCGAGATGGGCGACGACCCAGACCGGTTCGACCGTACCCAGGCGATGCAACGGCACCGCATGGAACGGCACGCGCTGTGCAGCGAAGGCGGCCTGCTGGTCGCGCGTGCAGCGGGCCAGCTGGGCAGCAACCAACGCATCGAGTTCGTCGCGGGTGATTGGCTGCCAGCATCCGGCGCGGGCGTCGAAGGGCTCCATCAGTACGCGTCAGTCGCAATCCTGGTAACCACCCACCACGCCACAGTGCCTGCAGCGGAACAGGTAGGCCGTCGGTGATCCATCCTTGTCCAACGCGGCAAGGAAGTGCTGCCACTGCGGCCCGTCGTCCAGCCCGGTGCTGTCCTGGATCGCCACCACCGCATCCTTGCCGTGTGCTTCCAGTTCGGCGCGGCCGGCGCGGCCGATGAACTGCGCGGCATCCCCGCAGTGCGTCCACCACTGTTCCTGCTGCCAGCCGTTGAAGCCGGGGGTGCGCTGCGCGATTTCGTCGATGATGCCCTCGTCGACCTCATCCCACTCGCCGCCACCGCCCACGCCTTCCTCGTCGCTGAAGGTGACACCCAGGCGCTCATGTGCCGAGCCATCGGCAATGCACCACGGGCAGATCTGCTGCGCGTACTCCTCTTCGGCATACACCGGCCCGGTATAGACGTAACCGCGCGCCTGCCCGCAGCAGACACAGGGCGTGTCGGCAGCGACCACGCTGCCGGTGGCGACGGGGTCGGGGTGATAGGTGAAGCGCGGCAGATCCATGGCAGTTCCTTCGCTCGGCGGCCCAGTCTAGCGGCACGCCAGCGCCGGAATGCTGTAAACCTATTTGCATAAATGTAAGTTGACAGTTATTGCCAACCCACCCACACTGCCGCCCTCGCTCCAACTCCCCAGGGTCCCGCCATGGCTTCTGCCATCCGCCACGACTGGCAGCACGATGAACTGCAGGCGCTGTTCGACCTGCCCCTGCCGGAGCTGCTGTTCCGCGCCGCCAGCGTGCATCGCGCGCATTTCGATCCGGCCCAGGTGCAGGTATCCACCCTGCTGTCGGTGAAGACCGGCGGCTGCCCCGAGGACTGCGCCTACTGCCCGCAGGCGCAGCGCTACAGCACCGGTGTAAGCGCGCAGAAACTGATGGACACCGACGCGGTGCTGGCCAAGGCGCGCCAGGCGAAGGCGGCCGGTGCATCGCGCTTCTGCATGGGCGCAGCGTGGCGCTCGCCCAAGGACCGCGACATCCCCAAGGTGGCCGCGATGATCGCCGGGGTGAAGGCACTCGGCCTGGAAACCTGCGCCACGCTCGGCATGCTCACGGGCGAGCAGGCACGCGCATTGAAGGATGCCGGGCTGGACTACTACAACCACAATCTGGACACCGCACCGGATTACTACGATTCGATCATCCACACCCGCCAGTACCAGGACCGCCTGGACACGCTCGGCCACGTGCGCGATGCCGGGTTGAAAACCTGCTGCGGCGGCATCGTCGGCATGGGCGAAACGCGCGCGCAGCGTATCGGCCTGCTGCTGGCGCTGGCCACGCTGCCGGCGCATCCCGATTCGGTGCCGATCAACAAGCTGGTGCAGGTGGCCGGTACCCCGCTGCATGGCAGCGCGGAACTGGACCCGTTCGAGTTCGTGCGCATGATCGCGGTGGCGCGCATTGCGATGCCACGCTCGATGGTGCGGCTGTCGGCGGGTCGCGAGGCGATGAGCGATGAGCTGCAGGCGCTGTGTTTCCTGGCCGGTGCCAACTCGATCTTCTACGGCGAGAAACTGCTGACCACCGGCAACCCGGAAAGCGAGCGCGACCTTGCCCTGTTCGCGCGCCTGGGCCTGCAGCCGATGCCGGTGCAGGTGGATGCCGAAGGCCACGACCACGGCGGCACCGTGCATGCCGATATCAGCGCCGATGGCCCCGGTAGTGGCTGCGCCCACGCCGCGTGACACGCCGCGTGATTGGGGCGTCGAGCAGGCGTGGCGGCAACGCGCTACCCTAGCCGCCCCGTCGTCGCCTGAAGCCAGCATGGCCCGCCCCGACCTGACCGCCCGCCTCCAAGCCCAGCGCGCGTTGCGCGATGCACAAGGCCGTCGCCGCCCGCGGCGCACGGTCACCCGTCGTGATGGCGTGCGCCTGGAAATTGACGGTCGCTGGCTGACCGGGTTCTGCAGCAACGACTATCTGGGCCTGGCCCAGCAGTTCAGCGTGGTCAACGCGCTGCAGGACGCCGCCGCGCGCGATGGCACCGGCGCCGGTGCCTCGCACCTGGTCTGCGGCCATCACGCACTGCACGATGCGCTGGAACGCGAAGTGGCCGATTGGCTTGGCTACCCGCGCGCCCTGCTGTTCGGCAGCGGCTTCGCCGCCAACCTGGCGGTGCAGCAGGCGCTGCTGAGCGAAGAGAACGACGTCTGCGTGCAGGACAAGCTCAACCACGCCAGCCTGCTGGATGCCACGCGCCTGGCCGGTGCGCGCCTGCGCCGCTACCCGCACCTGGACCCGGAAGGCGCGATGCGCCAGCTCAAGCACGCACCCGAGGGTGCGGCGATGCTGGCCACCGACGGTGTCTTCAGCATGGACGGTGATGTTGCACCGCTGCGTGCCTTGTCGCTGGTCGCGCGCCTGCAGCAGGCACTGTTCTACGTGGACGACGCGCATGGCGTGGGCGTGCTCGGCGATGGCCGTGGTGCCGTCGCGACCGCAGGCCTGGGCGTGGACGACGTGCCGCTGCAGCTGGTCACCCTGGGCAAGGCGCTGGGCAGCGCCGGTGCGCTGGTGCTCGGCCGCGAAGACCTGATCGAGCATCTGGCCGAAACCGCACGCCCCTACATCTACACCACGGCCCTGCCGCCGGCCCTGGCAGCCTCGGCACTGGAAGCGGTGCGGCTGGCCCGCCGCGACCATTGGCGCCGGGCCAAGCTGGCCGACCTGATCGCGCTGTTCCGCGGCGAAGCGCGCCGTCTCGGGCTCGACCTGATGGCCTCGGAAACCCCGATCCAGCCGCTGCTGTGTGGCGATGACCACACCGCCGTGGCGATGTCGCAGGCGCTGGAACAAGCCGGCTGGCTGGTCGGTGCCATCCGCCCGCCGACGGTACCCGAAGGCAAGGCGCGGCTGCGCGTCACCCTGTCCGCGCTGCATACGCCCGAGCAGGTGCGCGAGCTGGTCGAAGCGATCGCCGTGGCGCGCGATCGCGTCGCCTCGGCGCCGCACGAACTGTTGCCGCCTGCGCTGCCGGCGCTGGCCTGACACGCGCCCGTCGTACCCCATGCATATCGACGTCACCGGCCACGGGCCGGACCTGGTTCTGATCCATGGCTGGGCCCTGCAGGGCGGCGTGTTCGCGCCGCTGGTGCAGCGCTTGGCCGACCGTTTCACCCTGCACGTGGTCGATCTGCCCGGCCATGGCCACAGCCGCGACGACAGCACCCCGCTGCGCCTGCCGCACGTGGTCAACGCCATTGCCGCCGCCACGCCACCGGCGGTGTGGTGCGGCTGGTCGCTGGGCGGGTTGTTCGCACTGCATGCGGCAGCCACCCTGCCGAAGGTGCGCGGGCTGGCGATGATCGCGGCCACGCCGCGCTTCGTGCGTGGCGAAGACTGGCCGCATGCGGTGGAACCGGCCGTGTTCGAGCAGTTCGGGCGCGACCTGGCCACGGACTTCAGCGGCACGCTGGAACGCTTCCTGGCGCTGGACGTGATGGGCTCGGCGCACGCCCGCGAGGAGCTGCGCACCCTGCGCCAGCGCCTGGTCGAGCGCGGCGCCCCCAGCGAGCGCGCCCTGCTGGAAGGCCTGCGCCTGCTGGAAGGCACCGATCTGCGCGGCGCCCTGCCGGCGCTGGGCAAGCCCAGCCTGTGGATTGCCGGCCAGCGCGACCGCCTGGTGTCCCCCACCGCGATGCAGGCCGCCGCCGCACTGGCGCCGGGCGCGCAGGCACTCACCGTGGCCCACGGCGGCCATGCGCCCTTCCTCGGCCACGCCGACGAGGTGGCCGCCGCCCTGCAACACTTCGTTGCCGGCCTGTCACCGGCCGATGGCGGACAATGAGCGCCTTCCGAACTCCGCAGGGTTGACGCATGGATCTGGGTATTTCCGGCCGCTGGGCACTGGTCTGTGGCGCAAGCAAGGGCCTGGGCCTGGGCTGCGCACGCGCCCTCGTGGCTGAAGGCGTGAACGTGGTGATCGTGGCCCGTGGCGAAACCGCCCTGCAGGCTGCCGCTGAGGAACTGCGTGCCCTGCCCGGTGCCGCCGAAGTGCGTACGGTCGCCGCCGATGTCACCACCGAGGCCGGCCGCACGCAGGCGCTGGCCGCCTGCCCGCAGGTCGACATCCTGGTGACCAATGCCGGTGGCCCGCCGCCGGGCGATTTCCGCACGTTCGAGCGCGACGACTGGATCGCCGCGCTGGATGCCAACATGCTGGCGCCGATCGCGCTGATCCGCGCCACGGTGGACGCGATGATCGCGCGCGGCTTCGGCCGCATCGTCAACATCACCTCGTCCTCGGTGAAGGCACCGATCGACACGCTGGCACTGTCCAACGGCGCGCGCAGCGGCCTCACCGGCTTCGTCGCCGGCCTGGCGCGGCGCACCGTGGGCCACAACGTCACGATCAACAACCTGCTGCCCGGCCAGTTCGACACCGACCGCCTGCGCGCCAACTTCGCCCACGCCGCGGGTGGGGATGGCGATGTGCAGGCCGTGGCCGACCGCCGCCGCCAGCAGATCCCCGCCGGCCGCTTCGGCACGCCGGACGAATTCGGCGCCGCCTGCGCCTTCCTGTGCAGCGCACAGGCCGGTTACCTCACCGGGCAGAACCTGCTGATCGACGGCGGCGCCTACCCCGGTACGTTCTAAGAGACTTCCGCAATGCCGTCCCACTTCGATGCCCGCCACGTCCGCCGCGCGTTTGCCCGCGCCGCCAACAGCTACGACGCCGCCGCTGCCCTGCAGCGCGAGGTGCAGTCGCGGCTGATCGAATCGCTGGACTACCTGGAATCACGCAAGCCCGAGGTGGTGCTGGACATCGGCGCCGGCACCGGCCACGCCAGCGCGCTGATGAAGAAGCGCTGGCCGAAGGCGCAGGTGATCGCGATGGACGTGGCCCTGCCGATGCTGGACCAGGCCAAGCGCCAGGCCGGCTGGTGGAAGCCGTTCCAGCGCCTGTGCGGCGATGCGGCTGCGTTGCCGCTGGCCGATAACAGCGTCGATGTGATCTTCAGCAACCTGTGCCTGCAGTGGCTGGACGACCTGCCGGCGGTGTTCGCCGGTTTCCGTCGCGTGCTCAAGCCCGGTGGCCTGCTGCTGTGCTCCACCTTCGGCCCGGAAACGCTGGTTGAACTCAACGAGGCGTTCGCTGCCGCCGATGACCGTCCGCACGTCAGTCGTTTCGCGCAGATCGCCCAGTTCGGCGATGCGCTGATGATGGCCGGCTTCCGCGACCCGGTGCTGGACCGTGACCTGTTTACCCTGACCTACGACGACCTGCCGGCGCTGATGCGCGAGCTGCGTGCGATGGGCGCGACCAATGCGCGGGTGGACCGCCGCCACACGCTGACCGGGCGCGGCCGTTTTGCCGCCGCTGCAGCGGCGTACGAACCCATGCGGCGTGCCGACGGCAAGCTGCCCAGCAGCTGGGAAGTGATCTATGCCCACGCCTGGGCGCCGGACCCGGGCGCGCCGATCCGCGAAGGCGGGCATGACATCGCCTCGGTGCCGGTGTCGGCCATCCGGATCCGCCGCAAGCAGCCCTGATCGTCGTCTGCGGTCCGCTTGTGGCGATCGCCCGCGGTCCGCTCTGGTAGGTGCCGACCTTGGTCGGCACAATGCCGGCGGCATCGCGATCTGACAGGTTGTGCCGACCAAGGTCGGCACCTACCAAGGGCAGATGTCGACGAGCGCGCGATAGGGGTAGCGCCGGGCCACGCCCGGCGAGCGCAGCGGCAGCCGCTCAGGTATTGGCCGTCGAACTCAACGGCGGGCGCACCAGGTCGCGGTGGAAGAAATAGATTTCCTGCACCAGGAAACGCCAGCTGGTGTGGAAGCTGCGGAAGCGCGTGCTCGGCGTGGACGAGGCCAGCGCATCGATGCCCAGCGCCTGGCTCAGGCGCAGCGCGCGGGCCATGTGCAGCGGGTCGCTGACGATGATGACCGTGTGCAGCTTGCGCTGCTCCATCAGCCGCTTGGCTTCCACCAGGTTCTGCACGGTGTTGCGCGAGGCGGTCTCGATCAGGATGGCGTCGTCGGGCACCCCGTGCTTCAGCGCATAGCGCCGTGCCACCTGCGATTCGGAAAAACGCGCGCCCGTGCCGCCATAGCCACCGGTAAAGATCAGCAACGGCGCATAGCCGGCCTGGTACAGGTCCAGGCCATGGCGGATGCGTTCTTCGAACACCGGTGAAGGCTTGGCATCGTAGGCCGCTGCACCCAGCACGATGATCGCGTCGGCCTTGGCGGCCTGGTCACGCTCACCCACCCAGACGATCCAGGCGGTCACGCCCAGCAGCCACACCAGCACCAGCACGAACAGGCGCCACAGCCAGCCCAGCAGGCCGGTGCGCGGTCGATGACGGCCGCGGCTCACGCCGCCTCCCAGCGCAGCGCTGGCAGATCGACGTTGCCGCCGGACAGCACCAGGCCCACGCGCTGGCCGGCAAACCGCGCCGGCTGGGCCAGCACCGCCGCCAGCACGATGGCCGAGGACGGTTCCACCACCTGCTTCAGCACCTCCCACAACAGGCGCATCGCCGCACGGGTGGCGTCATCGTCCACCACGATCACCTCGGCACCGGCCGCCTGCAGCAGCTGGAAGTTCGGCGCGCCGATCAGGGTGCGCAGGCCATCGCAGAAGGTGTCGGGGGTGAAATCGGTCATCCGCTGGCCGGCAGCCAGCGAACGCGCCGTGTCATCAGCGCCGGCCGGTTCGGCCAGCACCAGGCGGGTCTGCGGGCTGGCGTGCTGCAGGGCCAGGGCAGTTCCGCTGGCCAGGCCACCGCCGCCCACCGGCACCACCAGCACGTCGAACGGGCCGTCGCTGTGCAGCAGCTCCAGTGCCGCGGTGCCCTGCCCGGCCATCACCGCCGGGTTGGCATAGGGATGGACCAGGGTCGCACCGGTATCGGCCTGCACCCGGGCGCAGGTGGCCTCACGGTCGGCGATGGTCGGCGGGCAGCGCCACAGGGTGGCGCCATGGCGGGCGATGTTGGCCAGCTTGGCGGCCACGGCCCCTTCGGGCACCACCACGTGGCACGGGATGCCGCGGGTGCGGGCAGCCAGGGCCAGCGCCGCGCCATGGTTGCCGGAAGAATGGGTGACCACGCCCGCCGCGGCACGCTCGGCGTCCAGCGACCACACCGCGTTGCAGGCCCCGCGGAACTTGAACGCGCCGCCCCGCTGCAGGTGCTCGGCCTTGAACGCCAGTTGTGCCCCGGCCAGCGCATCCAGCGTGTGCGAGCGCAGGACCGGGGTGACGTGGGCATGCGGCGCGATCCGCGCGGCGGCGGCCAGGACATCTTCGGCGCGGGGCAACAGTGGATCGCTCATGACGCAAGATTAACGTATGCCCCGACGCTGGCGGCCACGCACCTTGCCGTGCCAGCATGCTGGCCTTCACCGCCATTCATCCTGGGCCGGCACAGTTAAGGAGCGATTCAATGCCCACGCACGAAGCTGGCCCTACACCCGTCCTTGGGGGGACCCACATGAAAACGCGCCTGTTGCTTGCCGGTGGCCTGTTGCTGGCCCTCACCGGCTGTTCCACCTACGACTATGTCGGCGGTGGCGGCGGTGGCAGTTACTACCACGGTGCCCCGTCGACGGAGTACCGCTATCCGTATGGCTACCCGTCCACCTATGGCTACCCGTATTACGGTGGCTACGGCGGTGGTGGCTACGGCTATGGATACTACGGCAACCCCTATTACTCGCGCCCGATCTACCGGCCGCCGCACCACAACCACCGCCCGCCGCCGCGCCCGGGCAACGGTGGCGAGAACCGTCCGCCGCCGCCGCCGCGCCAGAACAATGGTGGTTCGCCCTGGCGCAACATGGACTCGATGCGTCGCCCGCCGCAGGCTGGCAGGCCGGCCCAGGCGCGTCCGTCCGCGCCGCCCCAGGCTCGTCCGTCTGCACCACCGCAGTCACGTCCGGCACCGGCACCGCGTGCGCCGAGGTCGAACGGTTCGCCGTGGCGAAACATGGAACGATGAACGGTTCCCCGTAGCGAAACATGAATCGTGCGACGCAGCGCACAGTTGGGCCCTGAAACATCTTGCATTTCATCCGGTTCAGGCCGCAATCTACGCCGGTGGTGACGGCCCGCGTCACAAAGTGACGAAAGTGTTAAGGGCCGGTCCCAAACAGCTCTACGTCGATATCCGACAGGAACATCTGGATCCCCCCTGTTCCGGCCCTGTCGGATGTCGGCACCTCTGAAAGCAGACGGCCCCGCAATGCGGGGCCGTTTGTTTTTGGCGTCAGTAGATCCACGCCATGCGTGGATGGGCTTTGCCGGCAAGCCGCCAAAAAAACAGGGCCGGACAGTCCCCCGACTGCCGGCCCCCCGCTTCCCCACCGTGCGCCTGTACCGGCCCCTGTTCCAATTCCGGTCAACGGCGCCTACGGCGCCAGCCACGATGGGTGCTATTGGGTTATCTGCAAAAATCCTGCCAACTTTAGGGCGGATTTCATCCCGTACCCGATCCGGGCCCGTCGCCCCCCTCCGAATGGCGCTAAAATCGCCACCCCGGCGCCGCCCCCGGCCGCGCCCGTCCCTTGTTGACCTGCCCCCATGACCCAGTCCTTCCATCGTTACGACGTCATCGTCATCGGCGGTGGCCACGCCGGCACCGAGGCCGCGCTGGCCGCGGCCCGCACCGGCGTGCGCACCCTGCTGCTGACCCACAACATCGAAACCGTGGGCGCGATGAGCTGCAACCCGGCCATCGGCGGCATCGGCAAGGGCCACCTGGTCAAGGAAATCGACGCCCTGGGCGGCGCGATGGCGCATGCCGCCGACCGGGCCGGCATCCAGTGGCGCACGCTCAACGCCTCCAAGGGCCCGGCCGTGCGCGCCACCCGCTGCCAGGCCGACCGCAACCTGTACCGCATGGCGATCCGCGCCATCGTCGAAGGCCAGGCCAACCTGACCGTGTTCCAGGCTGCCGTCGATGACCTGGTCATCGAAGGCGACGCCGTGCGCGGGGTCATCACCCAGACCGGCCTGCGCTTCGATGCCGACGCCGTGGTGCTGACCGCCGGCACCTTCCTGGCCGGCAAGATCCACGTCGGGCCGACCCAGTACGCCGCGGGCCGCATGGGCGACCCGCCGGCCACCACGCTGGCCGCGCGCCTGCGCGAACGCCCGTTCCAGGTCGACCGCCTGAAGACCGGCACGCCGCCGCGCATCGACGGCCGCTCGCTGGATTACAGCGTGATGGACGAGCAGCCCGGCGACACGCCGCGCCCGGTGATGTCCTTCCTCGGCTCGGTGGACGAGCATCCGCAGCAGGTCAGCTGCTGGATCACCCACACCACCGGACAGACCCACCAGATCATCCGCGACGCGCTGCACCGCTCGCCGCTGTACAGCGGCCAGATCGAGGGCATCGGCCCGCGCTACTGCCCCTCCATCGAGGACAAGGTGGTGCGTTTCGCCGAGAAGGCCAGCCACCAGATCTTCGTCGAGCCTGAAGGCCTGGGCATCGTCGAGATCTACCCCAACGGCATCTCCACCTCGCTGCCGTTCGACGTGCAGCTGGAGATGGTGCGCAGCATCCGCGGTTTCCAGAACGCGCACATCACCCGCCCCGGCTATGCCATCGAGTACGACTTCTTCGACCCGCGCGGCCTGAAGGCCTCGCTGGAAACCAAGCTGGTCAACGGCCTGTTCTTCGCCGGCCAGATCAACGGCACCACCGGCTATGAAGAAGCCGCCGCGCAGGGCCTGCTGGCCGGCCTCAACGCCGCCCGCCAGGTGCGCGGGCTGGACGGCTGGTGCCCGCGCCGCGACGAAGCGTATCTGGGCGTGCTGGTCGATGACCTGATCACCCACGGCACCAATGAGCCGTACCGCATGTTCACCAGCCGCGCCGAGTACCGCCTGCAGCTGCGCGAGGACAACGCCGACCAGCGCCTGACCCCGGCCGGCCGCGCGATGGGCCTGGTGGATGATCGGCGCTGGAGCGCCTTCGAAACCAAGCAGGCCGCCGTCGCCGCCGAGCGCGCACGACTGGGGGCGCTGTGGGCGACGCCGGCCAATGCGCTGGGCCGCGAAGTGCAGGAAACGCTGGGCGTGGCGGTCAGCCGCGAAACCAACGTGCTGGACCTGATCAAGCGCCCGGAGCTGGATTACGCGCAGCTGATGCAGGTGCCGTCGCTGGGCCCGGCCGTGGCCGATGGCAAGGTGGCGGAGCAGGTCGAGATCGGCGTGAAGTACGCCGGCTACCTGGACCGCCAGCGCGACGAGATCGAACGCCAGCAACGCCACGAAGCCACGCCGATCGCCGAAGGCTTCGACTACGCCAGCGTGCGTGGGTTGTCGGCCGAAGTGCTGCAGAAGCTGGAACGCGTACGCCCGCAGACCATCGGCCAGGCACAGCGCATCCCCGGCATGACCCCGGCAGCGATCTCGCTGCTGCTGGTGCACCTGGAACGCGCCCGTCGCGGCCGCGTCGCGTAACGCGCATCAGCGGTAGCGCCGGGCCATGCCCGGCGAGCGCAGCGGCACGCGAACATCCGCCGGGCATGGCCCGGCGCTACCAGCTCTGGTAGGTGTCGACCTTGGTCGACACGCATGCATGGGCCACGCTGTGCGTTACAGTCGAGCAGGCCCGACGCTACGACTCTGCACTGCATGGACGACATCCACCCGATCGCGCCGGACAAGCGCGCCGCCATCCTCGCCACCCTGGCCGACATCGAACGCACGCACGACGTGCGCGTGCTGCTGGCCTGCGAATCCGGCAGCCGCGGCTGGGGGTTTTCCTCGCCCGACAGCGATTACGATGCGCGCTTCATCTACGTGCACCGCCAGCCGTGGTACCTGAGCGTCAACGAGGCCACCGGCCCCGGCGACGCGCAGCGCGATGTGATCGAGCTGCCGATCGATGACGAGCTGGATGTCAGCGGCTGGGACCTGCGCAAGGCGCTGCGGCTGGTGTCCAAGTCCAATCCGACGCTGATCGAGTGGCTGCGCTCGCCGATCATCTACCAGCACGATGCCGACGCCGTGGCCTGCCTGTGGCAGGCTGCCGAGCGCTTCTACTCGCCGCTGGGCACGTGGTGGCACTACTTCAACATGGCGCGCTCCAACCATCGCGGCTACCTGCGCGGCGAAACCGTGCGCACCAAGAAGTACCTGTACGTGCTGCGCCCGCTGCTGGCCTGCCAGTGGATCGAGCAGGAACAAACACCGCCGCCGATGGCCTTCGAGGACCTGCTGGAGCGCCTGCTGCCGCAGGGTGCCGTGCGCGAGGCCATCGATGCGCTGCTGGTGGTCAAGCGTGCCAGTGCCGAAGTCGCCGCCGGCCCGCGCATTGCGGCCATCAGCGATTACATCGACGCCACGCTGGCCGCGCGCGCCGAGGGGCCGCAACTGCCGGCCGGTCACGGTGACGCTGCCTGGCTGGACGGCCTGTTCCGGCAGATGCTGGCGACGCACGCGCCGGCATAGGCGTAGCGCCGGGCCATGCCCGGCGAGCGCGGCGGCACGCGAACATCCGCCGGGCATGGCCCGGCGCTACCGATGGATTGGCCGCGTATCATCGTCGCAATCGCCCCACCTGGAGACACCGATGAACCCCCTGCGCCCTTTCCGCGACAAGATGCCCGTCCTCGGCGAGCGCGTGTACGTCGACCCGGCCTGCACCCTCATCGGTGACGTGGAACTGGCCGACGATGTCTCCATCTGGCCGGGCACCGTCATCCGCGGCGACGTCAATTTCGTCCGCATCGGCGCGCGCACCAACGTGCAGGACGGCACCATCATCCACGTCAGCCACCACAGCCCGTACAACAAGGCCGGCTACCCGACCCTGATCGGCGAAGGCGTGACCATCGGCCACGGCTGCATCATCCACGCCTGCACCATTGGCGATTACAGCCTCATCGGCATGGGCGCGTGCATCCTCGACGGCGCGTGTGTCGAGCGCCATGCCTTCGTCGGCGCCGGTGCGGTGGTCGGCCCGGGCAAGGTGGTCGGCGAGGGCGAGCTGTGGGTGGGCAACCCGGCGCGTCCGGCACGCACGCTCAGCGACAAGGAAATCGAGTCGCTGCATTACTCGGCCGACCATTACGTGCGGTTGAAGGACGAATACCTGGGCTGAGGCGCTTCGCCGGCCACGGCGCTCTGCTAAAGTCGGAGCCCGACCAGGAACCGTCGAGACCCCCATGCCTGTGGCAGCACGCCGGAGAGGACTCCAGCGCCCACATCCGCGGCCATCGCACTGATGGCCGCGCCCATGCTCGATACCTACCGCGAGGTGGTAACGCCGGAAGGCGTGCCGCTGCAGTTGCCCACCGCCGGGCCGATGCCGCGTGCGCTGGCCTGGCTGGTCGACCTGGGCATCCGCTTCGGCGCGCTGGTGGTGCTGTCCATTCCGCTGGCCCTGCTCGATGAATTCGGCCGTGGCATCTACATGGCCGCGATGTTCCTGCTGATGTGGGCCTACCCCATCGTCTGCGAGGCGCTGTGGGGCCGCACCCTGGGCAAGCGCGCGCTCGGCCTGCGCGTGCTGTCGCGCGATGGCGCACCGGTGGGCTGGATGGCCTCGATCACCCGCAACCTGCTGCGCACCGTGGACATGCTGCCGTTCGGTTATGCCCTGGGCCTGCTCAGCAGCCTGTTCGATCCTTACGGGCGCCGCCTCGGCGACCTGGTGGCCGGCACCGTGGTGGTGCACGAGCCGATGCGCTACCTGCAGCCACCGGCCACCATCGACAGCGTGCTGGTACCGCCGCAGCCCCTGCGCCCGCAGGAACAGGCCGCCGTGATGGCCTTTGCCGAGCGCGCGCCGCGCCTGTCGCCGGGCCGGCAGCAGGAACTGGCGGGCATCGCCGAGCCGCTGACCGGCGCGTCCGGCCAGGTGGGCGTGCTGCGCCTGTATGCGATGGCCAACTGGCTGCTGGGCCGCCGATGAAGCAGGAACAGTTCGTCGCCCGCCACCAGCAGGAATGGCAGCAACTGGAGCAGTGGCTGCAGCAGCGCGCGGGCGCATCACGCCGCAAGCGGCGCAGGCCCGACGCCGGTGATCCCGGTGACGTTGCCTTCCCCCAACGCTACCGGCGCCTGTGCCAGCAGCTGGCGCTGGCCCGCGAGCGCGGCTACAGCCCGCAGCTGGTGCAGCGCCTGCAGCAGTTGATGCAGCAGGGCCACAGCGTGCTGTACCGCACGCCGCCGGTGCGCTGGCGGCGGGCGCTGGAATTCCTGGTGGCCGACTTCCCGATGCTGGTGCGCAGCCAGGCACGCAGCATGTGGGTGGCGCTGGCGATGTTCGCGGTGCCGGCGCTGGCCTGCTTCGTGGTGGTGCAGCTGTACCCGGACAGCGTGCACCTGCTGATGGACAACAGCCAGATCGCCGAGATGGAACGCATGTACGACCCCGCGGCCGACCGCCTGGGGCGTGACAGCGGCACCGACTGGATGATGTTCGGCTACTACATCATGAACAACATCAGCATCGCCCTGCGCACCTTCGCCAGCGGCCTGCTGGCCGGGCTGGGCACGCTGCTGGTGCTGCTGTTCAACGGCGTCATCATGGGCGCGGTGGCGGGCCACCTGCAGCAGATCGGCCACGGCGATCCGTTCTGGCGCTTCGTGGTCGGCCATGCCGCCTTCGAGCTGACCGCCATCGTCATCGCTGGTGGCGCCGGCCTGCAGCTGGGCATGAAACTGCTCGCGCCCGGCCGCCGCCGCCGCATGGACGCGCTGGTGGAAGGCGGCCGCATCGGTGCGCGCCTGTGCCTGGGCGTGGCCTTCATGCTGCTGCTGGCGGCCTTCGTGGAAGCATTCTGGTCGTCGATCGCCCAGATCCCGGCGTGGGCCAAGTACAGCGTGGCCGGCGTGCTGTGGACCGGTGTGCTGCTGTGGCTGTGGCGTGGCGGTCGCGGGGGTGAACGTGCGGATTGACCACCTGGACGTGGCCCTGCGCGCGCGCAGCAGCTGGGAAGCCATGGAACTGGGCACGGCCCTGACCCGCCGCCATGCGCGCGCGGTGTGGGGCAGCTGGCTGCTGGCCAGTGCGCCGCTGTTCGTGCTGTTCAACGCGCTGGCCTGGTGGCTGGATGGCTTCGCCTGGGCATCGCTGGCGATGTGGTGGTGCAAGCCGCTGTTCGAGCGCGCGCCGCTGTACGTACTGTCGCGTGGCATCTTCGGCGAGCAGGTGGGCGCCCGCGCGGCACTCGCCGCGCAGCGGCACTGGGGCGGCACCGGGTTCTGGGGATACCTGGGCTGGCGCCGTTTCAGCCTGCTGCGCAGCCTGTGCCTGCCGGTCAACCTGCTGGAGGGCAACGCCCCGGCGCAGCGCGGGCCGCGACGGCGCGCGGTGGCGGCCGGTGCCGCCGGTCCGGCCATCATCCTGGCGCTGGTCTGCGTGGCCTTCGAGATGGTGCTGGTGCTGGGTGCGATCGCGGCGGTCTTCATGTTCATCCCGCTGGAACTGCTGCCCGATTCGTGGCGCGCCGCCTGGGCGATGCTGAGCGTTGAAACCCCGCCGTGGGCCGATCTGCTGCTGAACCTGCTGGGCTGGCTCAGCGCCGCACTGATCGGCCCGTTCTACGTCGGCGCCGGCTTCGGCCTGTACCTCAACCGGCGCACGCAGATGGAAGCGTGGGACGTGGAGATCGCCCTGCGCCGGCTGCGCGAGCGGCTGCTGCCGGCGGCATCGACGCTGGCCCTGCTGCTGTGCCTGGCGCTGCCGCTGGCCCCGGCGCATGCGCAGGATGCCGAAGCGGATGCTGCCCGCGAGCTGGCCGAGCAGATCCTGGCTGGCGGCCACGGCAACGGGGACGAGACCGAAGGCACCCGGGCCAACGCCGCCAATGATCCTGCCAACACCGCCGCCGGCGTCTTCGGCGAGGAACCGGTCGACACGGCCGGCTTCCGCCAGGCGGTGAACCGTGCCTACGAGGATCCCCTGCAGCGCCCACTGCGCCAGGTGACCGAGTGGAAGCCGATCGAGGACGCCGAGAAGAAGAAAGACGCCAAAAAGAACAACAGCAAGGACGACGCCGCCAGCAGCGGGGCGGGCGAACGCAAGCGCACGCTGAAGCTGCTGGCACGCGTGGCCGAATGGGGCCTGTGGGGCCTGCTTGGCCTGGTGGTGCTGGTGCTGCTGCTGACCGCGCGCCTGTGGTGGCCGTGGCTGCGTGGCGCCGGCCGGCGCAAGGCGAAGGACGCACCGCGCGTGCAGGAAGAAGCCGTTGACGTGCCGGTGGTGCTGCCGCCGGATGTAGCCACCCAGGCCGGCCTGCTGTGGGACCAGGGACGCCCGCGCCAGGCGCTGGCCCTGCTGTACCGCGCCAGCGTGCGCACCCTGGTCGAGCGCACCGGCAACGTCCTGCCCCCCGGCGCCACCGAAGCGCAGTGCCTGCGCGCCTCGCGGCGGATGCCGCAGCCGGCGGACCGCGACCTGTTCGCGCGCATCGTGCGCACGTGGCAGTACGCCGCGTATGGCGGCCGCCTGCCCACGCGCGATGAATTCGATGGACTGGCCGCGACCCTGCGCCAGCAGTTCGGGTGGAAGGCATGAGCCCGCGCGTTTTCTGGGCCCTGCTGCTCGGCCTGCTGGTGCTGCTGGGCGTGCCGTTGGCCATCCTGTTCCTGCGCACGCACGAGAAGGTGACCGAAACCGTGGTGCTGCCGCCACGCGGCGAAGCCAGCTACAACCCGCTGTACGTGCTGGGCCAGGCGCTGCGCGCCGATGGCATCGAGGTGCAGTCGCGGCAACGCCTGCAGCTGGCGAAGATGCCCCTGGGCAACACCGACACCGTGGTGCTGCTGCAGGACACCCGCGAAATGCCGCCGGGCACCGCGCAGGCGCTGCTGGACTGGGTCGGGCGGGGCGGCCACCTGCTGCTGCGCACGCAGCCGCCGGGCGAGGACAAGACCAGCACCACCCAGGGCCCGCTGCTGGATCGCATCGGCGTGGAAAGCCTGTTCCATGGCAACGACTGCCAGCCCTTCCATGTGGTGGATGATCCCAGCCACGTGGAATTCTGCGGGGGCCGCCGCTTCAGCCTCGGCTTCCAGGCCGCCGCCGCCGCCGAGCGCCGCTGGGGCAATGAAGAAGGCCTCGCCTTCGCCCGCCTGCGCCATGGCCAGGGCCGCATCGATGTCCTGGCCGACATGGATTTCATGCTGGGCGCGGGCACCGGTACGCTGCCGCGCAAGCGCGCGACGGCCAAGGACACGCCGCAGCGCGACGGCCTGCACGATCTTTCCCACCGCGACCTGACCCGCTACCTGCTGGACCCCAACTACGGGCGCGGCACGGTGTGGCTGGTCTACGGCAGCCGCCCGCCGACGCTGTTGGCGCGCATCGTGCTGCAGGGATGGCCGGTGTGGATTCCGCTGCTGCTGGCCCTGCTGGGCTGGCTGTGGGCGCGCGCGCAGCGCCTGGGCAGCGTGCTGCCCTCGCCCGTGGTCGAGCGCCGTTCGCTGCTGGAACACGTGCGTGCCAGCGGCGAGCTGCTGATGCGCTTCGGCCATGGCACGCAGCTGTACCACGCGGTGCAGGCGCTGTTCCTGCATCGCCTGCGCCTGCGCGCGCCAGTGGCGGCCGCGCTGGATGGCGCTGCCCGCGACCAGGCCATCGCCGAGGTACTGCAGTGGCCGGCCAGCCGCGTAGCCACCGCCCTCACCACTCCTTCGCCGCACGATTCCTCCGCCCTGCGCGAGCGCATCCGCTTGCTGCTCCAGATGAGATCCCTGCTATGACCGATGCCCCTGAGCTTCCGGCGGCCGCCGCCGCCCGCCTGATCGAACGCGTCGACGCCATCCGCGATGCCGTCGGCCGGGCCTTCATCGGCCAGGCTGACGTGCTCGACCAGATCATGGTGGCGCTGCTGGCCGGCGGCCACGTACTCATCGAAGGCGTGCCCGGGCTGGGCAAGACCCTGCTGGTGCGTGCACTGGCGCAGGCCATGGAGCTGGACTACGGGCGCGTGCAGTTCACCCCCGACCTGATGCCCAGCGATGTCAGCGGCCACGCGGTGTACGACCCCAAGAGCGAGAGCTTCAAGATCCGCCGCGGCCCGGTATTCACCAACCTGCTGCTGGCCGACGAGATCAACCGCGCCCCGGCCAAGACCCAGTCGGCGCTGCTGGAAGTGATGCAGGAAGGCCAGGTGACCATCGAAGGCAAGGCCTTCACCCTGGCGCCGCCGTTCATGGCCCTGGCCACGCAGAACCCGCTGGAACAGGAAGGCACCTACCCGCTGCCGGAAGCGCAGCTGGACCGCTTCCTGCTGAAGGTGCTGATCGACTACCCGCAGCTGGACGATGAGAAGCGCATGGTCACGGCCATCACGCTGGGCCGCGCCGCCAGCGATTTCGACCTCAGCCAGGTGCCGCGCGTGCTCGGCGCCGGCGAACTGCTGGCGCTGCAGCAGGCCACCGCCGCCATCACCGTCGATGACGAAGTGATCGACTATGCGGTGCGGATCGTGGCCGCCACCCGTTCCTGGCCGGGCATCGCCGTCGGCGCCGGCCCGCGCGGCAGCATCGCGCTGGTGCGTGCGTCGCGTGCGCAGGCCGTGCTGGCCGGTCGTGATTTCGTCACCCCCGACGACGTGCGCGACATCGCGCGGCCGGCACTGCGCCACCGCATCGCACTGGCGCCGGAACTGCAGATCGAAGGCCAGGGCCCGGACGACGTGCTGGGCGCCCTGCTGGCCAAGGTGGAAGCGCCGCGCCGATGAGGCCTGCGCCGCTGCTGCTGGTACTGCTGGCCGCCTGGGCCGTGCTGGGCGGACTGGTGCTGGGCGGGCTGCTGCCGCGCTGGAGCTGGGCCGTGGGCGGTGCCGTGGTGGCCGTGCTGGCGCTGGCCGACCTGTGGCGGCAGTGGCGGCGTGCTTCGCCGCAGGTGCAGCGCCAGGTACCCGAAGCGCTGGCACTGGGCGTACGCCGCGAGATCGGCCTGCGCCTGTTCGCCGAGCAGCCGATGCGGGTGGAAGTGTTTGATCGCGTGCCCGGCGGCTGGCCGCTGGAAGCGCTGCCACAGCGCCTGCAGCTGCGCGCCGGCCACGCCAGCACCCTGCACTACCAGGTGCAGCCGCAGCAGCGCGGGCGCTTCCAGTTTGATGGCGTGGACGTACGCATCCGCTCGCCGTGGCGGCTGTGGTGGCAGCAGCGCACGCTGCCGCCGGTACTGGAAGTGCGGGTCTATCCGAACTTCGTGCCGCTTACCCGCTTCGCGTTGTTCAGTGCCGACCAGGCGTCGCGGCTGGTGGGTGCTCACGTTAAGCGGCGGCGCGGCGAAGGCACCGATTTCCACCAGATGCGCGAGTACCGCATCGGTGACAGCCTGCGCCAGCTCGACTGGAAGGCGACCGCGCGCGCGCGCAAGCTGATCTCGCGCGAGTACCAGGACGAGAAGAACCAGCAGCTGCTGCTGATGCTCGACAGCGGCCGGCGCATGCTGGCCAGCGAAGGCGGTCTTTCGCACTTCGACCATGCCTTGAACGCGTCGCTGGTGGTGGCCTACCTGGCGTTGCGCCAGGGCGATGCCGCCGGCCTGTTCGCGGTGGGTGGCGAACGCCGTTGGGTGGCGCCGCAGCGTGGCATGGGCACGGTGGAACACCTGCTGCGCGCCAGCTACGACCTGCAGCCGCAGGCCGTGGCCACCGATTACCTGGCCGCCGCCACCGAAGTCTCGCTGCGCCAGCGCCGGCGCGCGCTGGTGATGCTGGTCAGCAACGTGCGCGACGAAGACATCGAAGACCTGCTGGCCGCGGTGCGCCTGCTGCAGCGCCGCCACCTGGTGTGCGTGGCCAGCCTGCGCGAACGCGAACTGGACACCGCACTGGATGGCGAGGTGCACACGCTGGAAGACGCCGCCCAGGCCGGTGCTGCCGCGCTGTACCTGCAGCAGCGCGCGAAGGCGCATGAAGCGCTGCGCAGCGAGAAAGTGATGGTGCTGGACGTGACCGCCGACGCCCTGCCCGCCGCGCTGGTGGAACGGTATCTGGCAGTGAAGCGCGAAGGCCTGCTGTAGCGGGTAGCGCCGGGCCGTGCCCGGCGTGTCGTTGCGGCGGCCCGCGAACGCTCTGGTAGGTGCCAACCTTGGTTGGCACACAACCCACGGCGCCAACCAAGGTTGGCATCTACCGAAAAAGCAGACAGCTGCCGGCCAGCGGCCGGCACTACCCCTGCAGCAACCGCCGTTGCAACCGCTCCACCGCGCGCTGCAGCAGCACCCGGTTGCGGGCCAGTTTCATCCACTGGGGCAGGCGCGAGAACATCGAGCGATGATGCCCGCTGCCTTCGCGCAGCGTGGCCGTGGCGTAGTCGTGCAGCGCCTGCAGGTGCTCGGCGTTGTACGCCCACAGCAGACCGGCAGCGGTCTTCTCCACCAACCGCAGCGGCAGGCCGAAATCGGGGTCGATGGCTTCGTTGCCACGCCACCGCGACAGGGTCACGTCCACCTCACTGCTGCGGCCGCACTGGCTGCAATCCGCCGCCAGCGTCCGCAGCGGCGCCGTCGCGCGTGCACGGTGCGCTTCAGCGCTTACCCACTTGTGGCCGCAGTAGCCACACGGCCGGTAGCCGCTGTAGCGCACCGGCCCCACCCAGGCACTGGGCCTGCAGCGACCGCAGCCGCAACCGCCGTCCAGTGCTTCGCTGCACCCCAGGCAACGGAAGCGCCGCGAGTCGGTGGGTCCGGTCACCCAGCCCGGCGTATCACAGCGGTGGCAGCGCACCGCCACCCGGTCGGCATAGCGCCACAGGGCATGGCCATCATCCCGATGGCGACCCGGCGGCGCGGCAAACCGCGGGGTGCGGTCGCGCCGCACCGCCATCAGACGTAGATCCGCGTCGGCGCCTCGTCCACGATCGCGTGCGGCACGAAGCGCGCACTGTCGCGGGTGATCGCGCTGTCGTCCTCGCGGATGCCGATACCGCAGGCGTGGTCACCGATCACCCAGCTGCCGACCAGCGGATAACCGCCTTCGAAGCGAGTCAGCGGGTGCGCGCGCTGGATGATCGCCGGACCTTCGTACGGGCCGTCGCTGCGCTGCGTGCTGCCATCGGCCAGGTGCATCTCGATGTTGGCGCCTTCGCGCGAGAACAGCGGCTTGCGCACCCAGCCCGAGGCCAGCGCGCTGCCGTCATCGAAGTGCGCTTCCAGCAGGTTCGGGTGGCCCACGTTGCGCTGCCACAGCAGCGGCAGGATGCCCTTGTTGCTCAGCACCGCCTTCCACGCCGGTTCCAGCAGCTGGATGCCCGAGCCGGGCAGCGCGCGGCCGAATTCCTCGGCCATCAGGTCTTCCAGCGGGTACAGCTTGAACAGCGTGCCGATCACCGTGTCGTCCAGCGCGGTGAAGCGGCCATCCTCGGACAGGCCGATATCCTCGATGGCGATCGCCTCGCCCTGCAGGCCGGCCTGGGCCGCGCAGTCACGCAGGTAATCGACCGTGCCACGGTCCTCGTCCGAACTGCCCACGGCGCTGAAATACAGCGGCGGCGGCAGGCGCACGGCCAGTTCGCCGAAGCGCTCGACCAGGGCCTCGTGCATGCCGTTGAACTGGTCGGCGTGCTGCGGCAGGCGGCCGGCATTGCGCTGGTCCTCCAGCCACTGCCACTGGAAGAAGCTGGCCTCGAACAGCGAGGTCGGCGTGTCGTAGTTCAGTTCGTACAGCTTGGCCGGGCCGGTGCCGTCATAGGCCAGGTCCAGGCGCCCGTACAGGTGCGGCTGGCGCTGGCGCCAGCTCTCGGCGATCCAGTCGCGGTACTGCGCGGGAATCGCCAGCTGGTCCATCAGGCGCTCGCTGGCGATGACATCGCCCACCAGGTCCAGCGCCATCTGGTGCAGCTCGGCGCTGGGGTCTTCGATGTCCACCTCGATCTGGCGCAGGGTGAAGGCGTAATACGCGCTTTCATCCCAGTACGGCTGGCCATCGATGGTATGGAAGCGGAAACCGGCTTCCTCCGCGCGCGCCCGCCACTGGGCGCGCTCGGCAATGCGAATTCGCTGCATGGGTCGATCAGCCGCCGAAGCTGCCGCCGCTGCGGCGGGCGCTGGTGCTGCCGAAGCCACTGCGGCTGGCGGTGACGGCGCGGTTCGGCTCGCTGCTGACCGGGGCCAGGCCGGCCTTGCCCGCGCCGATGCCGCTGGCGGTGTTCATGCCGCCGGTGCCGCCCGGGGCCGGGCGCGCCCAGCCGGCGTTCTTGTCCTGGTAGGCCGGAGCCGACGCCGGCGCCTGCGGGGCCAGGCCACCGCGGTTGCTCAGCATCTGCGACATGAAGAAGCCCATCATCATCGGGCCGATGAACGAGGTACCGGCCGAGGTGTGCTGCTGCACGCACTGCTCGGGCTTGTAGTCCTGCTCACAGGCTTCCTTGCTGGCGTACTTCGGCGCCGCATCGGCGGCCTTCTGCTGCGCCTCGGCAAAGGCATTGCGGCACGAGGACGGGTCGCCCGTCGCCTCGGTGCAGGCCTGCACCGAGGTGTACAGGCCTTCCTGCACCTGCACCTGCTCTTCCTTCTGGCAGGCGGTGAACAGCAGGGGTGCAGCGCTCATCAACAGCAGCGCGGTGGTGCGGGAACGCTTCATGGCGTCATGCCTCGGAGTCGGATCAATTCCCCCAATGATGCCAAATCCGGGCCAACAACCGGAATCGGCAAAGTAGGAAAGATGAACGGAATTTCATTTTCGTTTACCACCGGGGTCAGAGCCCATCGCGCCGCGATGGGATCCGACCCCGTCAGGTCGCGGCCAACTGTCGGAGGCGGGGTGGGTCCGGTGGCCGGGGTGTGAGCCGCATGGATGCGGCGACCAAGCCCCCATGGACGGGTTCACGGCGTCCCCTGCCACCGGATCCACCCCGCCATCCCACGGATGGCCAGCTTTTGACGTTGATTCCGCGGGTGCAGGGCTGCAAGCCCTGCCGGGCCACCTTCGGTGGTTGCAGCAGCAACCGAAAAAATTGTCCATGATCGAGCGACCCCCACGTTGTACGGCCCGCCCGTTCCGCCAGCCATGCCTGAATACCGCTCCCGCACCTCCACCGCCGGCCGCAACATGGCCGGCGCCCGCGCTCTGTGGCGCGCCACCGGCATGAAGGACGGCGACTTCCACAAGCCGATCATCGCCATCGCCAACTCCTTCACCCAGTTCGTGCCCGGCCACGTGCACCTGAAGGACCTCGGCCAGCTGGTCGCGCGCGAGATCGAGAAGGTCGGCGGCGTCGCCAAGGAATTCAACACGATCGCCGTGGACGACGGCATCGCCATGGGCCACGACGGCATGCTGTACTCGCTGCCCAGCCGCGAGATCATCGCCGACTCGGTCGAGTACATGGTCAACGCGCACTGCGCCGATGCGCTGGTGTGCATTTCCAACTGCGACAAGATCACCCCCGGCATGCTGATGGCCGCGCTGCGCCTCAACATCCCGGTGGTGTTCGTCTCCGGCGGCCCGATGGAAGCCGGCAAGACCAAGCTGTCCGAGCACAAGCTGGACCTGGTCGATGCGATGGTCATCGCCGCCGACGAAAGCGCCAGCGACGAGAAGGTCGCCGAGTTCGAGCGCAGCGCCTGCCCCACCTGCGGTTCGTGCTCAGGCATGTTCACCGCCAACTCGATGAACTGCCTGACCGAAGCACTGGGCCTGTCGCTGCCCGGCAACGGCTCGACCCTGGCCACCCACGCCGACCGCGAGCAGCTGTTCCTGCGCGCCGGGCGCCTGATCGTCGAACTGTGCCACCGCTGGTACGGCGGCGAGGAAGCAAGCGCGCTGCCGCGTGGCATCGCCACCCAGGCCGCGTTCGCCAACGCGATGACCCTGGACATCGCCATGGGCGGGTCCACCAACACCATCCTGCACCTGCTGGCCGCCGCGCAGGAAGCCGAAGTGGACTTCGACCTGACCCACATCGACGCGCTGTCGCGGCGCGTGCCGCAGCTGTGCAAGGTGGCCCCGAACACGCCCAAGTACCACATGGAAGACGTGCACCGCGCGGGCGGCGTGTACGGCATCCTCGGTGAACTGGCGCGTGGCGGCCTGCTGGATACCGGCGTGCCGACCGTGCACAGCCGCACCCTGGCCGACGCCATCGAGCGCTGGGACGTAGCGGTCAGCAGCGAACCGACCGTGCACGACTTCTTCCGTGCCGGTCCGGCCGGCATTCCCACCCAGGTGGCTTTCAGCCAGGCCACGCGCTGGCCCACGCTGGACGTGGACCGCGCCGAAGGCTGCATCCGCAGCGTCGAGCACGCCTATTCGGCCGAAGGCGGCCTGGCCGTGCTGCGCGGCAACCTGGCCGTTGATGGCTGCGTGGTGAAGACCGCCGGCGTGGACGAATCGATCCACGTGTTCGAAGGCAGCGCGCGCGTGTTCGAGAGCCAGGACGCGGCCGTGGCCGGCATCCTCGCCGACAAAGTGCAGCCCGGCGACGTCGTGGTCATCCGCTACGAAGGCCCGAAGGGCGGCCCGGGCATGCAGGAAATGCTCTACCCCACCAGCTATCTGAAATCGAAGGGGCTGGGCAAGCAGTGCGCGCTGCTGACCGACGGTCGTTTCTCCGGCGGCACCTCGGGCCTGTCGATCGGCCACGTCTCGCCCGAAGCCGCCAGCGGCGGCACGATCGGCCTGGTGGAAGACGGCGACCGCATCCGCATCGACATCCCCGCCCGCCGCATCGACCTGCTGCTGGACGACGCCACCCTGGCCCAGCGCCGCGCCGACGCCGACGCACGTGGCTGGAAGCCGCGCGAAGCACGCCCGCGCAAGGTCACCAGTGCGCTGAAGGCTTACGCGCTGCTGGCGACCAGTGCCGACAAGGGCGCGGTGCGCAACACCGCCCTGCTCGGCGATTGAATGGCCGTGGGGTCGGATCCCTTTCGCAGAATGGGCTCCGACCCCAGCACGGCATTCAGATCACGAACGGCTCGCCATCCAGGCGGCACGCCCCTGCTGAAATGTGGATCGCACCGCCGGACTGCAGCTCAAACATCACGCGGATGAGACCTTCGGCGCGATCTTCGCTCGCCGTCACGTCGTTGATCGATGCACTCGGTCCCCACGGCTCACTCCTGTCCAGCATCACCTGCTCGACCGCATCGAACTGCATGCGGCGCTCGGTTTGAGTTGAATCGCGCAGAACGAGTTCAAACGTGGCGGCGATCCAGTCACTGTGGGTCGCGATGATGGTCCAGTCGTGCATCTGACTCCCTTCCGCGCGTGCAGTCGCGCCATGGTAGTCCGATCTTCGAGGCTGCCGGCCAGCGGCCGGCACTACCTGTGCTGGTTGGTTACGGTGCCGGGATACTCGTGCTGGGGTCAGCCGATCACGCGCTTGAACGGTGGCAGCGCGTCGATGATGCGCTTGCCATAGCGGCGGGTCAGCAGCCGCGAATCGAGGATGACCACGCGGCCGGTGTCGGTGGACGTGCGGATCAGGCGACCGGCGAACTGGGTGAGCGTGCGCAGCGCATGCGGGATGGCGATCAGGTTGAAGGCATTCATGCCGCGCGCCTCCACCCATTCGCTCAGCGTGGCGGTCTGCGGGTCGGTCGGTACCGCGAACGGCACCTGGGTGATGACCACCGTGGTGCAGGCTTCGCCGGGCAGGTCCAGGCCTTCGCCGAAGGAGTTCAGGCCGAACAGCACCGAGCCTTCGCCCGCGGCGACGCGGCGCAGGTGTTCGTCGATCAGCCGGGTCTTGGACATGTCGCCCTGCACCAGCACCTGCTTGCGGCGCGCGGCCGACATCAGGCCGGCCACCTTCTCCATCTTCCAGCGCGAGGTGAACAGCACCATCGAGCCCTTGGCCCAGTCCAGTTCCTGGTCGAGGTAGCGCGCCACTTCGCGCGGATGGCCTTCGCGGTCATCGGGCGTGACCGGGAACTTCGGCACGATCAGCTCGGCCTGGTTGGGCAGATCGAAGGGCGATGCCAGCGAAACCATTTCCGCTTCCGGCGGAATGCCGTTGTCGATGGCCAGCGACTGGAAGTCGCCGCCGCCGGTCAGCGTGGCCGAGGTCATCACCACCGAATCCACTTCATCCCACAGCAGCTTGCGCAGCACGTGCGCGGCCGACACCGGCGAGCCGTGCAGCACCAGGTCGCCGTCGCGGGTGGCAGTGACCCAGCGCGCGGTGGGCGGCGCGCCGTCCTTGTCCTCGCGGCGCCAGGCCTGCCACAGGTTGTACTGCTGCTCGATCATTTCCAGCGCCATGCCGAGGTTGCGCTGCAGGCGCTCGCGCGCGGCATCCTCCGGCTTGCCCTTGGCCACCTGTGCGTTGGCGGCATGGGCCCAGTTGTAGAGGCTGCGGGTGTCGTCGGCCAGCGCTTCGATCGGCTCGCGCCAGGCCTCGGGCAGGCGCCCGTTGGCGGCGCGCCACATCGGGTCTTCGTCGGCCGGCGCCGGCATCCACACCGCTTCCACGTGGTCGCGGAACGCGCGCAGCTGCTTGGCCACGTTGCTGGCCACTTCGATGGCCTCGTTCGGCAGCAGGTTGCCCAGGCGGTCCTTGTCGACCGCGCGGTAGGCGCCGGCAATCAGGATCTGCAGGCGGCCGGTGCGCTTGGCCATCTCGTCCAGGGCCAGGCTGGCCGCACCCTGGTCGATGGCCACGTTGCCGATGTGGTGGCCTTCGTCCAGCACCAGCAGCATGTCCGACGGCGCGGCGATCATCGGCTGGCCGTTGTCGCTGTCACCAATGGACAGCGCCGACAGCAGCAGCGCGTGGTTGGTCACCACGATCTGCGCGTCGCGCACGGTGTTGCGTGAGCGCAGCACCGCGCACTGCGCCGAATACGCGCAGCGGCGCCCGGCGCAGGCCGAGGCGGGCGTGGTGATGCGGCTGCGCAGGCCGGGGCTGATGGTTTCCGGCGCGTTGTCGATGTCACCGTCCCACGTGCCGCTGGTGAAGGCATCGGACAGGCGCTTGGCGATGTCCATTTCGATGGGCGCCAGCGGCCGGTCGTACAGCGGCGCTTCGTCCTCGAACATGCCGCCCTGCGCACCCTCACCCTGCGCTTCGGCGGCGTTGCGCGTGCACAGGTAGCGGGTGCGGCCCTTGGCCAGCGCCACGGTCGCTTCCAGGCCGGTGGCCTTGAGGAAATTGGGAATGTCGCGCTCGACCAACTGCGACTGCAGGGCCACGGTACCGGTGCTGATGACCAGCTTCTTCTTGCTGGCCAGGGCGATCGGCACGCCCGCGGTCAGGTAGCCCAGGCTCTTGCCGACGCCGGTGGGCGCTTCGACCACGCCGACGCCACCGCTGGTGGACAGCGCACGCGACACCACGCCGATCATCTGGCTCTGCGAGCGGCGGGTGGAAAAGCCGGGGGTGTTGGCCTGCAGCGTCGTGTACGCCTTGCGGATCGCGTCCTTCAAGGCGTCATCGAGCTTGCGCGGGGCGGCGACAGTTTCGGTCACGCCGGGAACTACCGTGGCTGGATCAGGCCGGCCATTGTCGCATGGCCGGCCACCGGGACCGAGGCGCGTGCGCTGAACAGGGTCAGCGGCGTCGGGGGGTGGCGGTCATGGGCTGGATGGCCGGATGGGGCCGGGGCAGAAGCGGCGCCCGCCGGGCATGGCCCGGCGCTACCGGCCTGCCGCAGGCGGCAGCGGCGGGCGCTGGCGCAGCACGCGCACCAGGGCCCAGACGATCAGCACGATGCCGAAGGCGGTCAGCAGCGACAGCACGAACTGCACACCGCCCAGCACTGCGCTCATCGCCGAGATGGCGGTGAAATCGCCGCTGCTGACCAGCCACAGCGGCACCACGTTGGCGACCACGCCGCCGAGGTTGGCCACCAGCAGCAGCACCAGCCCGGCCAGCGCACCGCTGCGGGCCGCATCACGCGGCGCGCCCACCACCCAGACCAGGCCGACGCACAGGGCGATCAGCACCGGCAGGCGCACGCCGATCATGCTCAGCACGCTCAGCAGCAGCGAGGAACTGTCCATCGATCAGTCCTGGCCGGCAAACGCGCCGGCACCGGCACGCAGCTGCTGGTAGACCTCGTCGGTCTGCGGGCGCACGCCGTGCCACTGCAGGAAGCTCTCGGCGGCCTGCTCGACCAGCATGCCCAGGCCATCGACGGTATTGCGGCAGTTGGCCGCGCGCGCCCAGGCCAGGAAGGCGATGGCCGCCTCGCCGTAGTTCAGGTCCACCGCCGTGGTCATCGAATTGACCAGCGACAGGGGCAGCTTGAATTCCACGTCACGGTCGCGGCCGGCCGAAGTGGCGTTGAGGATCAGCTCGAAATCGCCCAGATCGCGCAGGTCTTCCCAGTAGCGGCTGAGCGCGCGGCCCGGTTCGCCCATGGCATCGATCAGTTCGTCGGCGCGTTCCGGCGTGCGGTTGACCACCACCAGCTCGGTGATGCCGGCATCGAGCAGCGCCGGCGCGACGCTGCGTGCCGAACCACCGGCGCCGATCAGCAGCACGCGGCGGCCGCGCAGGTCCAGGCCGTGGCGGTCGGTCAGGTCACGCACCAGGCCGATGCCATCGGTGGTGTCGCCGTGCCAGCGGTCGCCCTTGCGCAGCAGGGTGTTGACCGAGCCGGCGCGGCGCGCGCGCGCGGTCAGCGTGGTGCACACCGAGAACGCGGCTTCCTTGTGCGGCGAGGTGACGTTGGCGCCGACACCGCCTTCGGCGGCGAACGCTTCCAGCCCGGCCAGGAATGCATCCGGGGCCAGGTCGATCGCGCGGTAGTCGATGCTGATGCCTTCCTGGCGACCGAACGTCGCGTGGATCAGCGGCGACTTCGAGTGGGCAACGGGGTGTCCGAAGACGGCGTAACGATCGGTCATGGAATCCTCAAGCTGGCTAGACTGGTGCACTTTCGTGCAAGGACCCGGATGATGCGCATCACCCCGACCCTGCTGGTGCTTGCCGCCAGTCTACTCTCTGCCCCCGTGGCGATGGCGTTGAACGAGTACGGCATCGAGGGCATGGGCGTGGTCTCCACCCGCGCCGAGGAGGGCCGGGCGACGATCAGTGCCGACGGCCAGCGCATCGTCTTCGCCCGCCGTGGCGAGGCCGGCTGGGGGCTGTGGCAGGCACGGGTGGTGGACGGCCGCTGGCAGCAGGCCCAGGCCCTGCCGGTGGGCGTGGCCGGGCAGGCGCTGGATCCTTATTTCAGCCGTGATGGCCATTGGCTGCTGTTCGCTGCCGGCCGCGAAGGCGCGCTGGCGCTGTACCGCGCACCGGTGGCGGCCGATGGCAGCGTGGGCCGCGCACAGGCGTTGGCTGCCAGGGACGGCACCCGCGCCGAGCGCGGCGCGGCCCTGAGCGCCGATGGCCGCCGGCTGCTGTTCGCGCGCGACCAGGGCCGTGGCGCGGGCTGGGATCTGTTCGTGGCGCCGCTGGATGCGCAGGGCGTGCGCGGCGCCGCGGTGGCGCTGGCCGGCCTCAACACGGCTGCCGACGAGACCGGCGGCGACTGGCTGGGCAACGACGGCGCGGTGGTGTTCAGCCGAGGCAATGGCGAGGCCGCGCAGGTGTTGACCAGTGCCTGCGCCTGGACCGGGGCGGCGCTGCAGCCGCTGGGGCTGTCGTTCAACCAGACCAGCGGCTGGACCAGCGCACCGGTGGTCGACAACGCCAAGCCGGGCGAGATGATGGTGGCCAGCAGTGCCGCCAAGGCACCGCGCGCCGGTGGCGTGGATGTGTACCGGTTGGCGGTGCCGAAGGTGGTGGCCGTGGCCGGGTGCGTGCGGTAGATCCACGCCGTGCGTGGATGACGCCCGCGATGGGGTCAGAGCCCTTTCCTGCGGAAAGGGATCCGACCCCGGGCCATGCAGGCGTCAGCGTGCCAGCACCTGCGCGCGCTGCTTCTCGTACTCCACTTCGCTCAGCTGGCCGTTGTCCTTGCGGCGGTTCAGCGCGGCCAGTTCGGCCTGCACGCTTTCCGGCAGGGCCTGCTCACGGGCGACGTGGGCGGCGGCGGAGAGCTGCTCCGGCGGGCGCCGGCTGGCGCGCCAGGCAGCAATGAACACGCCGATGATGATGGCGCCGAACACCAGCGTGCCGGTGCCCCAGATCAGCCATTGCATCCATCCCATTTCCGGTCCCATCGCGTGTTCCTCCGTCCGTCGTGAGCGCTATTGTCAGCGCTCGCGCAGCCAACGCGCCACCTGCGGCGCGAAATAGGTCAGCACGCCATCGGCACCGGCGCGCTTGAAGCCCAGCAGCGACTCCATCACGCAGGCGCGCTCGTCCAGCCAACCGTTGGCGAAGGCCGCCTTCATCATCGCGTACTCGCCGCTGACCTGGTAGGCGAAGGTCGGCACGCCGAACGTCTCCTTCACCCGGCGCACCAGGTCCAGGTAGGGCATGCCCGGCTTGACCATCACCATGTCCGCGCCCTCTTCCAGGTCCAGCGCGATCTCGCGCAGGGCCTCGTCGCCGTTGGCCGGGTCCATCTGGTAGGTCTTCTTGTCGGCCTTGCCGAGGCTGCCGGCGCTGCCCACCGCATCACGGAACGGGCCGTAGAACGCCGAGGCGTACTTGGCCGAGTAGGCCATGATGCGCACGTTGAGGTGGTGGTCGGCATCCAGCGCACGGCGGATCGCACCGATGCGGCCGTCCATCATGTCCGAGGGCGAGACGATGTCGGCGCCGGCTTCGGCATGCGACAGCGACTGCTTCACCAGCGCCTCGACGGTGATGTCGTTGAGCACATAGCCCTTGTCATCGATGATCCCGTCCTGGCCATGGGTGGTGTACGGGTCCAGGGCCACGTCGGTCATCACGCCCAGTTCCGGGAAGCGCGTCTTCAGCGCGTGGATCGCACGCTGCGCCAGGCCGTCCTCGGCCCACGCGGCCGATGCATCCAGCGACTTCTGCGAGCTGTCGATCACCGGGAACAGGTCGATCACCGGGATGCCCAGCTCCAGCGCCTCTTCGGCCACCTTCAGCAGTTCCTCGATCGACAGGCGCTCCACGCCGGGCATCGACGGCACGGCGGTGCGGCCGGCCAGCTCGTGCACGAACACCGGGTAGATCAGGTCGTCGGTGGTCAGCGTGTTTTCGCGCATCAGGCGGCGCGAGAACTCGTCATGGCGCATGCGCCGCGGGCGGTAATGGGGATGAGGCATGGCAGGCTCCGAGGAGTGGCTATTGCAACAGGTAGCCCTGCGGCAGCAGGGGTTCGGGCAGGGGGCGTTCGCCGAGCGCGTCGAGCTGGTCGATCTCGATCGTGCGCACCATGGCGTCCAGCGGCAGGTCGTTCGGCTCCAGGCCGAAGGGCTCTTCCATCTCCTCGCCCAGCTGGTCCAGGCCGAAGAAGGCATACGCCAGCACGGCCGACAGCACCGGCGTGCCCCAGCCCAGCGAACTGGCCAGGCCGAACGGCAGCAGCACGCAGAACATCCACGCGCAGCGGTGCAGCAGCAAGGTGTAGGCGAACGGCAGCGGCGTACTGAGGATGCGCTCGCAGCCGGCCTGGATGGAGGACATCGCGTGCAGGCGGTCTTCGAGCTGGGTGTAGAGGATCGGCTCCAGCTCGCCGCTGCGCAGCGCCTGGGCCAGTTCGGCGGCGATCATCGACAGCAGCGCGTCGGGCACGTTCTCGCGCTCGGCCAGCTGCTCGCGCTGCGGCTTGTCCAGCCACGGCAGCGCCACCAGGGCGACGATGCGCCCGCGCAGGCGCGCAGCCAGCGCATGGGCGAAGGCGGTGGTGAGGTAGGCAATGCGGCGCCGGCGGCCACTGTCATCGGCCAGCAGCAGGTGTACCTGCCGCGCCAGCGAGCGCGATTCGTAGATGAGCTGGCCCCACAGCTTGCGGCCCTCCCACCAGCGGTCATAGCAGGCGCTGTTGCGGAAGCTGAGGAAGATCGACAGGACCAGGCCAAGCAGGGTGAACGGGGTGACCGAGACCCGCTCGATGCCGAACGGCGGGGCCAGTTCCACCACCGCGGCCACCGCGATGGACAGCACCAGGATGGCCAGCACCTTCGGTGCGATGGCCGGCACGATGGAACCGCGCAGGATGTACAGCAGTTGCCAGCCGTGGGGACGGGAACGAATGATCATGGGGGCAGCCGCGCCAGGCGCGGTTTCACAGGCACGCGGGGGGCTCGCGCAGCCCGGCATTGTACTCCCCTGCCCGGCGCCCGGCCGGGGGCCTGCGACGCCCTGTCGCACCCGCGGCCGCGACCCGGAACATGCTGCTCAGACCATGCTGCTCAGATCACGCCACCGCCCATGCTCAGGCGGACGATGCCGACCAGCACCACGATGCCGTTCAGGACCAGGCCGGTCTTGGCGCGGCCGCGCTTGCTGGGGTGGGTGAAGAGGATGCCGAGCGCAGCGACCACCGCGCCCACGGCGGCAAACGGGATCAGGAACCAGTTGCCCCAGCCCAGCAGCGGGATCAGGGCCAGGATCATCCACAACAGCGCCACGATGCCCCACAACAGACTGATCACACCCATGCCCAGCTCCCCTCAGGTTGGTTTACCCGCCAACCTTAGCCCTTCCCGCGGCTGCCGCCTACCGCCGTTGGCGACACGCTCACCCCTGCCGTGCCAGCATGCGGTCATGGCCCGGGCGCGGGTGTTGGCGCCGATTCAGAGTCCCCGGCCGATGATCCGAACTGTCCTACAGGGGTATACGCCATGAACATCCGTTGGGTCGCGTTGACCGCCATGCTGCTGGCCGCTGCCGGTTGCGCCAGCACCTCCAAGGTCATGCTGGGCCGCGCGCGTGCGCCGATCGACCCGGCGCAGGTGCAGATCTATTCCACCCCGCCGGCCGGTTCGCTGGAGATTGCCCAGCTGGAATCGTCCTCGGCGGTGGGCTTTGGCACCCAGGGCCAGACCGATGCCGCCGTCGCCCGGCTCAAGCGCGAAGCGGCCGCACTGGGCGCCAACGGGGTGATCCTGATGGGCGTAGGCAGCAGCGGCTCGCCGGTCGGCATGTCGGTGGGTGCCGGCAGCTATGGCTCGCACGTGGGGGGTGGCCTGGGCATCGGCATTCCGACCACGCAGAAGCGCGCGGCCGGCGTGGCGATCTGGGTGCCGAACCCGGAAGCGCCGGCGCGGTTGCCGACGCAGACCATTACCCCGCAGCCGCAGCGCTACCGGTACTTCGGCACGAACTGCTGCTGCACCGCTTCTGCCAGCTGGTCCGGCGGCAGCAGGCCCTGGTCGAGCAGGAAGTTGTTGAACGCCAGGCGGTCGAACTTCGCGCCCAGCGCCAGCTCGGTCTGCATGCGCAGTTCGAGGATGCGGGTGTAGCCATAGAAGTAGCTGCCCGCCTGGCCCGGCATGCGCACCATGTAGCGGTCCAGTTCCTGGGTGGCCATCGCCTTGGACAGGCCGACCTGCTCGATCAGCACGCGCTCGCCGTTGGCACGGTCGGTCAGGCCCAGGTTGAGCATCGGGTCGAGCATGGCGCGGGCGGCGCGCAGCAGGCGGAACTGCAGCGCGATCATCTGCCCGTCCAACGGCTCGTACGGCACCATTTCCGCTTCGGCATACAGCGCCCAGCCTTCCACGTTCACCGAATTGAACGCGAACATCGTGCGTGCCAGCGACACGCCGCGCTCGACCATCGCGGTGAACTGCAGCTCGTGGCCGGGGCGGCCCTCGTGCGCGCTCAGCGTCCACGCTGCCGAGCCGAAATTGAAATCGTCGTACTGCGCGCCCGGGCCGGCGGCCGGATTGCCCAGCGGCAGCACGAAGGTGCCCTGCTGCCCGGTGTTGTTGACCAGCGGCGCCGGCAGGAAGTGCGGGGCCGGGCTGGCCGCGCTCTCCGCCGCCGAACCCAGGCGCATCTGCATGGCGCGCTTGGGCACATCGACGATGCGGTGTTCGCGGATCAGCGGATCGATCGCATCGATCACCTTGCGGTAATGGCCTTCCAGGTGGTCATCGGCGATCTTGTCGGCCTTCAGCGCGCGGATGACCGCCACCGGGTCGCTCGGATCGGCCACCTTCAGGCCCTTCTCCTTCGCCACCAGCGGCGCCAGCTGCTGCATCGCCGAGCGGGTTTCCATGAATTCCAGCTGGGCGCGCTGCATCAGCAGCTTCGGGTCGATGTCGATGCCGACCTGCTTGAGCTGGAACGCATACAGCGGTGCCGGCAGGCGTGCGTCGGTACGTGCCTTCGGCAGCACTTCCTTGCGGGTCCAGGCGGCGTAGTCCTTCATCTGCGTGGCCAGGGCCTTCATCGCCTCATCGGCGCCGGCCACCTGGTACTTCTTCAGCAGCGACTCGATGCCGGTGATGTAGGTCTCGACGTTGTCGAGCGACTGCTGCACTTCGATCTGGGTCGGCTGCAGCAGCGCGCTGTCGCCCAGGCGCTCTTCGTAGCGCTGGCGGGCCAGCGTGGTGAACGCGGTGCCGCCCGGCTGCAGGCCCGCGTAGGCCTTGAGGCGGTCCAGCGCCTTGGCGCGGCGCTCGGCCGGCACCTGGTCGGACAGCAGCAGGTTGAGGCCGCTGAACACCGTCTGCGGTGCATCGCTCCACGGCAGCAGGTACTTCTCGTTGAGCTCGCTGCCTTCGATGCTCTGGTCGGCAGCGTGGATCATGATCGCCAGGTCCTGGCGGACATTGGGATCCTTCTCGGTGGCCAGCTTCGCCTTCAGCTCGTCGCGGGCCTTGGCCGTCGCGGCGCGGAAGCGCTTGCCGTTGTCGGGGCCGAGGTCGGCCACCTTGTCGTCGTAGCCGGGCACGCCGAAGAAACCCGTCTGTTCCGGCTGGAACGGCCCCTGCGCATCGAGCAGGATCTGCGCCAGTGCATTGCTGCGGGCCACCCAGGCCGAGCTGGCGGGGGTGGCCGCCTTGGCAGCCGGTGCGGCGAGGGCCGGCGGGGCGGACAGCAGCGGGGCGGCGGTCAGGGCCAGGGCAACGGCCAGCGCGATCGGCTTCATGGAGCACTCCGGGAAAGGGGTGATCGCAACTTACGCGCTCGCGGCGATGGCGACAATCGGCTGGAGGTCACGGGGTCGGCAGGCAGCGACCGCTCTGGTAGCTGCCCACCCTGGTGGGCAGCGTTCGGGGCAAGGGCTGTCGATCAGCTGCAGCGCTCGCCGGCCTTGGCAATGACTGCCGCACTGGCGTCCCTTGCCTTCAGCCGTTGAAGCAACCCGTCGCACGCCAGACGCTCGCCCGGCCGTTCCGCGTAGATCAGAAGCTCGCCGGCCCGATCCACGCCATCCAGGTAGAGCACCCGACAATCACCGGCGCTGGTATGGATTTTCATGGCGCGAATGTCTGTGGTCTGCTCGCCGGTGCCCGTCGCGCCCTCGCACATCCCCCCGTAGTAGGCACCGCTCATGAGCGCGAAAACAGGTTTCGCCTGCAGCTCACCCAGGCGATCACTGCTGTTGCAGGCCGCCAAAGCTGATGCTGTGCCAAGCAGGACGAGAAGTTCAGGTCGCATGGATTTACCTGATACCAGGCGGGATGTTGATGACCTGCTCATCCGACCAGCGACGGATCAGAAGATCGACATCGTGATCAAATGAATCACTCCGGGTGATGTGCTTTCTGACATCGCCAGCCATCACCTGATCAGGATCCAGGAAGGACAGGTCAACCAGCTTCAACAGCAGATCCTTGCTTGGAGACCGTCTCAACCACCACTGGAAGACGCTGTTTCTGTCGTGTTCCGACGAGCTCTCCATCCCCGGCGTGTATGTGGAGATGAGTTGATCGATCACCTCATCGGGCAACAGGTTGTACTCCTGCCATTTGGCAGGGAACTCCATCAGTTTCAAGTACGCGCGCTTGTCCATCAATTTCCTCCCCAGGATGGTGGGCCAATGACCTCGATGAGCGCCGCACCTACAACGCAATGGTTTCGCTGCACCCACCGCGCTCACGGCATTCCTGCAGCGCGCACTCGCCGGCGGCTTCGGCATCGTCCAGCGCGGTCAGGTCGAAGGTCGCCTGGTCCTCGCCCAGCACGTACATCACCGGGTAATCCCACACATCATTGCGGCGGGTGCCTTCCACGATCAACCGGGCGCGCCCCTGTGGCCCTTCCAGGCCGACAACCAGGCCCAGATCACGCTCGCCATTGACGGTTATCTGCGTGATGCTCAGCGGTATCGCATCGGCAAGCAGTGGCTCGCCAAGCACCTGTGCCACTTCAATGCTGCAACCCGCGCGACGCAACGCTTCCTGCATCGGTGGGCTTTCGCGTACGGCCTCGCTCCAGCGCAGCACGCTCCAGATGATGATGCCGCCGCCCACGCCCAGCAACAGCAGGACAGACAGCGGTATCGCCCAGCGCCAGTGGCGACGCCACCAGCCGGCGCTGGCCGGCCGATAGCCCGGGATCGGGGTTGGCTTTTGCATCGGCGGGCTCCTTCCCGTGCGTCCGTCAGTGCTTCAGGCAACGGTCCAGGAAGGCCTCGGCAACGCGGTAGCGGTGCAGTGCATCAGCGCCGGACAGGCCGTGCTTCGCACCGGGATAGGTCATCAGTTCGAACGGCTGGCCGCGCTTCTGCAGCGCGCTCATCAGGCTGGTCGAGTTGGTGAACAGCACGTTGTCATCGGCCATGCCATGGATCAGCAGCAGCGGCGAGCGCAGGCCCTCGATGTGGGTCAGCACGCGGGCTTCGCGGTACCCGGCCTCGTTGCGCTTGGGCAGGTCCATGTAACGCTCGGTGTAGTGGCTGTCGTACAGGCCCCAGTCGGTGACCGGTGCACCCGCCACGCCGCAGGCATAGCTGTCCGACGCCTTGGCCAGCAGCATCAGGGTCATGTAGCCACCGTTGGACCAGCCCTGCACGCCGATGCGCGCCGGGTCCACCCACGGCTGCTGCTTCAGCCAGGCCACGCCGCGCAGCTGGTCGGCCACTTCCACCGTGCCCTGCCTGCCGTACAGCGCGCCGCCGAAATCGCGGCCACGACGCGGCGTGCCGCGGTTGTCCAGCGAGAACACCACGTAACCCTGCTGGGCAAGGTACTGGTTGAACAGGTGGTCGCCACGACCGGGCCAGCTGTCGGTGACGGTCTGGCTGGCCGGACCGCCATACACGTATACCGCCACCGGGTAGCGCTTGGACGGGTCGAAGCCGGCCGGCCTGATGATGCTGTAGTTCAGCGGGGTCTTGCCGTCGGCCGCGGTCAGCGTGCCGAACTCGATCGGGCGCTGCGCATCGCGGTAGCGCGCGTACGGGTGCTTGGGATCGGCCAGGTCGTTCTCGAGCAGGGTGGCGATCTTTTCGCCATTGGCACGGAACAGCTCGATCTGCGGCGGCGTGGTGCTGTTGGACCAGGTATCCACATACACGCTGGCGTTGCGCGCGAAGCTGGCGGTGTGCATGCCCGGCGCCTTGGACAGGCGCTGCGGCTGCCCCCCCTGCAGCGACACGGCGTAGATCTGGCTTTCGCGCGCCGAATCGATGCCGGCGCGGAAGTAGGCCTTGCCGGCCTTCTCGTCGACGGCCAGCAGCTCGTCCACCGACCAGTCACCGTGGGTGAGCGCGGTGGCCTTGCCCTTGGCATCGATGCGGTAGAGGTGCTGGAAACCGGTGCGCTCGGACGACCACAGCACGCTGCCATCGTCGAGGAAGCGCAGGCTGTTGTGCAGCGGCACCCAGGTCGGGCTGGTCTCGTGGGCCAGCGTGCGCGTGCCGTTTCCGGCCAGGTCGACTTCGACCAGGTCCAGCAGCTTCTGGTCACGTGACTGGCGCTGGTAGGTGACGCGCTGGGCATCACGCCAGTCGACGCGGGCCAGGTAGATGTCCTGTTCCTTGCCCAGGTCGATCCAGCGCGGCGTGGCGGCGGCGGCCGGCGCGATCACGCCCAGCTGCACGCGCACGTTAGCGTCGCCGGCGGCCGGGTAGCGCTGTTCGACCACATCGGTGCGGTCGGCATAGACCTCGTAGCGCTTCTGCACCGGCACCGGTGCTTCATCAATGCGGGCAAAGGCAATCGCCGAATCATCCGGCGCCCACCAGTAGCCGGTGTGGCGGTCCATTTCCTCATCGGCGACGAACTCGGCCACGCCGTTGCCGATGGTCGCGCTGCCATCGGTGGTCAGCTGCAGCTGCTTGCCGCTGGCCAGGTCGATCACCCACAGGTTGCGGCCGCGGATGAAGCTGACGAAGCCGCCCCTGGGCGAGAGCTTGGCGTCGGTGGCGAAGCCTTCGCCGTGGGTCAGCTGGCGCACGGCGGCTGCGCCCTGCTGCTTCAGGTCGTACAGGTACAGTTCGCCGCCCAGCGGGAACAGCAGGCGCTGCGCGTCCGGCGACCACTGGTAATCGACGATGCCGGACATCGCGGCGATGCGCTGGCGCTCGCGGCGGGCCTTTTCCTCGTCGCTGAGGGTCTCGGTGCCGGGCAGCACCACCTTCGAGTCGACCAGCAGGCGGGTCTGGCCGCTGCCGATGTCATAGCTCCACAGGTCCAGCTGGTTGCGGTCGCTGTCCTTGCCGCGCAGGAAGGTCACGCGCGAGCCGTCCGGGGCCACCTTGGGCTTCATCAGGGTCGGGCCGGACAGCGGCAGCGGGCCGGTGATGGCTTCCAGGGTGAGTTTTTCGGCGTGGGCGGCAGTGGTGGTGGCGAGCATGAGGGCGAGCGAGGCAAACAGATGGCGCATGGAAGGTCCCGGCAAACGGCAGGTCCGCCACGCGCCACGCGCACAGCGGTCATGCCCCCATCCTAACCAAGCCCGCCGGCGAAGGCAGCATGACCTTCTGCCCATGGCGCCATGCCGAACAGGAGTGCCGACCAACGGTCGGCACCTACCGTCTGGGGTCAGCGCTGGCCGAACAGGTGCTTGCGCTCTTCCTCGCTCAGCGGCTTGCCGGCGTTGGGGTTCACCTGCTGGCGCAGAGCATAGGCGCGCTGGGTGGCCGGGCGCGCGGCGATGGCGTCGTGCCAGCGCTTCAGGTTCGGGAAGGCGGCGAAATCGACCGGGATCTTGTCGTAAGCGCCAATCCACGGGTAGCTGGCCATGTCGGCGATGGTGTATTCATCGCCCGCCAGGAAGGCGTGATCGGCCAGGCGCTTGTCCATCACCCCGTGCAGGCGGCGCACTTCGTTGTCATAGCGCTCGACGGCATAGGGGATCTTTTCCGGCGCGTAGACGTTGAAATGGCCCATCTGGCCGCTCATCGGGCCCAGCCCGGCCATCTGCCAGAACAGCCATTCCAGGGTGGTGACGCGGCCACGCGGGTCGCTGGGCAGGAACTGGCCGCTCTTCTCGGCCAGGTACAGCAGGATGGCGCCGGATTCGAACACGCTCTGCGGGGCGCCGCCATCGGCCGGGGCATGGTCGACGATGGCCGGCATTTTGTTGTTGGGCGAAATGGCCAGGAATTCCGGCTTGAACTGGTCACCCGAGCCGATGTTGACCGGATGGACGCGGTATTCCAGGCCGGCTTCCTCCAGCAGCAGGGTGACTTTGTGGCCGTTGGGGGTGGGCCAGTAATACAGGTCGATCATGGCGTCGGCTCGGGGTTGGGAAGGAACCTGAAGTCTAGTGCGTGAGTTGGCTTGGCACCGTCATGGTGGGCCGGTAACCTCGCCACTCCCTCGAAACGCAGCATCCCCCGCATGAGCGCAAACCGTCTGCCGCCCTCCCCGCTGTCCAACCTGATCTTCGCCTCGCGCTGGCTGCAGCTGCCGCTGTACCTGGGCCTGATCGTGGCGCAGTGCGTCTATGTATTCCTGTTCGGCAAGGAACTGTGGCACCTGATCACGCATTCGGTGTCGATGGGCGAGCAGCAGATCATGCTGATCGTGCTGGGCCTGATCGACGTTGTGATGATTTCCAACCTGCTGGTGATGGTCATCGTGGGCGGCTACGAGACCTTCGTGTCGCGCCTGCGCCTGGAGAACCACCCGGACCAGCCGGAGTGGCTGAGCCACGTCAACGCCAGCGTGCTGAAAGTGAAGCTGGCGATGGCGATCATCGGCATCTCCTCGATCCACCTGCTGAAGACGTTCATCGGTACCGGCGCCCTGGGCGGCATTCCGCTGTGCCCGCCGGAGCGCATGGCCACCGCTGCAGCCAACATCGGCGAACAGACCTGCGCCACCCTCACCGCCGAAGGCGTGCTGTGGCAGACCATCATCCACTGCGTGTTCATCCTGTCGGCCATCGGCATCGCCTGGACCGACAAGCTGATGTCGGCCGGCCACGACAAGGCCGAGGGCCACGCCAAGCCCGCCGGGCATTGACCTGACAAGGCGATGGCGACACCTGATGTCGCCATCGCCCCTGCCCCACCCTTGTACGCAAGGGTGGGCGGGATGCTAGATTGCACGCTCGCCGTTGCCGGCGGCGGCGTCGGGAAACGCCAGCCGCCACGCCCGGACACCGGTCCCGGCCATGCAGATCCACGGCTTACGTAACGTCGTCTTCTAAAGGGGAGCAGGATGTCGCACGTCGCAATGAACGCTGCCGCGCGCCGGTGGATACCGGTTGCCCTGGCACTGGCACTGGCCGCCTGTTCGGGCAAGGAAGAAACGCCGGCACCGGCCGCCGACGGCGCTGCCGCGCCCGCCGCCACGCCTGCCGCACCCGCCGTGGCGGCCAAGGTGCAGTCGATGGGCACCGAGCAGCTGCGCGATTCGGCCAGCCGCGCCTTGGCCGAGAACCGCATGTACGCGCCGGCCGGCGACAACGCCATCGAGTACTACCTGGCACTGCGCGACAAGACGCCGGACGACGCCTCGGTGAAGAGCGCGCTGACCGACCTGCTGCCCTACACCCTGATTGCCGCCGAGCAGCACCTGGGCCGCGAGGACTTCACCGAAGCCCAGCGCCTGGTGGCGCTGATCGAGAAGGTGGACCCGTCCGCGCCGGCCCTGCCGCGCCTGAAGGAAGGCCTGACCAAGGGCGTGCAGGTGGCTGCCAAGCGCACCGAGGACGAGACCGCCAAGGTCAAGAAAGATGCCGAGGACCGCGCCAAGCAGCTGGTTGAACAGCAGCGCCTGGCCGACCAGCGCAACAAGGAAGCCGAAGCGGCCAAGCAGATTGCCGCCCAGCAGGATGCAGCCCGCCGCGACAGCGAGCGCCAGGACGCCGAACGCCAGGCCGCCGCCCGCCGCGAGGCCGAACAGAAGCAGCAGCAGGCCGCTGCCCAGCAGGCCAGCGCCGCGCGTGCCGCCGCGGCCACCGCCGCGCCGACCCTGCGCCCGGTCAGCACCCCGGCCCCGCGTTACCCGGCCGAGGCCCTGCGCTCGAGCACCTCGGGCGAAGTGCTGGTGGAAATCACCGTCGGCACCGATGGCTCGGTGACCAACGCCCGCGTGCTGCGCGCCACGCCGTCGCGCGTTTTCGACCGCGAAGCGCTCAATGCGGTCAAGCGCTGGCGCTTCGAGCCGGTGGGCGCCCCGGTCACCACCCGCCGCACGCTGGTGTTCGCCCCGGGCGGTTGATGCCCCCAGGGTAGCGCCGGGCCACGCCCGGCGAGAGGTCATCATCAAGGCCCGGAGCGATCCGGGCCTTGTGCGTTTCAGCGCCCCCCGTCGATCAATCGCTGCAGCGCCGGATCGCGCGCCGCCAGTACCTGGAAAAGGCCGAGCGCGTGCAATGCCGGCAGCAGCTCGCGCAGATCGGCCTCGGCTGCGGCACGGGTGGCAGTGCTGCCGGCCGGATCCTGCCAGTCGCGCACGCTGGCGAGGAAGGCGCCGACGCTGCCCTTGCGCACGGTCAGGCCGTGCACCTGCACGTCGTCCTGATGATCGGGAAGGATGTCCTGCGGTTTCATGGGAGTGGGCTCCTTGGGATGAACCGCCAGTGTCAGGCTTGCGGGGCGGCCGTTCTGCCGTATAACTGCCACTTCATATGGCAGATCAGCCAATCCAGGCACCGTTGATCGATCCCGCGCTGGCCGATGCGGCTGCGGGGCCGTGGCTGCTGGGCGCACAGCTGGCGATGGAGGGCACGCGCCGCACGCCGCGCCACCAGCACGCACGCGGGCAGTTGCTGGGCGCGCGCCACGGCCTGCTGCGCATCGAAGCGGGCGACCAGCACTGGCTGCTGCCGGCAGGGCACGTCGCGTGGATACCGCCTGGCCTGCCGCATGCATTGGCCAGCCTCGGCGTCTTCGATGGCTGGAGCCTGTACTTCAGTGCTGCCGCCTGCAACGCACTGCCCACGGCGGCGCGCGTGTTCCAGCCCAGCGTACTGCTGCAGGCGGCCGTGCCCCGCGCGCTGCAGTGGCAGCTCGGTGCATTGGGGGATGCGCAGTCGAGGTTGGCAGGGGTCATCGCCGACGAGATCGCCGCGGGTCGTCCGTTACCGCTGGCGCTGCCGCAGCCACGCGACCGCCGCTTGCGGCGCATTGCCGCCGCGCTGGCCCGCGCTCCGCATGACCGGCGCAACGTGGAGGAATGGGCCGCCGCCAGCGGCCTGTCCGGCCGCAGCCTGGCTCGCCACTGGTTGGCCGAAACGGGCATGCCGCTCAGCCACTGGCGGCAGCGACTGCGCGTGCTGCTGGCGCTGCCCCGCCTGCTGGCCGGGGAAACGGTCATCGAGGTTGCGCTGTCGATGGGCTATGACACGCCCAGTGCGTTCATTGCCGTGTTCAAGCGCGAGATGGGGGTGACACCGGCGCGCTATGGCGTGGGGTGAAGCCCGTCATGGCGGATCGGAAGACAACGAGGCCCGGCATGACCGGGCCTCGCTGTACCTCCGCCGGGCGCGGCCCGGCGCTACCGGCTCCGATCAGCCGGAAATGGCCAGGCGCTCCTGGTGGTAACGGCGCACCGCGGCAAACCACAGGATGGCCGCCAGGCCGAGGCTGGCACCCAGGTAGACCGCCCAGATGGTCGGGGTGATCACTTCATGGCGGATCACCTTGAGCAGCATCTGGTTCTGCGACAGGAACGGCACGGCGTACTGCCACAGCTGGCTCTTCACCGGGTAGGCCATCAGCGCATAGCCCGGCAGCATCGGCAGCAGCACCAGCCAGGTCATGTGGCTCTGGGCTTCCTTCATGCTCTTGGCTGCGGCCGACAGGTAGGTCAGCAGCGAGGTGCCGATCAGCAGCATCGGCAGCATCACCAGCAGCATCTGCACCATCGAGAGGATGTTCATGTTGAGCTGGCGGCTGACGTTGCCGGAGGCGAACTGGGCACTGACCTTGAACGCGACCAGTGTCAGCAGCAGCGATACGAACCCGACCACGCAGGCGGCGCCGATCTTGCCGCTGACGATCGCGCTGCGCGAGCCGGGGGTGGCCAGCAGCGGCTCCAGTGATTGCCGTTCGCGCTCGCCGGCGGTGGTGTCCATCACCAGATAGGCGCCGCCGATGAACGAGGTCAGGGTCAGCAGCACCGGCAGCAGCATCGACAGCATCATGCCGCGCTTGGCTTCGGTGCTGGCCATGTCCTGCGTGGCCACATCCAGTGGCCGCGCAACCTGCGCATCGACGCCGCGGGCCATCAGGCGCAGGGCTCCCACCTGCCCGTTGTAGGTGGACAGCGCCGCCTGCAGGCGTGCCGTGGGCACCTCGGCGGCACGCCGCGTGCTATCACGGATCACCTCCACCAGCGCCGGCTCGCCATCGGCCCAGTCCTTGCCGAAATCCGCGCTGATGCGCAGTGCCACGTCGATGTCCTGGGCGCGGATCGCTTCGGCCAGGTCCTTCGGTGCCGCGGTCGCGTTCAGGCCCTGCGCGCCGAGGAAGCGGACCAGGTTCGGGGCGTGCTCGGCGCCGATGGTGGGAATGTCCAGCGGCTGTTCGATCTGGGTGCGGAAGCGGCTTTCCGACAGCTTGCCCATGCCCAGGATCAGCAGCGGGTACAGCAGCGGGCCGAACAGCAGGGTCAGCGCCAGCGTGCGGCGGTCGCGCGAGAGGTCGCGCAGTTCCTTGCGCATCACCGTCATCAGGGTCGACATCATGCTCATGCGTGCAGGCCCTCTTCGCTGCCGATCAGTTTCACGAACGCGTCTTCCAGGTTGGTCTCGCCGGCCTGCGCGCGCAGTTCATCGGCACTGCCGGCTGCCATCACGGTGCCCTTGGCGATGATGACGATGTGGTCACACAGCGCGCCCACCTCCTGCATGATGTGGCTGGACAGGATCACGCAGCGCCCTTCCTCGCGCAGGCCCAGCAGGAACCGGCGCAGCGCGCGGGTGGTCATCACGTCCAGGCCGTTGGTGGGTTCATCGAGGATGACGTTGCGCGGGTCGTGCACCAGCGCGCGGGCGATGGCGGTCTTGGTGCGCTGGCCCTGCGAGAAGCCATCGGTCTGGCGGTCGAGGATATCGGCCATGTCCAGGGCGTGCGAGAGCACTTCGATGCGCTCGCGGATGCGCTGCGCCGACAGGCCGTGCAGTTCGCCGAAGTAGGTGATGTTCTCGCGCGCGGTCAGGCGCTTGTACACGCCCCGCGCATCAGGCAGCACGCCCAGGTGGCGGCGCACCTCCACCGGATCACGCGCGGCATCGATGCCATCGACGGTGATGCTGCCCTGGTCGGGCGTCATCAGGGTGTACAGCATGCGCATGGTGGTGGTCTTGCCGGCGCCGTTGGGGCCGAGCAGGCCGGTGATGCGGCCATCGGCGGCCTGGAAGCCAACGTTGGCCACCGCCTGGACGCGACCGGTGCGGGTGTCGAAGGCCTTGTGCAGGTTGTCGGCGACGATCATGGGGTCCATCCGTTGAACGAGGTGAACGCCGGCACGTGGCTCAGCGTGTCCAGGCAGCGGGCATCGAGCGCCTTGGCATCCTGGGTATCAATGAACTGGCCCAGCAGGCGCGGCATGCAGCCTGCAGTGAGGGTGCCGTGGCCCTGGCCGCGTGCGACCAGCGCGCGACCGTTGGGCAGGCCCTTGAGCACCTGTTCGGCGTAGCGCGGCGGGGTAACCGGATCCAGCTCGCCGGACAGCAGCAGCACCGGCAGGTCGCTCTTCAGCGGCGTGGTGAGCGTGGCGGCGGCCGGCTGGTGCGGCCACACCGGGCAGGCGGCGAAGAACGCACGCGCCGCTTCCGGGCCGAACAGATCATCGTCGCTTTCCGGCGGCGCCTGGTAGCGCGGCGCATCCTCGCTGCAGATGACCGACCACTGCATGCCACGGTTGATCTGGAAATCCATGCTGCGGGTCGCGCCGCGTGCCAGCGAAGCCAGCGGCGCATAGCGGCCCTGCGCTGCTTCATCGAGCACCAGCGGCAGCAGCGAGGAATACTCGGGCACGTAGGAGAAGGCGAAGGCCAGGCCGACCACGCTGTCCGGGGTCAGCACGTCCTGGCGCGGTGCGTTGGTGCCGGGGTCGCGGTAATCGACGGTGACCGGGGAGCTGCGCAGGGTCGCGGCCACTGCGCGCAGCTGTTCGCGGGTATCGACCGGGAAGCGCTTGCTGCAGGCGGCATCCTTGCGGCACTGCGCCGACTGCAGGGTGATGGCGTTGTCGAAGGTGTTGGCGAACTCGCCACCCACCACCAGGTCGTTGGGTACCACGCCGTCGATGACCAGGCTGCGGGTGTGCTGCGGGTAGGCGATCGCGTAACGCTGGGCGACGCGCGTGCCGTAGGAGCCCCCGACCAGATTCAGCTTGTCTGCGCCCAGCGCCTGGCGCACCGCGTCCAGATCAGCGATGGCCTCAGCGGTGGTGTAGAAGCGTGCATCGGCGCGCCCCTGCAGCGATGCCGCACACTGCTGCGCGTAATCGCGCATCAGCGCTTCGGTCGGCGCTGCATCTTCGTCCATCTTCAGCGGCTTGCCGTCCGCGCCCAGGCAACTGAGCGGGTTGGAACCGCCGGTGCCACGCTGGTCGATCAGGAACACATCACGCTGCTTGCGCACCTGGCGCAGCGCGGTATCGACGATGACCGCCACTTCGCTGGCCGCCTGTCCGGGGCCACCGGCGAGGAAGAACACCGGATCGGGCTGGCCATTGCCGCTGTCATCCGATTCCAGCCAGGCAATGCGCAGGTCGATCTTGCGGCCCTCGGGGTGGGCGCGGTCTTCGGGCACCTGCAGGGTGCCGCACTGGGCTTCGACGTTCGCGCTGGCGCCGACCGTGGTCAGCGTGCACGTACGGAACTCGATCGCCCCGTAGCGCTGGCTCGGGGTGTCATTGCCGTCGGCGGCACCGGGGGCCGTTGCACTGCAGCCGGCAAGCATCGCGCCGGCAAACAGCAGGCCGGCCGATCGCCTGGCCAGTCGGAAAGGGTGTTTTTGCATCGTGCTTGATTCCCCTGGAGGACGTTCCTGTCAACCACGACGCGGCGCCGTGGCAGATGTGACCAACTCTGCGAACAAACTTACACGGCCCCGGCGCTGGCGGCGATGGGCAACCGCGCTAGGCCATTACAGCCGCCGCCACCAGCCGGTCGCGGCCTTCGGCTTTTGCCCGGTACAGCGCGCTGTCGGCGCGGGCGATCAGGCCGGCCAGGTCGGTGTGGCCGTCATCCATGGCCAGGCCGATGCTGGCGGTGACCGCCACCGGGCCGGTACCGAGCGGCGCGGGCCGTTGCTGCAGTGCATGACGGATGACCGTGGCCAGGCGCTCCGCTTCGCCGGCACTGCCGGGCAGCAGCAACAGGAATTCCTCGCCGCCATAGCGGCTGAGCAGGTGCACGTGGCCGCGTGCGCAGTGCTCCAGCACGCCGGTGAAATGCTGCAGCACCTGGTCACCGGCCAGATGCCCCCAGCGGTCATTGATGGCCTTGAAGTGATCCACGTCGAGCAGCAGCACTGCCAGAGGGCGCTGCTGGCGACGCACCTGCTGCAGCTGGTCGGACCCATCGGCCAGCACCGCGCTGCGGTTGAGCAGGCCGGTGAGGCCATCGGTGCGGGCGGCGCGGCGCAGGTCCACCAGCAGGCGCTCCAGCAGCAGCAGGACCAGCGCGAAGCAGCGCGCCAGTTCCAGCATCACCCCGGCCAGGTAGGTCAGGAACATCGGCGAGCCCGCCCGCATGATGTCTCCGCCCGCGTCGGCATCGGCCGGCAGGAACAGGCGCACGATGTAGACCAGCACTTCGGCCAGGAACACGGCGGCGGCCAGGCGGCAGCTGATGCGCTGCGCCGGTGGCGCGTGGCGCAGCAGCAGCGCGGCGATCCAGCCATTGATGACGATCGCGAACACGCTGAACACGTGCAGGCGCACGTCCAGGCTGGGCCATGGCACCAGGAACAGGAAGATGCCGGCCATGAACGCACCGGCCAGACCCAGCGCGCGCCACAGCGGCATCGGCTGGCCCAGGTGCAGGGCCATGCCGCGCAGCATCAGCACGCTTGAGGCCGCCATGGCCGCATTGCCACCGAGGATGGCCGGTACCTGCGGCAACCAGGGGCGCAGCCCCATCAGGATCACGCCCAGGGTGAGCAGCCACAGGCTGGCCGTCCACAGGCGCAGCACCGGCTGCCCACGCAGCACCACCAGCAGCAGCGAGAAGCCCGTGGCGATGCCGATGCACAGCAGCAGGCCAAGTACGCCGATGGTGGGAAGGTCCAGGGACATGCGGTCCGTGCGTGCCAGATGATGCCCGCATCCTATCGCGTTCCAGCCAGTGCGCCATGACAGCGGCGCGCTACCAGCAGGCGCGATCCACCGGCAGGCGCAGGCCCGTGTGGTCCATGCTCAGCGTGCCGCAGGCGTGGTCGGCCTGTTCGCTCAGCGGCTCGGCTGTCACGGTGTACCCGCTGGCGGCCACATGCACCCGCAGCTGGTAGGCCGTGAGCTCTGCGGCGCACTGCGCCTGTGGGGCGCCCTGGTAGTCCAGCACGCGCGTGTAATGCCGTTCGAGCACGCTGGCCTGGCTGGCAATGCAGGTCTGGGCCTGCACGCGGTGGGTTTTGACCACGTGCTGGCGGTAGGAGGGCACGGCGATCGCGCTGAGGATGGCGATGATCGCGCAGGCAATGATGACTTCCATCAGGGTGAACCCCTTCATCGACGGGCTGCCCATGTCACGGACTCCCGCCATCAAGCAGCCGCAGTTCGCGCCAGCTCACCCGGCGTACGCGGTTGCCGATGGGATGGGTGACCACCCCATGCATGCTGCCATCCTCGCCCACGCCACCCAGCCAATCGCCCAGGAAGCCGGGTGCGTTGGGGCCCTGCTCGACCAGGAAGCCGGACGAGGGTGCGGGCTGGCCGTTTTCATCGAACAGATCGCCAGCGTTGCCGACGGTACCGTTGCCGTCCATATCGAAGAAGCTGCCGCCCAGCCGGCCACCGGTGAACGGGTCCAAAGCCATGTAGTAGCCCGATCCGGTGGGATTGCACGGGTTGCTGGCGTCGGGGATGCGCGTGGTACCCAGCAGCACCCGGCCACGGAACTGGCCCGGCAGCACCATGCGTTCGCCACGGGCGCCGATGCCCGGCGAAACCAGGTCCATCACCCATCCGTCCTTGCCCGGCGCATCCAGTGCGTCGACCACGCGACCGTTGCCGGTTTCGGCGGTGATGCGCACCGTGGCCAGGCCACTGCGCCCGGCGATCACCTGCCCCCGGTCGCGCAGCCCGTACCACGACTGCACGGCCTGCCTGCCCAGGTCGGCCACTTCCAGCAGCGCACCAGTGCCGACAAACACCCAGGTTTCGGCGGTGTCCGGATTGCGCGCGACCAGTGGCGCCGCCGTGATCGGTTGCGGCACCGCCCCCGCTGCCGCGCTGAACAGCCGTGTGCTGCGCCCGGCCACGAGATCCACCCGATGGATGCCGCCCTGGCGGTCGCCCACATACGCCGTTTCAGCGAAACCATCGCGGTCGGCGTCCCACGGGCGCACGGCGGCAGCGCCACGGCCGCGCGCGTCCAGCAGCACGCTCTTCACTTCGCCCGTGGCCAGGCCGATGCTGAGCAGGCGTGAACTGCCATCCTTGGCATCCACGCCATTGCCCAGCAGCACGCGCCAATCGCCATCGGCGACCTGGGCCACCATCGGCTTGCCCAGTACCCGGCCCAGGCCGGGAACATCGGCGGCGCTGCGTTCCCACAGCAGGTCGGGACGCTCCGGATCGGTGACGTCCAACGCAAAGATGCCGGCACCGCCGCGCCCCAGCGTGCCCACCAGCACGGTCCGCCAGGCACCACCGAGGTAGGCGTCCGCCACGGTCAGCTCGCCATCGACGCTGTAGTGGTGTTCGTAGCCTTCGCGGGTGTAGTCACGCAGATGGGCGTTGATGGCCGCCGCCGGCATGAAGCCGAACCGCTCGACACCGTTGGCTGCATCGAACCCATGCAGCATGCCGTCGTTGGCGCCCACATAGATCATGGCGCGGCGTGAGGCCTGCGCCTCCGCGAAGGCGCCATAGCGGTCGGCCCCCTGGAAGCGCCGTTGCGCATGCAGCCGCGGGTTGGGCGCGCCGGCATGGACCGGCGATGAATTGACGATGTCGCCCAGCGCACTGGCACGCAGCCGCAGCCCGGACGTGCCCTCATTAGCCCGGTCACCGGCCAGGTAGTCCAGCACCTCCGGGCTGCCCAGCGTGGTCTTCGCACTCTGTTCCAGCGCGGACCACTGCAGTGGCAGCATGCGGCCGCCGCGGCTGGTGTACAGCGCGCGCGAACGCCAATCGCGGGCATCCAGCTGCGCCGCCGCGCTCCACGCGGGCGCACCTGCCGACGGCACCCCGGTAGCAGGGTCGATGGCATGGGCCAGCAGATCCCCGCTCCAGCTGCCGGTGCGGTAGGACGCGGAGAACACGCGGCCCTCGGCATCGAGCGCACCGCCATTGCTGGCCAGCGCCGAACCTGAGCCCGGCTTGGGCTGGGTGATCATGCCGAAGGCTTCTTCCAGGCTGGTGACCATGCGCGCCGCATCCGCTGCGGCAAAGAACGTGCGTGGCCGCCGCTCGCGGGCATCACCGTTGACCAGATCCCTGCCGTTCCACCACCACGCGTCGGCCAGCGGTGGCGCGGCGGGATTGAACGGATCGAAGCCTTCGGGCACGTGGAAGCCGCCGTACTTGGTGGCAAGGACATACTGGTTGCGGTTGATCTTGTAGTCGCGCTGGTCGAGCACATCCACCCAGTAGGTGCGCATCGTCTGCAGGCCGGGAAGCCCGTTGGGCGCTGCATCGGGCCGCAGGTCGGTGGTGTTGGCCAGGTAGGCCAGCGCGGCGATATAGGCAGAATTGAAGGAGCCGAGCTGTCCGTTGTACTGGGGCGCCTTTGCAAGCGACTCGGCGTCTGCCGATGAGAACCCCTCCATCCGCCACACCTGGGTCATCGCCCGGACGACATCGTAGGAGGTATCACCGGCGACCGCGGCGGGCTTGGACCATCCTTCGCCATCGCCGGGCGTCGGGCCGGGCAGATTCTTGTCGAACCAGGTGTTGGTATCGCCGATTCCGAGCAGGGTGTTGCCCTGGCAGGCATACGTCATCGGATCATCCCACTGCTGGATCACGGGAAAGCCATCGGCCTGGCGGTAGCGCGTCTGCGGGTCACTGTGCAGGGCGCTGAATTCGGCGACATTGCCAATGCCGCGCACATAGCGCGTGGCGGCGTAGTACAGCTCGCTGACGTTGTCGTACATCTTGGGCGGGCGACCGGTGTTCATCTGCCCGAAGCGGTTGATGTAGTTGATGACGCCGCTGTCGGCCACGCCTGCGCCGGTTGCCGCTGCATCGGCCGGGTCCGGGTTTCGAAGCTGCACCCCGGTTTTCGCATCCCATTCCGCATGGGGGTTGATGGTCGCCGGCTTGATCGGATCGGGCTGCAAGGGACCGATGAATTTCTGCCGGGCGCGCAGCACGCCGCCGTCCGGTGCCGGCTCGCTGCCACCATAGGGATTGGAACCACCATTGTTGATGTAGCTCAGCACCGAATAGCGCAGCTCGCCGCTGTAGCGCTGCAGCAGTCCTTCCGGCTTGGCACCGCTGGCGTAGGCTACGCAGTTGGCTTCCAGCCCAACGCTGGGCACGCAGACCTTGACCCGCACGCTGAGCTCGTAGATCTCCGCTTCGTCGCCCGGTGCGCCGTTGGCAGAGGGCTGGAGCCGGTGCGCGGGGTTGGACGGATCGTAGGGAATGGCCGTGCTCGCCGCTTCGATGTCTCCCGTCGAGGTGAAGTACAGCCGGGCCCCGAGGCCATCGACCCGGGTGCGCAAGCTCGGCCAGTGCGCTGGCGTGGCACCGTGGACCAGACCTGGATCACCTGCGTTGCCGGCGGGAATGCGCGTGGTCGGAAAGAAGCCGTGACCGCCGTTCATGCTGAAATCGGCCTTTTCCAGCCAGGTTTCCCCCGGCAGGTCGCGCACGCGGTAGCCACCGGTGAGCGCCTTGCGGAACGGATCGATGGTCTGCGTGGTGGCCCAGTTCAGATAGTGGCCATCCCAGTGCTGCCCCGCGCAGATGCCACCACCGCGCAGTGACACGGGCGCGAAGTGGCGATCGGCTTCATTGGCGGCATATACGTAGCGGTAGCACTTGTTGGAATCGAAGTAGCCGTCGTAGGACGCCGCGCGGCGGTAGGCTTCGAAATTGGCGGCACTGATGAGCGTGGGGAATTCGACCGAGGCGACCAGCACCAGGTTGCCCGGTACCTTGATCTCCGATGACAGGGGCGCCTGCGCGACCTGCGCACCGGCAGGCGGCGCCCCCATCGCACCGGCCAAACCTGCACACAGCCCCAGCGACACGGCACGCGGGGAGAACAACGGTGACATGCCCATCTATGGAACCTCACTCACGAACGATGGTGGCCTGCAGCAGGACCTGCGAGCGGTCCGGTGCGGCCAGCGGATCAGAACCGCGTGCAACGACGCGATAGAACTCGGCTTCGACACGGCCGGGGTCCTGGCCGTAGTTCGGCTCGTCTTCCAGCCCCATCTCGACCTGGGTCTCGCGCCGCCCCAGGTACTGCACGGTGAACGCGGGTGGGCCGGCACCGAGCCCGTCGGGCTGCAGGTCTGCCGCTTCGATCCATTCCCGCGCCGGCGCCGCTACCCCACCCAGCGCCGGATGCGGCAGGCAGAGCGGATCGGCTGCACTGGCCTGCGGCGAGCAGTCACGCCCCGGCGGCACGCCTTCTGCGAGGGCGGCGGCCACTGCCCGCTCGGCCTCCTTCAGCGCATGCTCCGCATTCTGTACGGCCATCGCGCGGTCACGGACACCGGAGGTCATGCGTTCCTGCAGCAGGCTGGTGCGCAGGCTCACCACCAGCAGCAGCGACACCAGCAGCAGGATGACCAGCACCGCGAAGAGGGCAACGCCGCGCTGCCGCGTGAGGGGTCGCGTGTTCATGGCAGCCGGTTCCGCAGGGTGAAGGTCTGCTGGAAGCGGCGCACGATGCGCGCTTCCGTGGCGGGGCCAGTGGAGGTTTCCAGCTGCAGCTGCACATCGACCGCACGCACCTGGCCCCACTGGGAGGCGGGGATCTTCTCGCCGGGCAGATAGTCGGCCTGTCCGGCGAGCAGATAGCGCAGCGAGAACCCGGTGACACCACTGGCGACAACGCCACCGCCGACCACGGCGCCATCGACCAGCTGCTGGCGGTACAGCGAGGCCACGCCCTGGTCATCATTGCCCACGAACCAGCGCACCTGCTGCGGCAGCCCGAAGGCCGTGTCCGCGCCGAACCGGTGGAGCGAGGCGCGCGGTGGCGTTCCGGTCGGGCATGCGTCGCCGGTCGCAAAGTAGCCCACGCAGTTCGCCGGCGCAGCGTGCCCGATGGCCGCACCGGTGGCCGTTACCCGCATCAGCACGGTGCGGCTGAAGTCACAGAGCAGCAGCGGTGAACCGAGGTCGGGCAGATCCTTGCCGGTGACGGCCACGGGCGCGTCGGAGGCCGGGTGCTCGCGCACGCCCAGGGCCAGCGGCGTCACCGTCCACACCTGCAGTGCCGGCATCCCGGGCAGGCGCTCCCCCAGCGCCGTGCCCGTGCCGAGCACCGGATCGACCAGGCCGGCGCCTGCGGCAGCCGCCAGGCCGACCAAGGGCTCATCGAAGCTCCTCCAGAACGGCCGCTGGCGTTCGGCAAGCAGGCTGTCCACGGCGTGGCGCTGGTCGCAGAGCCGGTCTCCAGCGCCACGGATGTCATGGCCGATCAGCGCCATGGCCAGGCGGCCGGCCTCCTGCACGCGGGCCACGCCCAGGGTGTCCTGCGTGCCCCGCAGCGAACCCAGGTAGAAGTGCAGGCAGGCCCCCAGCACCAGCAGGCCCAGGATCATGGCCACCAGCAGCTCGACCAGGGTCAGGCCACGCGCATGACGTGCGTTCATGGCGCGACCCCGAGCACCAGGCGCGAACGCTGCGGGCCTTCCCCGCCCGCAGCGCGGCTGTCATCCCAGTGCACCACCACCTGGCAGACGCCCTCCTTGCAGGCGACGCTGCCGCAGGCACCGGCCTGGGCCCCCATGCCCGCCGCCAGTGCCGCCATCCAGCGTCCGAGATCCTGCTGGGCGAGATCACCCGTGGGTGGGGCATCGCCAGCGCATCGGTCGCCCGCAGTGCTGTAACGGCCCTCGATCATCGCCACGCGATTGGCACGCATGGCGTCGGCCAGGCTGGCACTGGCCTGTACGGCGAGGGTGGCGTTCAACGAACCCTGCGTGCGGCGCAACGCACTGGCGTGCGCCATGGCGGCGGCCAATCCGCCGACAGCCAGCAGCAGCACCGCCACCAGCACCTCGATCAGGCTGGACCCCGCCTGCCTGCCTCGCGGCCGCGCCGCACGGGACACCCGGCGCTTCATCGGCATTCCCCCACCGTGCTGGGCGGCAGGCGCAGCTGCACCCCACCCAGGGCTTCCAGCGCCTGCCTTCGCTGGGCGCGCTCGCTGCACACCGTCAGCGTGCCGTCCTGCAACCGGCTGCCCGCCTGATGGAACCTGCCGTCCGCCCGGAACTGGATGCCGGAAGCAAACAGGCCCACCGTCTGCACGGACACCGCGGGGGGAATGTGGCCCCGGCGCAGGATTTCCCCGGCACTGCTGCGGACGATCCACCGCTGCCAGTGGCCACCATCGCAGTCCAGGCCACCCACCGACCCGCAGACCTGGACAGGGCCGTTGCGGCGTACCGATTCCTGCCGCGCATACTGCATCGCGACGAACAGATCGTTGGCGGCGGCGGTCACCTGGTTGCGCGCGATCACCCTGGACTGCGCGGGCAGCGCAACCGCTGCCAGGATGCCCAGCACCGCCAGGGTGACCAGCAGTTCCAGCAGGGTGAAGCCCGGTGCGAGGGCGCGGCGCAATGGGGTCGAGGGCATGGCTGCCACGTGGAGGACGGTGGGAAGTTGCATCCACCTTGGGCACGCCGGCCCCTCCAGCGCTATTCCACGATTTGTATTCTGCAGTGGGCCCAACGCGCTGCAGCGGGCTCAACCAGCCGCATACGCCTGCGGCTGGGCGCATCCGGGCACGTCACCGCTTCGCTGCCGGGCCGGTGGAAAAAGCGGGCCACCGCGTATGGGCCATGCGCACACGGTCAGCCGCATGGCCGAAAGCGACAGGACGGGGCGGCGTCCCTGTCCGGGCCCTGATGCAGGGCCCGCGCGCCGGCATTACTTGCTGCTGACGTACTTCTCGCGGCGGATCTGCGGGTTGCCCAGCCCGGCATCCTTCAGCGCTTCGGCGCAGGCATCGACCATGTCCGGGTTGCCGCACAGGTAGGCGATGTCGGTGGCCGGGTCCGGGGCGAAGCCGGCCAGAGCCTGCTGCACGTAGCCGTGCTGCACGTCCGGGTGCGGGTCGGCCGGCAGTTCGCGCGACAGGCACGGCACATAACGGAAGTTCGGGTGCTTTTCGGCGAAGCTGTAGAAATCTTCGCTGTACAGCAGCTCACCCGGGCTGCGCGCGCCCTGCAGCAGGACGACCTGCACGCCGCGCTCGGCCATGGCCGTTTCCAGCAGCGGCAGCATCGACCGGTACGGGGTGACGCCGGTGCCGGTGGCGATCAGCAGGTAGCGGGCATTGTGGTCGCCGGGGTTCAGGCAGAAGCGGCCGTAGGGGCCGGACGCACTGACCTGGCCACCGAGGTCCAGCGCCTCGAACAGTGCCGTGGCGGCGCCGCCGGGCACGAAGCTGACGGCGATGTCCACCGCCTCGCCCGGGCCCAGCGCGTGGTCGTGGATGGTCGCCAGCGAGTAGCTGCGCTTGGTTTCGGTGCCATCGGCGTAGCTGAAATGGACCTGGATGAACTGGCCGGGCTGGAAATCCAGCGGCTGGCCGTCATCACGCACGAACTGGTAGTGGCCGACGGTGGGCGCCAGCATGCGGCGGCCGACCAGCTTGATGGGGAATTGGACAGGCACGACTTTTCGGGACAGTGTGTAGCCGGGGCAAGCCCTCGGGGTCTTCTATAATAGCCCCTCCCCGCCCCTCTCCAGCGCCAGCCCATGGGCGCGAAGGCTTCGAGCTTGGCTTCCCTGAACGATACGGCGCCCGCCCTGCGCGTGCGCGACCTGCGCAAGACCTATGACAACGGCACCCAGGCCCTGAAAGGGGTTTCCCTGGAGGTCGCCCCGGGCGATTTCTTCGCCCTGCTCGGCCCCAACGGCGCCGGCAAGTCCACCCTGATCGGCATCATCAGCTCCCTGGTCAACCTCAGCGAGGGCCAGGTGGAAGTGTTCGGCAGCGACCTGGTGCGCAACCGCAGCGCCACCATGCGCCTGATCGGCCTGGTGCCGCAGGAAATCAACTTCAACCTGTTCGAGAAGCCCTTCGACATCCTGGTCAACTACGCCGGTTTCTACGGCGTGGCCCGCGAGGAAGCGGAGCAGCGCGCCGAAGAGGAACTCAAGCGTGCGCACCTGTGGGAAAAGGCGCAGGTGATGAGCCGCACCCTGTCCGGTGGCATGAAGCGCCGCCTGATGATCGCCCGCGCGATGATGACCCGCCCGCGCCTGCTGATCCTCGACGAGCCGACCGCCGGCGTGGACATCGAGATCCGCCGCGACATGTGGCGGGTGCTGAAGGAGATCAATGCCGCCGGCACCACGATCATCCTCACCACCCACTACCTGGAAGAAGCCGAGTACCTGTGCCGCCACCTGGCCATCATCAACCATGGCCAGATCGTCGAGCAGGGGCCGATGCGCACCCTGCTGGCCAAGCTGGACGTGGAAGGCTTCCTGCTGGACATCGACGGTGAACTGCCCGCGCAGCTGCCGGTGATCGAGGGCGCCACCCTCACTGCGCCGGACGCGCACACCCTGGACATCGACATGCCGCGCGCGATGGACCTCAACCGCGTGTTCGCCACGCTGAACGAGGCAGGCATCCGCGTGCGTTCGATGCGTACCAAGAGCAACCGCCTGGAGGAACTGTTCGTGCGCCTCACCGGCAACCAGGAGAAAACCGCATGAGCGGCACCCCGAACACGCCCGCGGCACCGATCACCGACGGCCAGCGCAACCGCATCGCCCTGATGACCATCGTGCGCCGCGAAGTGGCGCGCATCCTGCGCATCTGGGGCCAGACCCTGGTGCCGCCGGCGATCACCATGACCCTGTACTTCCTCATCTTCGGCGGCCTGATCGGCTCGCGCGTGGGTGACATGGGCGGCTACAGCTACATGCAGTTCATCGTGCCGGGCCTGGTGATGATGAGCGTGATCCAGAACAGCTACGGCAACATCAGCTCCTCGTTCTTCGGCGCCAAGTTCGGCCGCCACGTGGAAGAGCTGCTGGTCAGCCCCATGCCGAACTGGGTGATCCTGTGGGGCTACGTGGCCGGTGCGGTGCTGCGCGGCCTGATGGTGGGCGTGATCGTGCTGATCATCGCCATGTTCTTCACCCCGGTGCGCATCCCGCACCCGCTGGTGACGCTGACCACGGTGATCCTGGGCGCGACGATCTTCTCGCTGGCCGGCTTCATCAATGCGGTGTACGCCAAGAAGTTCGATGACGTGGCGATCGTGCCGACCTTCATCCTGACCCCGCTGACCTACCTGGGCGGCGTGTTCTATTCGGTGAAGCTGCTGCCGACCTGGGCCGAGGCGGCCACCCACGCCAACCCGATCTTCTACATGGTCAACGCGTTCCGCTATGGCCTGCTGGGCAGCAGCGACGTGCCGGTGTGGGTGGCCTATGCGCTGATGCTCGGTTTCGTGGTGGTGCTGACGGCGCTGGCGCTGTGGCTGCTGCGGCGTGGCGTGGGCATGCGCAGCTGATGCGGGAACCCTGATGGGACGGGCGTGGCAGGCACTTGCCACGCCTCCCATTCAGTCGTCTAATCGATGCGCTTCACCCGACCGACCAGCGGGCCCTCCGGGCCGGCTGGTTTTTCATATGCCATGGATGCACACAGGGGATCCGCACCGATGTTGTCCCAACGTACCGCCGGCCGCTGCCGGCTCGTCGTAGCTTCGCTGTTCCTGCTTGTCCTTGCCGGCTGCGCATCGCGGCCGCTGCCACTGAACTACGCTCCCAGTTCCGTCCTCACCGCCGAGGGCAAGGTGGACGTCACCGCCTTCCAGTACCTGCCCGCGCAGGGCGGCAAGATCAAGCCCAACCAGGTGCGCAACACCGCCATGGGCGACGTCGTGTTCGAGAAGAACGTCGACATGATCATGCGCGATGCGGTGTTCTCCGAGATGCGCCTGGTCGGCATCAAGATGGACAAGGGCGGCAACGCGCTCAGTGGCAGGATCGAGGAATTCCTGATCGATGACCTCGGTTACAGCGTCGACTGGACGTTGCGCGTGCGCTACATCGTCACCGACCCGCAGGGCCAGGTGGTCTACGACCAGGTGAAGAACGTGGAGCGCAACACCTCCAAGTTCGCCAATGTCTTCGGCGCACTGAACGAGACCATCAAGCTCAACATCGAACAGACCATCCAGGATCCGGCGTTCATCACCGCGATCAACTGATCGACGCAGCACCGGCGGCGGAGTGCATGGCTACCCATGCGCCCCACCGCCGACGATGCACATGGACCACCGGCCCGAACCACCACGCCGGGCACCGCCGCTGGCCGCGATCTCCGGCACAATCGCTGGAAGACTTCCCCCAGAAAACGGTGAACGTGCAATGCGCATCCTGATTCTCGGCGCCGGTGGTACCGGCGGTTACTTTGGCGGCCGCCTGGCCCAGGCCGGCGTGGACGTGACCTTCCTGGTCCGCCCGACCCGCGCCAGCCAGCTCGACCGTGATGGCCTGGTCATCCGCAGCCCCGTCGGCGATGCCAGCTTCCCGGTGCAGCACGTCACTGCCGACGCCCTGCCCGCGCTTGCGGCGCAGCAGCCGTTCGACCTGGTCATCCTCAGCTGCAAGGCCTACGACCTGGACAGCTCGATTGACGCGATTGCCCCGGCAGTGGGGGCGCATACCACCGTACTGCCCATCCTCAACGGCCTGCACCACTACGGCGCGCTCGATGCACGCTTCGGCCGCGAGGCCGTGCTCGGCGGCCTGTGCTTCATCAGCGCCACCAAGGCGCCCGATGGCGCGGTGCTGCACCTGGGCAAGCCCGCCAAGCTGACCTTCGGCGAGCGCGACGGTGGTGCGATCTCCGACCGCGTGCGTGCCTTCGCTGCTGCCTGCGCGCAGGCCAACCTGGACCACCTGGCCAGCGCGCAGATCGGCCAGGAACAGTGGATCAAGTACACCTTCCTGACCGCGCTGGCCGCGGCCACCTGCCTGCTGCGCGCGGACATCGGCACGATCGTCGCCACCGATGACGGCGAAGCCATCGTGCGCGGCCTGTACGACGAATGCCTGGCCGTGGCCGAAGCGGCGGGCGAACCGGTGCCGCAGGCCGCGCAGGACACCGCACGCGGCACCCTCACCCAGGCCGGCTCCGCCCTGAAGGCCTCGATGCTGCGTGACCTGGAAGCCGGCCAGCAGGTGGAAGCGGCGCACATCGTCGGCGACATGCTGGCGCGCGCACGCACGGCCGACCAGGAGGGCCTGCTGCTGCAGGTCGCCTACAGCAGCCTGCAGGCCTACCAGGCGCAGCGCAGCGCGTGATGGCCGCCGTGGCGCCCGCGCCCCTGCCGTCGCAGGTGCTGATCCTCGGCATGGGCTGGAGCGGCCGCGTGCTGGCCGCCCGGTTGCAGGCGCGTGGCGTGCAGGTCGCCGGCACGGTGCGCGACCCGGCCGCGGTGGCCGACGATGGGCTGCGGCGGCACCGCCTGCACGCCGATGCCGCGCCATCGCCTGCACTCCTGCAGGACATCGCACAGGCCCAAGCCGTACTCTGCAGCGTGCCGCCCGATGCACAGGGCGACCCTGCGCTGCGCCAGCTGCTGCCCGCCCTGCGGGCAAGCCCCTCGCTGCGCTGGATCGGTTACCTGTCCTCGACCGCGGTCTATGCCGACCGCCGCGGTGGCTGGATCGACGAAAGCAGCGCGGCCGATGCCAGCGAAGCGGCGGGCGTGCAACGTCGCCTGGCCGAGGCGCAGTGGCAGGCACTGGCCAATGAACGCGGCATCGCCTCGGCGGTCTTCCGCCTGCCGGGGCTGTACGGCCCGGGCCGCAATGCCTTGCTGCAGCTGGCTGAAGGGCGCGCCCGCCACGTGGTGCGCCCGGGGCTGGTGTTCAACCGGCTGCACGTGGAGGATCTGGCGGCGGTGGTGATCGCGGCGATGCAGCGGCCCACGCAGGATGGACTGTACCTGCCCGCCGATGACGAACCGGCACCACCGCAGGAGGTGCTGGCATACGCCGCGAAGCTGGGCGGCTTCACGCTGCCACCGGCGGTGGCCTGGGATGACCCGGCAGTGAGTGCGACGCTGCGGCGGTTCTACCAGAGCAACAAGCGCATCGACAGTCGCGGCACGCGCGAGGCGCTGGGATGGACGCCGCAGTTTGCAACGTACCGGGAGGGGCTGGAGGCGCTGGCCGGACATGGTCTGGCCGGACCGCGCGGCGCCTGATTCCAACCGCTTCGCTCGCCGGGCGTGGCCCGGCACTACCGGGTCAGGTCGCGTCGGGCAGGCGGAAGAACGTGCGCGTGGCAGCGGTGGCGTTGGCGGCGGTCACTGCCACGTCTTCGCCACGGTCGCGGGCCAGTTCCTCGACGATGTGCGAAAGGAACATCGGTTCGTTGCGGCGGTCCTTCGGCATCGGCTTCAGCGTGCGCGGCAGCAGGTACGGCGCATCGGTCTCGATCATCAGGCGGTTGGCCGGGATGTTCTTCACCAGCTCGCGCAGGTGCGCGCCACGGCGCTCGTCGCACAGCCAGCCGGTGATGCCGATGTACCAGTCCTGGTCGAGGTAGTCGAACAGTTCGTCACGTTCGCCGGTGAAGCAGTGCACCACCGCCGGGCCGATGCGCCCTTCGAAGTTCTTCATCTGCGCCATGAAATCGGCATGCGCATCGCGCTGATGCAGGAACAGCGGCTTGCCAGTGTCTGCAGCCAGCTGCAGCTGGCGCTCGAATGCGCGGTGCTGGGACGGGCGCGGCGAGAAATCACGGAAGTAATCCAGGCCGCATTCGCCTACCGCCACCACTTCCGGGTGCGCGTGCAGCGCGCGCATCTCGGCATCGCATTCCTCGGTGTATTCCACCGCATGGTGCGGATGCACGCCGGCCGTGGCGTACAGGAAACCGGGGTGCTGCTGGGCCAGCTGCAGGGCCAGCGGCGAGTGCTCGCGGCTGGCTCCGGTGATGACCATCTGCACCACGCCGGCCTGCCGCGCGCGGTCCAGGACGGCATCGCGGTCGCGGTCGAAGGAGTCGTGGGTCAGGTTGGCGCCGATATCGATCAGGTGCATGGTCATCGCGGGGGAAAAGTGCCCGCGCATTGTACCCGCGCCGGCCATGGCCCCTTATCCTTTGCACATGAACGCCCCGCTCTTCCCGATTTCCCCGCTGCTGCCGCAGATCCAGCAGCACCTGGCCGCGCAGCCGCGCCTGGTGCTGGAAGCACCGCCCGGTGCCGGCAAGACCACCCAGGTGCCACTGGCCCTGCTCAATGCACCGTGGCTGCAGGACCGGAAGATCATCCTGCTGGAACCGCGCCGGGTGGCCGCGCGCAGTGCCGCGCTGTTCATGGCGCGGCAGCTGGGCGAGGACGTGGGCGGCACCGTCGGTTACCGCATCCGCTTCGAGAACAAGGTCTCGGCGCGCACGCGGATTGAAGTCGTCACCGAGGGCATCCTGACCCGCATGCTGCAGGACGACCCGATGCTGGAAACGGTCGGCGCGATTCTGTTCGATGAATTCCACGAGCGCCATCTCAGCGGCGACCTTGGCCTGGCCCTGGCGCTGGACGTGCAGGCGCAGCTGCGGGACGACCTGCGCCTGGTGGTGATGTCGGCCACGCTGGATGGCGAGCGGCTGGCGCGTTTCCTCGATGCGCCACGCCTCAGCAGCGAAGGGCGCAGTTACCCGGTGGCGATCAGCCATTTCCCGGCACGCCGCGATGAAGCGCTGGAACTGCAGGTGCGCCGCGCCGTGCAGCAGGCCCTGGCCGAACATCCCGGCGACCTGCTGGTGTTCCTGCCCGGCCAGCGCGAGATTGCGCGGGTGCAGGCGGGCCTGCAGGAATCGCTCGATGGCGGTGTCGAAGTGCTGGCGCTGCACGGCGAGCTGCCGGTGGAACAGCAGGCACGCGTGCTGCAGGCCGCCAGCGATGGCCGCCGCCGCGTGGTGCTGGCCACCAACGTGGCCGAATCTTCGGTGACGTTGCCCGGCGTGCGCGTGGTGATCGACAGCGGCCAGGCGCGCGAGCCGCGCTACGACCCCAACAGTGGCTTCACCCGGCTGGACGTGGTGGCCATCGCGCAGGCGTCGGCCGACCAGCGCGCTGGACGCGCCGGTCGCGTGGCCGAGGGCGTGGCGTGGCGGCTGTGGCCGCAGTCGCAGCGGCTGGAGCCACAGCGCCGCGCCGAGATCGACCAGGTGGAACTGGTCGGGCTGGCGCTGGAACTGGCCGCATGGGGCAGCAGCGATCTGCGTTTCCTCGATCCACCGCCCTCCGGCCCGATGGCTGCCGCACGCGAGCTGCTGCAGCGGCTGGGCGCGCTGTCGGACACCGGCGCGATCACCGCGCTGGGCCGTCGCGTGCTGGCGCTGGGCACCCACCCGCGCATGGCGGCGATGCTGCTGGCCGCACCCGATGCACGCGCGCAGGCGCTGGCCGCCGATCTGGCCGCGCTGCTGGAGGCACGCGATCCGCTGCGCCAGGGGGGCGATGCACTGGCGGCGCGTTGGCGTGCGCTGGCCGCCTTCCGCAATGGCCGCGCACCATCCGATGCCAACCGCAGCGGGCTGGCCGCCATCGATGCGGCTGCCAGGCAATGGCGCCGACGCCTGCGCTGTGATTCCACGCCACCGGCCAGCATCGAGGCGCATGAGCTGGGCGACCTGCTGGCGCACGCCTTCCCCGACCGCATCGCCTTCCAGCACCCCAGCGACCCGCTGCGCTACCTGCTGGCCAATGGCCGCAGCGCGCGCCTGCACGAACTGAGCGATCTGCGCGGCGAACCCTGGCTGGTGGCCAGCGAGCTGCGCTTCGAGGCACGCGACGCGCTGCTGCTGCGCGCTGCGCCGGTGGATGAGAATGGCCTGCGCAAGGCGTGGCCGGAGCGCTTCGTGACCGAGGACGCCGTGCGCTGGGACAGCGAACGCCGCGCCCTGGTGGCCCTGCGCGAAACCCGCTTTGATCGCATCGTGCTGGACAGCCGCTCGGCCGGCCGGGTCGATCCGCAGCAGGCCGCGCAGGCGTTGACCGATGCGGTAGCCGAGCTGGGCCTGTCCGCGCTGCCGTGGACGGAGGGCCTGCGCCAGTGGCAGGCCCGGGTGGAATCACTGCGCCGCTGGATGCCCGAGCTGGGCCTGCCCGACTGCAGCGAAGATGCCCTGCTGGCCACGCGTGCGCAGTGGCTGCAGCCGGCGTTTGCCGGCAAGACGCGGCTGGATGCGCTGGACGAAGCCAGCTTCGGCGAAGCGCTGAAGTCGCCGCTGGAGTGGTCGCAGCGGCAGCTGGTGGAGCGCCATGCGCCGACCCGCATCACCGTGCCCTCCGGGCTGGAGCGGCCGATCAGCTACGCGCTGGACAGCGAGAGCGGCGAACCGCTGCCGCCGGTGCTGGCGGTGAAGCTGCAGGAGCTGTTCGGACTGGCCGACACCCCGCGCATCGCCGATGGCCGCGTGCCGCTCACCCTGCACCTGCTCTCGCCCGGCGGCCGCCCGCTGCAGGTCACCCAGGACCTGCGCAACTTCTGGGAAAACACCTATGCCGAGGTGAAGAAGGAGATGAAGGGCCGCTACCCGCGCCATCCCTGGCCGGACGACCCGTGGACGGCAACCGCCACGCACCGGGCCAAGCCGCGCGGAACGTGAGGGGTAGTGCCGGCCGCTGGCCGGCAGACGCCGTGTCCCCATGCACCAGGATTTGCCGGCCAGCGGCCGGCACTACCGGCTGCCCACCCTGCCTGATCCTGAATGGCTGGGGTAGAGTCACCTCATCGACTGCCCTGACTGACATACCGTTTACAGGCAGCAGGACACACTGGACTTCGACCCGAGGCAAAGGACCCCCCGCATGAGCAAGCTGACCGTAATCACCGACCGCGCCCTGGAGCGCGCCCTGGAACTGGCGCACACCGCCGGCGATGGCCTGAAGAGTGCGGGTGGCAGCCTGCGCCATCTCGGCCCGCAGGCCAGTGACTGGATCAAGACCGGCGCCGCCGTGGGTGCGGTGAAGACCGGCGGCAAGGTCGCTACCAAGTTCGTGCGCCGCAACCCGGCCGTGGCCGTGGCTGCTGCAGCCGTGGGCGTGGGCCTGCTGGGCTACGCGCTGTACCGCAAGCAGCAGAAGAAGAAGGCCGGCAACGGCCATGTGGTCAATGGCCAGGCGCAGCGCATCAACGCGCGTGACCGCCGCAACGACACCGTGGTGGACGAGCACAGCGACATCGGCAGCGACGCGTGATGTAGGCCTGGGTCGGATCCCTTCCGCAGGAAGGGCGCTGATCGGGGACCAGAAGGGCCGGACGCCGCAAGGCCTCCGGCCTTTTTTGTTTCAGCCGATCTGCCGCCACTGCCCCGGCTGCAGGTCATCCAGGCGGTAGGGGCCCATCGCCACGCGCACCAGGCGCAGGGTGGGCAGGTTCACCGCCGCGGTCATCCGCCGCACCTGGCGGTTGCGGCCTTCGCGGATCGTGATGGCCAGCCAGCTGTCGGGCACGGTCTTGCGGAAACGCACCGGGGGATCACGCAGCCACAGTTCCGGCGCCGGATCGAGGCGCTCGATCTTCGCCGGCAGCGTCGGCCCATCGTTCAGCACCACGCCATCGCGCAGCTGCTGCAGCTGTTCATCGCTGGGCGTGCCTTCCACCTGCACCCAGTAGGTCTTGTCGGCCTTGTGCTTCGGGTCGGTCAGCTTGTGCGCCAGGGTGCCGTTGTCGGTCAGCAGCAGCAGGCCCTCGCTGTCATGGTCCAGCCGGCCCGCCGCGTACACGCGCGGCGGCAGGCCGAAGCCGGCCAGGGTCGGCCGCGGCGGCACGCTGCGGTCGGTGAACTGGCAGAGCACGTTGAAGGGCTTGTTGAAGGCAATCAGCATTGCGGGTACGGCAGGCAGTGGATGCGGCATTGTCCCACGCCGCGCTGCGCGCCCGGAATGGTAGCGCCGAGCCCACGCTCGGCTGCCTTCCTCAGCCGAAGACCTTCCATTCCAGCAGGAACGAACCCAGCACCAGCGCGATACCGCATGCGGCGATGACATTGGCGCGGCGCCGCAGGCGTGCGAGCGGCGGGCTGGCCCGGCGCGCCCGTTCTTCCAGCAGCGCGCCGGCGAACACCACCGCAAACCCCACCGTCGCCATCAGATCGTAGGCATGGCCACCGTAAAACACGAAATCAAACAGCCGCGCCAGTACCAGCACCGCGACGAAGATGTAGAAGACCTTGTTCAACCGTCCACTCCCTTGGGGGCAGCGCCGGGCGTGGCCCGGCGCTACCGGCTTACGGCTTCACGAAACGCAGGGTCATGCGGTCGCTTTCGCCGATGGCCTGGTACTTCGCATCGTCGGCCTTGTCATGCTGGTTGGTCGGCGGCAGGGTCCACACGCCGTTCGGGTGATCCTTGGTATCACGCGGGTTGGCATTGACCTCGGTGCGCGCGTCCAGCGTGAAGCCGGCGGCCTCGGCCATGGCGATGACCTGCTGCTGGCCGACATAGCCGGTGTCATCGTCGTCGGCGACGTCGGCCTTGGCGCGGTGTTCGACCACGCCCAGCACGCCGCCCGGCTTGAGCACGTTGAAGAACCCCTGGAACATGCCCTGGGCCTGGCCGGCCTTGCGCCAGTTGTGCACGTTGCGGAAGGTCAGCACCACATCGGCTGAATTGGCTGGGCCGAACACCGGCTTGGCCGGGTCGTAGCCCACCACGGTGGCTTTGTCGAACTGGGCCGGTGCACCGGCGAACTTCTTTTCCAGGCCATCGCGGCTGCGCTGCTGGTAATCACGGCCACGGCCTTCGGGCACGGCGGACGGATCGACCACGGCAGCGATGTAATGGCCCTTGTCACGCAGCAGCGGCGCCAGGATTTCCGAATACCAGCCGTTGCCGGGCGTGATCTCGATGACGGTCTTTTCCGGCGAGACCTTGAAGAAGGCCAGCGACTGCGCCGGATGGCGGTAGTTGTCGCGCTTGACGTTGGCCGGGTCGCGGGTGGACGCCTTCACCGCCGCGTCGATGGCCGGCGTGACCTGGATCTTCGCCGGTGCCACCGTGGCCGGGGCAGCGAATGCGGGGACAGCAACAAGCAGGGCCGAGGCAAGCAGCAGGCGGCAACCACGCAGGGACGAAGCAGCGATCATCGGGGCGATTCCAGCGGAAGATGCGGCGAGACTAGCAGCCGCCGCGCGCAAGGTGTTCACAAAACGTTAGCCACGCGCCCGCGACGGAACACTGTTTTGTGTCCAGCGCCGCAGCGCGGTCACACATCGCGCTCTATGCTGCAGGACTACCCCCAAGGAGTCCGTGCCCATGACGGCAACCCGCGAACTGGGCCGTTCCGGCCTGCATGTACGTCCGCTCGCCTTCGGTGGCAACGTGTTTGGCTGGAGCGCCGATGAGAAGGCCAGCTTCGCCCTGCTCGATGCCTTCGTCGATGCCGGCTTCAACCTGGTCGACACCGCCGATGTCTATTCGGCCTGGGTGCCGGGCAACCAGGGTGGCGAATCGGAAACGCTGATCGGCAAGTGGTTCGCCCGCAGCGGCAAGCGTGACAAGGTCGTGCTCGCCACCAAGGTGGCCAAGTGGGCCGAACGCCCCGGGCTGACGCCGGACAACATCAATGCTGCGGTGGAAGATTCGCTGCGTCGCCTGCAGACCGACGTCATCGATCTGTACCAGGCCCACGAGGACGATGAATCGACGCCGCTGGAAGCAACGTTGGCCGCGTTCGGGCGCCTGATCGAAGCGGGCAAGGTACGCGCCATCGGTGCGTCCAACTACAGCGCCACGCGCCTGGCCGATGCGCTGAAGGTGTCCACCGATTACAAGCTGCCGCGCTATGAAACGCTGCAGCCGGAGTACAACCTGTACGACCGCGCCGGTTACGAGAAGGAACTGGAACCGCTGGTGCAGCGCGAGCAGATCGGCGTGATCGGTTACTACGCACTGGCCAGCGGTTTCCTCAGCGGCAAGTACCGCACCGCGGACGATGCTGCCAAGAGTCCGGCGCGCGGCGAGACGGTGGTCAAGCGCTATCTGAATCCGCGCGGCCTGCGCATCCTGCAGGCGCTGGATGACGTGGCCAGCAAGCACAGCGCCAGTGCCGCACAGATTGCACTGGCGTGGCAGATCGCACGGCCGTCGATCACCGCGCCGATCGTCAGCGCCACCAGCGTCGAACAGCTGCATGACCTGCTCGCGGCCGCCAATGTCGGCCTGAGCGTGCAGGACATCGCACAGCTGGATGCCGCCAGCGTTGAAGGCTGAGGCGCGGGAAACCTGCAGACGCCCCAGCGTGAATGGGTTGCGCACGCAATGAACGTCGTTTATCGTGCGCGCCACGTTTCAACCCGCAACGGAAGACCTTCCTTGAACACACCCGTCGTCGCCATCGCCAACCTGCTGCCATGCCTGCGCATGGACGTGGCGAAGCGTGCGCCGGGCGAGGAAAGCCTGCTGACAACGGCCTGATGCCCGCCCTGCGGAGATCGGCCACCCCGATCTCCGAGGACTGACGACGCCCTCGGACTGCACTTCCGGGGGCGTTTTCATCTGCGTCGATACAAGGACCCGCGATGCCAGCTCTGCACTCCGCGCGGCACGCCGCCGCACACTGATCCGGACACGCCTGCCGTGCCATGGCACGCGCCTGGCACAGGCGGACCGATCTGCACACTCCAGCAGCGCCCTACCCCACGACGTGTCGTCGAGGCCGGGTGCCTGCACCTTCACTTCCGCAGCGTCCGCGCTGCAACCACGGGCAGACGCCCACGGCCGTGCCGTGGTGCCCGCCCGTGCAGGACATTCACTACGAGATGGACATTCAACACAACTATCAATGGCTGCATGCCGAAGGCAGTACGCCGATCAAGGGCTGGGTGGACGGCGTTCCGCTGGAGGCCGAAGCCCACGCGCAGCTGCGCAACATCGCAGCGATCCCGTTCGTCGGGCCCTGGGTGGCGGTCATGCCCGACGTGCACCTGGGCAAGGGCGCGACCGTCGGCTCGGTGATCCCCACGCGGGGCGCGATCATTCCCGCGGCCGTGGGCGTGGACATCGGCTGTGGCATGGCCGCGGTGCGAACCACGCTGCGTGCCAACGACCTGCCCGATGACCTGCGCCAGCTGCGCAGCGGCATCGAGCGCAGCGTGCCGGTGGGCAACGGCCGCAGCGGGGAGCACCAGCGGCTGCCTGACAGCATCGGCACGCGGCTGGTGCAGTCCGGCCTGGCCGCGGGCCTGGAGCAGATCAAGGAAAAGCACCGGCGGATCCGCACCGACAAGCTGGACTGCCAGCTGGGCACGCTGGGCGGCGGCAACCACTTCATCGAACTGTGCCTGGACGAGACCGATGCGGTGTGGGTGATGCTGCACAGCGGTTCGCGCGGCACCGGCAACCTGATCGGGACCTACTTCATCGAACAGGCGCGGCGCGAACTGGAACGCCGCGTGCTCGGCTTCCATCTGCCGGACAAGGACCTGGCGTTCTTCATGGAGGGCGAGCCGCTGTTTGATGATTACGTGCAGGCGGTGTCATGGGCGCAGGACTACGCACGGCAGAACCGCGAGGCGATGATGGCGCGGGTGCTGGCCGAGATGCGCCAGCGCCTGCCGAAGTTCAAGCTGGCCGCGATGGCGGTGAACTGCCACCACAACTACGTGCAGAAGGAAACGCATGCAGGGCAGGAACTGCTGGTGACGCGCAAGGGTGCGGTCAGCGCGCGCGCAGGCGAGCTGGGCATCATTCCCGGCAGCATGGGCACGCGCAGCTACATCGTGCGCGGCAAGGGCAGCACCGACAGCTTCCACAGCTGCAGCCACGGCGCCGGCCGGGTGATGAGCCGTGGCGCGGCGCGGCAGCAGATCACCCTGGCGCAGCACCGCGAGGCCACCGCGCACGTGGAATGCCGCAAGGACAGCGGCGTGCTGGATGAATCACCGGCGGCGTACAAGTCGATCGATGATGTGATGGCCGCGCAGCGCGACCTGGTGGAGGTGGTGCACACGCTGCGCCAGGTGCTGTGCGTGAAGGGCTGATGGCTGCATCCACGCATGGCGTGGATCTACTGCAACAACGCGCCGTGCCCGCGCCATTCAGCGCGGCACGCTGTCCTCGGCCACCAGCGCGTGGTGCACGCCGATGCCTGCACGCACGCCTTCGGCCATTGCCAGGGTGATGTTGCCGACCGTGGTCGCATCACCGGCGGCATACACGTTCGGCACCGAGGTCTGCTTCATCATGTCGACCTCCACCAGCACGCCCATCGGGCTTTCCACCAGGGTGCAGCCGAGCTGCTGCACCAGCGGCGTGGCCATCTGCTGCATCGCCGGCACGAACAGGGCGCGCTGGGCGATGCGGCGGCCGTCGGCCAGTTCCACTTCCAGCCAGGTCGGCTGCTCGCCCTGCACGCCCACCACCGGGAGGGTTTCAACCTGCACGCCGCGCTGCTGCATGGCGGCCTGCTCTTCATCGCTGATGGGCAGGCCCTGACTGAAGAAGGTGACATTGCCCCACTCGGCGAACAGCGGCGCCTTCGCGGCCGACATCGGGTGACCGCCAAGCAGGCCAATGGCACCGCCGCCGACTTCATAGCCATGGCAGTACGGGCAATGCAGCACGGTGCTGCCCCAGCGTTCGGCCAGGCCCGGCAGATCGGGCAACTGGTCAGCAATGCCGGTGGCCAGCAGCAGCTTGCGGGCGGCCAGCACCTGGCCATCGGCAGTGCGCACGTCCACGCCGTCGGCGTTGGCCTGCGCGTGCACCACCTCGCCCTGCAGCCAGCGCACGGTGGGGTAGTCGAGCAGCTGCTGGCGCGCGTTCTTCAGCAGCTCGGCGCCGCTGATGCCGTCCTGCCCCAGCACGCCGTGCGAATGGCTGGCGGCACGATTGCGCGGCAGGCCGCTGTCGATGATGGTGACCGGGCGGCGCGCACGGGCCAGGATCAGGCCGGCGGCGATGCCGGCATAGCTGCCGCCGACGATGAGGACATCAGGATTCATGGTGACCTTCCAGGGAACGGTGATGGGCAAGGTGGCGGGCGAAATCGGCGCCCAGCTGGTCCAGGGTGCTGGCCTGCAGGCGCGCTTCGAGCAGGCGCTGGGCCTTGCGCGCGCCGTCCTGCAGGGCCTGGTTGACCAGCTGCTGGATGGGGCAGCCACCGCCGTTGTCGCGGTTGCCGACCTGCACCAGTGGCGGCGCGCCGACGGCCAGGTAGATGTCATGCAGGCTGATCTGCGCCGCCTCGCGCGCCAGCTGGCTGCCACCGCCATGGCCGCGCGTGCTGCGCACCAGGCCGGCCTTGTGCATCTGTGCCAGCAGGCGGCGGATGACCACCGGATGGGTCGGCAGGCAGGCAGCCAGTTGTTCGGACGTGCGCGGGCCTTCCTGGCCGACCAGGTGGGCCATCACATGCAGCGCGTCGGAGAGCGGGTTGGCGGATTTCATGTAACTACGATAGTTACATTTAAACCCGCTGTCGAGGGTCCGCTTTCGTTCCATATGGACACATCTGTCCTATGAAACATTTTCTTCACCTCTCTAAACGCAACGGTAATGTGATCGGCTTCGCACTTCAGAGGACTCAAGCGCGGTCGATACCGCATCGCCCCCCTTCCGTGAGTCCGCCCCATGAACGCCTCCTCCCGTGCGCCGCGGCTGCAGTCGAAGCTGCTTGGTGCTGTATCCGTCGGCCTGGCCATCGTCCTGCTGTGCGCCCTCGCGGGCCTGGCATCGGCGTGGCTGAAGCTGTCCACCGAAGTGCCCGCGGAGGTCGCCCACAGCCGCGCTGCCGAGCACCTGCAGCGTGAGTTTCGCGGGCAGGTGCAGGAATGGAAGAACGTGCTGCTGCGCGGCCACGACGAGGCGCTGCGCCAGCGCCACCTGCAGGCCTTCGATGACGAAGGCAAGCGTGTGGAGACTTTGGCCAGCGGCCTGGCCACCAGCCCCGATGCGCGCACCCGCGACATGGCGAAGGCCTTCAGCGCCCTGCACGCGCAGCTGCAGAAGGACTACCACGCTGCCCTGCAGGCCTTTGCCGAAGCCGGCTACGACCCTGCCGCCGGTGACACGCTGGTACGCGGCAAGGATCGTCCGGTGGCGGCGGCGCTGGATGCGCTGGGCACGCACGCCTCGCAGGTGGCCGAAGCCGCGGTGGCCGCGCGTTCGCAGCAGGCGCGGCGCACGCTGGTGGTGTGCGCGGTGCTGACCATCACCGCAGCAGTGCTGTTGCTGGCCGGCCTGGGCTGGTGGCTGCGGCGTGCAGTGGTGCAACCGGTGCTGGCGGTGGAAGCCGCCGCGCGCGCGGTGGCCGCCGGTGACCTGGACCATGTGGTGCAGGTGCACAGCCGCGATGAGATCGGCCGCCTGGCGCAGGCCATGCAGGCCGTGCAGGGCACCCTGCGCGACGTGCTTGCCGCACAGGCGGCGATGGCGCAGGCACACGACGCCGGCACCATCAGCCACCGCATGCAGGCCGCCGCGTTCCCCGGCGCGTACGGGCGCATGGTGGCCGACACCAACGCGCTGGTCGACGCACACATCCAGGTGAAGATGCGCGCGATCGCGGTCATGGGCCGCTATGCGGTGGGCGACCTCAGCCAGGACATGGAACGCCTGCCGGGCGAGAAGGCGGTGATCACCGAGGCGCTGGATGCGGTCAAGCACAATCTCGGCGCGATCAACGGCGAGATCCGCCGCCTGGCCGGTGCTGCGGCGGCCGGCGATTTCAGCCAGCGCGGCGACACCGCACGTTTCGAGCATGACTTCCGCGCGATGGTCGATGGCCTGAACCAGCTGATGCAGGGAACCGAACAGAACCTGGGCGAGGTATCGGCGATGCTGCGGGCGATTGCCGATGGCCGCCTGGGCGCACGCATGCACGGCGATTTCCAGGGCGTGTTCGCGCGCATCGCCAGCGATGCCAACACCACCGCAGCGCAGCTGGCGACCATTGTTACCGACATCAAGCACACCTCGGGCAACATCCATTCGGCTGCCGCCGAGATTGCTGCTGGCAACAACGATCTGTCGCGCCGCACCGAACAGCAGGCGGCCAACCTGGAAGAAACGGCTGCGTCGATGGAGGAACTGACCTCCACCGTGCGCCAGAATGCCGAGCACGCGCGCCAGGCCAACCAGCTCGCGATCGGCGCGCATGGCGTGGCCTCGCAGGGCGGTGAAGTGGTCGGCCAGGTGGTGGCGACCATGGGCGCGATCGAGACGTCCTCGCGGCAGATCGCGGCGATCATCAGCGTCATCGATGGCATCGCGTTCCAGACCAACATCCTGGCATTGAACGCAGCCGTGGAAGCGGCGCGTGCCGGCGAACAGGGCCGTGGCTTCGCGGTGGTGGCCAGCGAGGTGCGCACCCTGGCGCAGCGGTCGGCGGCGGCCGCCAAGGAGATCAAGACCTTGATCGAAGCCTCGGTGGAACAGGTCGGCCACGGCGCCCAGCGCGTACGCCAGGCGGGGGACACGATGGCCGAGATCGTGGCGTCGGTGCAGCGCGTGACCGACATCATGGCCGAGATTTCCGCAGCGTCACAGGAACAGAGCGCGGGCATCGAGCAGGTCAGCCAGACCGTCATCCAGATGGATGGCACCACCCAGCAGAACGCGGCGCTGGTGGAAGAAGCCAGTGCGGCCGCGCGCAGCCTGGAGCAGCAGGCGGATCGCTTGATTGAAGCGGTGGATGTATTTGATCTGTCGAGTGCGGCGACGACGCAGGGCGGCTTCGCGCGCGCGGCATGACGGTGCCGCACCGGTGCGGTGGCACGCGTGGCGTGGCGGTGTTGAATGGGTAGCGCCCGACCGTTGGTCGGGCGACGGCAGGATCAGTGCGGACCAACGGTCCGCACCCACCGAGGGAGCCGGTCCACACCCATCAGCCCCACCGGTAGCGCCCGACCGTTGGTCGGGCGACGGCAGGATCAGTGCGGACCAACGGTCCGCACCCACCGAGGGGGCCGGCCCACACCCATCAGCCCCACCGGTAGCGCCCGACCGTTGGTCGGGCGACGGCAGGATCAGTGCGGACCAACGGTCCGCACCCACCGAGGGAGCCGGTCCACATCCATCAGCCCCACCGGTAGCGCCCGACCGTTGGTCGGGCGACGGCAGGATCAGTGCGGACCAACGGTCCGCACCCACCGAGGGAGCCGGTCCACATCCATCAGCCCCACCGGTAGCGCCCGACCGTTGGTCGGGCGATGGCAGGATCAGCGCAGGTAGTCACCCTGCGCCATCACTTCGCCCAGGTGATCCAGGAACGAACTGATGCGCGCCGACACCGCGGTGTTGCGGTAATACACCGCGTGGATCGGCTGGTAGACATCCAGCGTCTGCGCGGCCAGCACCGGCACCAGCGTGCCGGCGGCGCGATCGCGGTCGGTCACGAAGTCTGACAGGCAGGTGATGCCTACGCCTTCCACCGCCAGCCGGCGCAGGGTTTCGCCGCTGGATACGGCGATATCAGGACGCACCAGCAGCTGCCCGTCGGCATCGCCCGGCAGCGGCCAGCGGTTCAATGATTCCGGTTCGTTGAAACCGAGCAGCGTGTGCTGGCCCAATGCGGCCACGCTGGACGGTTCGCCGTGCGCGGCAAGATAGGCCGGGCTGGCCACCAGCTGCAGCCGGCAGCGTCCCAGCGCGCGCGCATGCAGGGTCGAGTCGGCCAGCGGGCCGATGCGGATGGCCAGGTCGGTGCGCCGTTCCAGCAGGTCGATGTAGCGCTCGGAGCTGTTCAATTCCAGCTGCACCTCCGGGTAGCGCGCGCGATAGCTGGCCACCAGCGGCGCGATCACGTGCAGCACGAAGGGCATGGCCGCATCCACGCGCAGCCGTCCGGCCGGGCGCTCGCGGCGGGCGGCCATCTGTTCTTCGGCCGATTCCACCGCATCGATGATCGCCCGCGCGTGGCGCAGGTAGGCCTCGCCCTCGGCGGTCAGGTGCAGGCGGCGCGTGGTGCGGGTCAGCAGGGTGGTGCCCAGCTTTTCCTCCAGCCGGCCCAGCGCGCGGCTGACGCCGGAGGGGGTCTGTCCCAGCTGTTCGGCGGCGGCGCTGATCGAGCCGCTGTCGATGACGGCCAGGAAGGCCTGCATTTCGTCGAGGGTGGTCTTCATGCCGCCATTATTGACCAGCAGGCAAGAGTGATTGGCGTGAAGACCGGTTTTTCGGCAAAGGTGCGCCGCGCACACTGCGCGCCTTCCTTCCCTTCGGAGCCTGCCATGACCCGTGGCATTCCCCTCGCCCTGCTGGCGCTGACCCTCGGCGCGTTCGCCATCGGCACCACCGAGTTCGTCATCGTCGGCCTGATCCCCACCATTGCCGCCGACCTCCACGTCAGCCTGCCCTCGGCCGGCCTGCTGGTCTCGCTGTACGCGCTGGGCGTGGCCATCGGCGCGCCGGTGCTGACCGCGCTGACCGGCCGCGTGCCGCGCAAGCAGCTGCTGGTGGCGCTGATGCTGATGTTCACCCTGGGCAACGTCATCGCCTGGATGGCGCCGGGCTACACCTCGCTGATCGTCGCCCGCATCCTCACCGGCCTGGCGCACGGCGTGTTCTTCTCCATCGGCTCGATCATCGCCACCGCGGTGGTGCCAAAGGAGAAAGCGGCCAGTGCGATCGCCATCATGTTCACCGGCCTGACCGTGGCCCTGGTGACCGGCGTGCCGCTGGGCACCTTCATTGGCCAGCACCTGGGCTGGCGCGCGACCTTCCTGGCCGTGGCCGGGCTGGGCGTGGTGGCCCTGCTGGGTGCGCTGCTGTTCGTGCCGCGCAACGTGCCGCAGAGCGCGCCGGCCAGCTTCCGCCAGCAGCTGGGCGTGCTGGCGCAGCCGCGCCTGCTGCTGGTCTATGCGATGACCGCGCTGGGCTATGGCGGTACGTTCCTGGCCTTCACCTATCTGGCGCCGATCCTGCAGGACGTCACCGGTTTCTCGGCCAACGCGGTCAGCCTGGTGCTGCTGGTGTACGGCGTGTCGGTGGCGATCGGCAACCTGTGGGGTGGCCGCCTGGCCGATCGCCTGGGCCCGGTGCCGGCGCTCAAGCGCATCTTCGCGCTGCTGGCCATCGTGCTGTTCGTGCTCACCTTCACCGCCTACAACACCTGGCTGATGCTGCTGACCGTGCTGGCCCTGGGCGCGGTGGCGTTCGGCAACGTGCCCGGCCTGCAGGTGTATGTGGTCAAGCAGGCGCAGCGCTATGCGCCGCAGGCCACCGACGTGGCCTCGGGCCTGAACATCGCCGCGTTCAACATCGGCATCGCCCTGGGTGCCTCGCTGGGTGGCCTGGTGGTGGAGCACATCGGCCTGATGCATACCCCGTGGCTGGGTGCGCTGGTGGTGGTGCTGGCCTATGCGCTGACCGTGCTCAGCGGCCGCCTGGACCGCCGCGATGGCGTTGACCACCGTGCCGATGGCATCACCGTGGCGGCACATTGAGCGGCCGTGCAATGCACCGTTGCCGGCATGCATACGGTCCCTGCCCTACCCTTCCCGTTCACTCCTTTTCCCCCCGTTGGAGCTTTCCATGACTGTCCCCGCCTTTGGTCTTGGTACCTTTCGCCTCAAAGACCAGACCGTCATCGATTCGGTGCGCAACGCGCTGGACGTCGGCTACCGCGCCATCGACACCGCGCAGATCTACGGCAATGAAGCCGAGGTCGGCCAGGCCATCGCCGAGTCCGGCGTGCCGCGCGACGAGATCTACCTGACCACCAAGGTGTGGATCACCGAGTTCAAGCGCGATGCGCTGCTCGCCAGCCTGCGTACCAGCCTGGAAAAGCTGCGCACCGACCACGTCGACCTGGCCCTGATCCACTGGCCCTCGCCGAATGACAAGGTGGACGTGCCGATGGAGGAATACCTGCCGGCGCTGGCCGAGGCCAAGGCGCAGGGCCTGACCCGCGAGATCGGCATCTCCAACTTCACCATCGCCCAGACCCGCAAGGCGATCGAGATCCTCGGCGCCGGTGCCATCGCCACCAACCAGATCGAGATCCACCCGTACCTGCAGAACCGCCTGCTGGTGAAGTTCCTGCAGGACAACGGCATCGCCATCACCGCCTACATGAGCCTGGCCTACGGCGAAGTGCTGAAGGATCCGGTGATCCAGGCCATTGCCGGCCGCCACCAGGCCACCCCGGCCCAGGTTGCACTGGCCTGGGCGCTGCAGCAGGGCTTTGCGGTCATCCCGTCGTCGACCAAGCGCGACAACCTGGCCGGCAACCTGGAAGCGGCCGCGATCCACCTGACCGACGAAGACATGGCGCAGATCGCCAAGCTCGACCGCGGTCAGCGCCTCGCCAACCCGGAAGGCATCGCCCCGGCCTGGGATTGATCGGACGCCGCCGGGCATCGCCCGGCGCCACCGTGGGAAACGTCCGCCGGGTCATGCCCGGCGGATCCATCAGCCCTGCAACAACCAGCCGCGCATCGCCGCACTCACGTCGTCCGGCTTTTCCATCGGTGCCAGATGCCCGCAGTCGGGCACCACCACCAGCTGCGAGTGCGGCACCAGCGCGTGCATTTCCTCGCTCACCGCCAACGGCGTGATGCGATCGTTGGCACCGCAGACGATCAGCAGCGGGTCGCGGTACGCGGCCAGCACGTCATGGCCGTCGCGCCGTTCCAGCCCGCTCTGGCGCAGGAACACTTCGGCCCCCAGCCGCGCGGTCATGTCGCGCACGCGCTGTACCAGCACGTAGTCGTCCAGCCGCGACGCATCGATGTAGCTGCGCATCAGCGCATCACCAAAGCCATGGAACTTGCCGGGCAGGCGCACGCTGGCGCGCTGGCTGCGGCGCTGTTCGGCACGTTCGGGCGAATCGGCATGGATCGAGGTATCGACCAGCGCCAGCTGCAGCACGCGCTCGGGCGCGATGCGCAGGATCTGCTGGGCGACGAAGCCCCCCAGCGAGAAACCCGCCAGGGCGAAGCGCTCGGGTGCCTGCGCCAGTACGTCCTCGGCCACCGCCTGCAGCGTCTCGCCACGGGTCTGGTCGCCCACGGTGCAATCGGCGATGTCGGCCAGGTCGGCCAGCTGTGCGCGCCACAGCTCGGCGTCGTTGAGCAGGCCGGGGAGCAGCAGCAGGGGGATGCGATCGGTCATGGGGGTATTGTCGCGCGGCGGGGCGGGCACGGCCATGCCGCAACGGGCCGTTGGGCTGTAGAGTCGAGCACAGCCAGTCGAGCATGGCTCGACTCTACCGAAGACACCGACACGGACGCGACCATGGCAGACCCCTACAAAAGTGGCATCCCCTCCCCTCCGGCCCTGCGCTTCGAGGATTCCCTGGTCACCACCGCCTTCGAGCTGCCGGGCTACCGCGTGGCCCGCAGCCTGGGCGTGGTGCGCGGCATCACCGTGCGTTCGCGCTCGATCGTCGGCAATTTCCTTGGCGGGATCCAGACACTCTTCGGCGGCAACATCACCATCTACACCGAACTGTGCGAGCAGGCCCGCGAGGAAACCTACCGCGACATGGTCAAGCACGCGCGGCAGCTGGGCGCCAACGCCATCATCGGCATGCGCTACGACGCCACCGACGTGATGACCGGGCTGACCGAGGTGCTGTGCTATGGCACGGCGGTGGTGGTGGAACCGCTGCGTTGAATCCGACGTTCCGCCGGGCATGGCCCGGCGCTACCGATGCGGTGACGGTCACGCCACCGGCGGGGGCGCAGCGACGTCGACCTGCTGCACCGGCAGGGTCACCATCATCACCGTCGGGTCATCCGGATCCAGCCTGGTCTTGAAGCCCAGGCTCTGGCACATCGCCAGCATGGTGCTGTTCTCGCGCAGCACCTGGCCTTCCACCACGTCCAGCCCCAGCCACTTCGCGTACTCGATCATGATCGCCATCAGGCGCCAGCCGATACCGTGACCCTTCAGGTCCGAGCGGATCAGGATGCCGTACTCGCCGCGGTGGTAGTCCGCGTCGGCATGCAGGCGTACGGCGCCCAGCATGTCACCGTTGCGCGGGTCGATGGCCACCAGCGCGATCGAGCGCGCGTAGTCGAGCTGGGTCAGGCGCGCGATGAACTCGTGGCTGAAGTGCTTCACTGACTGGAAGAAGCGCAGGCGCAGGTCCTCGTCGCTGACGCGGGCGAAGAACGCGCGGAACAGCGCATCGTCCTCCGGCCGCACCGGGCGCACGAAGGCACGGCCACCGTCGGACAGCTCGATGGTGCGCTCCCACTCCTTCGGGTACGGGAACACCGAGAAACGTGGATGGCCACGGCCCTTGTGCAGGATGCGCGAGGGCGCGATGGCCACGCGCGCATCGAGGGCGAGGATGCCCTTGGCGTCCACCAGCAGCGGGTTGATGTCCAGCGTGCGCACTTCGGGAATGTCGGCGGCCAGCTGCGCCAGCTTCACCAGTGCCAGCGCCAGCGCGCGCTCGTCGGCAGCCGGCACATCGCCATAGGCCTTGAGGATGCGCGAGGCGCGGGTCTGGCCGATCAGTTCATGGGCCAGGCGCAGGTCCAGCGGCGGCAGCGCCAGTGCCTTGTCGTTGATCACTTCCACCGCGGTGCCACCGCGGCCGACCACGATGACCGGGCCGAACGTGGCGTCATCGGCGATGCCGACGATGATCTCGCGCGCCTTCGGGCGGACGATCGTCGGCTGCACCAGCAGGCCGTCGATGCGTGCTTCCGGGCGCAGCTGGCGCGCGCGTTCGAGGATGGCCGTGGCCGCAGCCTGCACCGCCGGCAGCGTCGCCAGGTTCAGGCGCACGCCGTCCACTTCGGATTTATGCGGAATGTCCGGCGAGAGGATCTTCAGCGCGACCGTGGCACCGCGCTCCAGCAGCGGCTGCGCCAGGTCCATCGCCTCGTGCGCATCGCGCGCATGCATCACCGGCGCGGAGGGAATGCCGTAGGCCTTGAGCAGATCGTGGGTGGCCAGCGGATCCAGCCATTGCTGGCCGTTGCTGAGCGCGGCCTCGACCAGCGCACGCGCACGCGCGGTGTCCACGCTGAAATCCTGCGGCAGGCTGGGCGGCGTTTCCATCAGCGCGTTCTGCGCTTCGCGGTAACGCACCAGGTGCTGGAAGCCGCGCACGGCTTCGGCTTCTGTGGGATAGGTCGGCACGCGCGCCGCGTTGAGCGTGGCCGTGGCCTGGTCATCGTTGCCCAGCCAGACGGCGAACACCGGCTTGTCGCGGTGGTGGCGCGGGCGCAGGCCGAGGGTACGGGTCAGCGCCTGCGCGGCATCGGCGGACGAGGTGAACGCGGTGGGCACGTTGACCACCATCACCGCATCGTTCTCGTTGTCGGCCAGCAGGGCTTCGATGGCGGCCGCGTAGCGATCGCCGTCGGCGTCGACCACGATGTCGACCGGATTGCTGCGCGACCAGCCCTGCGGCAGCACCTTGTCCAGCGTTTCCACCGTGCTGTCGGACAGCTGCGCCAGGGTGCCGCGCAGCGCGATCAGCTGGTCCACCGCCAGGCGGCCAACGCCACCGCCATTGCTGAGCACGGCCAGGCGGCGGCCGGGGAATGTCCCGAGGCGGCCCAGGGTTTCGGCGGCGGTGAACAACTCGTCCAGTGCGCTCACGCGCAGCAGGCCGGCGCGGTTGAAGGCTGCGCCGTAGACATCATCGGCGCGCGCCAGCGCCTGCACGTGGGTATCGGCGCTGCCCGGCTGCACGCGCTCGGCGCGGCCGGATTTCACCACCACCACGGGCTTGGCACGGGCGGCGGCACGCGCGGCCGACATGAACTTGCGCGCGTCCTTGATGTGTTCGACGTAGAGCAGGATGGCGCGGGTGCGGTAGTCGGTGGCGAAGTAGTCGAGCAGGTCGCCGAAGTCGACGTCCATCGTGTCGCCCAGCGAGACGACGGCGGAAAAGCCGACCGAGCGGGCCACGCCCCACTCCACCAGCGCGGCGGCAATGGCCGAGGATTCGGAGATCAGGGCGAGGTCACCGGCCTGCGGGAAGTGCGCGGCGATGCTGGCGTTGAGCCGCGCATGCGGCGCGATGACGCCCAGGCAGTGCGGGCCGAGAATGCGCAGGCCGTGCTTGCGCGCCACCGTTTCCACCTGTTCGGACAGCGAGCCCGGGCCCTCGCCGAGGTGCGCGGTGAGGATGATGGCCGCCTGCACGCCGCGCTCGGCGGCGGTACGCACCACCTGCGGCACGATTGCCGCCGGCGCGGTGATGACCACCAGGTCGGGCACCCAATCGAGATCCTTCAGCCGCTTGACCGTGCGGATGCCATCGATCTCGGCGTGGCGCGGGTTGATCCACGCCACCTTGCCGGGAAAGCCGGTGCCACGCAGGTTGCGCATCACCGCACGGCCGGCGGAGCGCTCGCGCGGACTGCCGCCGATCACCGCGACCGACTGCGGACGGAACACGGACTGCAGGTGGTAGGTACTCATGCGCCTACGGTACACGCACCGGCGCGCCCGGCGCATGATCCAGCGCAACATCGCAGCGTCACCCGGCGTGGATGACGCAGCGATCCAGTAGATCCACGCCATGCGTGGATGACGTCCCGCTCCAGTAGATCCACGCCATGCGTGGATGACGTCCCTGTTACAACAGGGTGCCGTGCAGGATCATCGCGGCGATGCTGAAATAGATCACCAGGCCGGTCACGTCCACCAGGGTGGCCACGAACGGGGCCGAGGCGCTGGCCGGGTCGAAGCCCAGGCGCTTGAGGATGAAGGGCAGCATCGAGCCGGACAGCGAACCGAAGGTGACGATGCCCACCAGCGCCGCGCCGATGGTGATGGCCAGCAGGATCCAGTGCTCGCCGTAGTCGTGCAGGCCGCCCAGCTGCCAGATGACGATGCGCACGATGGCCAGGCAGCCGAGGATGGCGCCCAGCACCATGCCGGTGGGCACTTCGCGCAGCGCCACCTTCCACCAGTCGCCCAGGCGCAGCTCGCGCAGGGCCAGGCTGCGGATCAGCAGCGAGGTGGCCTGCGAACCGGAGTTGCCGCCCGAGCTCATGATGAGCGGAATGAACAGGGTCAGCACCACCGCGCGTGCCAGTTCGTCCTCGTAGTGCTGCATCGCGCTGGCAGTGAGCATTTCGCCGAGGAACAGCACGCTCAGCCAGCCGGCGCGCTTGCGCAGCATCTCGAAGAAGCCGATCTGCATGTAGGGCTTGTCCAGCGCTTCCATGCCGCCGAACTTGTGCGCGTCCTCGGTCGATTCCTCGATGAGCGCATCGAGCACGTCATCGACGGTGACGATGCCCAGCAAGTGCTGCTGCGCGTCCACCACCGGAATGGCCAGCAGGTCGTGGCGGCGGATCAGCCGCGCCACTTCTTCCTGGTCCAGCAGCGCATCGACGGTGACCGGCGGGTTGACCTGGGCCACGTCGAGGATCGACTCCTCCGGCAGGCCGGTGATCAGCCGGCGCATGGTCACCACCTGCTGCAGCTGCTGGCTGGCCGGGTCGAGCACGTAGATGGCGTACACGGTCTCGCGGGTGCGCTCGACCTGGCGGATGTGCTGCAGGGTCTGGGCGACGGTCCAGGTGGCGGGCACGGCGACGAACTCGGTGGTCATCAACGCGCCGGCGGTGTTGGGCGGGTAGCTCAGCAGCGTCTGGATGGCCTGGCGGGCGTCGCTGCCCAGCAGCGGGATCAGCCGCGCACGCTCCTCTTCGTCCAGCTCGTGGACGATGTCGGTGGCACGGTCGTCGGCCATCAGGCCCAGCAGTGCGGCGGCGCGGGCCGGCGGCAGTGCGGCCACCAGCTCGCCACTGCGGTGCAGTTCCGGCGCTTCGAGCATCTTCACCGCGCGCGGCAGCGACAGCGCAGCCAGCGTTTCGGCGGCGCGCTGCAGGTCGAGCGTGTTGAGGAACTCCACCGCATCGGCGGTGTTGTAGTTGGCCAGGGGTGCCGCCAGTGCGGCGGCATCGGCCACCGGGCGCAGCAGTTGCTTCTGGTTCATGGGTTTGCCTTGTGGGGTGCGACCTCGCGCAACGCCAACGCAGGCAAACCGTCCCGATGTCAGGCGGTGGCCATCGCTGGCGTCGAACGAGGTCGACTTCTACTGTCGCTGGACATGGGTTGGGGACTCCGGATGGGTGTACTGGCGGACACGCCCCACAGGGGTGGGCCGACAGCGGCAGGCAGTCTGGACCTGCCGGCACGCCCGGTCAACCCTGGCCGGGCCACTGGCCGCCGCCACGTTGCGACCCCGTTGTCGTTCGTGCACGGGCCGGCGCGCATAATGAAGGGGCGGCCTGCATGGCCGCAGTCCCCCAGCCGAACGAACGCACCCCGGGCCCCCGCGATGACCAGGTATTCCCATGCATAGCGGTGGTCTGGAACTGGCGCTGGTGCTGCTGCTGGCCGCGGTGATCGCGGTGCCGGTGTTCAAGAAGTTCGGCTTCGGTGCGGTGCTGGGTTACCTCGCCGCCGGCGTGGTGCTGGGCCCGGACGGGCTGGGTTTCGTGCAGGATGCCGACCGCATCCTCGGCGCCGCCGAGATCGGCGTGGTGATGCTGCTGTTCGTCATCGGCCTGGAGCTGTCGCCGGCGCGCCTGAAGGTGATGCGGCGCTCGGTGTTCGGTGCCGGTGCGGCGCAGGTGGCGCTGTCCGGCCTGCTGCTGGGTGGCCTGCTGCTGCTCGACCACTTCCAGTGGAAGAGCGCGCTGGTGGTCGGCATCGCACTGGCCCTGTCCTCCACCGCGGTGGGCCTGCAGCTGCTGTCCGAACACAAGGCGATCAACAGCGACCATGGCCGCCTAGGCTTTGCCATCCTGCTGTTCCAGGACCTGATCGCCATCCCGTTGCTGGCCGCCATTCCGCTGCTGGGCGGGGCCAAGAACCAGACCCTGCGCTGGGAAGACGCGGCCGTGGCACTGGGTGCGCTGGCGGTGGTGATCCTGTGCGGGCGCCCGGTGCTGCGCAAGGTATTCGGCATCATCGCCCGCACCCGCAGCCCCGAGGTGTTCACCGCCACCGCGCTGCTGGTGGTGCTGGGCACCGCCTGGTTCATGCAGGAAGCCGGCCTCAGCCCCAGCCTGGGCGCATTCCTGGCGGGCGTGCTGCTGTCCGACTCGGAATTCCGCCATGAACTGGAAGCGCAGATCGAGCCGTTCAAGGGCCTGCTGCTGGGCCTGTTCTTCATTGCCGTGGGCATGGGCATCGACCTGGACCGCATCACCGCCGAGCCATGGCTGATCGCCACCGGCGTGGCCGTGCTGCTGGTGGTGAAGTTCAGCCTGCTGTACGCCATCGGCCGCATCGCCAGGCTGGATTCGCGGCAGTCACTGCTGCTGGGCAGCGTGCTCTGGCTGGGTGGCGAGTTCGCCTTCGTGGTGTTCAACGAGGCCCAGCGTGCGCACCTGCTGGGCGATGCCAACCATGACCGGCTGGTGGCCATCGTTGGCCTGTCGATGGCGATCACGCCGCTGCTGATGCTGGTGCTGCTGAAGCTGCTGGGCCGGGAAAAGCCTGCGCCGCGCGACGCCGCGCCGGCCGACAAGGTCGCGCCGGACAACCAGCCCAAGGTGCTGATCGCCGGCATGGGCCGCTTCGGCCAGGTGATCGCGCGCCTGCTGACCGCGCAGAAGGTGCCCTTCGTGGCGCTGGAAGCAAACCCGGACACCGTGGCCGACCTGCGCCGCTTCGGCAACCAGCTGTACTACGGCGACCCGACGCGGCCGGAGATGCTGCGCGCGGCGGGGGGCGAGCACATCGATGTGTTCGTGATCACCGTGGACGACCCGGAAACCAACCTGCGTGCGGTGCGGATGGTGCGCCGCCTGTACCCGGATGCGAAGGTGCTGGCGCGTGCGCGCAACCGCCAGCATGCCTGGCGCCTGATGGACATGTCAGCCGAACCGTTCCGCGAGGTGTTCGGCACCAGCCTGGAAATGAGCGGGCGCGTGCTGACCGCGCTGGGCGTGGCGGCGGACGTGGCGCAGCGCCATGTGCAGCGGTTCCGCGAGCATGACGAGCAGCTGCTGCGTGACCAGTACCTGGTCTACGACGATGAGGCCGCGGTGATCCAGACCTCGCGCGATGCGCGCAATGACCTGATGCACCTGTTCGAGGCCGACGCGGAAAGCGACGAGAAATAGGCGTGCCGACCAACGGTCGGCACCCACCCAGAATCTCATGCCGACCAACGGTCGGCACCCACCCGGTCGATGGCGGACCCGGTAGTGCCGGCCGCTGGCCGGCAATCTCGAGATCCCGGAGGTTTCATGAAGTTGCCGGCCAGCGGCCGGCACTACCCTTTTACAGGGATCAGCCGTTGTCGCGCAGGAACCGGGCCATCGAGGATACGCCGGGCACGCGCGGTTCGAATTCGCCGGCCACGTCGATGAAGCCGCGCATCACTGCGATCTCGCGCGGGCTGCGGTTGAGGCTGTCGCGCACTTCCGGATCGGCACCGGCGCGCAGCAGGCGCTGTACCAGCAGCGGCAGGCCGTGCAGGGCGGCCAGGTGCAGCGGGCCGAAGCCGCGCGGGTCACGCACGTCCAGGCTCACGTCCTCATCCAGCAGGCGCTCCACCGCAGCCATCACCACCTGTTCGTCGCAGGCGGTGCCCGGCTCGGCGCGTGCGCCAAGCAGCAGCAGCAGCGGGGTAACCGAACCGGCCGCGGCCTGGTCCGGCTCGGCGCCGGCCAGCAGCAGCGTATCCAGCAGGGCCAGCAGGCGCGAACGGTCGCGGGCGCTGAAGCCGTACAGCGCCGCGCAGTGCAGCGGGCCCAACTGCTGGGCATCGCCGGCATGCACGTCGGCACCGGCGGTGAGCAGGCGCGCAACGATGTCCGGCAGGCCCAGCGCGGACGCCAGCATCAGCACGGTCACCCCGCCCGGCAGGCGGTGTTCCAGCTGGGCACCGGCATCGAGCAGGGCCGAGACGATATCCACCTGGCGCATGCTGACCGCCGCCGACAGCGGGGTCGCGCCACTGGCCGCGCCATGCTGCGGATCGGCGCCACGCGCCAGCAGCAGGTCGACCACCGCCAGGTGGCCACCGCCGGCGGCGCGCAGCAGTGCGGTGCAACCCTGCGCATCGACGGCGTCGATGGCAAAGCCCAGATCGTTCAAGCGGCGCACGGCATCGACGTCACCAACCATGGCCGCAGCCGGCAGGTCGCTGTCGCGCAGGGTGCGGCGCGGCAGCGGCCACACCCGCCAATCCAGCCAGTCGGCGAGGTCGCGGCGGCCGATCGACAGCGCCACGCCCAGCGGCGTCTGGCCATCGGCAGCACGCGCTTCCGGCGAAGCGCCGTGCTGCACCAGCAGCTTCAGGGCGCCTTCGCGGGCCAGCGCGGTCGCCAGGTGCAGGGCGGTCATGCCGTGGCTGTCGCGGGCTTCGCGGTCGACACCGGCATTGAGCAGGGCCTGCTGCAGGCGCAGCCAGCCCAGCCGCACCGCCAGTGACAGCGGCGGATCACCGGCCGGCGAAGCGGCGAACGGATCGGCACCGCGTTCGAGCAGTTCCAGCGCCAGCTGCTCCAGGCCGCGCGCGGCCTGGTCGTGCTGCGCGCAGGCAGCGAGGAAGCGGGCCAGGCCACCGCGGCCGGCCGGCGACAGGCCACGCTGCAGCATCACCTGCAGCGCCGGCACCGCGTCGATGCCGCGCGACAGCAGGGCGAACATGGGGGTATCGGCACAGGCGTCGCGCACGTACGGGTCGGCGCCGTGTCCCAGCAGCCAGTCGACCGCGCGCGGTTCCAGTGCCAGCTCCGGGTCGAGCAGCAGCCCGCCCAGTTCTTCGGGCTGGCACAGCTTGGCCAGCGCGGCCATGCCTTCGGTATTGCCGAAGCCCAGCGCTTCGCGCAGCAGGGTCAGCGGCGGGCGGTCGGGCAGCAGGCCGCTGGCACTGGCGGCTTCACCGCGTTCGGCCAGGCCATCGCTGACCGCCGCCGGCAGCGGGTAGGACGGGTCCAGCAGGGCCACGATCGCCCAGCGGCCGGCCTCGGCGGCGTAGTCCACGGCGCGGCGGCCGAGCGGATCGCTGGCATCGGCGGCGATGCCCAGGTCGACCAGGCGCTTGACCAGCAGCGGCGAGACATCCTCGGCCATCGCGGCCAGCAGCACGGCATTGCGGCCTTCGCCATCGACAGCGACCAGGTCGGGCTTGTGCGGCAGCAGGTGTTCGATGGCGGCGGCGCGGCCGGCGCGGGCGGCTTCCAGCCACGGCGTGCGGCCCAGCGCATCGCGCGCTTCCAGGTTCGCCCCCGCCCCCAGCAGCACGCCGATGATCTCGACATGGCCGGCCAGGGCAGCTTCGTGCAGCGCGCTGCGGCGCTGGCGGTCGCGCGCGTCGGCGCGGGCCTTGTGCTTGAGCAGCAGCTGCACGCCGGCCGGATCGTCGTCCTCGGTGGCGGCGGCGGCCAGCAGCACCGGCGTGCCATCGCTGGGCTCGCTGCGCGCACCGCGCTCGAGCAGGAAGCGGGCCAGGCGCCAGTTGCCGACCTGGCAGGCCACGGCCAGCGGCGACCAGCCTTCGGTGTTGAGCGCATCCACTTCGGCGGCGGCATCGCGCAGCAGTGCGGCCACGCCCGGGTCGGAACTGCGCGCAGCGTGGTGCAGCGGGGTGTTGCCATCGCTGTCCACCGCGCGCGAATCGGCGCCGTTGGCCAGCAGGGTCATCACCGCTTCGGGGCGGCCATGCCAGCTGTCGCGGGTCGCGGCCAGCAGCGGGGTCATGCCACGGTGCGGGGCATTCACATCGACGCCGCGGCCGATCAGCTCGCGCAGCAGGCGCAGGTCGGGCAACACGGCAGCGAGCACGGCCAGGCTGCGCTGGTCGCGCCAGTGCGGGTCCGGCAATGCGTACGGATCGGCACCGGCCTGCAGCAGCTGCAGCGCGCGGTCGATGCGGCCGTGGCGAGCCGCCTCGTACAGCGCCGGGGTCAGTTCCTGCGGCGCCATCGCTTCCAGCGGCGTGCTTTCGGCGGCGGCATTGAACAGGGCCTCGGCATCGCCGCTCGGCAGGTCCTGGGCGCTGCTGCGCAGGCTGACCATCGGCGCCGGTGCCACCCGCTGCAGCAGGAGGTGCAGGGCCGGCGACAGCAGCAGCGTGGCCAGCGCGGCGGGCCAACCGGCGCCTTCCGGCAACAGGCCGGGCCAGGCCGGCAGCACGATCAGCGCGGCCAGGGCGATCACGATCACCGCCACCAGCAGGCCGCGCCAGGCGGTCAGGTCACGCCCGGCCAGGGCCTGCCAATGCTGGGCGAGGCTGCCATCAAGGCGTTCGACATCGTTCCACAGCGGCCAGGTGCGCCAGGCGGCCAGCAGCCCGGCGCTGACCAGCACACTCAGGCCGAGCACGGCCGCCAGGCTGCCGCTGTCGCGCAGCGCGGCCAACGGCCATGCCAGCAGCAGCGCCAGGCCGGCCGGGGCAGCAGCCCACAGCACTGCCAGCGCCGGCAGGTCCTGCCGCGCAATCAGTTGCGGTGGCAGCAGCGAGCGGCTGCGCCGCCACCACGACACGCCCAGCGCGAACGCCGGCTGCGCCAGTGCGGCAAGCACGGCACCCGGCAGCCCGCCCACGACCGAGCCCAGCGCCAACACGGCACCGAGGGCGAAGGCGATCGACAGTGCGCGCGGGCGCGACAGCTCAGTCATAGTGGCGCCGCATCATGCTGGTCACCGAGGGCGGCACCTGCAGGTAGAAGCCGCGTTCGGCCAGCTCGCTGCGGACCTTGTCCGGGTCGGCCTGGGCCAGCCGGCGCTGCGCATCCAGGGTCACTTCGAGGACGAACGAAAGCGCACCCAGCGAGGTGACCAGCGCCGCAGGCAGCGCGCTGAAGTCATCACGACGGGCGAGGTAGACGTAGGTGTCCGGCTTGAGTTGGCTTTTATAGACGTAGGCGTGCATGTCCGCGGGACGATAACCCGGGAAGAGCCATGATTGTGTCGGAAAGCCGACACCGGGGAAAGCCATCGCACGACGATGACGGCGTGATCGACGGCGTTTCCCCGATGGGGTTCAGCAATGTGGCGATGGCGTTCAGGCTGGGCCCGCCATCGGCCGCGCTTACTTCACCTTGGCGTAGGTGCCCTTCAGCGCCACGCCCGCCAGGATCGCGCCGGCGTAGCATTCGTAGTTGTTCGGGCTCTTGAACTCGTTCTTCTTGTAGTAGCTGACAATGTCGACCACGGCATTGGCGCCGCGCGACTTGGCACCGTCCTGCAGCGCGCGCAGCGCCGACAGGGCCACCCAGCGGCAGGCTTCCTCGTCGCTCTTGTTGGCGGCGTTGGTCTTCTTGTTGGTCACGTCCTCGCCCAGGCGCTGCTGCACGCTGACCGACTGGCCAGCCAGGTAGAAGCGGACGCTGCCATCGATGCCGGCATCCTTGGCGGCCTGCGAGCTGACCAGCTCACGCAGGGACTGCTCGACGCGGGTTTCGCGGGCCGAGGCGGTGGTGGTCAGGGCCAGCAGTGCGGTGGCCGTGGCGATCATCAGGGTACGACGCATCGAAACTTCTCCTTGTTCGGGGTGCGGGTTTGGGGTGCGGTGTGGGGCGGTGGTTCATTCGCTCCAGCGGCGGAACACCAGCGAGGTGTTGATGCCGCCGAAGGCGAAATTGTTGCTCATCACGTACTCGGCCTGCAGTTCGCGGCCCTGTCCGGTGATGAAATCGAGCTGGCCGCAACGCGGGTCGACCTCGCCCAGGTTGAGGGTCGGGGCGAACCAGCCGGCGCGCATCATCTCGATGCTCATCCAGGCTTCGAACGCGCCACAGGCGCCGAGCATGTGGCCGACGTAGCTTTTCAGCGAGCTGATCGGCATGCGGCTGCCGAAGACCTGGGCGGTGGCCTGGGTCTCGGCGATGTCACCGTGGTCGGTGGCAGTGCCGTGGGCGTTCACGTAATCGATCTGCGACGGCTGCAGGCCGGCATCCTCCAGGGCCAGGCGCATGGCCTGGGCCATGGTGTCCGCGCTGGGCTGGGTGACGTGCTGGCCGTCGCTGTTGGTGCCGTAGCCGACGATCTCGGCGAGGATCGTCGCGCCGCGTGCCTGCGCGTGTTCCAGGTCTTCCAGGATCAGCGTGCAGGCGCCCTCGCCCAGCACCAGGCCATCGCGGCCGGCATCGAACGGGCGCGGCGTGGTCTGCGGCGCATCGTTGCGCGTGCTGGTGGCGAACAGGGTGTCGAACACCGCGGCGGCGGTGGCGTCGAGCTGTTCGGCACCGCCGGCCACCATCACCGTCTGCTTGCCGCTGCGGATCGCTTCATAGCCGGCGCCCACGCCCTGGCTGCCCGAGGTGCAGGCGCTGGAGGTGGTGTAGACGCGCCCGGACAGGCCGAAGAACACACCGATGTTGACCGGCGCGGTGTGGCTCATCATCTTCAGGTAGGTGGTGGCGCTGATGCCGTCGGTGGTGAATTCGTGCAGCATGCGGCCGAATTCGCCGGTGGCTTCATGGCTGCCCGAAGACGAGCCATAGGCCACGCCGGCACGGCCGCTGCGCAGCACCGGGTGCTCGAACAGGCCGGCCTCGCGCAGCGCGACTTCGGTGGCGCGCACCGACATGATGGCGACCTTGCCCATCGAACGGGTGGTCTTGCGGTTGTAGTTCGGCGGCAGGTCGTAGTCCTGCGCCGGCGCGGCCAGCTTGGTGTTCAGGCCGGCATAGACATCCCATTCGGGCATGCTGCGCACCGCATTGCGGCAGCTGCGCAGGTGCGCCTCGATGGTCGGCCAGTCATGGCCAAGCGGACTGATGGCGGCGGCACCGGTGACCACCACGCGACGATCGGCGGCCATCAGATCATGCCCCCGTTCACCGAGATCACCTGGCGGGTGATGTAGCCGGCCGGCTCGGACAGCAGGAAGGCGACGGTGGCGGCCACTTCCTCCGGGCGGCCGACGCGGCCGGCGGGGATCAGCTTCAGCGCATGGTCGACCACTTCTTCGTTGAGCATGTCGGTCTCGATCAGGCCGGGGGCCACGCAGTTGACGGTGATCTGGCGGCTGGCCAGTTCCAGCGCCAGCGCCTTGGTGGCACCGATGATGCCGGCCTTGGCGGCACTGTAGTTGACCTGGCCGCGGTTGCCGGCCACGCCGGACACCGAGGACAGGGTGACGATGCGGCCCGGCTTGCGCCGCCGCACCATCGGCATGATGAGCGGGTGCAGCACGTTGTAGAAGCCATCCAGGTTGGTGTGGATGACCTGGTCCCAATCGTCCTCGGACAGCGCCGGGAAGGCGCCATCGCGGGCGATGCCGGCGTTGCAGACCACACCGTAATAGGCGCCGTGCGCGTCCACGTCCGCGTCCAGCGCCGCACGCGCGGCCGCCCGGTCAGCGACGTCGAAGGCCAGCACGCGGGCCTGCTGGCCCAGTGCCTGGATCTCGGCCGCCACGGCCTGTGCTTCGTCCACGCGGCTGCGGCAATGCACCACCACGTCGAAGCCGTCGCGCGCGATGCGCAGCGCGATGGCCCGGCCGATGCCCCGGCTGGCGCCGGTCACCAGCACGCTTCGATTCCCTGTCATGCCTGTCCACTCTCCAGATATGCCATCGAGTCGGCCGGTTCGAACACCGACACGTTGGCGACCGCCCATTCTTCATCGCCTGCCAGGATCCGGCAGGCGAACATCCCTAGCCCATTGTCGCCCAACAGCTCGCAGCGCGCGTGTACGCGCAGCCGGCTGCCGCTGGGGAAGCTGCTGCGCGGGCTGGTATAGCGCCGGCTGCCGAGCAGGAAGCCCAGCTGCGGCGGGTTGCCTGCTACGCGCGCGCGGCAGCCGGCCCACGCCGCGATGGCCTGCGCCATGTACTCGATGCCGACCCAGGCCGGTACGCCGCCGTCCTCGATGAACAGCCCCGCGGCGGGCACCACCAGTTCCGCTTCGATGCTGTCCTGGTCCCAGCGCACGATGCGCTCGAGCAGGCACATGTCCTGGCGGTGCGGCACCACGTCTTCGATCGCGAACAGGGGCAGGCTCATGCGGCCACCCCCTGCAGCGCCAGCACGGCATTGCTGCCGCCGAAAGCGAAGGAATTGCTCAGCACCCGCTGCGGTGCCCGCGCCAGGCGGGTGCCGGGGGCGACCAGCGGCAGCGGCGGCAGCGCCGGGTCCGCGCTGCCGTCCCACCAGTGCGGCGGCAGCCGGTGGCCCGGGTTTTCAGCCAGCAGGATCCAGCACACGGCGGCCTCGATGGCCCCCGAGGCGCCGAGCGTATGGCCGGTCAGCGGCTTGGTCGAACTGGCCGGCACCGTGGTGCCCAGCACCTGGGCCACGGCCACGCTCTCCATCGCATCGTTGTGGCCGGTGGCGGTGCCGTGCAGGTTCACGTAATCCACGTCCTGCGCGTCCCAGCCGGCACGCTGCAGCGCCTGCTGCAGGGCGTCGATCGCACCCAGGCCCTTCGGGTCGGGCGCGGACATGTGGTGGGCGTCGGCCGATTCGCCCCAGCCGGCCAGCTGCACCGGACCGGCATCGCGGGTCAGCAGGAACAGGGCAGCACCTTCACCGATGTTGATGCCGCAGCGGTGCTGCGAGAACGGATTGCAGCGCAGCGCCGACACCGACTCCAGCGCGCTGAAACCGGCCACGGTGAAGCGGCACAGCGAATCGGCGCCACCGGCGATGACCGCATCGACGATGCCGGCGCGCAGCATGCGTGCGGCCGACATCAGCGCCTTGGCACTGGAGGAACAGGCGGTGGACAGGGTCCAGGCCGGGCCCAGCGCACCGCTGCGCTGGCGCACGAACTGCGCGGCCGTGCCCATTTCCTGCTGCGCGTAATCGAAGCCCGGCGGCCACTCGCCCGTTTCGGCGCGGGTACGCAGGGCCTGCTCGGATTCACCGATGCCCGAGGTGCTGGTGCCCAGCACCACCGCCACGCGCGATGCGCCATAACGGGCGATGGCGGCCTGCACCGACGGCGCGATCTGCGCCAGCGCCGCGTCCAGCAGCGCGTTGTTGCGGCCACGCAGGGCCACCGGCAGGTCGTCCAGCGCGGGCAGCGGCGTGCGCACTTCGCCCAGCGCCAGGGTCTGGCCCGGCAGCAGGGTGTCGTTGTCGCTGAGCCCGCCCGGTGCATCGGCGAACAACGCCGACGCCACGGCCGCACGGCCCTCGCCCAGCGCACAGACCACGCCCAGGTCGTTCAGGTAAATCGCTGCGGTCATTTATCCTGCCCGGCCATGTCGATCGATTCGATGCGCAGGGCATAGCCCTCGGCGCGGTTGTCCAGCTGCACGCTGCCATCGTCCAGGCGCTGCAGCTGCAGCCATACCTGGCCATCGCGCGAAAGGCTGCGCTGCTGGCCATCGTCGGCCACCTGCCAGCCCGCCGGCAGCGCCGCGGCAATCGCGGCGGTCGGCCACAGCGCGAACTGCAGGTCGTCCAGCACGCGCTCGGCACGCACCTGCGGCGGCAGCCACGGCGCACGCTGCTGGGTCAGCTGCTTGCCGTCCCACTGCAGGCGCACGCCGGTCTGGCCCATCGCCTGCACGGCCAGCTGCACCTGCTGCGCGTCCGCTTCCAGCAGCGCATCCAGGTCACGTTCGTGGCTGCCGAAGCGGAAATGCAGCTGCTGCTGCAGTGCCAGCGGCGCCGGCAGGCTGGCCGGCGACAGGCGCAGCGGCGGCAGTTCAACCAACGGGCGCGGCATGCGGCTGGCACAGGCGGCCAGCAGCATGCACAGCAGCACCGCGCTGACGCGGACGATCAGGCGCTGCACAGTTCCTCCAGCACGCGCATGCGGCGGCCGTTGGGGTCGGCCACGTAGGGGTTGTTGGTGTCCCAGGCGTAGCCGGCCAGGATGGAGCTGATCATGTCGCGCACTTCCGGCTGCTGGTCGGGGTGGTAGATGATCTTCTGGAAGCCGCCTTCGTACCAGCTTTCCACGAAGCGGCGGAAGGTCTTCACACCGGCGCGCAGCGGAATCGAGAACTCGTTTTCCCAGTCGACGGTTTCACCGGCGTAGCGGCGCTTCAGGCATTCGCTGGCCAGCTGCGCGGACTTGAAGGCGATGGTCACGCCGGAGGAGAACACCGGGTCGAGGAACTCGCCGGCATTGCCCAGCAGCGCATAGCCCGGGCCCCACAGCGAGCTGACGTTGGCCGAGTAACCGGTGATGCGGCGCACCGGCAGCACCGCCCATTCGGCGTTGGCCAGCAGGCCGGTCAGGTTCGGATCCTCGCCGACGATGGCCTGCAGCTTCTGCAGGTCGTCGCCCTCGTAGCGCTCGAAGAACGACGGTTCGGCGACCACGCCCAGCGAGCAGCAGCCGTTGGAGAACGGGATGGTCCAGTACCAGACGTCGATGTGCTCGGGGTGGGTGGTGATGAGGATCTTGTTGCGGTCGAAATCCGCTTCGGCCGGAATGTTGTCGCGCACGTGGCAGAAGATCGCGCCGCGCACCGGGAAGTTGGACGGCGATTCCAGGTTCAGCAGGCGCGGCAGCAGGCGCGCGAAACCGGAGGCATCGAGGATGAAGTCGGCTTCGATGCGGTACTCGCTGCCGTCGGGACGGCGCACGTTCACCGCCGGGTGCTCGCCGGCTTCCACCGCCAGCACTTCGTCGCCGAAACGCAGGGTGGTGCCCATGCGCTCGGCACCGCGCGCCAGCACGTTGTCGAAGTCGGCGCGCTGCACCTGGTAGGTGGTGCCCCAGCCCGGCGAGAACTTCCTGCGGAAGTCGAACGCGGTACGCGCCTCGCCATGCACGAAGGCCGCGCCGTTCTTGTGCTGGAAGCCCGCTTCCACGACGTCCTGCAGCAGGCCGGCGGCCTCGATGTATTCCATGCTCTGCGGCAGCAGGCTCTCGCCGATCGAGAAGCGCGGGAACTGCTGGCGCTCCAGCATCAGCACCTGGCGGCCCTGCTGGCGCAGCATGGCCGCGGCAACCGAACCGGCCGGGCCCGCGCCGATGATCAGGATTTCAGTACGTTCGACATCGGTCGGATCTGCAGGAACATCCACGGCAGTAGTCATCGGTGCGTCCTTGTTGCTCGATCAGGTGGAAAGGAAGGGTGCGCGGTGAAGCGTGGTCAGGCCGGCGGCAGGTCGTGCGGCGGCGGGCGGAACAGCGGCGAGATCAGCCAGACCAGGCCGATGCCGAACAGCAGGGTGAGGCCGAACGCACGCAGCGCCGGGGTCTGTGACAGGCCCAGCAGGCCGAACGACAGCCAGGTGCTGGCCGCACCCACGCAGACCGCCAGCCACGCGCTGGCATCGCCGCGGTGCTCGATCAGGAAGATGCCGTAGTCGATGCCCATGCCCAGCAGCAGCATCAGCGCCAGCACGTTGAACAGCTGCAGCGGCTGGCCGAACAGGCCCAGCAGGCCCAGGGTGAGCGCACCGGCGATGAGGGTGGGCGCGAACACGCGCCAGGCCTGGCGGCGGTAGCGCAGCCACAGCGCGCCGAACACCAGCGCGATGCCGACCAGCAGCAGCCCGCCCATCAGCTTGCGGTAGTGGCCCAGCAGCGTGGAGAAGTCGGCCGTGCGGTCGACCCAGCGCACGCCGGGCAGGCCCTCGGCCGCGCCCTGCAGGGTGGCCAGTGCATCGGCGCGCGACAGGTCATCGACCATCACCACGCTGACCATCTGCCCGCCCACCGCGCCCACCCACAGGTGGCGGAACGGCTGCGAGGCCGGCGAGGCCAGGAAGGCCTCGGCAGTCAGCGGCGAAGCGGCGAAGGCCGGCCGCGGCAGCGGCTCGCCCACGGCTTCGGACACCGCCGCCAACACGCCCGGTTCCACCCTGGCGGTCAGCGCGGCATCGGCCTGCTGGCGCGCCGGCGATGGCAGCCAGTCACTGATCGCGCGGTAGCCGCCGATGCGCTTGTCGCTGGCCAGTGCGCGCAGGCGCCCGGTCAGCGCTTCTTCGCGCTCCAGCAGCTGCGCCGCGTCGGCGCCCTGCACCAGGTAGAACTGTGCCGGGCTGGGCATGCCCAGCAGCTGGCTCAGGCGGATCTGCTCGGCCATCAGTGCCGGCGGCGAGGACTGCAGGCTGCGCAGGTCGTCGTTGCTCTGCAGGCGCACGATGCCGATGGCCGACAGCGCAAGCGCGGCCACGATGAACACCATGACCGGGCGCGTGCCGTGCAGGCGCGGGAAGCGCTCGAGGGTGTTGCCCAGCCACTGCGAGAAACGGGTCTGGCGGATCTCGCCACCGTCCAGCCACGGGAACCAGAAGATCACCGTCAGGAAGGCGCCGGCCAGGCCGACCACCGAGAACAGCGCCATCTGCCGCAGGCCGGGGAACGGGGCCAGGCCCAGTGCCAGGTAGGCCAGCGCACTGGTCACCAGCGCCAGCCACAGGCCGGGCAGCAGGTGCTTGAGCAGTTTCCAGCGGCGGTCAGCCGGCTCGGCCTGGCGCGAGGCGAACCAGTGGATGCCGTAATCCTCGGCCACGCCCACCAGCGACGCGCCGAACACCAGGGTCAGCACGTGCACCTTGCCGAACACCAGCACGGTCACCGCCAGTGCCACGCCGCAGCCGATCAGCAGCGAGGCGGCCACCAGCAGGATCGGCCGCAGCGAACGGAAGGCCAGCCACACCAGCAGCAGCACCGCGGCCAGCGAGCCCCAGCCGATCGTGTTGATTTCCTGGTTGGCCTGCACGGCGGCCGCTTCGGCATGCAGCGGCACGCCGGCATGCAGGATCTCCAGATCCGCTGCGGCGGCCTTGGCGGCCAGGCCGGCGCGCTCAAGCAGGCCGTCGATATGGCGCTCGCCATCAAGCTGGAAGGCCGAGCCCGGGGTATCGAACTGCAGCGCGGCCCAGTGCTTGCCCTCGGCTTCGAGCAGGCCATCATCGCCCAGGCGCAGGCCGGAGCCCTGTGCCTGCTGCTGCCACCATTGCGGCCACAGCGACAGCGGATCCTGCCGCCAGTCGGTCAGCCGCGGTGCGCCCATCGGGCCGTACAGCGCGCCCAGCGCCTGTTCGGCCAGCGCACCCGGTTCGGCCTGCTGCAGCTGTTCGCGCTGCGCCGGGGTCAACAGGCGATCGCGATACGGCGCGTAGAACGCGCGCGCTTCATCGAACCAGCCTTCGATCGAGCCACTGGGCACCAGCAGGCCGCTGTCGGCATCGCTGGCCATCGCCTTGGCGAAGGCGGCCTGCGCGCGCTTGGCGGCGGCGCCATCGGCACTGCCCAGCAGCACCACCACCTGCCGCGAGCTGCCATCGGCGATGCGCCGGGTGACATCACTCAGCAGGCGGTCGTGCGCATCCTGCGGCAGCAGGGCGAGGATGTCGGTGTCGATCCGCGATTCCTGGCTCCACAGGCGCCATTGCTGCGCGCCCAGCACCAGCAGCACCAGCAGCCAGGCAACGCCCAGCCAGTGCCACCAGCGGCGCAGGCGCTCCGAGCCCTTGCCTGCAGCCACGTCAGGTACCTCAGTCAAAGCGGCGCGCCTCGTCGGCGGACAGGCTGGCCGGCGCTTCGCTCAGCGCGCTGAACTGGATCTGCGTGCGGTCCTTGTTGGCCTCCACGATCTCCACCTGGCGCACGTAGCGGTCGCCCTGCAGGGTCAGCGATTCGAAGGCCTTGGCCAGCATCGCCGACTTCGGCGTCAGCTTCAGGCGCCAACCCTGCCCCTCGCGGCTGGCCTGCACGTTGAACTGGCTGGACAGTGCCTGCACGTCACCGCTCATCAGCGCGAACATGATCGCGTTGACCGAGCGCATTGCCGGCTGCTGCCGCGCGTCCAGTTCGACGCGGGTGCTGCCATCACGCTGGCGGCTGAGGATGCGGTCAGCGGTCACCACCACCTCGGAGGGGAACGGCTTGAGCGTGGTCCAGATGACGCCGTGCTGGCGCGCGACCACGAACTGGCCCTGCGAACGCAGCGGGTTCTTGAAGCCGCTGACCTGCTTTTCCTGGGTGAACTGGCCACGCAGCACGTCCGGCCGCGCCACCGCCTGGGTGATCGCATCGACGTTGGCATCGGCGGCCTGCACCAGCGGCGCGGCGGACAGCAGCAGCGCGCACAGCAGCACGCGCGGGAAGCGGGTAAAGGGATTCACGGGGCAGGCACTCCAAGACGCTGCCACAGCACCGGCGGGCACTGGTACAGCATTTCCTTGCTGGTCGCGTCCACCGCAACCTGGATGGTCATCGCACGGGTCAGCACCTGGCCGCTTTCCGCATCGAGGATCTCGTACTCGATCTTCAGCCGGTTCTCCCATTCGACGATGCGCGACACCACGCGCAGGGCCTGGTTGAACAGCAGCGGCCGCACGTACTTCACCCGCGCATCGACCACCGGCCACAGGTAGCCCGATTCGAGCATCTGCGGGTAGTCGTAGTCGTAGTGGCTGAGCAGCGCGCAGCGTGCGATCTCGAAGTACTTGAAGTAGTTGCCATGCCAGACCACGTTCATCGGGTCGCAGTCATGGAAGGCCGGGGACAGCGAAATCTCGCCGACCAGTTCGATTGCCTCATTCACCGACATACAGCTCCCAGCGTTGCGCGCGGATCTCCACCAGCAGTTCCCGCAGTTCGCGATCCAGCGCGCGGTCTTCTTCGACCAGGGCGATGCGCTGCCCCAGGTCGGCGTACATGTCGGCCAGACTGCCATGCAGCTGCGCGTTCAGGCCAACCCGCTCGCGCAGGGCCAGGCCCTGGCGCGCGGCGATCAGCATCGCGGCCACCACCTGTTCCGTCAGTTCGATCACGCGCAGGCAGTCGCGCGCGGCGATGGTGCCCATGCTGACCTTGTCCTGGTTGTGGCATTCGGTCGAACGCGAGAACACGCTGGCCGGCATGGTCTGCTTCAGCGCTTCGGCGGTCCATGCCGAGACGCTGATCTGCAGCGCCTTCAGGCCGTGGTTGATGGCCGCGCGCGGGCCGGTGGCCGCCGACAGGTTGGCCGGCAGGCCGTGGTTGTAGCGGGCATCGACCACCAGCGCCAGCTGCCGGTCGAGCAGGTCGGCGACGTTGGCCACAGTGTTCTTCAGCGTGTCCATCGCCAGCGCGATGTGGCCGCCGTAGAAGTGGCCGCCGTGCAGGATGCGCTCGCCGTCGGCATCAATCAGCGGGTTGTCGTTGGCGCTGTTCAGCTCGGTTTCGATCAGCTGGCGCAGGAACGGCAGGCTGTCTTCCAGCACGCCGATGACGTGCGGCGCGCAGCGCAGCGAGTAACGATCCTGCAGGCGCTGTTCGTTGCGCGGCGGGCGTTCGCTGTGCAGGTCGCTGCGCAGGCGCGCGGCGATGCGGCCCTGGCCCGGGTGCGGCTTGGCGGCGAACAGGGTTTCGTCGAAGTGGTGCGCGTTGCCATCGCTGGACAGCACGTTGAACGCGGTCAGGCGGGTGGCCATGCGCGCCAGGTAATCGGCGCGCTGCCAGGCCAGGCAGGCCAGGCCGGTCATCACCGCCGTGCCGTTCATGATCGCCAGGCCTTCCTTCGGCCGCAGCTTCAACGGGACCATGCCGATCTTCGCCAGCACCGGGCCGGCCGGCTGCACCTGGCCTTCGAACAGCACCTCGCGCTCGCCACACAGCACGGCGGCGACGTAGGACAGCGGGGTGAGGTCACCGCTGGCACCGACCGAGCCTTCGGCCGGGATCAACGGCAGCACGTCGTGCTGCAGCAGGGTGGCCAGGCCTTCCAGCAGCGGCACGCTGACGCCGGACATGCCGCGCACCAGCGAGGCCAGGCGCGCGGCCAGCACCGCGCGGGTTTCGGCCGGGTCCAGGTAACGGCCCAGGCCGCAGCCATGGTAGGTGTACAGGTGGTGCGGCAGTTCGGCCACCAGCGCCGGCGGAATGTTCACCGTGCACGAATCGCCGTAGCCGGTGGTCACGCCATAGATCACCCCGTCCTCGCGCAGCAGGCGGTCAAGGAAATCGGCGCCGCGCTGGATATGCGCGCGGAAGGCCGGCGCCTCGCTCAGGGCGGCATCGCACTGGCGCTGGGCCAGGGCAACCACGTCTTCGATGGTCAGCGGTGCATCGCCGAAACGGCACACGGGTACGGCGTCAATCGTCATGAGGAGCCTGATCCCAGAAGGGGAAGAAATTGAACCAGTCCAGCGGGGACTGGATGACCTGGAGTTCCAGCCAGCGCGCGAAGCGCTGCACCTGTTCGGCCAGTGCGGCATCACGCGACCCGCGCGGCAGCACCACGCGGTCGGCAAAGTGTTCGAAGGCCACGCGATAGCCATCGCCTTCGTGCAGGCAGGACATCGTGTAGACCGGGCACGCCAGCGCGGAAGCCAGCACATAGGCACCGATCGGGAACGGTGCACGGTGGCCGAGGAAATCGGCCATCACGCTGCGCCCGCCCTGTACCGGCACGCGGTCGCCGACGATGGCCACGAAGCCACCGGAGGCCACTTTTTCGGCCAGCATCACTGCCGTTGCCGGGCCCATTTCGGTCACCTGCACCAGCTCCACTGCGGCCAGCGGATCCAGCCGCTGCAGCAGTCGATTGAAGCGCTGCGCATGCGCGGTGTGCACCAGCACGGTGATGCGGAAGCCCGGCACCTGCTCGGCCAGCACCTGGCACAGCTCGAGGCAGCCGATGTGCGCGGTGAGGATCAGCCCGCCTTCGCGGCGCGCGATCTTGTCCAGCACCAGGTCGCGCTGCAGGTGGATGCGCTCGGGGGGATAGCGGCCGCCGAGCCCGAGGATCTTGTCCAGCATCGTGTCGGCAAAGCTGAAGAAATGGCGCAGGCTGTCGCGCCAGCCCGGCGCATGGCCGAGCGCGCCGGTGTGCGCCTGCAGCCGCTGCAGGTACTGCAGCGAGGCGCGGCGGCCCACCCGGTTGCCCAGCCAGTGGCACAGCACCACCGGCCACACGCACAGGCGGAACGGCCAGCGCCCGAACCAGCGGTGCACCCAGCACAGGAACAGCACGCCGGCCACGGACGTGGATTCGCCGATGTCGGCCCAGTGCGGTGCGTCGTGCGCGCGGCTCATCTCAGCCCTGCCCCTGCAGGCGGCGCCACAGCAGGCGCGGGGCGCGCGGCAGCATGCCGAAGAACAGGCGGGTGTGCATGCGGCTGATGCGCACGTTGTCACGCCATACGTCGAAGTGCGAAACGCCATCGGCCGGATAGGTCACGCGGGTGGACAGGTGGTCCACCGGTACCTGCCGCCAGTACAGGCGCACCATCACTTCGGTATCGAAATCCATGCGCCGGCCGATGGTTTCCTCGCCCATCAGGCGCAGCACCGGTGGCAGCGGGTAGACCCGGAAGCCGCACATCGTGTCGCGCAGATGCAGCGACAGCGTGTTGATCCACACCCAGATGTGGGTGGCGTAGCGGCCGTACAGCCGAGCCTTGGGCACACTGGCATCGTAGGCGGGAATGCCGCAGATGACCGCGTCCGGCCGCGCCTGCGCGGCGGCGATGAAGCGCGGCAGGTCGCCGGTGTCGTGCTGGCCGTCGGCATCGATCTGCAGCACGTGGCTGTAGCCGCGGCGCGCGGCCTCGGCAAAACCGGCCAGCATCGCCCCACCCTTGCCCTGGTTCACGTCCAGCCGCAGAAGGTCGACGCCGTCCTGCTGAGCCAGCGCCTGCAGCACCTCGGCGCACGATGCGCGTGAGCCATCGTCCACCAGCAGGCACGGCAGGCCGGCGGCCTGCACGCCATCGACCACGGCGCCGATGGCATGCTCGTGGTCGTACACGGGAATGACCACCAGCGGCGCGAAGGCGCCACCGGCCACCACAGCGTCAGTGCGCATCGGTCAGGACCACCTTGCCGCTGGCGTGCGTGCCATGCAGGGAGGTGTAGCGGAACGTCAGTACGCCACGCCCGGCATCCCAGTCCAGCTGCAGGGTCAACTCGTCGCCGGGGCGGGCCACGTGCTGGAACTTCACTGCCTCCATCCGCACGAAGCCGCACGGAAGGTCGAAGGCCTGGCGTGCGAAACGCACCGCCCAGTCCAGCTGGGCCACGCCGGGCAGGATCGCTGCCTGCGGGAAGTGACCCTGGAAGGCGCGCAGCGATGCATCCAGCGTCATCCGCAGGGTCGCCGACGTGGCCGCGCGGTGGTCCCACTGCGGCACCGGCATCAGCGGCTGGAACAGTGCGGCCAGCGCGGCCTGGGTGACCTTGCCCTGCGCATTGATCGGCAGCGCATCGACCAGCCGCCAGCGGCGCGGGCGGGTGACCGCGTCGTGGCCCTGCGCCAGGCGCGCGCCAAGGCGCAGGCCGAAGGCACGGCGCGCGGCGTCGCCGGCTGTCACCAGCGCTGGATCCGCCGGCACCACCACCGCGGCCAGCTGCTCGCGCTGGCCGGACAGCACCAGCACGCGCACATCCTCTACTTCCGGGTCGTCACGCAGCGCGCGTTCCAGCGCATCCAGCGAGACCCGGCGTTCTTCGATCTTGACGATGCGGTCGGCGCGGCCAAGCAGGCGGAAGCGACCGTCGGCCAGCGCTTCCACGCGGTCCTGGGTACGCCACCACTCGGCGCTGTCCAGGTGCGCCGACGCCACGGCCAGGCAACCCTCCTCGATGCGCCACTGCACGCCCGGCAGCGGCTGCCACGGCGGCATGTCGGTGTCCCAGCGGCGCCAGGCGATGCCGCCGGTCTCGCTGCTGCCGTACACCTCGGTGGGCGCCACGCCCAGCCACTGCCGCACCTGCCGCGCCGCTTCTTCCGGCAGCGGGCCGCCGGAGGAAAAGACCGCACGCAGGCGGCCGTGCAGGCTGGCCCAGTCCAGTTGTTCAGGCAGGCGCTTGAGGTGCGCCGGGGTTGCCACCAGCACGCTGTCGGCGGCGGCCAGGGTGCCGACCAGGTCTTCATGGAAGAAACGCCGCGGCTGGATCTGGCGGCCCGCGGCCAACGGCCACAGCACGCGGAACAGCAGGCCATAGATGTGCTGGTGGGACACCGTGCCGTGCACCTGCACGCCGTCGAGCTGGGCGCCGAAGGCGGCCTGCAGCGCATCGACTTCGCGTGCCAGCTGGTCCATGCGCTTGCTGATCGCGCTGGGCTGGCCGGTGCTGCCGGAGGTGAACACGCACAGTTCGCAGGCACGTTCGTCCAGCGCCTGCAGCGCGCGGTCGGACGCCACGGCGGCGGGCAGCAACGGGCGATAGTCGGCCGACACATCGCCAGCGAAGCCACTGACCTGCGGCTGCAGCGCCTGCAGCGTGGCCGGCAGGTTGTCGGCGGCCAGGAACACGCGCTTGCCGGCATGCCAGGCGCCGAACAGGGCCGCGGCAAAGGCGATGGCATCGTCGAAATACAGCGCCCAGTCGCGGCCTTCGGCAGCGGCGAACGCATCGCGCCAGGCCAGCGCGCGCAGGCGCAGTGCGCTGTGGTCCAGGGCGACACCTTCACAGATACCGATGTCGCGGCCAGGCCGCGCAGTGACCAGCAACCGGTCCAGGGCGATCCAGTCAGCCATGGGCATGGGCCGCCTTCACCCGACGCCGCACCAGCCACTCGCCTGCGAACAACACTCCCATCATCACGTACGCCAACAATCCGTTGTAGAGCATCCAGACCCGGTCCGACGCGTACAGCGCGGTGAACAGGGCCAGGCCACCGTTGAGAACAAAAAAGCCGCACCACACCTGGGTGACGCGACGGGTATAGGCCACCGCGAAGGCGGGCAGGTCCGGCTCCTGCAGGCGCGCCAGGCGCTCCACCAGCGGCGGGCCGAAGCGCAGGCTGGTGGCGAACACCGACAGCATCACCACGTTCACCAGCGCCGGGTACAGCTTCAGCGGCAAGGCCTGGTTGAGCACGGTGGCCAGGCCGGCCAGCAGGCCGGCACCGGCCGCGGCGGCCCACCACAGCGGCTGCCGGGTGCTCAGCGCACGCAGCAGGGCCAGGCCGAACAGCAGCAGCGACAGCCAGCGCGGCTCGAAGCGGCCCATGGCCACGTAGACCAGCACCGGATAGGCGAGCGAAAGCGCTGCCACCACGACCATGCGTGCCCGTGCCATGGTCGCGGTGCCCGGCCTGCGGTCAGGCGGCAGCCTGGCCCGGCAGCAGACCGTGCACGACATCAACGATGTCCTGCACGGTGCGCACGGCCTTGAAGGCTTCCGGCTGCAGGTTGCGGCCGAGCAGCGGCTTGAGCTGCACGATCAGGTCGACCGCATCGATGCTGTCGATGTCCAGGTCGTCATACAGGCGCGATTCCGGGCTGATCCGGGCAGGTTCGATCTCGAAGCTGTCGGTCAGGATGCGGACGATGCGCTCGAACAGTTCATTCTTGGTCATGGCAGTTCCTGGCGCCTTACGACTGGCGGGCGGCGACGAACTCGCCGAGCGCGCGCACGCTGGAAAAATGGCGACGGGTTTCTTCCGAGTCGGCCGAGAGGCTGACACCGTACTTCTTCTGCAGGGCAAGGCCCAGCTCCAGGGCGTCGATCGAATCGAGGCCAAGGCCTTCCACGAACAGCGGCGCGGTCGGATCGATGTCCTCCGGCGTGATGTCCTCCAGTGAAAGCGAGGAAATGATCAATTCCTTGATCTCGTGCTCAAGTGCTTGCACGGGTCGGGTCTCCAGACAGGTCGAAATAACGAGTGAGGTGGTCGGTGACGCGACGGGCCGCCAAGGCATCCCCCCTTGACGCGTCATCTTCGGCCAGGAAGGGTGCGATGGCGATATCTTCGCCGATCTGCAGCCGAACGTGAAAACGACGTGAGGGCACACGATACCACTTCTGGCCCTTCGTCAACGTGGCGGGCGTGCAGCTGATACGCACCGGCGTGATGTCCAGCCGCCCGCGCACGGCGATGTTGGCAGCGCCCCGCTGCAGGCGCGGCGGCTGCCCCGGCACGGTGCGGGTTCCTTCCGGGAAAATGACCAGGGTGCCGCCGGCATGCACGGCGGCCACGCAGTCATCGACCAGGCCGGCGCCATCGTCATTGGCGATGTAGCCGGCGGCGCGGACCGGGCCGCGCATGAACGGGTTGCAGGCCACTGCGCGCTTGACCACGCAGTCAGCGTTGGGCAGCAGCGCGATCAGGCACACCACGTCGATCAGGGTCGGGTGGTTGGCCAGCACCAGCAGGCCATCGCGATGCAGGCGCTCGCGGCCCTCCACCTGCAGCGTCATCAGGCCCAGCCGGCACATCAGCCACACATGGCTGGCAAACGCCCCCTGCACCAGCCGCCGCGCCCGCCGCTGGCGCGCGACCGGGTCGCGCATCAACAGCAGCAGCGGCATCACGAACACGCCCAGCAGCAGCCCGCCCACGCCGAACGCGGCGAAGCTCAGGCCGGTGCCAACAACCCGCCAGGCGTGGTCGAGACGGCGAAGGGCTTCAGCCATGGCGGCTCCAGCGCCAGCGCTGGCCCTGGGTCACATGGTCGAGGGTGGGTGCAGCCGAGAGCAGGAACCGGTGCAGGTCCAGCGCGTGCGGCAGCAGGCCGGGCGCGGTATCGGCCGCATCGGCGGCCGGTTCCCAGGCCAGGCGCAGGCCGGTGCCGGCCGTGCCGGACGGCGCGAGGCGCCAGCACCAGGCGAAGAACGGGTCGGGTTCGTCGGCGAATTCGGCGTAAACGTCGGGCAACGACGATTCATAGACCACCACCCGCACCTCCCGCGCACCGTCGGCCAGCAGGCCGGCGGCTTCCAGGCAGGCGGTTTCCACGGTGGACTGGCCAGCGGCCAGCGCCAGGTAGTTGCCCCGGTGGCCACGGGCGATGGAATACAGGGCGGCGATCGCGTTGTGCACCGACAGGCCGAAGCCGGTGGGCGACAGCGGCTCGGCGGCGGCCAGCGAGCCCAGCAGGTCCATCGAACGGGCCACGTCACCATGGCGGCTGGCAAACACCAGCGGCACTTCACTGTCGGCGCCCTGCGCGTCTTCGCACCAGCACGCAGCCTGGATGGCCATGCGGCCCAGGCGCTCGATGCGGCGGCGCTGCATGGCCGGCACTTCCGCCAACGACGGCGTGCCCTCGCCCTGCGGCAGGAACGGCGCGTCGGCCCAGCCCATCCATTGGCTACGTTCTGTCAGTCCAGGCGCCCAGGCGGCCCAGTCGACAACGGAAAATTCGATCATTACCGGTGATGTTTGGATGGGCGGAAGACAGGCACGGGCCAACAGCATGGCGACGCGCGGCGGCCCCCCATTCCTGCAGCCGTGCGTCCGTCCAGGACGTCGCCGGCAGCCCCCCTGGCGGCCGGAAAGGTGCGAACGCTAGCACGTCCCGCGCAGGGAATACATGTTTCACAAACCGAAACGGGGAGCGGTCACCGGCCGCTCCCCGTTCACATCCTTCAGTGGTAACCGGCGTCGGCGCGTACCTTGCCGCGGAACACCCGGTAGGACCAGGCCGTGTAGCCCAGGATGACCGGCAGCAGCACCACCAGCCCGACCAGGGTGAAGCCCAGCGAGGAGGCCGGCGCGGCGGCCTGCCACAGCGTCATCGACGGCGGCAGCAGGTAGGGCCACATGCCCAGCACCAGCCCGGCGAAACCGAGCACGAACAGGGCCAGGCTGAGCAGGAACGGCGGCAGGTCGCGGCGCGGATGGGTGGCGCTGCGCCACAGCGCGGCGGCCACCGCCAGGGTCAGCAACGGCACCGGCGACAGCCACCAGAAATTGCCATCACTGAACCAGCGATCCATCAACCGCGAATCGAGGAACGGCAGCCAGCTGCTGACCAGGCCCATCGCCGCGATCACCGCCACCACCAGCGGCCGGGTCATCTGCCGCGCCAGTGCCTGTACGCGGCCCTCGGTCTTCAGGATGAGCCAGGTGCTGCCCAGCAGCGCGTAGCCGGCCACCAGCGCGGCACCGGTCAGCATCGCGAACGGGCTGAACCAGGTGAACGCGCCGCCCTGGTAGACCCCGTCCACCAGCGGAATGCCCTGCACCAGGGTGCCCAGGATCACGCCCTGGGCGAAGGTCGCCAGCAGCGAACCCAGGCCGAAGGCCACGCTCCACAGCCGCCGCGAACGGTGCGCCTTGAAGCGGAACTCGAAGGCCACGCCACGGAACACCAGCGCCACCACCAGCAGCAGCACCGGCAGGTACAGCGCCGACAGCAGCACCGCGTAGGCCTTGGGGAAGGCCGCCAGCAGGCCGGCACCGCCCAGCACCAGCCAGGTCTCGTTGCCGTCCCAGATCGGCGCGGCGGTGTTCATCATCAGGTCCAGCTGTTCCTCATCCTCGGCGAACGGGGCGAGGATGCCGATGCCGAGCACGAAGCCGTCCAGCACCACGTACATCAGCACGCCGAAGCCGATCACCGCGAACCATGCCACCGGCAGCCAGGTCATCAGGTCCATGTCAGCGCTCCTCCAGCGGTTCGTCGGCGGCCGACAGCGGGCGCGCCGGCGTGTGGCTGCCGTGGTCCAGCGAGGGGCCGTCCACATACGGCTGCGGGCCGTGCCGCAGGATCTTCACCAGGTACCAGATGCCCCAGCCGAACACGAAGGCGTAGCCGACCACGTACACCGCCAGCGACAGCGCGGTCATCCACGCACTCTGCGGGCCCACCGCATCGGCGGTGCGCAGCACGCCGTAGACCACCCACGGCTGGCGCCCCATCTCGGTGACGAACCAGCCGGACACCAGCGCGATGAACCCGCTGGGCAGCATCCAGTTCCAGCCACGCAGCAGCCACGGCGAATCGAGCAGCTTCTTCCGCCACAGCTGGAACGCCGAGACCCAGGCCAGCAGCAGCATCAGCGTGCCCAGCCCGACCATGATGCGGAAGGCGAAGAACACCGGCGTCACCGGCGGCCGTTCGCTGGCCGGCACCGAGGTCAGCGGATCGAACGTCCCGTCCAGCGAATGGGTCAGGATCACGCTGCCCAGCTTCGGAATGGCCACTTCGAAATCGTTGCGCTGCTCCTTCTCGTTGGGCAGCGCGAACACCACCAGCGGCACGCCCTCGCCTGCCTTGCTTTCGTGCCAGTGCGCTTCCATCGCCGCGATCTTCATCGGCTGGTGCTTGAGCGTGTTCAGGCCATGCATGTCGCCGACGAAGATCTGCACCGGCACGGTCAGCGCAGCAAACGCCACCGCCGCGACCAACATGCGGCGGCCTGCTTCGACGTGCGTGCCCTTGCGCAGGTACCACGCGCCCACGCCACCGATCACGAAACAGGTGGTGATGAACGAGCCCAGCGCCATGTGCGCCAGGCGGTACGGGAAGGACGGGTTGAACACCACCTGCCACCAGTCCACCGGGTGCACGATGCCGTTGATCATTTCGTAGCCGGCCGGCGTGTGCAGCCAGCTGTTGGACGACAGGATCCAGAACGTGGAGAACAGCGTGCCCAGCGCCACCATGCAGGTGGACAGGAAATGCAGGCGCGGCGATACGCGGCCCCAGCCGAACATCATCACGCCGAGGAAGCTGGCTTCCAGGAAGAACGCGGTCAGCACTTCATAGGTCAGCAGCGGGCCGATGACCGTGCCGGCCACTTCGCTCAGCCGCGGCCAGTTGGTACCGAACTGGAAGGCCATGACGATGCCGCTGACCACGCCCATGCCGAAGGACACGGCGAAGATCTTCTGCCAGAAGAAATACAGGTCGCGCCAGACGGGCAATTTCGTGCGCAGCCAGCGCCATTCGATGAAGGCCAGCCAGCTGGCCGTACCGATGGTGAAGGCGGGGAACAGCACGTGGAAACTGATGACGAATCCGAACTGGATCCGCGACAACAACAACGCGTCCAAGGGACGCCTCCTGCCGGGTACGGGTGGGATACCGGACCACTTTAGGAGGATTTGGTTAAGCCGGGATGCGACCGGGTGACGCGCTGCTTCACTATGTCGCAGGGGCGGTGAAGCGCCGCCGGGCATGGCCCGGCGCTACCTGGATCTCCACCGGTAGCGCCGGGCCATGCCCGGCGGGGGCTGTCAGTGCCAGAAATACCAGGCCGCTGCAGCCAGCAGCGCCCCGAACAACAGCACCTGCACCGCCACGTACAGCACACCGCTGTCGCGCGTTTCCGCCTGCAGCCGCTGCTGCAGCGCCTCGTTCACATCGGGCACGGCGTGCCGTTGTTCCTGCTCGCGCAGCGCCTGCGACAGCGCGCGCGCATCGGCATCGCGGGGGTCGTTGGCTTCGCTCACAGCAGTTCTCCGGCGGTGGCGCGTCGCGTCAACTCCTGCTTCAGGGTCTGCCGCGCGCGGTACAGGTGGCTCTTGATGGTACCGCGCGCCATCCCGGTCACCTGTTCAATCTCGGCCAGGTCGAAATCCTCCAGGTAATGCAGGCCCACGATCAGCCGCTGCGGCGGGGTCAGCCGCTCCAGCGCCGCGCCCAGCTGCCGGCCGGCCTGCAGCGCCTCGCTCAGCTCCGCCGGGCCAGGGCCCTCGTCGCCGATCCCCAGCTCCTCGGGCACCTCCACCGCCATCATCCACTGCATCTCCAGCCGGCGGCGGCGCAGGTGCTGCAGCGCCGTCGTGTAGGCCACCCGTGAAACCCAGGTCCGCAGCGAGGATTCAAAACGGAACCGGTGCAGCTGGCGGAACACCGCCAGGAAGGTTTCCTGCAGCAGGTCAGCCACCTGGTCGCGATCGCCAACCATGCGCCCGATCACGTGTGCACAGGTACGTTGATGGGCCTGCACCAGCTGCGCGAACGCTGCCTGCGAACCGTCGATGATGGCGACCACCAGCGCGCGGTCGTCTTCCCACGCAGCCGGTTCCTCGGCGGCGGCGTCGCGACGCCGCCCGCGCAATGCAGCCAAAGCGCCGCCCAGCAGGCTCATGCGTTGGCCGCTCGCTGTGCCCGTGGCATGCGCCGGTCAGCCCTTGCGCACGGCGGGGCGGGTGATGAACCACGCCACCAGCTGGCCCACGCCGGCACTGCCGGCCAGCGCAGCGGCGGCGCCGAAGGTCAGCTCGCGCGCACCCATGGCTTCCAGCAGGGCCAGGGCCACGGCCAGGCTGACCAGGCTGATGCCCCAGCGCAGCGCGCCCTGGCGGCGGCGCTCTTCTTCCAGCACCGCCAGCGAGCGGATCACTTCCTCCGGCACGTGCGGGGCGACCAGCTTGCTGCGCGCCCGCGCATCGGCAATGGCATGGATCGCGTAGGCGATGCAGAGGAAGAGGGTGATCGGGATGAGTTCCTGCATGGTCGTGCTCCTGTCCGGTGAATGATGCGGGTTCAGGAGATTGGATGCGCAGGCCCGGCGACCGGTTGCAGTGGATGTTTCAGGCTTCGTCGTCGTCGGTCTCGACCGGTGCATCCGGAAAACAGGTTTCCAGATGGAAGCCCAGCCGCAGGTCGGCCATCAGCCGCACCAGTGCAGAATCCAGTTCAAAACCCGCCCATGCCCGCTTGCCAAAAACGGCGATACGCAGGCCGACGTCGGCGCCCTCCTGGTTCAATGCCTGGATCACCTCCACCCGTGCCTGCAGGATTTCGACCACCTGCGGCCAGGCGTCCATCAGCCAGCCATCCTTCCCAGCGGCCAGTTCAAAGCTCACCCGGGTGAAGCCATGTACCCGGATCAAGCGGCCATCACCGCCACGCAGGTCGGTGCCTGCATCACGGAAGAACCTCCGTTCCAGCCCCAGCCGGGCGGAGATGTCGGCGCTGGAGACCGCAGGGTGCTGCACCCCCAGGGAAATGCGGTAGTCGTAGGGGTACATGGTCGGCTCCTTCCGGCTCAGTCGCCCATCATGCGCCACGCAAGGCCCCGCCGGGCCTTTGCCCAAGCGGTCTGCATGACCTGTGGCCCCCTCCCCCGGCCCGGGCGGCTGCTACCCTTGCCCGGTTTCCTCATCTGGTGCTGTCCGCCCATGTCCCGAGTGCTGCCCCTGTCCCTCCTGCTGTCGGCCGTGCTGGCCGCACCGGCCGCGCATGCCGCGCCGACGCCGATCACCATCGAACAGGCCATGGCCGACCCGGACTGGATCGGTCCGCCGGTCGAGAAGGCCTGGTGGTCCTGGAACAGCCAGCAGGTGGAGTACCAGCTCAAGCGCAACGGCAGCCCGGTGCGCGACACCTTCCGCCAGCCGCTGGCCGGTGGCGCCGCCGCACAGGTGGCCGATGACCAGCGCGGCACCCTGGACGTGGCCGAGCCGGTCTACGACCGCAGCCGCAGCCGCAGCGCCTTCGTCCGCAATGGCGATGTGTTCGTGCGCGACCTGCGCAGCGGCGCGCTGACCCAGCTGACCCGCAGCAACGAGCGCGCGGCCGGGGTCAACTTCGCCGCCGACAATGGCGTGATCTGGCGCGTGGGCCAGGAATGGTTCCACTGGACCGCCGCCGCTGGCGTGCAGCAGGTGGCCAGCCTGAAGGCCGACAAGGACCCGGCCAGCAAGCCCAAGGACGACCTGCTTCGCGACCAGCAGCTGCGCACCCTGGAAACCCTGCGCCGCGACCGCGACCAGCGTGAAGCGCTGAAGGACCAGGACCAGCGCTGGCGCCAGGCCGACCCGACCCGTGCCGCAGCCCCGATCTACCTGGGCGCCGACGTGGAGATCGCCGACAGCCTGCTGTCGCCGGACCTGGGCCACCTGATCGTGGTGACCAAGCCGAAGGATTTCGATGACGGCCGCACCAGCAAGATGCCGCTGTACGTGACCGAATCGGGCTACGAGGAAACCGAGGACACCCGCACCCGCGTCGGCCGCAACGGCTTCGAGCCGCACACCCTGTGGTACGTCGATGTGCGCACCGGCAAGGCCGAGAAGCTCTCGCTGTCGGGCCTGCCGGGCATCGGCACCGACCCGCTGGCCGAGCTGCGCCGCAAGGCCGGCAAGGACCCGCTGAAGGGCGACCGCAGCGTGCAGGTGATGAGCGACTTCATGGGCGGCGGCATGCGCTGGAGCGCCGATGGCCAGCAGGCCGCGGTGATGCTGCGCGCCAACGACAACAAGGACCGCTGGATCGTCAGCATCGGCAACGATGGCCGCGTGCAGAACCGCCACCGCTTGACCGACAACGCCTGGATCAACTGGGGCTTCAACGATTTCGGCTGGATGGCCGATGGCCGCACCCTGTGGCTGCTGTCCGAGGAATCGGGCTTCTCGCACCTCTACACCCAGGCCGGCACGGCCAAGCCGCAGGCGCTGACCAGCGGCAAGTGGGAAACCTCCGCGCCGGTGCTGTCGGCCGACGGCAAGGGCTTCTACTTCCTGTGCAACCAGCAGGCGCCGCACGACTATGAAGTCTGCGCGGTCGACACCGGCAACCGCCAGGTGCGCGAGCTGACCAGCCTCAACGGCGTGGAAGATTTCTCGCTGTCGCCCGATGGCCAGCAGCTGCTGGTGCGCTATTCGGCCGCCTACCTGCCGACCCAGCTGGCCGTGGTGCCGAGCGCCGGTGGCCAGGCGCGCGTGCTGACCGACACCCGCACCGCCGAGTACAAGGCCCGCGAGTGGGTCCAGCCGAAGCTGGTGGCGGTGCCGTCCAAGCATGGCGCCGGCGTGGTCTGGGCCAAGTACTACGAGCCCGAGCACAAGGAACCGGGCAGGAAGTACCCGATCGTGATGTTCGTGCACGGTGCCGGCTACCTGCAGAACGTGCACCAGCGCTACCCGGCCTACTTCCGCGAGCAGATGTTCCACAACCTGCTGGTGGAGAAGGGCTACATCGTGCTGGACATGGATTACCGCGGCAGCGAGGGCTACGGCCGCGACTGGCGCACGGCGATCTACCGCAACATGGGCCACCCGGAACTGGAAGACTACAAGGACGGCCTGGACTGGCTGGTCGACACCCAGCAGGGTGACCGCGACCACGCCGGCATCTACGGCGGTTCCTACGGCGGCTTCATGACCTTCATGGCGCTGTTCCGCTCGCCGGGCACGTTCAAGGCCGGCGCCGCGCTTCGCCCGGTGCTGGATTGGCAGAACTACAACCACGCCTACACCAGCAACATCCTCAACACCCCGGACATCGACCCGGAGGCGTACCGCACGTCCTCGCCCATCGAGTACGCGCAGAACCTGCAGGACAACCTGCTGATCGCCCACGGCATGATGGATGACAACGTGTTCTTCCAGGACTCGGTGCACCTGACCCAGCGCCTGATCGAACTGCACAAGGACAACTGGTCGATCGCCCCGTACCCGCTGGAACGCCACGGCTACATCCGTGCCGATTCCTGGCTGGACCAGTACAAGCGCATCCTCAAGCTGTTCGAGCAGAACCTGAAGTGAGCCGGCTGGCATGAGCCGCGACGCGGCCACGATCCACATCGTGGCCGCGGTCATCGTGGATGACCGCGGACGCGCGCTGGTGGTGCGCAAGCACGGCGCCGACCGTTTCATCCAGCCTGGCGGCAAGCCCGAAGCGGGTGAAGCGCCGCTGCAGGCATTGGCCCGCGAGCTGGACGAAGAACTCGGCGTGCAGCTGCGCGCCGGGACCGCCATCGCACTGGGCACGTTCGAGGACTGGGCGGTGAACGAGCCCGGCCACCGCGTACAGGCCCAGGCCTGGTGGGTGCAGGTGCTGGGCACGCCAGCCGCACGCGCGGAAATCGCCGAACTGGCCTGGGTTCCGCTGCGGCCGCCGCACGGCCTGCGCTTGGCACCCCTGAGCGAACACCATATCCTGCCGGCGGTCGCCGCCCTGGCGACGCCCCACTGAAGACGCGGGCCCTGCCTGCAAGGACAACGGATGTCAGTGCCCATTCCCCCCATCCCCGCCGCGCCCACCGCCGCCCGCACCCACTGGTTGAAGCCGTTGGCGCAGGGTTCGTTCTGGCTGTGCCTGGTACTGACCGTCTACTGCCTGCTGCAGGCACTGGTGGCGATTCCCCTGGCCGCACTGCCGCTGTGGCAGCACCTGGCCAGCCTGGCCTGGGAACACGGCCTGGACCGCACCCTGTGGTGGATGCTGGTCCACCCGGTGTCCGCATCGCTGCTGGCCGCCCTGGTCTGCCTGGCGTCCACCCTGGCCAGCTGGGGGCTGTGGCACGAGCGGCGCTGGGGACTGTGGGCCTATGTCTGGGCGTTGCTGTTGAGCGCGCTGGCCAACTTCGTCATCACCTGGTGGTTCGACCGCGTCCTGCGCCAGGTATTCGCGCTGATCGCCGACGACCCGTCGATGGCCCGTGAACTGGACATGCAGCGCCTGATGTTCACCGTGACCCTGCTGGGAAGTTCCGTGCTGTTTGCCGGCCTGCAGGGCTGGCTGGCCTGGCGCCTGCTGCGGCCGGACATGCGCGCACGCTTCCGCTGAAGCGCTGGTCGGCGCGGCCTGCTGCGGAACAGCCCGGGCGCTGCGGTAAAGTACGCGCCATGAACGATTTCGAGCGCGTACGCGCCTACCTCACCGACCTGCAGGACCGCATCTGTGCGGCCATCGAGGCCGCCGATGGCCAGGCCCGCTTCCAGGAAGACCTGTGGCAGCGGGCCGAGGGCGGCGGTGGGCGTACCCGCGTGCTGCGCGACGGTGCGGTGTTCGAACAGGCCGGCATCGGCTTCTCCGATGTGTCCGGCAGCCGCCTGCCGCCGTCGGCCTCGGCCAACCGGCCGGAACTGGCGGGCGCCTCCTGGCGCGCCACCGGCGTGTCGCTGGTGTTCCACCCGCTCAACCCCTACGTGCCGACCACCCACGCCAACGTGCGCTTTTTCCAGGCCCAGCGCGATGGTGAGGTGGTGGCCAGCTGGTTCGGCGGTGGCTTCGACCTGACCCCGTTCTATCCCTTCGATGAGGACGTGCAGCACTGGCACCAGGTGGCCCACGACCTGTGCGCGCCGTATGGCGAGGAGCGCTACGCCGCGCACAAGCGCTGGTGCGACGAGTACTTCTTCCTGCGCCATCGCAACGAAACGCGTGGCGTGGGCGGCCTGTTCTTCGATGACCTGCACGGCGATTTCGAGCGTGACTTCGCCTACCTGCGCGCGGTCGGTGACGGCTTCCTCGATGCCTACCTGCCGATCGTGCAGCAGCGCAAGGACACCGCGCACGGCGAGCGCGAGCGCGAATTCCAGTTGTACCGTCGTGGCCGCTACGTGGAGTTCAACCTGGTCTACGACCGCGGCACGCTGTTCGGCCTGCAGAGTGGCGGCCGCAGCGAGAGCATCCTGATGAGCCTGCCGCCGCGGGTACGCTGGGAATATGGCTTCACTCCGGAAGCCGGCAGCGCCGAAGCGCGCCTGGCCGATTACCTGGTGCCGCGCGACTGGGTCCAGCCCGCGCCTGATCGCTGATCTCCGCGCGGCACCGTGCGGTGCTGCGCAGTTCCCCATTCAAGGATGATCCGATGTTCCTGACCCTCCCAACGCGCCGCCTGCGGGGCGCGCGCACGGTACTGCTGTTCCTGCTGGCGGCCGCTGCGATGCCCGCTGCCGCGCAGTCGATGCAGTGCGGCACCTTCAAGGACGCCAGCGGCGATACCGTGCTGCGCATCGACAGTGCCGTTGATGCGCAGCGCCAGCGCGCCGGGCATGCGCCCGAGCCGTTCCACCTGGACCAGGCCGGCGCGGACATCACCGCCATCAGCCTGGCGAGCACCGGATCCTCGACATGGACGCTCAGCGCGGACGGCCACACGCTGGATGATGGCGATGACCACTATGTGCGTGACAGCGAGGCCGCCTGCCGGGTGGTGCCGCCCTTCGCACCCAACAGCTGTCGCGCGGATATCGCCGGCTGCATGGGCAGGATGGTGTGGGCAGGCGCGGACAGCTGGCACCTGTGGTGCCGCGAAGGCATCGAAGCGGCCTGCAACCGCCTGATCGAGGATTACCGCACCGATGCCCGCAACAACTGGGTGATCGACCGGGTCATGGCCGATCCTTCGGTACCTTCCAGCGTCGCGGCGGTGTGCCAGGAGGATGATCCGGCGTTCGACGCCGAAGCCTGCCGGCGCAATGACGACCAGGAGCGCGTGGCGGCGGTGGGCACGGCATTTTCGCTGGCCAGCCAGATACCGGACAACCTGCCGTTGCCGGATGAGCAGCTGCAGGAACTGGCAGAGATGTGCGCGGCCCATCCCAGCGAACGCTTCTGCATGGCGGTGGCCGATGCGCTGCAGACCGCAGGCCAGGCCGAGCTGGCGCAGCGTGTGCTGCTGCTGGCCTGCAGATCCGGCAACGCGCCGCAGGCCTGCGCGAAGGCTACTTCTTCGGAATGATGGTGATGTGGCCGGTGGTTTCCAGCAGCGCCAGCTCGACATCCTCCACGCGCAGGCAGCCCTGCTGGCGCAGTGCGGCTTCGAAATCGGCCGTGCTGACCAGCTCGCGCCGCAGCACGGCCTCCAGCAGGCGCCCGTCGCGCGCGATCACCACCGGCTCGCCTTCGATCAGCCGTTCCATGCGCCGGTTGCGCGTGGTCAGCCAACCCACGCCATAGTTCAGCAGGATCAGCGTGGCCGCCAGCAGCAGGCCGCCGCCCAGCGACGTGTCGGTGCCCAGCAGCGCGTTCTGCACGGCATTGCCCAGCAGCACGATCAGCAGCACATCGAACGGGGTGATCTGCCCCAGCGCGCGCTTGCCGCTGAGCCGGACCATGCCCAGCACGACGGCATAGACCACCACCGCGCGCAGGACGAATTCCCACCACGGCATCGCCAGTGCGAACAGATCGGGCATTGCGGCTTCCCCTGCGGAGCGATGGCCCAGCGTGGCCCAGCGGCGCACAAATAAAAAGCCCCGCTGACCAGGGGGAGGTCAACGGGGCCGGGGAACGGGCGCTTGGGGAGGAGCCCCCGTTCCGAGATCTGCTCCAGGGGATGGGAGAGATCCACGACAGGCGTTGCGCCTGTCGAGAGTTATAGAAACACCCCGAACACTAACGGTTCGTGAAGGGGCCCAATTTATTGTAGGCCCCTACCCAAAACATTCATCTTCGAGTCAGATAAATCGTACAAATGAACCATTCATGGCGTTTTTAGCCTGAATGCGAATCAGTGCGCCTCGTCCCAGTTAACCCCAACACCGGTATCGACGACCAGCGGCACCCGCAATTGCGCCGCTTGCGACATGCGCTCGATCACGTTTTTACGCAGTTCCTCGGTGAAACCGGCCTCGCTTTCGAATACCAGTTCATCGTGCACCTGCAGGATCATCCGCGCCGGGGCGCCACTGTCGTGCAGCCACTGGTCCACCGACACCATCGCCCGCTTGATGATGTCCGCGGCGGTGCCCTGCATCGGCGCGTTGATCGCCGCGCGTTCGGCGCCGGCACGCAGGCCCTGGTTGCGGGCATGAATGTCATTCAGGTACAGGCGGCGGCCGAACAGGGTTTCCACATACCCCTGGTCACGCGCCTGCTGGCGCATCCGCTCCATGAAGTCACGCACGCCCGGATAGCGGCTGAAGTACAGCGCCACATAATCCTGCGCCTGGCCACGGTCGATGCCCAGGTTGCGGGCCAGGCCAAAGGCGCTCATGCCGTACATCAGGCCGAAGTTGATGGCCTTGGCGGCGCGGCGCTCGTTGGGTGTCACCTCTTCCAGCGTGCGCCCGAACACCTCGGCGGCGGTGGCACGGTGGACGTCGGCGCCCTGCTCGAAGGCACGCACCAGGCCCGGGTCCTCGGACAGGTGGGCCATGATCCGCAGCTCGATCTGCGAATAGTCGGCTGCCAGCAGCTGGAAGCCCTCCGGCGCGACGAAGGCACGGCGGATGCGGCGGCCATCCTCGGTGCGGATCGGAATGTTCTGCAGGTTCGGGTCCGACGAGGACAGGCGGCCGGTGGCGGCGCCGGACTGGTGATAGCTGGTGTGCACCCGGCCGGTGTCCGGGTTGACCATCTCCGGCAGCTTGTCGGTGTAGGTACTGCGCAGCTTGGCCAGGCCGCGGTATTCCAGGATCACCCGCGGCAGCTCGTGCTGGTCGGCAATCGCCTCCAGCGCTTCCTCGTTGGTGCTGGGCTGGCCCTTCGGGGTCTTCACCACCGCCGGCAGCTTCAGCTCGTCGAACAGCACCGCCTGCAGCTGCTTGGGCGAATCCAGGTTGAAGCTGCGCCCGGCCAGCTCGGTGGCCTTCTGCTGCGCGGCCAGCATGCGCGAGGACAGGTCGTGGCTCTGCCGGCGCAGCTCATCGGTATCGATGCGCACGCCGTTGGCTTCGATGCTGGCCAGCACCGGCACCAGCGGCATCTCGATGTCGCGGTACACGCTGTCCAGCGCCGGTTCGGCCAGCAGCTGCGGCTGCAGCGCATGGTGCAGGCGCAGGGTGATGTCGGCGTCCTCGGCCGCATAGCGGCTGGCTTCGTCGATGCCCACCTGCGAGAACGGGATCTGCTTGGCGCCCTTGCCGGCCACGTCCTCGAACTTGATGGTGTTGTAGCCCAGGTAACGCAGGGCCAGCGAATCCATGTCGTGGCGGGTGGCCGTGGAATTGAGCACGAAGCTCTCGAGCATGGTGTCGTCGTGGTAGCCCTGCACGTCCACGCCGTGGCGGCGCAGCACGTGCAGGTCGTACTTGCCGTGCTGGCCCAGCTTCTGCTTCGCCGGGTCCTGCAGCACCGGGCGCAGCGCATCCAGCACCTGCTGCAACGGCAGCTGGGCCGGCGCACCCGGATAGTCGTGGCCGACCGGAATGTAGGCGGCCTTGCCCGGCTCGACCGCCAGGCTGATGCCGACCAGGCGCGCGCGCATGGCATCCAGCGCATCGGTTTCGGTGTCGAAGCTGATCAGCGTGGCCTGCTGCACGCGCTCCACCCAGGCCTGCAGCTGTTCGGCCGTCAGTACCGTTTCGTACTCACCGGGCGCGGACAGCGCCGGGTCGATCCCGGCGGCCGGCGGCGCTTCGGCGCTGCCCCGGGCGAAGCCGGCGGCGGTGCCGCGCAGGCTCGGGGTGGCTTCACTGGCGGCGGCCGGTGCCGGCAGCGGGCCGCCCAGCTCCTTCAGCGCCTGGGTGAAGCCATAGCGGGCATACAGCTCGGTCAGCACCGGAACGTCCTGCTCGCGCAGGGCCAGGGTGGCCGGCGAAGCGTCCAGCTCGACGTCGGTGCGGATGGTCACCAGCTCGCGGTTCAGCGGCAGGCGCTCCAGCGCGGCGCGCAGGTTCTCGCCGATCTTGCCCTTCATGGTCGGCGCGGCAGCGATGACGCCGTCCAGGTGCTGGTACTCGGCCAGCCACTTGGCGGCGGTCTTCGGGCCGCACTTCTCCACGCCGGGCACGTTGTCCACGGTGTCGCCCATCAGCGCCAGCAGGTCGATGATCTGGTCGGCGCGCACGCCGAACTTGTCCATCACCGCCGCGTCCGAATCCATGCGGCTGCCGGTCATGGTGTTGACCAGTTCGATGCCCGGCCGCACCAGCTGGGCAAAGTCCTTGTCACCGGTGGAAATGGTCACCTTCAGGTCCTGCGCCACGCCCTGCAGGGCCAGCGTGCCGATCACATCGTCGGCTTCCACGCCGGGGATGCGCAGGATGCTGATGCCCAGCGCTTCGACGATGCGGCACATCGGCTCGACCTGGCTGCGCAGTTCATCGGGCATGGGCGGGCGGTTGGCCTTGTACTGGTCGTACAGGTCGTCGCGGAAGGTCTTGCCCGGGGCATCGACCACGAAGGCGACGTAGGCCGGGCGCTCCTTCAGCGTCGAGCGCAGCATGTTGACCACGCCGAACAGCGCGCCGGTGGGCTCGCCCTGTGCATTGGACAGGGGCGGCAGCGCGTGGAACGCGCGGTACAGGTAACTGGACCCGTCGATCAGGACTAATCTGCTCATGCGACGATTCTACGCGCCCGTGCCTGCACCGCGGCGACACGGCCGCGACGCGTCGATGGGGCATAATCAAGGTCCGATCGATGCGAAGGCCCTGCCGATGAAGACCCTGATGCTGGCTTCCCTGCTGCTGCTTGCTGGCTGCGCCAGCATGGGCGGTGCAGGCGCTCCCCCGGTGGACGTGAAGGGCGCCGATGTATCCAGCCGCACCATGGGCAACGGCGATGTCATCGAGGAGTACCGCGTGTCCGGCCAGCTGCGCATGGTCAAGGTCACCCCGTCGCGCGGCGCACCGTTCTACATGTACGACAAGAACGGCGATGGCCGCATGGACAACGACAAGGACGGCGTCTCGCCGGTGTACTGGAAGCTGTACAGCTGGTGATGCATCCGCGGCCGGCTCCGGCACCGCAGCCGGTCGATTGATAGGTTCCCGACGCATCTGCCGGTTGATCCCATGACAGGCCCCGGAGGTGGGCCGGGATCACGCTGCCATGAACCTGCAACAGGCCACCCCTTCGGTGGTTGCATCACTTGCCGCCGACCTGCGCCGCAGCAGCGCACGCCAGCGCGTCACCTGCGGCGGCACGGCCGACCCGCGCCTGCTGCGCATCGTCGATTACATCGATGCCCACCTGGGCGACTGCGAGCTGGGCGAGCAGATGATCTGCGACGCGTTCGCGATGTCCCGCTCCACGGTCTACCGGCTGTTCCAGGCCCACGGCGGGGTGGCGCGCTACATCCGTGAATGCCGGGCCTGGCTGGCGCACCGCCACCTGGCCCGGGAGCCGGGCTGCCGCCTGACCTGGCTGCTCTATGAAGTCGGCTTCGCGTCCGAGCGCCAGTTCCAGCGCGCGTTCCTGGCGCAGTTCGGCATGTCGCCGGCCGACTGGCGGCAGGCCTGCCGGCAGCGCGCACGGGGCTCGCTGCTGTCCTGAGCGGACCCGCTGGGACGGCCTGGAGGAAGTGGGTGCCGGCACGCATCCTGCGTACCGGCACCAGGTCCCCTCCCCGGGAACGCGCGGATCAGTGGATGTTGATCAGCGGATGACCAGTACCGGCAGGGTGCTGCGTGCCAGCACTTCGGCCGTCTGGCTGCCCAGCAGCACGCGGGTCACCCCGCGGCGACCATGCGAGGTCATCACGATCAGGTCGCTGTTGCGCTCGCCGGCCGTCTCGATGATGCCGTCGGCGGCGTAGCGGTCCAGCACATGGATGGGGTTGGCGCGGATGCCCTGCTCGGCGGCCTTGGCCAGCGCCGGCTGCAGCACCTTCTGCGCACCTTCCTCGCGGTCGGCCTTGTATTCGGGGCTGTTCATGTAGCCCACGCTCCAGCCCATGGCGTCGTACATGCCCACCGCCCACGGCTCGGAGACCGTCACGATATCGACCTCGGCGTTGAGATCCTTCGCCAGTTCCAGGCCCTTGGCCAGGCCCTTGTCGGACAGCTCGGAGCCGTCGGTGGCGATCAGGATGCGGGTGTACATGGTGGGCCTCCTTGGCGGGGTGCCAGTTGGGAACATCACCATTGCACACCGGATGTGCACGCCGCGCCTTGAGCAGGATCAATCCTGGCGCGGGATTGATGCCCGTGCCCATCGGCAGCGCCGGGCCATGCCCGGCGGCGTGTTCAGGCCTCGACGGTGACCCGCCAGCCCCCTGCATGCGGCTGCCAGTCGAATTCCACCGGCAGGAATTTCTCGATCAGGCGCGCGTTGCTGGCCAGGTGGTCGCTGATGACGTGGGTGGTGAAGCTGCCGCCCCCGGCCAGGGCCATCGGCAACAGCAGCTGGTCGGACAGGTACTCGCCGACCCATGCGCCACCGCTGAGGTAGGTGCGTACCTGGCCAGCCAGGCGTGCGCCCACCTGCTCGGCCGACACACCGCGCTCGCCGTGGCCATCGAACACTTCCACGTGGTCGCCGTGGCGCACGCGCACCATCGCCACGTTGCCCGGGCCCAGTGCCGGCCGCACCGACTGCACGTGGCGCGGGTGCGCGTCGACGCCGAGCTCATCGGCCAGCACCTGCAGTTCGCGCAGGCCGATGCTGCTGGACAGGCCGGACATCACCACCTGCGCCTGCATCGAATCCAGTGCCGGGCGCTGCTCCATGCACGGCACCTGCAACGTCCCGCACGGCTGCACCTGCAGCTCGATCACGCCGCCGCCGGCCGGGTGGAAGCCGTGCTGCAGCAGCTGCATCGAGGCCTGCACGCCCATCCGCGCCAGTGACGGCAGGTAGCTGTCGGCGATGAAATCTGCGCTGGGCGCCAGCGGATTGTGGGTGCCGCCTTCCAGGCGCAGCCGCGACGGCCCCTGCGCGCGCCACAGCGCCGGCAGCACGGTCTGAAGGACCAGGGTGGCCGAGCCGGCACTGCCGGTGGCGAAGTGATACTCGCCAGCGCTCACCACGCCCGGCTCGAAGCGCAGCGAGGTCGCGCCCAGCGTGGCACCGTGCGTGCAGGCGTTGCCGACCCGCGCGGCGGCATTCACCGCGGTCAGGTGCTGGCGCATCAGCCCGGGCTTGCGGCGGATCGCGCGGATGTTCTGCAGGGTGAAGCCGATGCCGGTGCACAGGCTCAGGGTCAGGGCCGAGCGCAGCAGCTGTCCGCCGCCGTGCCCGCCATCAAGTTCGATCATGTCCATCTGTTCTGTTCCTCCATGCCTGCGGTTTCGTCTGCAGGCCGTCCTGCCGCGCGCGGCGCAGTGTACGCCGCGCGCGGCCCGCTTCATCCCTTCACGCACACCACCTGGCGCAGCGTGTGCACGATCTCGACCAGATCGCGCTGGGCCTCCATCACCGCCTCGATCGGCTTGTAGGCCGCCGGCGATTCATCCACCACCTCCGCATCCTTGCGGCATTCCACGTGCGCGGTGGCCTTGGCGTGCTCATCCACGGTGATCAGCTTGCGCGCCTGGGTGCGGCTCATCACGCGCCCGGCACCGTGGCTGCAGCTGTGGAAGCTGTCCTCGTTGCCCAGCCCGCGCACGATGAAGCTCTTGGCACCCATGCTGCCCGGGATGATGCCCAGCTCGCCCTTGCGCGCACTCACCGCGCCCTTGCGGGTCAGCATCACTTCCTTGCCGAAGTGCACTTCGCGGTTGACGTAGTTGTGGTGGCAGTTCACCGCCTCGGCCTGGGCCTCGAACGGCTTGCTGATGACCGTACGCACGGCCGCCACCACGTTGCGCATCATCACCTCGCGGTTCATGCGTGCGAAGCGCTGCGCCCATTCCACCGCGAACACATAGTCACCGTAGTGCTGGCTGCCCTCGGGCAGGTACGCCAGGTCCTGGTCGGGCAGGTTGATCATCCAGCGGCGCATTTCCTGCTTGGCCAGTTCGATGAAGTAGGTGCCGATGGCATTGCCCACGCCACGCGAACCGGAGTGCAGCATGAACCACACGCGCTGGTCCTGGTCCAGGCACACTTCGACGAAGTGGTTGCCGGTGCCGAGGGTGCCCAGGTGCTTGAGGTTGTTGGTGTTCTTCAGGCGCGGGTGGCGCTCGCAGATCAGCGCGAAGTCATCGACCAGCTGCTTCCAGCCTTCGATGGCCAGCTCCGGCGGCGTGTCCCAGCTGCCCTTGTCACGGCCGCCACGGGTCACGCTGCGGCCATGCGGCACGGCCCGCTCGATCGCGCTGCGCACCGTCGACAGGTTGTCCGGCAGGTCGCTGGCATCCAGCGTGGTGCGCACGGCCATCATGCCGCAGCCGATGTCCACGCCCACCGCAGCCGGAATGATGGCGCCGACGGTCGGCACCACCGAGCCCACGGTTGCCCCCTTGCCCAGGTGCACGTCGGGCATCACCGCGATCCACTTATGGATGAACGGCAGCCTGGCGATGTTCTGCAGCTGCTCGCGTGCCTGGTCTTCCAGCGGCACGCCGCGCGTCCACAGCTTGATGGGTGCAGCGCCCGGCTGCTGGATCACGTCACGGTTCAAGGTGGTCATGGTGATGTTTCCTTTCATCCAATACAAAAACAAAGAAGGTGCGGTGACAAAGATGGCCGAACATTCCGGGACTTGAACCCGACCCTGAAGGGCTACCGATGTAGTTCGGCCTGCATTCCCCGCGCAACGAAAGCGAAGGTGCCGGCAGCACGACGAGGGGTGGAGGAACATCCTGCTCTACCACTGAGCTACCGCTGTGTTGCCACAGCGGGCGGGGCTCGAACCCGCGACCCGGAGCTTAGAAGGCTGTAGTTCCTCCGGCATTCGCAGTGCCGGCGTTGAAACAGGTGCGGTGACAAAGAGGGGTGGAACATCGTCTCCCCACAACCGGCAGGACACGCGGGATTCGAACCCGACCCCGAAGGGACAACCCATGTAGTTCCACCAGCATTCACCGCGAAAAACGTGAATTCCCGGTCCTGCCCGGCTGGCCCCATTGCCAGCCGGGCGGTCCCTGGCGACATCCTTGCCGCCGTCCAACATCGTGTTTACAGCGGCATGTCCTCGATGCGCTCGACCCAGCCGCTGCCATCGCCCGGCGCCTGCGCGAACTGCGCCAGCAGGTCGAACACCGCATCGCTGAAGCCGCCGATATGCAGCACGTCCTCGCGCTGCACGGTCTGGCTGCTGGCTACCGGCTGCAGGTCGATGCACACCAGCCGTGCCTGCGGGCAACGCTGCTTCAGCGCATCCCAGGCCTGCATCGTGGCCGTCGCGCCGCCCCTGCGGGTGTCACGCCAGCTTTCGTTGTCCGACACCAGCACCACCAGGTCGACCTGCTCGCGACGATGGTTGAGGTGTTCCAGCGGCGCACTGACCGAGGTACCACCGCCATTGATCGCCAGCTGCGCCGCCAACGTCATCACGCTGTCGCGCGGGTTCAACCGCACCGGGCGCACCTCGGTGTCGAACGGCAGCACCGTGGCCAGCGGCTGGCCGCGCAGCACGCAGGCCGCGATCAGCGCCGCCACGTCCACGCAGCGCACCGCCGAGCTGGCGCCCTTGCGGTAGCCGGTCACCGGCCACTGCATGGAACCGGACACGTCCACCGCCACCACCACCCGGCCTGGCAGCACCGGCACCTGCGCCGTGGCCGTTTCCATCGCGTCCTGCAACGCTTCCGGAATCTGCTGCGGCAGGCGGGCGCTGGCCTGGTAGGCCATCAGCAGCTGGTACGGCATCACCCGGGCGCGGCGCACCTGGGCCGGATCACGCAGCCGCGCTGCGATCACCGACACCATCGCCGGGTCATCGAACACGCCGTTGCGGGCGAACGTGTTGAGGTTCATCCGCATCGACTGCCACGACGCACTGCGCGCCAGCGCCGACCACTGCGCCGCATCCAGCGGCAGCGTGCTGAAGTACTGGAACGGCAGGTCCGGCGGCAGTCCACGCGGGTCACGCTTGAACGCCTCGTAGGCCTGCACCAGCGCCGGCAGCTGCGCCTCTTCGTACGGGCGACCGACAATCCACGCATACAGCGCCTTGCGCTCGGCATCGGCCGGCTTCGGGTGCACCATGCGGATCAGGTCGGCCAGCGACGGCTGCTGGCCGATGGCCGCACGCACCAGGGTTTCCGCCGATGCCTGCTGGATCCACTCGCGTACCAGGCGCTTCGGCAGCGACCCCAGCGACCGGCGGCCGACCTGGCCGCTGCGCATGATCTGCACGAAGGTGCGCAGCTGGCGGCCGTTGTCGACCACCCGCGGGAACACCCGGACGAAAGCCTCCGGGTCTCGCAGGCTGAGCACGGCCAGCAGCAGCGCCGGCATGTCCTTCATGTGCGCCACCTGGCGGGCATAGACCGCCGTGCGGGCAATGAAGCGCGGCTCGACCTGCGCGGTCAGCGCCAGCACCTGCTGCAGCTGTGTGTCGGCAGCGCTGTAGAACGTGTTGTTGAGGCAGCCGGTGGCCGCATACAGGGCCAGGGCAGCGCGCGGGTCACGGCGGTAGGCCAGGCCACCGGCTTCATTGACGGTGGTGGCCGGCGGCAGTGCCGGGGCACGCGGGGTGGAGAAGAGCGTCAGGTTGGCCATCGTGGTGTCCTCGGCGGGAACGGCCCGCTTCGTGTCTTGGGATGGATTGAGCAATGGCCGTGCCAACTTTTTCCATGACGCATCAACTCATTGTTTTTTCTGGATTTCGCCCGATCTCTGACGTAACACCCACCCATTGACCGCACTGAATGTATATATTCAGCGCGCGTCTTTTATAGGAATGGATATGTCACGTCGACAGGTAGTCTTCGGCATGCTCGGCACCCAGCTCGACGCGGGCGAGGGTCCGGGTCGTTGGCAGAAATGGCGTCCCACGGTGTCGCTGGGCATGCATGAGGACTTCCTGCCCGACCGCATCGAGCTGCTGCTGGACGAGCGCCGCTACGCCAAGCTTGCCCGCGTGGTCTGCGAGGACCTGCAGCAGATGGCGCCCGGGCTGGAGGTGCGGCGTCACGACACCTACCTGGCAGATCCCTGGGAGTTCGAAGGGGTCTACTCGACCCTGCACGACTTCCTGGCCAGCTATCCGTTCCAGCCGGAGGAGGAGGACTACTACGTCCACATCACCACCGGCACGCACGTGGCGCAGATCTGCTGGTTCCTGCTCACCGAGAGCCGGCATTTCCCCGGCCGCCTGCTGCAGACCTCGCCGCCGCGCAAGCAGGACGGCGCGGCCGGCAGCTACGCGGTCATCGACCTGGACCTGTCGCGCTACGACCACATCGCGCAGCGATTCGCCCAGCAGCAACTGCAGGACCGCGACCTGCTGAAGAGTGGCATCGCCACGCGCAATGCGGCGTTCAACGCGATGATCGCGCAGATTGAAACCGTGGCCACGCGCTCGCGCGCGCCGATGCTGCTGATGGGCCCCACCGGCGCAGGCAAGAGCCAGCTGGCCAAGCGCGTGTTCGAGCTGAAGAAGCTCAAGCACCAGCTGCCCGGCCGTTTTGTCGAGGTGAACTGCGCCACCCTGCGCGGCGACGGCGCAATGAGCACGCTGTTCGGACATACCAAGGGCGCGTACACCGGCGCCTCGTCCGACCGCGCCGGGCTGCTGCGCTCTGCCCACCAGGGCCTGCTGTTCCTGGATGAGATCGGCGAGCTGGGCCTGGACGAACAGGCCATGCTGCTGCGTGCGCTGGAGGAGAAGCGCTTCCTGCCCGTGGGCAGCGACCGCGAGGTGGAAAGCGAGTTCCAGCTGATTGCGGGCACCAACCGCGATCTGCAGCACTCGGTGCTGGAGGGCAGCTTCCGCGAAGACCTGCTGGCGCGCCTGAACCTGTGGACCTACCACCTGCCCGGCCTGGCCCAGCGCCGGGAGGACATCGAGCCCAACATCGAGTTCGAGCTGCAGCGCTGGTCGCAGCAGCAGCATGCGCAGGTGCGCTTCAACGTGGAGGCACGCACGCGCTACCTGGCGTTCGCCACCAGTGCCGAGGCGGCCTGGCGCGGCAATTTCCGCGATCTGGGGGCATCGATCATGCGACTGGCGACGTTGGCCAACGCCGGGCGCATCCAGATCGAAGGCGTCGATGATGAGATCGCGCGCCTGCGCCAGCAATGGCGCGGCGGCCAGGCGCCGTCAGCGCTGGAGGCGCTGCTGGGCCCGGCCGTGGATGAGCTGGACCGCTTCGACCGCGTGCAGCTGGAAGAGGTGGTGCGGGTCTGCGCGCACTCAAAGTCGCTGTCAGCGGCCGGCCGCGAGCTGTTTGCGGTGTCGCGCACCCAGCGCGCCAGCACCAACGACGCCGACCGCCTGCGCAAGTACCTGGCGAAATTCGGCCTGGACTGGGAGCAGGTGCGGCGCCCGGCGGGGCCGTAGCGCCGCGCTTGCCCGGCCGCCGGCCGCGGCGCATGATGGCCGCGCGGCACGCCGCCGCCATCGGGGAGCACGCGCATGCAGGACCGCAAGCCGCCATCAAAGGTCACCCCACGGGCCATCGTGCTGGCTGTCGCCGCCGCATTGGTGATGTTCTATGGCGGCTACCAGGTGGGCAAGCAGCTGGCCCTGCGCGAGAACGCAGAGCAGGCCGCAAGCCGGTAGCGTCGAGCGTGCTCGACTGTTCTCGATGCTACCCGCACCCGCCAGAGGCGCTGAGCAGACTCAATGCTCGGACGCCCAGAAAGCGCCCTCCGCCACGGCGCCCGGATCGATCTGCGCAACCGCCTGTAGAAATGCCTGCCTGCTTTGCGCACCGTAGGGAAATTCACACAGGCATTCGGCAAAGCGGAGCAGATCCCGGTTGACGAACATGCGCGCGTCACCGTTGTCGTGGTCCCACAACACCACTTCGCCACTGGCCGCGTCGATGGCCAGCACGTTGCCGCCGCCATCATGGCCGAGCGCCCTGCCGGGCTCCGGCAGCAGGGCGGAGACCTCGACCGCACGCTCGGCATCGAAGAACGAGAGATACGGTGCCGCCTGGCGCGGCAGGCCCTGCTCGCTGAGCAGCCGCCGTGCATGCGGGCCCAGCCACGCCGGCAAGGTCTCCAGCGAGTAGCGCTGGAACGCGAAGAGATCGGACAGATCCGGCGCTTCCTCCAGCAGCTCTGCCGGCACCGCCGGCAGCCGTGCCGTCAACATCTCCTCGAAATGGGTCAAGACGGCGCGTACACCATCACCGGCCGGGTGCGCGTCCTTGGAGGTCATGGGGCCCAGCCCTCAGGCGATCTGCACGATGCGCGCGTTCTGGCACAGCGGGTAGCTGGCCACGAACTCCGCGATCGCATCACGCATCTTCTCGAACGATTCGCCGTACATGTACAGCGCGGTCTCGGTCGGCCCCTGCCACCAGCTGCAGATCTCACCCAGTCCATCGATGTTGTCGGACAGCTGCTCGAACACGTGGTTGGAGTCGCACTGTTCGTAGACTTCGTCCGGCAGGTTCAGGCCATCCAGGTAGATGCCCAGCCCCTCGGTGACGCCGAAGGCGCGATCATCCTCGCCCACACGCTGCACCTGCGAACCCTTCGGTGCGCCCAGCTGCTCCAGCAGGTCGATCAGCTTCGGCACGCCATCCGCATCGACCAGTGCCACTTCGATATCGCCGTACTCGACTTCGCCCAGGTCGGAGATTGCGGTGCCACCCCCGGTCAGTTCGCCCAGGTTCGCCGCCTGCAGCAGCGCATCGAGCGGATCCTCGAACAGCTCGTGGCGATGCTCGGGCTGCAGCTTCGCATTCAACTTCACGGTGACGTGCAGGGTGGGTTCGGTCATGGGGGCGTTCCTGGAAGATGTCAGGCCCCATTGTAGAGTCGAGCTTGCTCGACTGCTTCCAGCGCGGCACAAGGCAGTCGAGCAAGCTCGACTCTACGGGGGTTCGAGGTGATCAACGCAGGAACAGCGCCACCTTGCGCTTCAGCAGCTCGACCAGCACCGGGTCCATGTAGTCGTAGTCATCGGGGATATCCAGGCAGATCACCCGCTTGCCGTTCATCCACGCCTTGTAGCGGCTGGACAGGCGGTTGCGGTGCGCCTTCTCCATCACGAACACCAGGTCCGCCCACTGCAGCAGCTCCGGGCTGAGCACTTCCTCGGCGTCGGCCAGCAGCCCGGCCGAGGCGGTTTCAATCCCCGGCCAATCGGCGAAGACCTGCTCGGCTGTCGGGCTGCGCAGGCGGTTCTGGCTGCAGAGGAAAAGCACGTTGCGGGTCATGACCACTCGTCCTTGTAGAGCCGAGCCCATGCTCGGCTGATTTTCCCAGCGCAAGCTGCCGAGCGTTGGCTCGGCTCTACAGGTGATCAGATCACCGTCAGATTGGCATACGCCATCACCAGCCACTTGCTGCCGGCATCGGCGAACTCGACCTGCACGCGGGCGTGGGCGCCGCTGCCTTCGTAGTCGGTCACCATGCCTTCGCCGAACTTGGGATGGGTGACCAGCGCGCCCAGCTTCAGCGGCGGGGCCTCGATCGAGGCGTGGCCCATCACCCGGCTGCTGCCCAGCGATGCCGGCCGCGAGACCTGCACCTTCGGGCGCACTTCGTGCAGCAGTTCGCGCGGGATCTCGCGCAGGAAGCGCGACGGCAGGCTGTAGTTGTCCTGGCCATGGATGCGGCGCGATTCGGCGTAGCACAGCACCAGCTTCTGCCGGGCGCGGGTGATGCCCACGTAAGCCAGCCGGCGCTCTTCTTCCAGGCGGCCGCTTTCTTCCAGCGAACGTGCGCTCGGGAACAGGCCGTCTTCCATGCCGGCCAGGAACACCAGCGGGAATTCCAGGCCCTTGGCCGAGTGCAGGGTCATCAGCTGCACGCCCTCCTCGCCCGCCTGCGCCTGGCCTTCACCGGCCTCCAGCGCGGCATAGGCCAGGAACGCGACCAGCTCGTCCATGTCCTCACCCACTTCCTCGATGTCGTCGGCGCGGCGCAGGAAGCGCGAGGCCACCGAGACCAGTTCGTCGAGGTTGTCGGTGCGCGATTCCGAATCCAGCGAATTGCGGCTCTCCTTGCTCCAGTGCTCGCGCAGCTGCGAGCGCGACAGCACATGGTCCACGCGCTCGGCGAGGGTCATGTGCAGGGTCTGCGCCTGCAGTTCATTCACCAGCACCAGGAAGCCGGCCAGCGCATTGCGTGCGCGCGCGGCCAGCGCCGTGCCCTGGGTGACCAGCATGGTGGCCTCCCACAGCGAGATGCCCTGCGCGCGCGCTTCGCGGCGCACCTCGTCCAGGGTGCGCTCGCCGATGCCGCGGGTGGGCGTGTTCACCGCGCGCTCGAAGGCGGCATCGTCGTTGCGGTTGGACAGCAGGCGCAGGTAGGCCAGCGCATCCTTGATTTCAGCACGCTCGAAGAAGCGCATGCCGCCATACACGCGGTACGGCACCTGTTCGCTCAGCAGCGCTTCTTCCAGCGCGCGCGACTGTGCGTTGCTGCGGTAGAGCACGGCCACTTCGGTGTAGCTGCCACCGTCGCGCACCCACTGGCGCGCGCGCTCGACGATGTAGCGCGCCTCGTCCATCTCGTTGTAGGCCGCATACAGGTCGATCGGCTCGCCGTCGCCGCTGTCGGTCCACAGCTCCTTGCCGATGCGGTCCGGGTTGTGCGCGATGACTGCGTTGGCTGCGCCAAGGATGTTGGCGGTGGAACGGTAGTTCTGTTCCAGGCGGATGGTCTGTGCACCGGGGAAGTCACGCAGGAAGCCCTGCACGTTCTCGACCTTGGCGCCGCGCCAGCCGTAGATGGCCTGGTCGTCATCACCGACCACGAACACATGGCCCTCGTGCCCAGCCAGCACGCGCACGAAGGCGTACTGGATGGCGTTGGTATCCTGGAATTCGTCCACCAGGATTTCGCGGAAGCGTGCACGGTAGTGCGCCAGCAGTGCCGGGTTGTCGCGCAGCAGTTCATGCGCGCGCAGCAGCAGCTCGGCGAAGTCGACCAGGCCGGCACGGTCGCAGCGCGCCTGGTACTCGATGTAGGCCTGGCGCATGGTTTCCAGCCACGCATCATGCGGCTCGGGCTGGATGTGCTGCGGGCGGCGGCCTTCATCCTTCTGTTCGTTGATCCACCAGGCGATCTGCTTGGGCGGATGCTTGCTGTCGTCGATTTCCAGCGCCTGCACCACGCGCTTGACCAGCCGCAGCTGGTCGTCCGAATCCATGACCTGGAAGCCTTCGGGCAGCTTGGCGTCCTGCCAGTGCAGGCGCAGCAGGCGGTTGGCCAGGCCGTGGAAGGTGCCGATCCACATGCCGCGGCTGCCATTGGGCAGCTGCGCGTCGATGCGGTGGCGCATCTCGCCAGCGGCCTTGTTGGTGAAGGTCACCGCAAAAATGCCGTGGGTCGGCACGCCTTCGACTTCATGCAGCCAGGCGATGCGGTGGGTGAGTACGCGGGTCTTGCCGGAACCGGCACCGGCCAGCACCAGGTGGTGGCCGGGGGGAGCGGAGACGGCTTCGCGCTGGGCCGGGTTCAGGCCATCGAGCAGGTGGGAGACATCCATGCCCCCATTTTACGGCATCGCCGTCGCGGCTCCTGCGACCACCTGGGCAGCCAGCGCCTGCGCCTGCTGACGCAGTTCAGGCACGGCCAGGCTTTCCCACAGATTGCCGATGCGCAGGCTGCCGAGCACGCCCAGCCGCGCCTGCGCTGCACCACGGGCGCTGCACAGGCGGTCGCCCGGCACGCTGCTGTCCAGGCCCAGCCCATGCGGCCCGGGGCGGGCCAGGCCATCGGCCAGCAACTGCTGCAGCAGCGGGTTGCGCAGCGCACGCGCCCGGGTTTCCACGCCGGTGGCATTGACCACCGCGGCGATCGTCCACTGCTGCTCGGCACCGGCGGAATCGCGACCGGACAAGCGCAGCACGTCGCCCTCGCGCCAGACGCGCTGCAGGCGGGCACGGTGCAGGCGCAGCTGGCCACTGGCCTGCAGTGCCTGCAGCTGCGCATCAACGTCCTCGGCAATGCGGTGGCGGTGCACATCCCAATAGCGCACCACATGGCGCAGGAAGCGCCGCTGGTCGGCCTCGTCCAGGCTGCACCACAGCGCCTGGCCATGCGGGCGGATGCGATCCATCACGCCCTGCCACGGCTGGCCATCGGCCTGCGCCTGCCGGGCGAAGCCGCGCAGGGCGTGCACGCGCTGGCGCAGGGTCATCGGCAGCAGCGCGGCCGGGTCGAATTCGGGCAGCACGCCATGCGCATGCGGCAGCGGCAGCAGGCCGTGGCGCGAGATCACGTGCAGCGGACCGGTATGGCCGGCAGCCACCAGCGCCAGCACGGTGTCGGCCATGCTCAGGCCGGAACCGACGATGGCCAGCGCCTGGGCACCGGCCAGGGTGCGCACACCGTCATAGTCCCAAGCCTCGACCACGTCGTCGGCGGGCAGCGCATCGGCGCCGGCCACCGGCAGCGGGCGCATGCTGTTGCCGGTGGCGATGACCGCCTGTGCCGCGTGCAGCGTGCTGCCATCGCCCAGCTGCAGGCGGTAACCGTGGTCGTCCGGCTGCAGGCCCAGCACCGGCTGCGCCATCACCTGCAGCTGCGCAGGGCTGGCGGCGGCCGCGTCCTGCAGGCGCTGCTGCAGGTAGGCGGCGAAATGGTGGCGGCTTGCGTAGCGTTCGCCCAGCAGCTCGCGCGCCTCGCCCGGGTAGGCATCCACGGCCTGCAGGTAATCAAGGAAGTCGCCGGGCTGGTCAGGGAACGCACTCATCTTCGCCGCCGGCACGTTCAGCAGGTGCTCCGGCCACGGCGTGGCGTAGGCAATGCCCTGGGCCAGCTGCGAAGCGGGTTCGAAGAGGGCCAGTGCCAGCGGCGCGTGGGCCTGTCGCAACACCTGGATCGCCACCAGCACACCGGCCGCGCCACCGCCGATGATCGCCAGGTCCAGTTCGCCATTTCGCGGTGAATCAGTCATGCGCCGATTGTAGGCCATGGCGGGTGACGCCCCGGGTTGCCGGAGCGGGCGGTTACAGCGGCATCACATCAACGCATCGGCCAGCCGCGCGATGCCCTCACGGCTGCGGCGCCAGGCCGGGCGCCTGCGCCACTGCTCCAGGTCCAGCAGGCGCGACTGGCGCAGGTAGTCGTCTTCGATGGCGCACAGCTGCTGCACCAGCGCGCGGTCGTAGCAGATCAGGCCGATCTCGGCATTCAGCGCAAAGGAACGGATATCCATGTTGATCGAGCCGAGCACGGCGATGTCCTCGTCCACGCTCATGTGCTTGGCGTGCAGGAACTGCGGCTCGTACAGGGCGATCTGCACGCCACAGCGCAACAGCTCGTCGTAGTACGCCTCCTGCGCCCACGAGGTCAGCCGCTGGTTGTTGCTGGCCGACAGGATCAGCTGCACCTGCACGCCGGACAGCGCGGCGATGCGCAGTGCGCTCAGCGTCGCTTCGTCGGGCACGAAATACGGGGTGACCATCACCAGCCGCCGCCGCGCCAGGTGGATCAGCGCCGCCACCGCATCGCGCGCGTTGCTGTACGGGTAGGCCGGGCCGCTCGGCAGCAGCTGGGTGGCGATGTCATCGCCACACACTGGCACATCGGCGATGACGTCCAGGCGCTGCCCGGTTTCCATGTACCAGTCGCTGGCAAACACCGCCTCCAGGTGGGCCACCGCCGGGCCGCGCACGCGCGCGACCAGTTCGCGGTTGGGGTGGCCGGGCACGAAGCGGGGGCCGGCCAGGTTCTGCGAGCCGATGTAGGCCACTTCGTTGTCGATGACCGCGATCTTGCGGTGGTTGCGCAGGTCCATGCGCCCGCTGCGGCGCCAGCGCAGGCCGCCGGGCAGCATCGCCCGCACTTCGATGTCACGCGCCTGCAGGCGCTTGCGATAGGCACGCAGGCCACGCTTGGCGCCCACCGCATCCAGCAGCACGCGGCACTGCACGCCACGCGCGGCGGCGCGCTGCAGCGCTTCGACGATGGCCTCGCCCACGGCGTCGTCGAACATCAGGTAGTACAGCAGGTGGACGCGGTCCTCGGCCTGGTCGATGTCGGCGATGAGGGTGTGCAGCGATTCGTCGTAATCGGTGAGCAGATCGACCGCGTTGCCATGCACCGGCATGAAATCGCCCTGGCGCTGCACCAGCGGCACGATCTCGGCGCAGGCGGTGTCGGCGTTCGGCGTCCAGCGCAGGCGGCGCTGCAGCGCCTGTTCCTCGCGGATGACCTGCGACGCCTCGGCCTGCCGGCGGATGCGCTCGCGCGACAGCCACGGGTGGCCGAACAGCAGGTACAGCGGCAGGCCAAGCAGCGGCACGAAGCCGACCAGCAGCAGCCAGCTGCGCGCGGCCCCTGGCGTGGTGCGGGTGGGAATCCAGCACAGCGCGACCAGCCGGATCAGCCAGTCGATCAACAGCAGGTACGAACCCAGCAGCCACTCGAACAGCATCGCGTCGCCCGTCGGGAGGTGTGGGGGCCATTCTGCCCAGCCTTCCGGCGACGTGCCAACCAACGGTTGGCACCCACCGGGTTGGGAGAGCGTGCCGACCAACGGTCGGCACCTACCGGCACCCGCCACAGGACTACCGGGCACAAAAAAACCCGCCACAAGGGCGGGTTCTTTCGGAAGCGACCAGCAATCCTTGCGGATTACTTGATCTTGCCTTCCTTGTACGGGACGTGCTTGCGCACGACCGGATCGTACTTGGAGAATTCCATCTTCCCCGGGGTGTTCTTCTTGTTCTTGTCGGTCGTGTAGAAGTGACCGGTACCAGCGGTCGAAATCATACGGACCTTATCGCGCTTGCCTGCCATGATCGTCTACTCCTCAGACCTTTTCGCCGCGCGCACGCAGCTCAGCCAGAACGGAATCGATACCGTTCTTGTCGATGGTGCGCAGTGCATGCGCGGAAACACGAAGCTTCACCCAGCGGTTCTCGCTGGCAACCCAGAAGCGGCGCTCGTGCAGATTCGGCAGGAAACGACGACGGGTCTTGTTGTTGGCGTGCGAGACGTTGTTACCCGTCTGCACTCGCTTGCCGGAAACCTGGCATACGCGGGACATTGCGCACCTCGATAGTAAGTTGTGTCAGCCCGTAGCCCGGGAGACGGCGGCCTCGGTGGTTGCCCACCACACGTCAAGAGAATCAAAGGGTTACGCTGGCGTTGGGCGGCCGGGGACGTGCTCCCGGGGGCGCCGCCCGGTAGAAAACCGGACACAGCGAGCCGCGCATTATGCACGGGTTCAAGCACTTGCGCAAGTTACCCACAGGCGCGGGTCAGGGCGTGGCGATGAACAAGCCGCCCGAGCCGGGCGCCCGCTGCAATGCGTCGGGGCCCAGCCGCGCCCGTGCCGTGGTGATGAACAGGCGCCCATCCGGGGCGAAACACAGTGCGCCCACGTGCGGCGCCGGTACCGCCAGCCGCCGCTGTACCGCGCCGTTGGCCGCCAGTTCCAGCACGCAGGCCCCGCCCCACATCGCCACCCACAAGCTGCCCTGCGGCGACAACGCCAACCCGTCGGGCTTGCCCGCTTCGCCGAGGAAATCGGTGACCACCCTGGGTTCGCCCAGCGTGCCTGCGGCCACATCGGCCGGGTAGGCCAGCAGGGTGCGGGCCAGGGTATCGATCACGTACAGGGTATCGCCCTCCGGGCTGAACACCATGCCGTTGGCCACCCCCAGGCCATCGGCCACACGCCGCACCGGCGCATCCACCGCTGCTGCATGGAACAGCGCGCCACGGCCGCCCAGCAGGCCGCGGTGCATCGACCCGGCCCACAGGCCGCCGCGCGCATCCACGGTCATGTCATTCAGGCGGCAACCGGCGCCCACATCGATGGTCGGCCCGGGCTGCAGGCCACCGTCATCGGCAATCCGCACGAAGTGCGTTTCACCGTTGCCGACCAGGCCCTGCGGCGTCACTGCCAGCGACCAGACCGGCTCGGACAGTGGCGTGCGCGAGCAGGCCTGGCCATCCCAATGCAACAGGGCCGGTGCGGTCGGCTCGACCCAGACCACGCGGCCATCGTCCAGCACCACCGGCGACTCCCCCACCAGCGTTCCGGCATCGCAGGCCAGGCGCACGCCGCTGGCGGGTACCGCCCGCAGCGCCTGCAACCAGTGCCGCGCGCGTCGACCCACCTCGTCCGCGGCGCGACCGGGGCGATACAGGTCGGTACCGATGCCCACCGCACGCACGCCTGCCTGCCACAGCGCAGGCAGCGCATCGGTGGTGAACCCGCCCACGGCTACCAGCCGCGCCTGCGCCGGCAGCACCGCCGACAGTGCCGCAAGCCGCGGTGCGGAATCGTGCGCCGGAAATGCTTTCAGGTAGCGCGCGCCTGCGGCCAGCGCGGCAAACGCCTCGGTGGCGGTGCTGAAGCCGGGCATCGGTTCCATGCCGTGCGCGCGTGTCGCGACGATCACCTCCGGGTTGGTGTTGGGCGATACGCAGAAGCGACAGCCGGCGGCAGCCAGGGCTTCGACCTGGGCCACCTCCAGCACGGTGCCTGCACCGACCCACAGGCGGTCGCCGAAATGCGCCGCCAACAGGGCGATGGTGGCCAGCGGGTCCGGCGAATTGAGCGGGACTTCGGCCAGGCGCACGCCGGCGTCCACCAGGGCCTGGCCGACGGCCAGCGCCTCGGTACCGGTCAGTCCGCGCAGGATGGCCACCAGCGGTGTGTGTTCGATGGCCGCATCGAAGGCGGCGGCGTGTGCGGTGTTCATGGCGTCGCCTGTGCGGCCCTGTGCAGGGCGAGGAAGCCGCGGGTCACGGCATCGTGGGACAGCAGCGTGCGTGCACTGCCGCCCAGAGCATGCACGGCGGCGGCGTACAGCGCGCACACCGGCGCAGCACCGACCATCGGCAACGGCACCTGCAGCGCGGCGGGCCACAGCCGGCGCACGTCGGCCAGCTCGGCGCCGATCAGCACACCGCGCAGCCACGAGGCACCGTCTGCACGCGGCAGCTGGCCACGGATCACCCGCGCGCGCGCGCCGAACAGCAGACTGCCCAATCCCAGCCCGCCCGCATGGCCGTGCTGCAGGCCATCGAAGAAGGCCGCGCCTTCCACGGCAGGGCCATCCACCACCGACGCCAGCAGCCCGGCAGCGGTAAGGCGGTCGAAGATTTCACCCGACATCGCGGTGAGGAAGGACACCACCGCCCCGCCCTGCAGCTGCACCCACTTGCTGTGCGTGCCAGGCAGCGCCACCAGCCCATCCAGCGGCAGTGCGCCCCCGGCCAGCAGGCCGAGCAGCTCGGTTTCCTCGCCACGCATGATGTCCGGCGCGTCGTCCTGCGCACGCTGGCAAGCCAGCCCGGGCACGATGGCCACCGGCACCTGGCCGATGCGGGTGCGGTGCAGCTGCGCGGCCAGCCGCTGCGGCGTGGCCGGGCAATCAGCGTAGCCGGCATCGCTCCAGCCGATGTTCGAGCCGACCATGCCACAGGCATATACCGCCGCCGCGCCGGGCCAGGCGGCCACGGTCTGTTCCAGCAGGGCCTGCATCTGCGCGCGGTCCAGCCCGGCGATGCCGCGTGGCTGTTCCACGCTGTCCAGCACCCGCCCATCGGCGATGAGGAAGGCACGGAAGTTGCTGCTGCCCCAGTTGATGCCGATGATCGGTGCATCGTTGTCGTGCATGCTCATCGGCGCGTCACTCCGGCGCCACCATCCAGCGGCACTACCGCGCCGGTCATCCAGCCGCTGCGCGGTGAGGCGAGGAACAACGCGAGTTCCGCCGCATCGGCTGCGCTGCCCAGGCGCTGCAGCGGATGCCGCTGCACGTTGCGTGCACGGGCCGCGGCGGGATCATCGCTGCGTGCGAACGAGCCCTGCAGCATCGGCGTATCCACCGATGCCGGCGCGATCGCGTTGACCCGGATGTTCGCTTCGGCCAGTTCCAGCGCTGCGGTACGTGCCAGCGATTCCAGCGCCGCCTTGGAGGCCGCGTAGGCTGCCAGCCCAGGCGTGGCGTAGCGCGCGTTGATGGAGGACAGCAGCACGATGCTGCCGCCCCCATTCGCACGCAGGCCAGCCAACGCATGGCGCATCAGCCGGCGCGCACCCAGTACGTTCACCGCATGCACCTGCTGCCAGAGCGCGTCGTCGTCAGCCCAGGTATCGGCAGGCGGGCACCAGCCCGCGCAGTGGATCAGCGCATCCAGCGGCTGGCCCAGATGTGGCGCCAGCGCGGCATCGACCGCGTCGGCGTCGGCCAGGTCGGCCCGTACCTGCGTGGTCGCTGCCGGCACCGGCTCGCGATCCAATGCCAGCACGTTGGCGCTCTGCGCCTGCAGCTGCGCCAGTACCGCCGCGCCGATGCCACTGGCCGCCCCGCTTACCCAGACATGCCTGCCCTGCCACTCACCCTGCATTGCGTCGTTGCCCATGCTCAGAACCGGTAGGTAAGGCTGGCCTTGTACGAGCGACCGAACACCACGTTGGTGCGCAGGCCCTCGTCGTAGCCGTCGAAGGTGCGCTGCTCGCTGTCCAGCAGGTTGTTGGCTTCCACCTTCAGCGACAGGCGGTCGCTGAAATCGTAGCTCATCGACGCCGACAGATCCTTGTAGGTGTCGTTGAAGATGCCGGTAGCCGCGCTGGACAGGCCGACCAGGTATTCATCGCGCCAGTTGTAGGCCACGCGGATGCCGAACGGGCCGTTCTCGTAATAACCGATCAGGTTGGCATTGTTCTTCGACAGCCCCGGGAAGGTCATCGCATTGCCGTTGACGTCGGTGATCGGGGTTTCCGAGTCGATCCAGGTGTAGGTGGCGACCACGCCGAAGCCATCGAGCATGCCGCTGAACGGTACCTGCGCCAGCAGCTCGACGCCCTTCACCTTGGCCTTGTCGCCGTTGATCTTGCGCAGCACCAGGTAGTTGATGTTGTTGTAGGTTTCCGCGCTCTGCCGCTGCACGATGAAGGTCGACACATCCTTGTAGAACAGGCCGGCCGAGAGCAGGCCCTGGCCGCCGTAGTACCACTCCAGCGACAGGTCGTACTGGGTGGCCTTGAACGGATCCAGGTCCGGTGCACCGCCGGTGCCGGTGCCCGGCGAGGTCTGCACGCCGTTGCCATCGAACACGGCGTTGTTGTTGAGCGTCACGCCGTTGTTGAGGTCTTCGGTGTTGGGGAACGCTACCACCTTGGCCGCGCCACCACGCAGCACCAGGCTGTCGGTGATCTGCAGCTTGGCCACCGCCGAGGGCAGGACTTCGCGGTCGTCACGGTCGAAGGTGGACGGGGTGAGCGTGCCGTTGCCGCTGATCAGGTTGCCGCGCGAGGTCATGTCACGACCGACGAAGCGCACGCCGACATTGCCGCCCAGCGCCATGCCGGCCACGTCGGTATCCCAGTTGAGCTTGGCGTAGGCCTCGAGGAAATCCTCGTCCACGCGGAAGGTTGCCGCGTAGGCCAGTGCGTTGTTGCGCGGGTCCAGGCACTGCGCGTTCTGCGAGATCTGCGGCACGGTGGTGAAGCTTTCACAGCCACCGAAGGTGCTGCGGAACGCGCCGAGGTAGTCGCGCGGCAGGCCGTTGAATTCACCGGGCAGGAAATCGTTGTTGCTGTAGACGCGGATGTACGGCGCCATCAGCGTGACCGGGATGCCACCGGCCGGGCGGATGTCCGCACGCAGCGGATCCTGCAGGCTCTCCAGGCGGCTGAAGCGGGCGCCGAAATCCAGCGAGCGCAGCGGGCCGTCATCAAAGGCCAGGCTCCAGTCGCTGCGCAGCGCGCGCGAGTCGGTCCTGGCCCGCCAGTAGTTGTCGAACATGATGGTCATGCGCCACTGCGCAGGATCGGTCACGTCCACGCCGCTGACGTTGAAGCTGCCGAAATTGCCGCTGCGGAGGTCGAAGTCGGTCACCGAGGTCAGACCGGCCATCGGCGCCAGGCGCATGTAGCGCTGGTCGTACTTGGCAGTGGAACGGCCCCAGTCCAGTTCCACCGAACCATCCAGCCGTTCGCCGACGCGGAAGCTGGCGCGCAGCGCGCTGGAGATCGTGTCCGAATTGATGTCGGCCGCTTCGGAGTTGAGCAGCACGGTGCCGGTGGAGCGGCCAGCCAGCAGGATGTCGTGCTCGGAGTAGACCGCGTTGCTCAGGCCTGCGGATGGGTTGAAGGCAATCCAGTAGCGGTCACGCTCGGCCTTCTGCCGCGAATAGAACGTGTCCCAGGTCAGCTCCACGCCATCGCTGGGGCGCCACTGCAGCACGGTGCTGACGCCCACCTTGGTGCGGTCGTCGTCGATGTTCTGCGCGCGCATGTCGGTGCTGCCGAAGCGGGTGGTACCCGGGCTCGCCGGGTCGGTGTAGCGGGCATAGCCGGAGAACGTATCCAGGCCCTGCTGCACCACGTTGCGGCGGCCGTAGGTGGCCGAGACCAGCGCGCCGAAGCGGCGGTCATCGCTGCGCCGCGACACCAGGCCGAAGGCATTGTGGCCCCAGGAATCGGCCATCTCGTCATAGGTGCCGGCCACGCTCACCACGTTCTGCTCGGCATCACCGGACAACGGCTGTCGGGTATGGATGTCGACGATGCCACCGAGGCCACCGCTGAGCTGGTCGGCACCGGCCAGCTTGGTCACCTCCAGCCGCGAGATCAGCTCCGACGGCACCAGCGAGAGCAGGCCGTAGGTGGAGGTGGCCAGCTGGTCCAGGCCGTTGCCGCCGCGGCCGGTGGCATCGACGATCTGCCGCCCGTTGTAGAGCAGGACATTTTCCTTCAGGCCGCGCACCAGGATGTCACTGCCCTCGCCCATGCCGCGCTCGAGCTGCACGCCGGCCACGCGGCCCAACGACTCGGCGACGTTGGTGTCGGGCAGCTTGCCGATGTCGTCGGCGACGATCGCATCGACGATCTGCGCCGAGTCGCGTTTCAGGTCACGCGAGGCTTCCAGACTGCCGCGGATGCCAACGACGCTGACGGCATCCAGGGTCTGCGCCTGCTGCTGGCCGTCGCCTGTGGTGGTGGCCGGGGCCGTGTCCTGCGCCGATGCCAGCACGGGCATCAGCAGGCAGGCCCCCAGAGCGGTGAACAAGGTCGAACGTGGAAAACGATGCATGGATCGGGCCCTCTCCCAAGGTTGGGACCCAGGCGGCACCGACCGGGGCCGGCGCGGACCCTCCGTCCGCTGCCCCGCCCCACCCCGCTTGCCGAACTGCCACCTGGATCCAGCGCTTTTCCGGTCGTTGCTGCTGCACTGCGACTTGGCAGTGATGTAGCTAATATAGCAATATGTTTTGGCCGCGCACGCTGCAATGCAGCGAAGAATGACGGTTCCTTCGCGGCCCCAGCGGGAACCTCCCCTTCATGGTGTTGCTACACATGGCACACCCTTTCCACAAGGATCCGGCGCAATGGCCGCTCTGCAAGGTGTCTTCCCGATTCTTCCCACGATCTTCGATGCCCAGGGCGCCGTGGACGAGACCGCGACCCAGAGGGTGTTCGAATACCTGCTGGCCGCTGGTGCCGCCGGCGTGGTGTTCCCCGGCCTGGCCAGCGAGTACGACATGCTGGACCTGGAGGAACGCCTGCACCTGACCGCCTGCATCGGCCGCTGGAACAACGGCCGCGTGCCGTTCATCGTCGGTGGCAGTGCGAAGACGCTGGACGATGCCGTGCGCCTGACCCGTGCCGGCGGCGAAGCAGGCGCAGCGGCGGCGATGGTGCTGACCCCGCACGCGCTGGCCGGTGACAACGAAGGCATGGCGGCGTTCTTCGCGCGCCTGGGCGCCGAATCCGGCGTGCCGATCATGCTGCAGAACGCACCGCCGCCGATGGGCGTGGGGCTGGGCGTGGATGCGCTGCTGGCGCTGGCCACCCAGGTGCCGGCGATCGCCTACGTCAAGGAAGAAACGATGCCGTCCGGGCATCGCATCACCGCGCTGTCCGAACGTGCTGGCGATGCCGTGCAGGCGGTGTTCGGTGGTGCGGGCGCGCGCTACGTGCTGGACGAGCTGGCTCGCGGTGCGGTGGGCACCATGCCGGCCTGCGAGATCACCGAAGTGCACGTGGCGATGCTGGCCGCGCATGCCGCCGGTGACCACGAGCGCGCGCGCGTACTGTTCGAACGCACGCTGCCGCTGCTGAGCATGCAGGCGGTGTTCCGCTGGCGACTGACCAAGGCCGTGCTGCTGCGCCGGAGCATCATCGACTGCGAACATGTACGCGCTCCGGGCCCGGCGCTGGATGCCTGGGACCGCCGCGAACTGGATACCCTGTTGTCCCGCATCGCCGACCTGCTGCCGCTGGACGTTGTACCCGGCCGCCCACAACGGACCCCTGCATGAGCGCCGTCACCCGCGTCGAGACCTTCATCCTCACCGTGCCACGCAGCACGCCCTACCTGGGCCCGTTGGGCGCGGGCGAGCGGGTGAACACACGTGGCTACCTGGTGCGCCGGGGCAACGGCACGCTGTACCCGACCGTGGACCGCTCGGTGCTGGTACGGGTGACCACCGCCGACGGCGCCGTTGGCTGGGGTGAGACGTACGGCATCTGCGCACCGCGCGCGACCTGCGAAATCATCAATGACCTGCTGGCACCGGAGCTGCTGGGCCGCGACCCGGAAGATGTCGAGGCGATCTGGGACGACCTGTACGGCCTGATGCGCGTGCGCGGCTGCGGCAGCGGCTTCCACACCGATGCCATCGCCGCGCTGGACATCGCGCTGTGGGACCTGCGCGCACGCGCCGCGGACCAGCCGCTGTGGTCGCTGCTGGGAGAGCGGCGCCACGAGCGCATCGCCGGCTACGTGTCCGGCCTGCCCGCGGCCACGCTGGAGGAAAAGGTGGCCATGGCGCGCACGTTCCAGCAGCAGGGCCATACCGCCTTCAAGGTGCACGCGGTGGTCAGCCACGACGGCATTGCCGAAGAGATGGCGGCGCTTCGCCAGGCACTGGGCGCGGACGCCCAGCTGATGGTCGACCTGCACTGGAAGTTCGACCTTGAGGGTGCGCTGCAGCTGGCCCACCAGCTGCAGCCGGTGGGGCTGACCTTCATCGAGGCGCCACTGAAGCCGGAAGACGTGCCTGGACTGGTCGCGCTGGGCCAGCAGAGCCCGATTCCGGTGGCTGCAGGCGAAGAGTGGCCGACAGAATACGTGGCGAGGCCGCGCGTGGAAGGTGGAAGCCTGGCCTACGTGCAGCCGGAGATGGGCCACACCGGCATCACCCAGTTCCTGCGCATCGCCCGCCTGGCCGCCGCCCACGGCGTGCAGGTCGCACCGCACGCCACCATCGGCGGCGGCATCTTCATGGCGGCCAGCCTGCATGCATCGGCGGTGGTCGAAGGGCTGTGGCGGCACGAGTGGCAGCACTCGATCTTCTCTCGCTCGGTGCAGATGCTGGACACCGACATGGCCTACACGCAGGACGGCTATCGGCTGCCCAGCGGCCCAGGCCTCGGCGCTACGCCCAACGCGACGTTCTGGCATCACGCCGAAGCCGTGGCCTGACCCGGCTTGGCCTTTGTAGCGTCGAGCCATGCTCGACGCTACAAAGACACGTGGTTATGCCGCCTGCTGCCCTACCAGGGTCATCGGCGAGCGACGTGCCTGGCGCAGTGCGATCCAGGCCAGCACCACCGCGATCGGGTGCAGCACCGCCATCAGCACGAACGCGCGGTCGAAGTTGCCACCGGCCACCAGGTGCCCCACCACCTGCGCCGACACCATGCCGCCCAGCGCACTGCCGCAGCCCACCAGCCCCGCCACCGAAGCGATGTAGCGCGACGGGAACAGGTCCACCGTCATCGTGGTCAGGTTGATCTGATAGGTGAGGTGGGCAAACGTGACCAGGCAGGCCAGCCCCAGCAGCACGGGGATCGGCGGATGCAGGGCCACGAAGATGCCGACCGGTGCCAGGCACGCCGCGCCGATCATCGTGCGCAGGCGGGCCTGCACCGGGTCCATGCCACGCTTCACCAGGCCGCCGGAAATCAGGCCACCGCCGACGCTGCCGATGTCGGCGGCCACGTAGACGATCCAAGCCAGCGACGCGACCGCCATCAGGCTCATGCCGCGCGCATCGCCCAGGTATTTGGGGAACCAGAACAGGTAGAAGTACCAGACCGGGTCGGCCACGGCGCGCGAGGCGACCAACGCCCATACCGTGCGGTCGCGCGCCAACCGGCCCCAGACCCCTTTCATGCTCGGCGGCGTCGGTGCGGCCACGGCCTCGTCGGATGGAGACGCATCCGAAGCGCTGGCGGCCACTGCGGTCGACTGCTTGCCGGCGCCGCGCGGGTAGGCCCACCACCAACCGATCATCCACACCAGCCCGGCCAGGCCGGTGATCCAGAATGCCGCGCGCCAGCCGTAGGCGATAGCGATGCCGCCGATCAGCGGCGGTGCCAGGGTGGCGCCGATCATCGCGCCGGCGGTGTACAGGCCCAGGGCAAGGCCGCGCTGGCGCGGCGGGAACTGTTCAGACACCACCTTGGTGCCGACCGTGTAGTTGCCCGGCTCGCCCAGGCCCAGCGCGAATCGCGCCGCGCCCAGTTCCACCGCACTGCGTACGAAGCCGGTAGCGATGTTGGCCAGCGACCACCAGCCCACGAACAGCAGCAGCGCCACCCGCGCGCCCAGCCAGTCGGTGATGCGCCCGGCCATGACGTAGGCGGCGGCATAGGCGAACAGGAACACCTGCACCACCCGTGCGTACTCGATGTCGGACATGTCCAGGTCGGCCTGGATGGTCGTGGCCAGGATCGACAGCGCCTGCCGGTCCAGGTAGTTGATGACGGTGGAAAAGAACAGCAGTCCCAGCAGGACCCACCTCGTCTTGCCCGACCCGCTCACGCGCTCCACCGCTTGGCCATCGACGACACCTCCCCATCGGAAGGCTGCAACGTATTGCTATTGTAGCAACAGGTCAAGTCGCACTGCGGCAGCCCTGTCGCGGTGCCTCAGCCGATCTCCGCCGCCGCCGTGCGCAGGGCCGCCACCAGTTCCGCAGTGGCCGATTCGGGAATCCAGCCGGACGTGGCGATGCCGGCGTGGACCGGGTCGCCCATGGCGATGGCGACGATGTGGTGGTCACGTTCGTCAGCGACGTGCACCCGGGCATGGCCCTGCGCACGGGTCACTGCCAGCGTCGCCAGCAGCTGCTCGATGCCCTCGGGAAACATCGGGATCGGCTTGTCCTGGTAGATCTCGCGCACTTCGTCATCGCTCAGCTGCGCCAGCAGCACGATGCCGATGCCGCTGGTGGTGGCCGGCAGCAGGCCGATGCGGCCCAGGCCCCGTGCCGCCTCGATGCCCGGCGGCGCATGGAACAGGTAGCTGACGCTGTCGTTCCACAGCACGCCCAGTGCCACGGTGTGGCCGAAGCGGCGCAGGCTTTCCAGCACCGGCAGCGCGCGACGGATCAGACCGGAAGCGAACAGGCTCTGCGCGGCCAGCACGTGCATGCCCGGGCCGGCGGTGTACTTGCGGTCGGCGGTCTGCCGTGCGATGCCCAGATAGGCCAGGGTCTTGAGCAGGCGGTTGACCCGCGTCGGGTTGGCGTCGAGCTGGCGGGCCAGTTCACGGCAGCCTACCGGCTCGGGCGACGACGCCAGTGCCTGAAGGGTGGCGATGCCGTCGATCAGGCTCTGGTTGGGCTGGGCATTGGGCTTGGTTCGCATGCTGGAAGCGTACTGGCCGGGCCCGTGCAATGCCACCAATAGCAACACGCGGGTGCATTCGCGCGGCCTTCTGCGACCTGCGGCGATACTGACAGCCCCACCCTCGAAGCCCCCGATGCGACTGCTGGCCCTGACCTATGGAACCGAAGGCGACACGCGCCCCCTGGTGATGCTGTGCCATGGGCTGCGCCAGGCCGGCCACGAGGTGCTGCTGCTGGCCGAGCAGGGCACGCTGGGCAGCGCGCGCGAACTGGGCGTGCCGCACGCGGCGCTGGAAGGCGACATCCACGACGAAGTGGTCGCGCTGGTAGCGCGCGGCAACAACCTGGCCGCCGCCTCGCGCGGCCTGGCGCGGATGGCCGGCCGCCACGTGCCGGCCTGGATGGCGCAGGCCGATGCGGTTGCCGCCGGCTGCGATGCCGTGCTGACCGGTGGGCTGGCCGCGCTGGTGGGCCTGAGCGTGGCCGAGCGGCACGGCCTGCCGGCCATCGGCACCGGGATGATCCCGCTCACCCCGACGCGCGCCTTCGCCTCCCCCTTCCTGCCACCGATGCCGCTGCCGGGCGTGCTGCGCCGGGCCAGCTACGGGCTGGTCAACCAGGCGGTATGGCGCACCTTCCGCAGGCCGATCAACGCCGCGCGCGCCGGCCTGGGGCAACCGCCCCGCCGCACGCTCTGGTCCGGGCTGCCGATGCTGTACGGCATCTCCCCGCAGCTGCTGCCGCCGCCTGCCGACTGGCCGGCCGACCATGTGGTGTGCGGGCAGTGGCGGATGCCGGAACAACCGTGGTCGCCGCCCGCCGACCTGCAGGCCTTCCTCGATGCCGGGCCCGCGCCGGTCTATCTCGGCTTCGGCAGCATGACCGGCTTCGACCGCGAACGCGTGCTGCCAGCCCTGCTGCAGGCGCTGGCGCGGCGCCGCGTGCTGCTGTTCCCGGGCTGGGCCGGACTGCCCTCAAGTGCATTGCCAGCGGACGTGTTCGTGCTCGGCCCGACGCCGCATGAAGCACTGTTCCCACGCTGCGCGCTGGCCATCCACCATGGCGGCAGCGGCACCACCCATTCGGCGTGCCGCGCCGGTATTCCTTCGCTGGTGATGCCGTTCGCGGCCGATCAGTTCTTCTGGGCGCGGCGCCTGCAGACGCTGGGTGTGGCGCCGGCGCCGCTGTCACCGAAACGGTTGGATGCGGCCTCGCTTGCGGCGGCGATTGCGTTCGCCGAGGACGGCACTACGCGTGCACGTGCGGCGGCACTGGGCGCGGCGATGGCCAGCGAGGATGGAGTGGGCACTGCAGTCGCCGCGATTGACGGAATTCAACCTTACCGCCCGACTGACGTTGCTGTAGAACGTTGAACAGGCTTTGCCAGACCCCTTGCCCAGCCCATGAAATTCCAGGGTGAGCACAACACACGGACGTTTGGCCAACAATAAAAAACCCCGGACCCATCACTCACGAGAAGCATGTGAGGAGAGGAGTTAGCCGGGGTACGCGCTGGCGATGCTAGGGGAAGATCACATCATGTTCAAGAGTCCCTATTGGGCATCGCTCATTGATGTGAAGGCCGCTGACGGGGTGGTGGCGGCAGTGTCATCGGTCAGGTTGGCATCTTACGGCTTGCCACCTGCATCCGCCGTCGCCGTTGTGGTCAATCCCGTCAATCAAGCACCCGCGGGTGCGCTGGGATCCGCGCTGGCCGAGGCCTTGAACGCCCGGCAGGCATCTGCCACCGCCGCCCAGTCTCAAGGGGCGGCACCCGAAGCCCGCTCATATGGAAATCCGGGCATCGAGGCCGTAGCAAGGCACGCCAGAAACATGATGCTGTGCGAGGCGATGTATCCAGTGCTTCATATGCTGGAGGTGGTGATGCGCAACAGCATCCACAACGCTTTCAGCCAGCACTTCGGGGCGACCGATTGGTATGAACAGACTTGGCTCAATGCGAACCATGCAGCCATGGTCCTGGATGCAAAAGCAAAACTCTCGAAGCGCAACAAACCCCATGATCCGGATCGAGTAGTTGCAGAGCTCGGCTTCGGCTTCTGGTGCGGGATGTTTCACTTCGCCTACGAGAATGGAAGAAGGACAGCCTGGCCTGCTCTCCTCGGTTCTGTTCTGCCTGGCGTCCCCAAGTCCTGGAGAACCAGGGCAAAGGTTCAACGTCGCGTCGAAAGCGCTCGTGCCCTGCGAAATCGCGTGTTCCACCATGAGCCCATCACCTTTCATCAGGATCTGCGGGAGAGACACAGACATCTGGTGGAAGTTCTTGGCTGGTTCTCAACAGAGGCCCGGCAACACATTGAACAGATCTGCAGGTTCAATCATGTCCATGACGACAACCTGTCTTTGCGTTCCCCTGCAGACGCCTAGAGCCGGCCGCCAAGGCGCCATCACCGCAGGTGCGGAATCACCTGCGCCAGCAGATGCGCATCCTTCAGCGCGCCGTGCAGGCCGCGATTGCCGGGAATGCGCAGGCGCTGCAGCACGTCGTCCAGCTTGTTGCCCTGCCCGGGCCAGCGCCCACGCGCCAGCTTCAGGCTGCAGGTGATGCGGCAGTACTGCGCCAGGCTGCCGGGCATGCCGGCCAGGCGCAGTTCGTTGTCGAGGAAGCCCACATCGAAGGTTGCGTTGTGCGCGACCATCTCGCTGCCACGCAGGAATTCCAGCAGCTCGGCGGCCTTGCTGGAAAACAGCGGCTTGCCCACCAGCATCGCATCGCTGATGCCATGCACGCGCTGCGCGCCCCAATCCACCGAACGCTGTGGCTGCAGGTAGGTGTGGAACTGGCGACCGGTGAGCTGGCCATCGATCAGTTCCACCGCGCCGATTTCGATGACCCGGTGGCCCATGCGATGGGAGATGCCGGTGGTTTCGGTATCCAGTGCGACGATGCGGCTCATGCGTGTGGCGGTTTCCTGGTGCGTGCAGTGATGATTTTCGCATGCCCCGCGTATGTCACCCCAACACCTCCACCACCCAATCAATGAACACCCGCAGCCGCTGGCTCATGTGCCGGTTCGGCGGAAACATCACGTGCATCGGCATCGGCGGCAGCTGCCAGTCCTGCAGCACCGGCCGCAGTTCACCGCTGCCTACGTGCGGGTCGGCCATGTAGCTGGGCAGCGCGACCACGCCCAGGCCCGCCACGCCAGCGGCGAGGTAGGCATTGCCATCGTCGAAGCCCACCGCATGCCGGCCCTGCACCTCGATGCGCTCATCACCGCGCTGGGCGATGAACACACGTGCACGGCCGGTGCGCGGGCTGAGGAAGCCGACCATGTGATGGTCCGGCCCTTCCAGTGCGCTCGGGTGCGTGGGCACGCCGAAGCGCTGCAGATAAGCGGGGCTGGCGTGGAAGCCGATCGACAGGCTGGCCAGCGGCCGCGCCACCAGCGCCGGATCGGCGGGCGCACCACCGCGGATCACGCAGTCCACGTTGTCGGCGATGACATCGACCTCGCGGTCGCTGACGCCGATGTCCAGCTGGATGTCCGGATAGCGCGCATGGAAATCCGGCAGCGCAGGCACCAGCCGCAGCCGCGCATACGGGCCGGGCACGTCGATGCGCAGGCGCCCGCGCGGCTGGCTGGCCGCCTCGCCCAGGCCGCCCTCCACCTCTTCCAGCTCGGCCAGCAGGCGCGCGATGCGCGGGTAGTACGCCGCGCCATCGGCGGTGACGCTGACCCGCCGCGTGGTGCGGTTGAGCAGGCGCAGCCGCAGGTGCGCTTCCAGCTGCTGCACCAGCTGGGTGACCGTGGTGCGGCTGATCTGCAGGGTCTGCGCGGCGCGGGTGAAGCTGCCGGTTTCCACCACGCGGGCGAAGGCGCGCATTGCCTCGAAACGGTCCATGGGCCGGCCGGGATTGTTTGGGATTGGCAATCAATCTAGGCCGATCATCACTGTTTATCCAGACAGATCCGGCACGGAAGATGGGAACCTCCCGCTTGGAGACCCCCATGACGCACCGTGATGTCGTTTTTCCCGCCGGCCGACAGGCCCTGTACGAGCGCAACCGCTACTCGCCCGCCATCCGTTCCAATGGCTTCCTGTTCGTCTCCGGCCAGGTCGGCAGCCGCGAGGATGGCTCGCCCGAACCGGACTTCGAAACCCAGGTGCGCCGCGCCTTCGAGAATCTCAACGCCGTGCTGGCCGCCGCCGGCTGCACGTTTGATGACGTGATCGACGTCACCGTGTTCATGGTCGACCCGGAGACGAACTTCGAGAAGGCGTGGGCGATCGTGCCGGAGTACTGGGGCGAGGCACCGCACCCGACGCTGACCGGTATCGGCGTGACCTGGCTGTATGGGTTCAAGTTCGAGATCAAGGTGATTGCGAAGCTGCCCTGACACGGGTAGTGCCGGCCGCTGGCCGGCAACCACGGACGCGACCATCATTCCGGAGCAAACTCCAGTGTGCGGCGCCACCGCAATGGTTTCGTCGCACGCGCCGGGTCAGGGCCAAACCGGGTCAGCCGCCCGGCCGCCAGCGCGCGCTCACGCAGGCGCTCGCCGACGCCTTCGGCGGTCTCCACCTCGACATGGGTAACCTGACCTGCGGCATCCACGTCCATCGCCCAGACCAGCTTGCCCACCCACTCGGCTGGCGGAACGGAGGCGTCGTAGTTCGGCCGTCCTGCCACGTAGGGCTGGTCATGCCGCAGGTACAGGGGCGACGCCTCCAGCGTCGGATCCACGCGGATCTGCGCGCTGCCACGGCGCCCATCCCCCAGCACGGCATCGATGGTCCACATCCCGGCCGCGCCGGTACTGCCAAGGTCAGCGGCATAGCACTTCTTGCGGCCCCGGTAGTCCTCGTGGGCCGTGCGCGAGATCTGCACGCCCTTGGCATCACGGACGTCGATGTGCAGGCCCGCCACGTCGGTATCGACGAGATTGGCGGCCACACAGATGCGGTGATCGTGGTGGCCATCGGCAATGAACAGCTGGGTCTGCGAGCGTGCGAGGGCATCTGCCGGCGTCGGCGCCCACAGGAATTCCACGTAGACATCCTCGGCGGCGACTGCGACGGGACTGGCCAGTATCAGCAGCAGGCCTGCTGCGGCAATGCGTGCGGTCATCGTTCCTTCCCTGGTGACGAATCCCGATCCTCAACGATGGTGCGGGGCGGCGCAACCAGACAGCAGGGTCAGAGCCCTTTCCTGCGGAAAGGGATCCGACCCCACCATTGATATTGTATCCACCGGAAACTGCTTGCTAGCCTGCCCTCCATGCGCTGGATCGCCCGCCACCTCCGTTCGACCCTGCTGATGCTGCTGATGGCGGCATTCGTGGTCGTGCCGGTGGCCGACGTGCTGGCCTGTGCAGTCGAACCGCATGACACGGTCGCGGCCCATGTTGAAGCCGCGGCTGACGACGCAGACGGCGACAGTGACGGCACGCACACCGGTGCCTGCAGCCATAACCACTGCCACCATTCCAACCTGAGCCTGCCGGCCGGCACCGTTGCCGCCTTCGGCACGCCGCTGCCGGCACGCTGGATGCCGGCCGGTGACAGCGCGGCCTATGCCGTCGCGCAGGATGAACTGAAGCGTCCTCCCCGGGCGTGAGTTGAGCGCGTCCCGCAATCGCGGGCTTCCGTTCCCCTCACCTCCGGATATTTTTCATGTCGAACCTGACACCTCGGTCGCTGCGTGCGGCCGGGCGGGTCATTGCCATGTTGCTGGGCCTTGCCCCGGCAATGCAGGCAATGGCACAAGCCGCCCCTTCCTACGACACCCTGCTTGAACGCCTGGACCAGCTGCCCGGCGCCCGCGTCGGCGCCGCCCTGGCCGAGGCCGCCGACGCGCGTGCCGACCAGGCCCGTGCGTTGCCCAACCCTTCCCTTTCCTGGTCCGCCGAAAACGCCTGGGGCACCGGCTCCTACGGCGGCATGGGCAGGGCCGATACCGTGCTCAGCCTGTCCCAGCCGCTGGAAATCTGGGGCCAGCGTGGCGCGCGTGTCCGTGCCGCGCGTGCCGAGGCACAGGCAGCCAACCTGCGGGGTACCCAAAGCCGCAGCGATGTGGCCAGCCAGCTGGCGGCGGTGTATGCACAGGCGGAAAGTGCACTGCGCCGCTACGCCTTGGCCGAAGAGGCGCTGACCCTCACCCGTGCTGACGCCAACGCCGTCAACGCGATGGTCAAGCAGGGCCGCGAACCGCAGCTGCGTGCGGTGCAGGCGCAGAGCGAGGTGGCCAACGCCACCGCCTCGCTGGATGAAGCGCAGGCCTACCGCGATGCCGCACTGGCACGGCTGGCAGGTGCCGCGCTGCTGGATGCGCCGGTGCAGTCGATCGACAGCAGCCTGCTGGACCGCACGCCGCCGCTGCCGCGTGGAAGCGGGGATGCCGCGCTGGCGGTGCGCATTGCCGAAGCCGAAGCACAGGCCAGCACGCGCCTTGTCGAGGTGGAGCGCAAGCGCGCCCTGCCCGACCTCAGCGTGACCGCCGCACAGACGCGCTTCCGCGAGGATCGCGAACAGGCCTACACGCTGGGGGTGAGCCTCTCCATCCCACTGTTCGACCGCAACCGCGGCGGCGTCCGCGCGGCCAATGCCGAACAGCGCGCGGCCGAGGCGCGCCTGGACCAGCAACGCCGCGACAGCGAGGCCGAACGCCTCTCGGCCGTGGCCGGGCTGAAGGCCGCCGGCAGCCGCACACGCGCCGCGGATGAAAGCGTGGCCGCCGCCGAGGAAGCCTACCGGCTGGCCCGCATCGGCTTCGATGCCGGACGCATCTCGCAGCTGGAACTGCGCAGCACGCGCAGCGCCCTCATCGCCGCCCGCGGCACCGCCGTGGATGCGCGCCTGTCGCGCGTCGGCGCCGAAATCGATCTTGCCCGCCTGGAAGGGCGCACCCCGTTCGTGGAGGTTCACTGATGTTTTCCCGCACTTTTTCGTTGCTGTCCGTGGCGCTGTTGAGCGCGCTGCTGGCCGGCTGCACTGGCACTGCACAGGCTCCACCAGCTGGCGGCGACGACGACCACGGCCATGCGCCGGGCAGCGCTGAAGCCACGCCCGCCGCCGCAGCCGACGCCGATGAGGGCGTGGTGCAGCTCACGCCGGAACAGATCAAGGCGTCCGCCATCGAGGTGGTCGCCATTGGCCGTGGCGGCGGTGGCTCGACCCGGCTGTCCGGGCGGGTCGAGCCATCGATAGGTGCGCGCGCCTCGGTGGCCTCGACCGTGACCGGCCGCGTCGAACGCGTACTGGTGGCACCGGGCACGGCGGTGAAGCAGAACCAAGCCCTGGCCAGCGTGGTCAGCGGTGAGGCGGCCGTGTTTCGCGCCAACGCGCTGGCCGCCGCCGCCGAAGCCAAGGCCGCACGCCTGGCCCACGGTCGTGACAAGGCGCTGGTGGAACAAGGCGTGGTCGCACGCCAGGATCTGGAAACCTCGCATGCACGGGCCATGGCGGCACAGGCCCAGGCCGCCGCCGCGCAGGCCCAGGCCGCCGCCAACGGTTCGCCGGACAGCAGCGGCCGCGTGCGCATCACCAGCCCGGTAGCCGGCATCGTCGGCAACGTGCAGGTCACCCCGGGTGGCGTCGTCGCTGCCGGCAGCGTCGTGGCCGATGTCGCCGATCCGGCGATGAACGAACTGGTGTTCACCGCACCACCGGCGCTGGCCGCACAGGTCACGCCCGGCATGACGATGGAAGTGAGCGTGCCGGGTGGCAGCTTCACCGCCACCGTCACCGGTTCGGCCGCCGATGTGCGCCAGCAGGGCGGCGTCGCGGTGATCCGTGCCATGCCGGTGGACGCTGCGCTGCCGCCGGCCGGTTCACCGGTATCGGCGGTGGTGGTCATCGAGGGCCAGGAGGGCTCGCTCAGCGTCCCCGCCGATGCGGTGCAGAACGTCGATGGCCGCAGCGCGGTGTTCGTCGCCGTCGACGGCGGCTTCAGGGCGCAGCCGGTGCTGGCCGGCCGCCGTGCCGGTAACCGCATCGAGATCCTCGGCGGCCTGACCGGCAACGAGCGCATCGCCGGTGCCAACGCCTTCCTGCTCAAGGCCGAACTGGCCAAGGGCGAAGCCGAGCACGGCCACTGAGGAGGCGACCATGTTCAAGCTGATCATTGAAACAGCGGTGCGCCACCGCTGGCTGGTGGTGTTCGCCGCCGCGCTGCTGGCGGCCGTGGGCCTGCTGCAGTTGGGCAAGCTGCCGATCGACGCGGTGCCGGACATCACCAACCGCCAGGTGCAGATCAACACGGTGGCGCCGGCGCTGACGCCGGAACAGATCGAGCGGCAGGTGACCTACCCGCTGGAAACCGCGCTGGCCGGCATTCCCGGCCTGACCACCACGCGTTCGCTGTCGCGCAATGGCTTCTCGCAGGTCACCGCGATCTTCACCGATGCCACCGACATCTACTTCGCCCGCCAACAGGTGGCCGAGCGCATGCGCGAAGCCTCCGAAGACCTGCCCGATGGCGCGTCGCCGATGCTGTCGCCGGTCACCACCGGCCTCGGCGAGGTGCTGATGTGGACGGTGGACTTCACCGCGTTCGATCCGGCTACGCTGGCCAGGCCCGGTGAGGCCGGATGGCAGGCCGGTGAGGTCTACCGCACGCCGGAAGGCACCCTGCTGCGCACGCCGGAAGAACGCGCCACCTACCTGCGCACCGTGCAGGACTGGATCATCGCGCCGCAGATGCGTTCCAGCCCGGGGCTGGCCGGTGTCGATACGGTCGGCGGCTACGTCAAGGAGTACGGCGTGCACCCGGACAGCGCCCGGTTGGCCGCGCACGGCCTCGGCCTGGCGGACCTGGTCACCGCCCTGCAGCGCGCCAACGTACAGGCCGGTGCGGGTTTCGTACAGCGTGCAGGCGAGGGCCTGGTGGTGCGTGCCGATGGCCTGGCGCTGACCACCGACGATCTGGCGCAGGCACCGGTGGCCACGCGCAACGGCATGGTCGTGCGCGTGGCGGATGTGGCCGAGGTGGCCCTGAGCCGTGCGCCACGCCTGGGTGCGGCCAGCCGCAACGGCCACGAAGCCGTGCTCGGTACCGCGCTGATGATCGCCGGTGGCAACAGCCGCACCGTGGCGCAGGCGGCCGCCGCGCGCCTGGAACAGGTGAATGCCTCATTGCCGCCGTCCATCGTCGCAGTGCCGGTGCTGGACCGCAGCGAACTGGTCAATGCCACCATCAGGACCGTGGCCAAGAACCTCACCGAGGGCGCGCTGCTGGTGGTGGTGGTGCTGTTCCTGCTGCTGGGCAACCTGCGCGCGGCGGCGATCACGGCGCTGGTGATTCCGCTATCGTTCCTGTTCGCGGTGATCGGCATGAACCGCTTCGGCATCAGCGGCAACCTGATGAGCCTGGGCGCGCTGGATTTCGGCATCCTGGTGGACGGCGCGGTGATCGTGATCGAGTCCACGCTGCTGATGCTGGGCCAGCGCCGCGCTGAGCTGGGGCGTGCGCTGACCGCGATGGAGCGCCTGCGCGTGGCCGCCGATTCGGCAATAAAGATGGCGCGGCCGGCGGCGTTCGGCCAGTTGATCATCCTGCTGGTGTTCGCACCGATCCTCACCCTGGAAGGCGTGGAGGGCAAGACGTTCCACCCGATGGCAGCGACCTTCATGCTGGCCCTGGTCGGTGCCTTCATCTTCTCCTTCACCTTCGTGCCGGCGATGGCCGCGCTGCTGGTGCGCGAGCCGAAGGCGAAGGACAGCGATGCGCATGCGGACGACGGCGAGCACGAAACCAGGCTGATCCGCGTGCTGCGTGCGCGCATCGAACCGGTGGTGCGCAAGGCTGTCGCGCATCCGCGCACGGTGCTGGCCGGTGCGGTGATGATGGTGGTGGTGGGCATCGGTTCGTTCTCGCTGCTGGGCCGCGAATTCATGCCGACCCTGGACGAAGGCAACGTGGCGATGCAGGCCCTGCGCGTACCGTCCGCCTCGCTGGAGCAGTCACTGGCCATGCAACTGGCGCTGGAAAAGGCGATTGCCCAGCAACCGGAAGTGGAAACCGTGTTCTCGCGTACCGGTACCGCCGAGGCGGCCATCGACCCGATGCCGACCAACATCTCCGACAGCGTGATCGTGCTGAAGCCGCGCAAGGACTGGCCCGATCCGAAGCTGGGCAAAGACGCACTGGTGGCGCGCTTCGAGAAACTGGCCGGACAGCAGCTGGGTAACAGCTTCGAGTTCAGCCAGCCGATCGAACTGCGCTTCAACGAACTGATTTCCGGCGTGCGTACCGATCTGGCGGTGATGATCTACGGCGATGATTTCGCAGAACTGCAGAAGGTAGCCGACCAGGTCGCACTCAAGCTGCGTGCGGTGCAGGGTGCGGCCGATGTGCGGGTCGAGCAGATTTCCGGCCTGCCGACGCTCAACGTCAAGATCGACCACGCCGCGGCCGCGCAATACGGGCTGACTGCGGCGGACGTGAGTGACGCGCTGTCCACCGGCATCGGCGGCACCGCGGCCGGCCGGATCTTCGAAGGCGACCGCCGCTTCGATGTGGTGGTGCGCCTGGACGATGCTGCACGCAATGATCCTGACCAGCTGGCCTCGCTGCCGATCGCCACGCCTGCAGGCCTGGTGGTGCCGTTGTCCTCGCTGGCACGCATCAGCGTCAGCGAGGGACCCAACCAGATCAGCCGCAACAATGGCAGCCGCCGCGTGGTGGTGCAGGCCAACGTGCGCGGCCGCGACCTGGGTGGCTTCGTCGGCGAAGCGCAGGCGGCGGTGGCCGACGTTGCGCTGCCGCCGGGTGCGTACCTGAGCTGGGGCGGCCAGTTCGAGAACCTGCAGCGCGCGGAGAAGCGGCTGGCGACGGTGGTGCCGGTGGTGTTCCTGCTGATCGGCAGCCTGCTGTTCATGTCCCTGCGCAGCGGCAAGGAAGCTCTTCTGGTGTTCAGCTGCGTGCCGCTGGCACTGGTCGGCGGCATCCTCGCCCTGCTGCTGCGTGGCATGCCGTTCTCGGTGTCGGCGGCAGTGGGCTTCATCGCCGTCTCCGGCGTGGCCACCTTGAACGGCCTGGTGCTGATGCAGGCGATCCGCGAGCGGCTGGAGGGTGGTGACCTGCCGATGCAGGCGGCCATCAATGGTGCCGCCAGCCGCATCCGCGCGGTGCTGACCACGGCGCTGGTGGCCATCGTCGGCTTCATTCCGATGGCCATCGCCAGCGGTTCCGGTGCGGAGGTGCAGAAGCCGCTGGCGACGGTGGTGATCGGCGGCCTGATCACCGCCACCGTGCTGACCCTGCTGGTGCTGCCGACGTTTGCTGCGCGGGTGGTGAAGCCGCGGGTGGTGGGCTGAAAGACGACGGGGTCGGATCCTGCGATCCGACCCCGTCTGCCGCGCTTCGCGCTCGCCGGGCATGGCCCGGCGCTACCACCGCGCGTTACGGTAGCGCCGGGCCATGCCCGGCGACGCGTCGTCTCAGGCCTTCTTCCGCTCGGCGATGTACGCCTGGATCTGCTGTTCCAGCACCGGCAGCGGCACCGAGCCCTGCTTCAGGATCACGTCGTGGAAGGCCTTGATGTCGAACCTGTCGCCCAGTTCCTTCTCGGCCTGCGCGCGCAGGCGCACGATGGCGATCTCGCCCAGCTTGTAGCTCAGCGCCTGACCCGGCCAGGAGATGTAGCGGTCCACTTCGGTGGTCACTTCATGCTCGCTCAGCGCAGTGTGGTCGCGCAGGTAGGCGATGGCCTGCGCGCGGGTCCAGCCCTTGCTGTGCACGCCGGTGTCGATGACCAGGCGCGCGGCGCGCCACATTTCGTAGGTCAGGCGGCCGAAATCCTCGTACGGGGTTTCGTAGATGCCCATTTCCACGCCCAGCTTCTCGCAGTACAGCGCCCAGCCTTCGCCATAGGCGGAGATGTAGGCGTTGCGGCGGAACTCGGGCAGGTCCTTCTGCTCGGAGGCGATCGCACCCTGCAGCGCATGGCCCGGATCGGACTCATGCAGGGTCAGCGCCGGCAGGTTGTACAGCGGGCGCGACGGCAGGTCGTAGGTATTGACCCAATAGGTGCCCATGCCGCCGCGGCCGGCGGTCCAGAACGGGGCGATGTCCGGCGGCACCGGCACGATGGTGAAGCGGGCACGCGGCAGGGTCATGAACCGGCCGAGCTGGCCATCGGCGCGCTTGGAGATCCACGCGGCGCGCGACAGCAGCTCTTCCGGGGTCTTGGCGTAGAACTGCGGATCGGTGCGCAGGAAGGTCAGGAATTCGGCGAAGCTGCCCTTGAACTGCACCTGCTGGATGATGTCGTTCATCTCCTTCTGGATGCGCGCCACTTCGCCCAGGCCGATGCGGTGGATCTCCTCGGGCGACAGGTCCAGCGTGGTGTATTCGTGGATCTGCTGCTTGTAGAAGGCCTTGCCACCGGGCATGGCCTCGGCCGCCAGCGTGGTGCGCGCCTGCGGCACGTATTCGCTGACGAAGAAGGTGCGCAGCTGCTGGAAGGCCGGCACCACCTTGCCGCTGATGGCCGCCGCAGCCTGTTCGCGCAGGGTGGCCTGTTCGGCGGCGGGAATGCTCGCCGGCAGCTTCTTGAACGGCGCATACAGCGGCGATGTGGTCGGGTCCTTCAGTTCGGCGACGGTGGCGATGGAGACCTCGCGGCCGTCCAGCACCGCGCGCGGCACGCTGAAACCGCGCTTGAGGCCAGCGCGCATGTTGTCGGTCTGCTGGCCGAAGTAGCGCGGCACATCGTTCAGGCGGGCGATGTAGTTGCGGTAGTCCTGCGCGGTCTTCATCTCGCGCCGGGCCATGAAGGACAGGTTGGACCAGAACGAGGAATCCGAATTGAACGGCATCTCGTAGGTGCGCAGGCGCGTCGCTTCGGCCAGGTTGAAGACCTGGTCGCGGTAGATCGCGTAGTTGACCTGGTTGTCGGCCGACAGGGCCTTCGGGTCGATCTTCTTCAGCGCGGCCAGGGTTTCGTCCCAGACCTTCAGGCGGGCCTGCTGGGCGGCCGGACCGACATCGGGCATGCGGGTGGCGTTGGCCGGTGCATCCTCGTCCTCGCTGGCTTCGCCGCCGCCGTCCTGGCGCCACGTCCACTCCTTCTCGTACAGGGCACGGAAGGCGGCATCGGCTGCCGATCCGGTGGCCATGCTGGCCGGAGCGACGGCAGGCGGGGCAGCGAGGGCGACCGCAGGGGCGGACAGGGCAATCAGCAGAGCAACGGCAAGGCGGGTTTTCACGAGCACAGGTTCCCGGGAAGGCAGATCCCGATCATCGCACCGCGCACCGCCTGTGGCATGGGACGAAGGTCCTGCCTGCTACGCAGGCAGGACCGGGGACCGGCCGCAGGCCGGGACCCCAGCGCCGCAGGCGCGCGGTAGAGCCGACTGTTAGTCGGCTGCTCTTTCCACCAGGTCCGGCAAACCTCGCGCTCCGCGCGGAAGTCGACTGACAGTCGACTCTACCCACAGCGCGCACGCGCCGCAGGCGCGTGGTGGCGGGCAGCGCGGAAACGGATGCATCCGCCGGGCATGGCCCGGCGCTACCGGCCTCTCAGTGGCCGGCCTTGTCCCGCTTCCAGCCGCGGTGCTGGATGTCCAGGTGCAGGCTGTACAACGCCGTGAACGCGGGGAACAGGTTCTGCAGCACGCCCACCGAATCCTGCTTGGCCGAGAACAGGAAATAGCTCAGCGTCATCAGGCTGCCGACCACGCTCATGTACCAGAACAGGCGCGGGATGACCGGCTTGCCGGCGCGCTTGGAGGCCACGAACTGCACCAGCCAGCGGCCGCCGAACATCAGCGCGCCGGTATAGCCGATCAGCTTCCAGCCGGTCACGTGCAGGCCGGTCCAGTACAACCAGGTCAGCGGCTGGTCGAGCCAGTGCAGTTCCAGGTCCATCAACGCTCCTCCACCGCCGTGCGCTTGCTGCGGGTGATCAGCCATGCCACGCCGCGCAGGTCGCGGATGCCGACCAGGGCGCGGCCAAGGTTGTTGTACTTGGATACGCCGGCAGTGCGGTGGCGGTGGTTGACCGGCACGCTGGTGGTCTTCCAGCCGGCACGCTGCATCAGCGCCGGCAGGTAGCGGTGCATGTGGTCGAAGTACGGCAGGTCGAGGAAGGCCTCGCGCTCGAACAGCTTGATGCCGCAACCGGTGTCGGGCGTATCGTCGCGCAGCATGCGCGCGCGGATCGCGTTGGCCCACTTGCTGGCCCAGCGCTTGCTGCCGCTGTCCTGGCGGTTGACGCGCCAGCCGGCGAACAGCTTCACCTGCGCATCGGCGCTCTGCCGTGCGGCCAGCAGCTTGGGAATATCGGCCGGATCGTTCTGGCCGTCGCCATCAAGGGTCGCGATCCAGGGGGCGCGGGCGTTGCGCACGCCGGTGCGTACGGCGGTGCTCTGCCCGCTCTGGCTGACATGGTGCAGCACGCGCAGCTCGGGCGTGCTGGCTTTCAGGCCCTGCAGCACAGCCAGGCTGTCGTCGCGCGAATGGTCGTCCACGTAGACGATCTCAAACGGCACCTGGCCGCGCAGTGCGGCCACGATCTCCCCGACGAGGGGCGCGACATTGTCGCGCTCGTTGAACACCGGGACGACAACGGAAAGCTCGGGTTGGCTCATGGGTCACTCGGCCAGCAGGGATACAAAGACCGCGCATTCTCCGAAGCCGAGGTTATCCGAAGATGAATCCGGCTGTGTGAGGGTCCGTCCTCAGGCACGATCACCAAAATACTCGCGGCACCACTGCACCACCGGCGGCAGGCCCTGCTCGATCGGGGTGACCGCGTCGAAGCCGAAGGCGTCATGGGCGCGACGGGTGTCCGCCATCGTGCGCACCATGTCGCCCGGCTGCATCGGCTTGTAGACCTTCTGCGCGGGGCGGCCGGCGGCCTGCTCGATCACGCTGATGAAGCGCTCCAGCTCGACCGGCGTATGGTTGCCGAGGTTGAACACCCGGTGCGGCACGGTTTCGGTGCTGGGGTTCGCGAGGGCGCCGAGGATGCCCGAAACAATGTCGGAAACATGTGTGAAATCACGCTGCATGCGCCCTTCGTTGAACACATCGATCGGCCGCCCGGCCAGCACCGCGCGCGAGAACAGCAGCGGCGCCATGTCCGGACGGCCCCACGGGCCATACACGGTGAAGAAGCGCAGGCCGGTGGAGTGCAGGCCGTACAGCTGCGCGTAGGTGTAGGCCATCAGCTCGTTGGCGGCCTTGGTGGCCGCATACAGCGAGCGCGGCTGGTCCACGCGCTGGTCCTCGGAGAACGGGGGCGTGGCCGAGTCGCCATACACCGAACTGCTGGACGCGTAGACCAGGTGCTGCACGCCGCGATGGCGGCACAGCTCGAGCATGTTGACGAAGCCGACCAGGTTGCTGTCGACGTAGGCGTGCGGGTTTTCCAGCGAATAGCGCACGCCGGCCTGCGCGGCCAGGTGGATCACCGCGGTCGGCTTCACTTCATCGAACAGCGCGGCCAGGCCCTGCTGGTCGGTCAGGTCCAGGGTGCGCAGGTCCAGGCCCGGGCACAGCGCGGCCACGCGGTCGCGCTTGATCTGCGGGTCGTAGTAGTCGTTGAAATTGTCCAGGCCGACCACGGCCTGGCCGGCCTCCAGCAGCGCGCGGGCGGTGTAGGCACCGATGAAGCCGGCAGCGCCGGTAAGCAGGATGGTCATGGCAAAGGCTCTGCAACGAAGTTCAGACGGTGGATGTTACCGGTCTCAGAAGAAACCGAAGCGCTTCCTGGCGACGTTGACCCGGCCCGGCACGATCACATCCTGGATGTTCTTCGCATCGAAACGGTCCAACAGGGTCTCGGTGTCCTTCCGCAGCTTCAGGTCCATCTCTTCCGGGTACAGCGGGACGATGGACATGAACACGATGGTCCTGCCGTCGTCCAGCTGCAGCGTGTCGAAGCCCTCGGGGGTGGTCACCGGCGGCAGCACGATCGCGCCGTCGAAGCCCACGCCGGGGGCGTACGGCTCGGCCGGGTGGCCGTTGGGAATGGTGTGGCCGAAGCCGAGCCAGGTGTCGTACTCGTGCGGCAGGCGCGCCAGCGTCTTCAGCAGGCGCACCGGCCAGTAATGGCGCTCGTCCCCGAAGGCATCCTGGGTGATCGGCCAGTCGGCCGGCAGTGTCACCATCAGTTCCATGTACCGCGGCACCTCCACCTCTTCGGGCGTGGCCATGGGCAGGTCGCTCATGCCCGACGTTACCAGGCGCAGGTAAGGGAAGCGTTCGCTGGCCGGCACCACATGCACGTCGATGTGCACGAGGTCGGAGATGATTTCGTGGAATACGCAGGAAATCGGGCCCAGATGGCACTCGATGTGCGCGCTGATGGCCTCGATGTGCGAGTCGCCCCGGGCCGGGGTGAAGTCCTTCTCCCGGCGGTGGCGCAGGATCGGGCTGCCACCCGGGCTGACGTCGTCGATCTCAGTGCTCATTCCTGCTCCCTGGATGAGCCGCGGCACAGGGCCGTCCCGCGGCGTGCGCGCTTCCTGCCGCGCGCGGTTGCAGCGATGCCGCGCTCAGCCCTGGCGGGTGCGCAGCTTTTCCAGCACGCCGTCCAGCGTGTCCAGATCGGTGTAGTGGATGATCAGCTTGCCCTTGCCGCCGCGGCCGTGGTTGATGGCCACCTTGGTGCCCAGCGATTCGGACAGCTCGGTTTCCAGCGAGGCGATGTCGGCCTGCTGCACCTTCGGCGTGGCCACCGGGCGGTTGCTCGGCACCTTGCCGGCAGCGAAGGCCTGCGCACGGCGCTCGACCTCACGCACCGACCAGCCTTCATCGGCCGCTTCCTGCGCCAGCTTGCCCGCCAGTTCCGGGGCCAGGGTCAGCAGTGCACGGGCGTGGCCCATTTCCAGGCGGCGGGTTTCCAGCAGCAGGCGGATGGCCACCGGCAGCTCCAGCAGGCGCAGCAGGTTGGACACCGCCGCGCGCGAGCGGCCGACGGCCTCGGCGGCCTCGGCGTGGGTCAGGGTGAATTCGCTGATGAGGCGCTGCAGCGCTTCGGCTTCTTCCAGCGGATTGAGGTCTTCGCGCTGGATGTTCTCGATCAGCGCCATCGCGATGACGGTGCGGTCTTCCAGCTCGCGCACCACCACCGGCACTTCGTCCAGCCCGGCCAGCTGCGATGCACGCCAGCGGCGCTCACCGGCGACGATTTCGTAGTTGCCCGCCGGCAGCTGGCGCACCAGGATCGGCTGGATCACGCCCTGCGACTTGATCGAATCGGCCAGCTCGGAGAGCTTGCCTTCGTCCATCTCGCGGCGCGGCTGGTACTTGCCCGGCTGCAGCTGGCCCACGGCCAGCTTGCGCAGCACTTCACCCGGCAGGGGTTCGATGACCGCAGTGGTGGCCTGCACCTGGCTGGCTGCGCCCTTGGGGCCCAGCAGGGCGTCCAGTCCGCGGCCGAGGCCTCGCTTCTTGGCGGCAGGCTTGCTGGTCATCAGGCGGTCTCCACGGCCTTGCCGGCCTTGTTGCGTTCGTTGTTGCGGCGGATGATCTCGCCGGCCAGGCCCAGGTAGGCCACGCCACCGCGCGAGGCGCGGTCGTAGCCGACGATGCTCTGGCCGTGGCTGGGGGCCTCGGCCAGGCGCACGTTGCGCGGCACGATGGTGCGGAACACGCGGTCACCGAAGTGCTCGGTCAGCTCCGCCGACACGGCATTGGCGAGGTTGTTGCGCACGTCGAACATGGTGCGCAGCACGCCCTCGATCTCCAGCACCGGGTTGAGGTTGGTGCGCAGCGCTTCGATGGTTTCCACCAGCGCGCTCAGGCCTTCCAGCGCGTAGTACTCGCACTGCATGGGCACCAGCACCGAATCGGCGGCGGCCAGCGCGTTGAGCGTCAGCAGCGACAGCGCCGGCGGGCAGTCGATCAGGATGTAGTCGTACTCTTCGCGGATCGGCGCCAGCGCGCGCTTCAGGCGCTGCTCGCGCTCTTCCTGCGCCATCAGCTGGATCTCGGCCGCGGTCAGGTCGATGTTGCCCGGCAGCAGGTCGTAGCCCTCAGCGGTGGCCACGCGCACGTCGGCTGCCTTGGCTTCGCCCAGCAGCAGATCGTAGGTGGAGGAGACCAGCTCGCGCTTGTCCACGCCACTGCCCATGGTCGCGTTGCCCTGCGAATCCAGGTCGACCAACAGCACGCGCTTGGGTGCGTTGGCCAGGGAAGCGGCCAGGTTGACGGCGGTCGTGGTCTTGCCGACGCCACCCTTCTGGTTGGCGATGGCGATGATGCGGGCCATGCGGGTGTGCCTCGTCGACGTGTGCTGGGACCGGTCATTATGCGTACAACCGGCCCCGTGCGGAAATCATGGATCGCCAACCCCTTGTTTCGCAAAGGGCCGGCGGCGGGGTTCAGGGGCCTGCAACAGTGACCAGATGGCGTTCGCCGGCCAGGCCGGGCACGCTCAGCGGGGTCACCTCGCGCACCTGCCAGCCTGCCGGCAGGGCCGCGATCTCGTCATGCGGGTAGACGCCCTTCATGGCCAGCAGCACGCCACCGGGCCGCAGCAGATGGCCACCGACGCGGACGATGCCGGCCAGGGTATCCATCGCGCGCGCGGTCAGCTGGTCGTAGCGGCCGGCTTCGTCCAGCGCCTCGGCGCGCGATTCGGCCACGCGTGCATTGGCCAGGCCCAGCTGGCGCACGGCTTCGCGCATGAAGCGCGCCTTCTTGCCGTTGCTCTCCACCAGGGTGACCTGCAGGCCCGGGCAGGCAATGGCCAGCGGGATGCCTGGCAGCCCGGGGCCGGTACCAAGATCGGCAAGGCTGCCATCGGCCACGAACGGCTGCATCGCCAGCGAATCGAGCAGATGGCGGGTGACCATTTCCTGCGGATCGCGGATGGCGGTGAGGTTGTAGGTGCCGTTCCAGCGGTGCAGCAGCGCCAGGTAGCGCAGCAGCGGCGGCGCCAATGCGGCCGCCAGGCCCATGCTGGCCAGGCCCTGTTCCAGCGTGGAGACCACGCCGGCGGGAAGATCGTGTTCGCTCATGCCGTCATTATCGCCGGTTTTGCCCGCCGGTTCGCCGCTTCAATGCGGATACCAGGCCAATGCCGCGCGGAACTGGCCGCTGGCCTGCCATTCGTGCAGGTGCCAGCGCTCGGCCTGGCCCAGTTCGGCGTCGCACCAGCGCAGGTGCAGGGCACCATCGGCACCGGGCGCCAGCTGCAGCCGGTGCAGGCCGAAGGAGATGCCCTGGCCATGCGCCTTGAGCAGCGCTTCCTTGGCGCACCACACGCGGAAGAACCAGTGTTCGCGCGCGTCGGCCGGCAGCCCCTGCAGCCATGCCACCTCATCGGGGTGGAAGAAGCGCTGGATGATTTCCAGCAGGCGCGGGCGCGGCCGCAGCAGTTCCAGGTCCACGCCCAGCCGCACGCCCTCGCCCAGTGCCACCAGCAGCACCTCGCCGCTGTGGCTCCAGCCGGTGCCGTAGTGGGCCAGCGCGCCGGCCAGCTCTGGCCGGCCCTTGTCGTCGCGCACCAGCGGCAGGTCACCCGGTTCACCGCCCAGGGCCTGTGCCAGCACCTGCCGGGCCTGCGGCTCACCGCGCTGGCCGGGCACGTGCGGGCAGCGCCAGACCGTCACCGGGCCGAAGCGCCAGGGGCCGTCCAAGGTGGCAGGCAGGCTCATCCGCACGCGCCCGTCACGGGATTGCACGACGGGTTCACAGCGCTGCGCGTCAACTGGCGCTCGTCCCTTCCCCTTCCCGAGGTCACGTTCATGGGCATCATCATCTGGCTGATCGTTGGCGGCATCGTTGGCTGGCTGGCCAGCATCATCATGCGCCGCGACGCCCAGCAGGGCATCATCCTCAACGTCGTGGTGGGCATCGTCGGCGCGCTGATCAGCGGCTGGCTGTTCGGCGGCGGCATCAACGAGGCCATCACCCTGCGCACGTTCCTGTTCTCGCTGATCGGTGCGGTGATCCTGCTGGCCATCGTCAACCTGTTCACCCGCAAGAGCATCCGCTGATCTGAACGGTAGCGCCGGGCCATGCCCGGCGTCTCCCGGCCGCCGCTGCGCTCGCCGGGCATGGCCCGGCGCTACCGCATCAACCGATCTCCACCCACGCCGGCGCATGGTCGCTCGGGCGCTCCCAGGTGCGCGGCTCGCGGTCGATGCCCGATGCCACGGCACTGGCCTTCAGTGCGTCGGAGACCAGCGTCAGGTCGATGCGCAGGCCCAGGTTGCGGCGGAAGCCGGCCGCGCGGTAGTCCCACCAGCTGAACACCCCGGCCTCGTCGTTGTGCAGGCGGAAACCATCGTGCAGGCCCAGCTGCAGCAGCTTTTCCAGCGCGCCGCGCTCGGCGGTGGAGGTCAGGATGTGGTTCTCGTTCCAGACCTCCGGGTCGTGCACGTCGCGCGCATCCGGGGCGATGTTGAAGTCGCCCATCACGATCAGCTTCGGATGGCGCTGCAGTTCCTGCGCGATCCAGGCATGCACCGCTTCCAGCCAGCGCAGCTTGTAGTCGTACTTGTCGGTGCCGATGTCCTGGCCGTTGACCACGTACAGGTTGATCACCCGCAGGTCGCCGAAGGTACCGGCGATGACGCGCTTCTGCTCGTCCTCGAAGCCGGGGATGCCGATCTGCACGTCCTGCGCCGGCTCACGCGACAGCAGGGCCACGCCGTTGTAGGTCTTCTGCCCGGCGAACACGCTGCGGTAACCGGCGGCGATCAGCGCCGAATCGGGGAACTTGTGGTCCTCCAGCTTGGTTTCCTGGATACCGACGATGTCCGGGCCGAACTCCTTGAGCCACTGCTCCAGGTGCGGCAGGCGGACATTGAGCGAATTGACGTTCCACGAGGCGATTTTCATGGGGCCATTCTACCCGGGTGGGCTGGCCCGGTAGTGCCGGCCGCTGGCCGGCAACCCCATGAACGTTCGGCGAGACCCTGCATCTGCCGGCCAGCTGCCGGCACTACCGCACCAGCAGCTTCAACAACCCGGCAATCTTCGAATACGGCGGCCGCAGCCGGTCGCTGGCCGCCCAGCGCGACTGCCACAGCACCGGCAGCCGCTTGCTCATCGCATCGAACCCGGCCCGGCCGTGGTACGCGCCCATGCCGCTGGCCCCCACCCCGCCAAACGGCAGGCCATCGGCGGCGAAGTGCAGCAGCGTGTCGTTGACTGTCACCCCGCCGGCCACCACCTGGCCGAGGATGCGCTCCACCGTGGCCGTGTCATGGCTGAAGGGATACAGCGCCAGCGGCCGGTCGCGGGACAGCACGTCGCCCAGCGCGGCCTGCAGATCCGGGTAGGCGCGCACCGGCAGGATCGGCCCGAAGATCTCCTCGCGCATCAGGTCCAGGTCGTCCGGCGGATCCAGCACCACGGTCGGCACCAGCAGGCGCTCACGGTCGGCACGCGCATCATCCACCTGCGCCAGCGGAATCACCGGCACGCCACGCTCGCGCGCCTGTGCCAGATAACCCTGCAGTCGCTGGTACTGGTCTTCGTTGATGATGCGGGTGTAATCGCCGGCATCGCTGAAATCGCCGTAGCGCTCGCGCACCTGCTGCTGCAGCGCCTGCACGAACTCGCGCTGGCGTGCGGTGTCGATCAGCACGTAGTCCGGCGCGATGCAGGTCTGGCCCGCGTTGAACCACTTGCCGGTGGCCAGCCGCGCGGCGGCACTGTCCAGCGGGAAATCACGGCAGACGATGGCCGGCGACTTGCCGCCCAGCTCGAGCGTGACCGGCACCAGATGCTCGGCAGCAGCGGCCATCACCTTGCGCCCCACTGCCGTCGAGCCGGTAAACAACAGATGGTCCAGCGGCAGCGAGGACACCGCCGCAGCCACGTCCGCCCCGCCCTGCACCACCGCCACGCGGTCGCGCGGGAACACGCTGGCCAGCAGATCAGCCAGGAACGCGCTGGTGCGCGGGGTGTGCTCGGAGGGTTTCAGCAGCACGTGGTTGCCGGCGGCGATGGCCGTGGCCAGCGGTACCAGTGCCAGCGTGACTGGGTAGTTCCAGGGCGAAATCACCCCGACCACGCCCAGCGGCGTCGGCCGCAGCTGCGCGCGCGCCGGCCACAGCTTCCAGCCGGCCGATACGCGCTGCGGCTTCGACCAGCGCCGCAGGTGGCGGCGCAGGTGGTCGATGGCCGACAGCACGCTCATGCCATCGGCCAGCTTCGATTCAACGTGGGCACGGTGGCCGAAGTCCTCGGCGATGGCCTGGGCCATTTCATCCAGGCGCGGCTTCAGCGCCTCGCGCAGGCGGCGCAGGTCGGCTTCGCGCTGGTCGAGCGTGGGGCGCTGGGCCTGCCAGGCGCTGCGCAGGGTGTGCAGGATGGCGGGGAGGTCGGCCGGGGCGGTGGTGGTCATGGGCCGACTATACGAGCTACGGCGGTCATGACCGCATGACAGGGAGTGGAATCGACTGGGTAGAGTCGACTGTCAGTCGACTGCCGTCGGCGCAGAACGCATGAACCCCGCGCTGCGCGCGATAGTCGACCAACGGTCGACTCTACCCTCCCGTCAGGCGATCCGGCGCCCCACAAACAGAAAGGCCGCGGTCTGCACCGCGGCCCTTGAAACTCCGGTGGGTGCCGACCGTTGGTCGGCACGCCGGTTACTTGGTGATGTCCACGTTCTTCGTTTCACGCAGGAACAGGCCGCCAATCACCACCGACATCAGCGCGATGATGATGGGGTACCACAGGCCGTAGTACAGGTTGCCGGTACCGGCCACCAGCGCAAAGGAGATCGCCGGTAGGAAGCCGCCGAACCAGCCGTTGCCGATGTGGTACGGCAGCGACATCGAGGTGTAGCGGATGCGGGTCGGGAACAGTTCAACCAGGTAGGCGGCGATCGGGCCGTAGACCATGGTCACGTACAGCACCAGCAGCCACAGCATGAAGATCGTGCCGGCGATGTTGATGCGCGAACCATCGGCCTTGGCCGGATAGCCCGCCGTGGTCAGTGCACCCTTCAGTTCGGCACCGAAGGCATCGGCCTTGGCCTTGCCTTCTTCCTTGGTCAGGCCGGCGGCCTCGTACGAGGTGACGCTGGCGCTGCCCACGTTCACCATGGCCAGCGAACCGGCAGCGGCCGGCTGCACGTCGTACGGCACGCCCGCCTTGGTCAGCGCGGCAGTAGCCACGTCGCAGGAGCTGGTGAACTTGCGCAGGCCGACCGGATCGAACTGGAACGAGCAGGTGCTCGGATCAGCCACGACCAGGGCCGGCGAGCTGCTGCGGGCTTCTTCGATGGCCGGGTTGGCGAAGTGGGTCAGGCCCTTGAAGATCGGGATGTAGGTGACGGCAGCCAGCAGGCAGCCGGCCAGGATGATCTTCTTGCGGCCGATACGGTCGGACAGCCAGCCGAAGAAGATGAAGAACGGCACGCCCAGCGCCAGCGCGGCGGCGATCAGCAGGTAGGAGGTGGTGGCATCGACCTTCAGCATGCTGCTCAGGAAGAACAGCGCGTAGAACTGGCCGCCGTACCACACCACGGCCTGGCCGGCCGCAGCACCCAGCAGAACCAGCAGCATCAGCTTCAGGTTGCCGCCCTTCAGGCTGTCACGGAACGGGGTCTTGGAACCCTTGCCTTCGGCCTTCATCTGCTGGAACAGCGGCGATTCGCTCAGCTGCAGGCGGATCCACACCGAAATGCCCAGCAGCACGATCGAGACCAGGAACGGAATGCGCCAGCCCCAGGCTTCGAAGGCTTCGTTGCCCAGGAAGTAACGGCAGGCCAGGATGATCAGCAGCGACATGAACAGGCCGAGCGTGGCAGTGCACTGGATGAAGCTGGTGTACAGGCCGCGCTTGTCTACCGGGGCATGTTCGGCCACGTAGGTCGCCGCGCCACCGTACTCACCGCCCATCGCCAGGCCCTGGGCCAGGCGCAGCACGATCAGGATCACCGGTGCGGCGAAACCGATCGAGGCGTAGTTGGGCAGCACGCCGACCAGGAAGGTCGAGATGCCCATGATGAGGATGGTGACCAGGAAGGTGTACTTGCGGCCGATGCGATCGCCGAGGCTGCCGAAGAAGGCCGCGCCGAACGGACGCACGAAGAAGCCGGCGGCGAAGGCCAGCAGGGCGAAGATCATGCCCGTGGTTTCGTTGACGCCACTGAAGAACTGCTTGGCGATGATGGCCGCGAGCGAGCCATACAGGAAGAAGTCATACCACTCGAAAACAGTACCCAGGCTGGACGCGAAGATGACCTTCTTGTGTCCCTGGGTGAGTTCGGCTTTCGCCGGTGCAGGTGTGCTGGACATGAGACGTTTTCCCTCTGTAGATGCCGACCGTTGGTCGGCATGCAATCCCGGTAGGTGCCGACCGTTGGTCGACTCCGTGTTCTGGTAGGTGCCGACCGTTGGTCGGCACTTATTTAGAAGCTGTACTTCGTGGTGAACTGCACGCGGTTGATGTCGCCCTTGCGGCCGTCCTCGATCTCACGCACGCCGTACATGTACTCGGCACCGATATCGACCTTGGGCATCGGCGTGTAGAAGATGTTGCCGCGGATGCTCTGCACGCTCTTGGTGACCAGCGGCCCCAGGCTGCCATCGTTGTCGTAGTCGCTGCGGGCGTAGATCAGGTTGGTGCGCAGCTTCGGGGTGAATGCATGGCGCCAGCCGACGTAGCCGGCCAGCACGCCGGTCGGGTTGAGCTCGTCGCGGGCAATGTCGTAGGCAGTGTCCGCAGTAACGCCCAGGCCGATGTAACGGGCGATGCCTTCGCCACCGGTCAGCTGGTAGTGCAGCGAATCATTGCCGCCCATTACCCACTTGCCGCCGAGGGTCAGGCCGCCGGCCACCTTGTCGGCCTTCGCGTTGGTGGCCTGGTTGTCGACCTTCAGCTGGCGGACGATGCCGCCGACGCCGAAGGTGCCCCAGTCACCCTTCCAGCCGTAACGCATCGTCAGGTCGGGCAGGCTGCCACGGTCGGAGTTGGCGCTGGCGTTGGTCCACGCGCCGGTGACCGGGTTGCGGATGCCGGTGAGGGTGGTGGTTTCCGGGTTTTCCAGGGCGACGCTGAAACCGCCCTGCGTGTAACGCACCTGGGCCTGGCGGACGAAGATCACGCCATCGGTCGGGCCGACGAAGTCGACCGCTTCCGGCAGCGCCGCCGCATCCATGAAGTTGGACCAGGTCTGGCCAGCCAGCCAGTTGTTCCAGTACATGTAGGCATGGCGCAGGGTCACGCCGTAGGTGTTGGTGGCGGTCTGGTTGCCCAGCGAATTGCCGAAGAAGTCCATCTCGAACATCGCGCCGGACTTGTTGCCCGACTCGCTGACGTTGTCGATGCCGATGTTGAAGCGCGAGAACTTGGCGTGGGCGTTGTAGTCCACGTCCGAGCGCTTGCCCGAGCCGCCGGCGCCGGCCACCGGGGTCTGGCCCGGCAGGTACAGCGCGCGGCCGGTGGCATCGTCGGCCAGCTGGCCATCGCTGGTCTGGGTGGCCAGGAAATCGGCCTTGATGAAGCCGCCGATCTTGACCGTGGTGCCCGGCGCGGCGCCCGGGGTGATGGTGGTGACCTGGATCGGCTGCTTGCCGGCCGGCACCTGTGCGACCGGCTTCTGCTCGGCCTGCACGGCGCGGACATCGGTCACGGCCTGCTGGGTCTGGACGATCTGGGTCTGCTGTTGCTGCTGCGAGGACAGCAGCGCCTGGACCTGGCGTTCCAGTTCGGCGACGCGTGCTTCCAGTGCTTTCTCTTTGGCGGTCTCTGCAAACGCCATGCCCGGTGCGACCAGGGCGACCAGCAAGCAGGCCGCCAAAGGTTTGCGCACGGCTTTCAACGTACGGTGGCTCATGTTGCCCTCTCTCCCAAGTGGCAAGGTGATGCCGCGCGTGGGGCACGGTCGAGCCGAGACTGCGGGGCGTTTATGTATAGCGGTATTCGCCATTGGTCGAACCCGGGCCTGCAGAGCGCCGCCTTTCGACCATGGTCTAAGCGCCGTGGTGACGCGACCGGGGGTGGATGGGGCAAACTGGTGGCGGAGGGTCGCTGCGATGCTGCGACCGCACATACAAAGTCAACGTGCAAGTGAGGGTGCCATGGCTGATATCTACCCCGTCGATCCGCAGTTCGCCGCCAAGGCACGCATCGACAAGACGTCTTACCAGCAGCAGTACCAGGCTTCGGTGTCCGACCCGGATGCGTTCTGGGGCAAGGCCGCCGAACGGCTGGACTGGATGCGCAAGCCGACCACGATCAGGAACGTCAGCTACGACCTGGCCGACTTCCGCATCAAGTGGTTCGAGGACGGCGAGCTCAACGCCAGCGTGAACTGCCTGGACCGCCAGCTCGAGAAGCGCGGCGACAAGACCGCCCTGCTGTTCGAACCGGACGGTCCGGACGCACCGGCCCAGCACGTGACCTATCGCGAGCTGTACGAGCGCACCTGCCGCCTCGGCAACGCGCTGCGCAACCTGGGCGTCAAGAAGGGCGACCGGGTCACCATCTACCTGCCGATGATCGTCGACGCCGCCGTGGCCATGCTGGCCTGCGCGCGCATCGGTGCCATCCACTCGGTGGTGTTCGGTGGCTTCGCGCCGAACTCGATCGCCGACCGTGTCAGCGATTGCCAGAGCAAGCTGATCATCACCGCCGACGAGGGCCTGCGCGGTGGCCGCAGGATCCCGCTGAAGGCCAACGTTGATGCCGCGCTGAAGCTGCCGGGCACCAATACCGTCGAAACCGTGCTGGTGGTGCGCCACACCGGCGGCGCTGTGGACATGCAGGCCCCGCGCGACCGCTGGTTCCACGACGTGGTGGACAGCCAGCCGTCCACCTGCGAGCCGGAACGCATGAACGCGGAAGACCCGTTGTTCATCCTCTACACCTCCGGTTCCACCGGCAAGCCGAAGGGCGTGCTGCACACCACCGGTGGCTACCTGCTGTACGCGGCCTACACCCATGAAGCGGTGTTCGACCTGCGCGAGGACGACATCTACTGGTGCACCGCCGATGTCGGCTGGGTCACCGGCCACAGCTACATCGTGTACGGCCCGCTGGCCAACGGCGCGACCTCGCTGATGTTCGAAGGCGTGCCGAACTACCCGGACACCTCGCGTTTCTGGAATGTCATCGACAAGCACCAGGTAACCATCTTCTACACCGCCCCGACCGCCATCCGTGCACTGATGCGCGAAGGCGAGGAGCCGGTGAAGAAGACGTCGCGCGCGTCGCTGCGCCTGCTCGGCAGCGTCGGCGAGCCGATCAATCCCGAAGCCTGGCGCTGGTACTACGAGGTGGTCGGCGACAGCCGCTGCCCGATCGTCGATACCTGGTGGCAGACCGAGACCGGCGGCATCCTGATCTCGCCGCTGGCCGGCGCGATGGACCTCAAGCCGGGTTCGGCCACCCTGCCCTTCTTCGGCGTGCAGCCGGCGCTGGTCAATGCCGATGGCGAGATCCAGGACGGCCCGACCGAGGGCAACCTGATCATCCGTGATTCCTGGCCGGGCCAGATGCGCACGGTCTACGGCGACCACCAGCGCTTCATCGACACCTATTTCCGCACCTACCCGGGCAGCTACTTCACCGGCGACGGTTGCCGCCGCGATGAAGACGGCTACTACTGGATCACCGGCCGCGTGGACGATGTGATCAACGTGTCCGGCCACCGCATCGGCACCGCCGAAGTGGAGAGCGCACTGGTTTCGCACCCGAAGGTGGCCGAAGCGGCCGTCGTCGGCTTCCCGCACGACGTCAAGGGCCAGGGCATCTACGCCTACGTGACCCTGGTGGCCGATGAAACCCCCAGCGACGAGCTGCACAAGGAGCTGGTGGCTTGGGTGCGCAAGGAGATCGGCCCCATCGCCACGCCGGACCACCTGCAGTGGGCGCCGGGCCTGCCCAAGACCCGCTCGGGCAAGATCATGCGCCGCATCCTGCGCAAGATCGCCGAGAACGCGCCGGACCAGCTCGGCGACACCTCGACCCTGGCCGATCCGTCGGTGGTGGCGTCGCTGGTGGACGAACGCAAGGTCCGCTGATGCATCACCCGGGGTCAGATCCTTTTCCGGCAGGAAAGGGCTCTGACCCCATGCAGCTTTCCCCACGGTTCCCCCCCGACCATGACCACCCTCCTGATTGCCGATGACCACCCGTTGTTCCGTGAAGCCCTGCGAGGGGCCGTGCAGCGGGTCATCCCGGGCGTGCAGCTGTTCGAGGCCGACAGCGTGGAAGCGCTGTACGCCCTGGCCGACCAGCACAACGACGCCGACCTGGTCCTGATGGACCTCAACATGCCCGGCGCGCAGGGATTCAACGCGCTGGTGCACATGCGCTCGCTGCACCCGCACCTGCCGGTGGTGGTGGTGTCCGCACGCGAAGAAGCCACGGTGATGCGCCGCGCGCTCGACCACGGCGCGCTCGGCTTCATTCCCAAGTCGGCCGACTCGGACACGATCGGGCATGCCCTGGGCACCATCCTCGATGGCGAGACGTGGGCGCCGCCGGAAGCGCACAACGTGCCGCCCACCGGCAGCGAGGAACGCGAGGTCGGCCAGCGCCTGCGCGAGCTCACCCCGCAGCAGTTCCGCGTGCTGCAGATGCTCGGCGCCGGCCGCTTGAACAAGCAGATCGCCTACGACCTCAACGTCTCCGAAGCCACGATCAAGGCCCACGTCACCGCCATCCTGCGCAAGCTCGGCGTGACCAACCGCACCCAGGCCGTGCTGATGGCCGGCAAGCTGGCGATCGACGACGACGCCATCGTGCTGCCGCCGGAAGAAGACTGACGGTAGTGCCGGCCGCTGGCCGGCATTCACCTGGAACCACTGGAACTGCTCTGGTAGCTGCCAAGCTTGCTTGGCACGCTTCTACCGACGCACCTGCCGGCCAGCGGCCGGCACTACCAGGCGCCGCTGTGCTCGCGGTATAGCCTTCGCTATACAAACCAGCCCTGCCTGCGCGTTTGCCCGCAAATGCGCCACGCGCGGATCGCGGTGCTAAGCTTCGCGTCCCCTTGGGGAGTAGCCGGATTCCTACGCAGGAATCGTCCACGTCAACATACTCGGCCAGTGCGCCGTGGCGTGGACAACCATGATGGTTGGCGAGACCAGCGGCCCGCGCGCGCAACGACAGGTTGGGCGCGAGCGCGAGCCGTGCGTCCGTCCTTGCCCGACCTTCAGCAGCCGCCAATGTCTCCTGTTTCGATCCTCCTGATCGGTTTCGCCATGTCCACCGATGCCTTCGCTGCCGCGATCGGCAAGGGTGCGGCCATGCGCAAGCCGGTGTTCCGCGATGCACTCCGTGCCGGCATCATCTTCGGCGTCATCGAGGCGATCACGCCCATCATCGGCTGGCTGCTCGGCCGCGCCGCCCTGCAGTACGTCGAAGCGTTCGACCATTGGATCGCCTTCGGCCTGCTGGTCGCGCTGGGCGTGCACATGATCATCAACGGCGTGCGCCCGGACAGCGGCGAAGAGGATGAGGATCCCTCACAGCACCACGGTTTCTGGAAGCTGGCGCTGACCGGTTTCGCCACCAGCATCGATGCCATGGCCGTGGGTATCGGCCTGGCGTTCATGGACGTGCATATCGGCGTGATGGCTGCGGTCATCGGCCTGTGCACGCTGACCATGGTCACCGCCGGCATCATGCTGGGCCGCGTGCTGGGCGGCATGGTCGGCAAGCGTGCCGAGATCATCGGCGGCGTGATCCTGGTGATCATCGGTTCGACGATCCTGTACGAACACCTGCACGGCGTGGCGTAACACGTTGAGGATTGCGTGGTTGCCGGCCAGCGGCCGGCACTACCTCGCATCGCGCAGCGCGCCGAGGAAGGCGCGCAGCGAGGCCGGCTTGATCGGCTTGGTCAGCACGCGGTAGCCACGCTCGCGTGCCATCCGCTTCAGTTCATCGCGGCCATCGGCGGTCAGCAGCGCGCCCGGCAACGGGTAGCCGGCCGCTTCGCGTAGCGCCACCAGTGCGTCCAGGCCATCCATGCGGTCATGCAGGTGGTAGTCCACCAGCATCACCTGCGGTTGTTCGGCCACCTTCTCCAGCGCCTGGTCCACGGTCGATGCGGTGATCACCTGCACCTGCCAGCGGCCCAGCAGCGCACGCATGCCATCGAGGATCTCCTCGTCGTTGTCCACGCACAGCACGCGCAGCCCGGCCAGCGAGTCGCTGCGCACCGGCGGTGCGGCGGCCTGCGCGGGCAGCAGCGGCTCGCTGTAGCCCGGCAACGGCGCCACGCGCGGCAGGATGATCGAGAACATCGAACCACTGCCGACCCGGCTGCGCGCGTTGAGGCGGTGATCGAGCAGGCGCGAGATGCGCTGGCAGATCGACAGGCCCAGGCCCAGCCCCTGCTCGCCCCAGTCGAAGGGCTGCTGGTAGCGGTGGAACTCCTCGAAGATCTGGCGCATGTGATGCTCGGGGATGCCCGGACCGGTATCCCACACCTGCAGTTCCACTTCGTCGCCACGCTGGCGCACGGCCAGCACGATGCGGCCCTGGCGCGTGTAGCGCAGCGCGTTGGCAAGGAAGTTCTGCAGCACGCGGCGCAGCAGGCGGCGGTCGCTGCGTACCCAGGTGGTACGCGCGAACAGGTCCAGGCGCAGGCCACGACCGGCCGCCACCGGCGTGTACTGGGCGGCCAGTTCGCGCATCAGCGCACTCACATCGAATTCGCCGATGACCGGGTGCAGGCCGCCGGCATCCAGCCGCGACACGTCCAGCAGGCCATCCAGCAGTTCCTCAGCCGCACGCAGCGAGGCATCCACACGCTCGGCCAGGTGCTTCTGTTCGTCGCTCACATGGTCGCTGTCACGCAATGCCGAAGCGAACAGGCGCGCGGCATTCAGCGGCTGCAGCACGTCATGGCTGATCGCCGCGAGGAAGCGGGTCTTCGACTGTTGCGCGACCTCGGCTTCGTGCGAGCGCTCGGCCACGCGTTGTTCCAGCGTTTCGTTGGCTTCCAGCAGTGCTTTTTCCGCGTGCTTGTAGTCGGTGATGTCGTTGTAGCTGGTCACGTAACCGCCGCCGGGCAGCGCCTGGCCGCGCATCTCGATCACCTTGCCATCGCTGCGCGTGCGTTCGAACACGTGTGGTGAACCGGCGCGCATGTAACCGATGCGGCGGTTGATCTGCACTTCGATGTCGCCTTCGCCGAGCTCGCCGCGTTCGGCGTTGTAGCGGATCAGGTCGGCCACCGGCCGGCCCACGTAGAGCATGCCGTCGGGGTAGCCGAACATGTCCTGGTAGCGCCGGTTCCACGCCGTCAGGCGCATGTCCGGGTCGACCACGCTGACGCCGGCGCTGATGTTTTCCAGCGTGGTGGACAGGATCTCGCGGTTGAAGCGCAGCTCCTGCCCCGCTTCGTCCAGCACCGCCACCACTTCGCCCAGGTCCATGCCCGAGCCACGCAGCAGGCTGGTCAGCAGCAGGCGCGCGGAGGCGGCGCCGATCGACGCGGCCAGCAGGCGCTCGGTGAACTGCACCCAGGGCCGGTCGGCCGGTGCCGAGGACTGCAGCTCGCGGCCCAGCGACTGTGCCTGTTCGAAGAACGAACGCCGCGCGTGGCGCTCACCCACCACGCGCGAAGCCAGGGCCAGCAGGTCGCCCACGTGCACGTGGCCGGGCCAGCCGCCCGCCACCGAGGGGCGTTCGGCGTAGGGGTCGAGGAAGGGCGCGGCGCGCAGGCGCTCGTCCACCCCGGGGCGCCAGCGCGCGGACACCAGCATCATCGTGGCCGCGTTGACCAGCAGCGACCAGAACGTGCCATGGGTCAGCGGGTCCCAGCCGGTCATGCCGAACAGTTGCTGCGGGCGCAGCCATTCCACGCCGAACGGACCGTGCTGCACCCAGGTCGCATCCACCCAGCCGGCCATGGTCATCGCCGGCAGCAGCAGGGTGTACATCCAGGTGGCAAAGCCCAGCACCATGCCCGCTTCGACGCCCCGGCGGCTGGCGCCGCGCCAGTACAGGCCGCCGATCAGGCCCGGCGCAAACTGCGCCACGGCGGCGAAGGCCATCAGCCCGTACGAAGCGAGGCTGCTGTCGTTGCTGCTGCTGCGGTAGTAGCTGTAGGCCATCAGGGCCAGCAGCAGGATGGCCAGGCGGCGGATCCACAGCACGCGCGAGGCCATGTCGGCCGCCTCCTGGTGGTCGCCACTGCGGCGCAGCAGCACCGGCATCACCAGGTCGTTGCTGACCATGGTGGCCAGCGCGATGGAGGCCACGATGACCATGCCTGTGGCGGCCGAGAAACCGCCCACGTAGGCGATCAGCGCCAGCGCGTTGCGGCCTTCGGCCAGCGGCAGGGCCAGCACCATCGAATCGTCGGCCACGGTACCGCCGGTACCGAACAGGGTCACGCCGGCGGTGGCGATCGGCAGCACCATCGCCGAAATCAGCACCAGGTAGCTGCCGAACATCCAGCGCGCGCGGCGTACGTCGCGCACATCGCCACACTCGACCACGGCCACGTGGAACTGGCGTGGCAGGCAGATGATGGCCAGGAAGCTGAGCAGCGTCTGCGAGATGAAGCCCACCGGCGGCAGGCCGGTGAACAGCGTATGCACCGACTGCACCACCGCATCGGTGCGGTTGCTCAGCCACAGGTAGGCGAACACGCCCACCGCGAGCATCGCCAGCAGCTTGATGACCGATTCGAAGGCGATGGCCAGCATCATGCCGTGGTGGTGCTCGGTGGCATCGACCTGGCGGGTACCGAACAGGGTCGCGAACAGGGCCATCAGCAGGGCCACGTACAGCGCCGGATCGGTGAAGTAGCCGGTCGGGCCGGCGTTGCCGGTCAGCACCTGCAGGCTCATCGCCACTGCTTTGTACTGCAGGGCCAGGTACGGAACGATGCCGATCAGGGCAATGATCGCCACCAGCGCGGCCAGCCGCCGCGAGCGGCCGAATCGCGAGGAGATGAAATCGGCGATGGACACCACGTTCTGGCTGCGCGCCACCAGCGCCAGGCGCTCGATGATGCGCCAGCCGAACAGCAGCATCAGCAGCGGGCCGATGTAGATGGGCAGGTAGCCCACGCCGTGGCGCACTGCGGTACCGACCGCGCCGTAGAAGGTCCACGACGAGCAGTACACGGCCAGCGCCAGGCTGTAGACGACCGGCCGCAGCCACGGACGGTCGGGGTACATCGGCCGGCGGTCGCCCCACCACGCCACGCCGAACAGCAGCGCGGCATAGGCAACCGAGACCAGCAGCAGGATCCAGCTGGAGACCACGCGCGCGTTTCCGTCAGGACAGGGGCCAGTAGATCACGACCGTTGGCCATTCTGGTAGGTCACGACCGTTGGTCGTGACGGGGCATCCGTGCCCACTAACAGTGGGCACCCACCAGAAGAGGTGGACGGTGTCCGTGCCCACCAACGGTGGGCACCTACCGGGAATCAATGGGCACCCACCGGCAACCGGCCTTATTCGGCCGGCACGCCCATTTCCTTCAGCAGCTCGGGCGCCGGGTAGACCTTGGCCAGCAGCCAGCGCAGGTAGCGCATGTCCACGTGCACGGCACGCTTGAAGCGCGGGTCGAACCACCAGCTGGCGCTGACCGATTCCCAGTTGCTGTCGAAGTTCAGGCCGATCAGCTCACCCTTGGCGTTGAGCACCGGCGAGCCGGAGTTGCCGCCGGTGGTGTCCAGGTTGGTCAGGAAGTTGACCGTCTGGGTCTTCAGCGCCGGGTCGGCGGTGCTGCCGAAATCGCCCTTGGCGATGGCGGCCAGCAGCGGCTTCGGTGCATCGAACGGGTAGGCGTTGGTGTTCTTTTCGACGATGCCGGCCACGGTGGTCACCGGCGAATAGGTCACGCCGTCACGCGGATGCAGCGCCTCCACCTTGCCGTAGCTGATACGCAGGGTGCGGTTGGCATCGGGGTACACCGCGCGGCCCTGCTTGGCACGCCAGGCGAACAGCGCCTGCATGTAGGCCGGGCGCAGGCGCAGCTGCTCGCCTTCGCGGGTCTTGCTCTCGTTCTCGATGCGCAGCTGCGCGGCCACCAGCGGGCCGGCCACGGCCACCAGCGGATCGGCGGCCAGGGCCTTGCCTTCGCGGGCGGCGGCGAAGCGGGACAGGCGCTGGGCCTCGTCACCCAGCTGGGTGCCGGCGTACAGGCCATCCAGGGCCTTGGCCAGCTCGGCCGGGGTGCGGCCGAAGGCGGCGTCGAACTCGGCCACGCGCTGCGCGTCCGGCAGCTGCTGGTAGCGGGTCAGCAGGCGGGTCAGCAGGGCCTTCTCGACCTCCGGTGCGTAGCGGCGCTGCACCTGCTTGAGCACGCCCTCGATCATCGCCTGGTCGCGCTGCTGGTAGCCGGTTTCGCGCTGCGCGTCCGGCTTGGCCGATTCGATGCGCAGGCGTTCCAGCAGCAGGGCCGAGCGCAGCAGCTGGGTCTGCGCGGCCATCTGGTCCAGCAGCAGGTCACGCTCGCCCACCGCCGCGCCCTGCGACAGGTTGGCCAGCAGCGCCTTGATGTCGGCCTGGTACTTGCGGTCGGTGGCGGCCAGCATGGCGGTTTCGTCGGCAGCGCGCTGGGCCTTGGCATCGCTGCGCAGCAGGCCTTCCAGCTCGCCGGCGGCGCGCTTGCGGTTGTTCTTCAGCGACTGCAGCTGCGAGGCGTAGCGGGTGCGTGCCTGCACATCGTTGGCGCTGGCCGCCTCGATGGTGTCGATCATCTGCTGGAACACCGAGACGCGGCGCGGCAGCACGGTGTCGATCTGGCCGGCGAATTCAGCCGCGGTGCGGTGGCGGTAGGTGATGCCCGGGTAACCGGCCAGCATCGCGTAATCGCCTTCCTTCGGGCCTTCCACCGACATCTGCAGGTGCGCCGGCGCCTGGTAGGGCACGTTGTCCTTGCTGTAGGCGGCCGGCTTGCCGTCCTTGCCGACGTAGGCGCGCAGCAGGGTGAAATCGCCGGTGTGGCGCGGCCACATGAAGTTGTCGATCTCGTCGCCGTAGTTGCCGATGGCGCGCGGCGGTGCGTACACCAGGCGCACGTCGCTCAGCTCCAGCTGGGCAATACGGTAGAAATCGGTGCCGTAGTACATGTTGGCCACCGAGCAGCGCACGCTGCCGTCCTTTTCGCACTCGGCCACGATCTGCTTGCTGGCCGCATCGACGGCGTCGAAGTAGGCACGGCCGGTCTTGCCGCGGGCCTGGGCCAGCACCTGGTCGGTCACCTTGTCGAAGCCGACGGTGACCAGCACGCGGAAGTCCGGGTTGGCCGGGCGCTCGTCGGCACGGCCCTGGGCGATGAAGCCGCCGTTGATGAGGTCGTGCTCGGGCGAGCTGTTGTACTGGATCACGCCCATCGCCACGTGGTGGTTGGTCAGCAGCAGGCCATCGGCGGAAACGAACGAGGCGGTGCCACCGCCGGCACGCACCACCGCGCTCAGCGGCGGCGCGGTGACGTTGGCCAGCTCGGCCGGGTTGCCCTTGAAACCGGCCGCCTGCAGCGGCTTGGCCAGCTCCGGCAGCTGGGTTGGCATCCACATGCCTTCATCGGCGTGGGCGCCTGCAGCGAGGGTCAGGCCCAGGGCCAGGGCGGCAGGAAGGGTTTTACGGGCAGGCATCGGCATTTCCGGCAGTACAGAACAGCCCGGGACCATAGCCGCTGGGGGCGGATGGGGCAACGGCCGATGGTTGGGGGCGGCGCGTTCATCGGCCGCTCGACCAGCCTACAATCGGCGCTCCATCACATGCAGTCAGGGAAGCAGCATGATCGTCGGTATCGACCTGGGCACCACCCATTCGCTGGTGGGCATCTACGAGGCAGGCGGCGGGCGGCTGTTCCCCAATGCACACGGCGAGCTGCTGACGCCCTCGGTGGTCAGCCTGGCCGATGGCGCGGTGCTGGTCGGGCAACCGGCGCGCGACCGCCTGGTCAGCCATCCGGCGCACAGCGTGGCGAACTTCAAGCGCTGGATGGGGACCGACCGGCAGACCCGCCTGGGCGACCGCAGCTTCCGGCCCGAGGAACTGTCGGCGCTGGTGCTGCGCTCGCTGCTGGCCGACGCCGAGGCCGCGCTCGGGCAGAAGGTGGAAGAGGCGGTGATCAGCGTGCCGGCGTACTTCTCCGATGCGCAGCGCAAGGCAACGCGCAGCGCCGGCGAACTGGCCGGCATCCGCGTCGAGCGCCTGATCAACGAGCCCACGGCAGCAGCGCTGGCCTATGGCCTGCAGCAGCGCGAGGGCGAAGGCCGCGTGCTGGTGCTGGACCTGGGCGGCGGCACCTTCGATGTCTCGATCCTGGAGCTGTTCGACGGGGTGGTCGAAGTCCATGCCAGTGCCGGTGACAATTTCCTGGGCGGCGAGGATTTCTCGCGCGTGCTGCTGGACGCCCTGCTGGCCGACCAGCGGCTGGACCTGGCCACGCTGGCCGCCAGCGAGAAGGCGCAGCTGCTGCGGCATCTGGAACTGTTCAAGCGCGAACTGAGCCACAGCGGCAGCAGCACGCTGGAACTGGCGCTGGGCGAGCGCAAGCTGCACTGGTCGCTGGACGAGGCGGCATTCGCCCGGCTGTGCGATCCCCTGCTGCAGCGCATGCGCGGCCCGATCGAGCGCGCCATCCGCGATGCGCGGCTGCAGCCGGACGCACTGGACGACATCGTGCTGGTCGGCGGCGCGGTACGCATGCCGATGGTCAGCCGCCTGGTCACCCGCATGTTCGGCCGGCTGCCGCTGCGCCATATCCACCCCGACCACGCCATCGCCCTGGGTGCCACCGTCGCCGCCGGCCTGAAGGGTCGCGACGAGGCCCTGCGCGAAGTGGTGCTGACCGATGTCTGCCCCTACACGCTGGGCACCCAGGTGTCGCGCCGCACCGCCGATGGGCAGTCGCGCGGAGGCTATTTCCACCCGATCATCCAGCGCAACAGCGTGGTGCCGGTCAGCCGCGAGGATCGCTTCTTCCCCATCCAGGAGCAGCAGCGCGAAGTGGTGATCGACATCTACCAGGGCGAAAGCCCGACCGTGGACCGCAACATCAAGCTGGGCGAACTGCGCGTGCCGCTCACCCATCGCGGGCCGCTGGAGGAACGCGGCGTCACCACCCGCTTCACCTACGACATCAACGGCCTGCTGCAGGTGGAAGTCACCGAGGACGCCAGCGGCCTGCGCCATGAGCTGATCCTGGAGCAGAACCCGGGCCTGCTGTCGCCCACCGAGATCCAGCAGCGCCTGGCGGCCCTGCAGGGCCTGAAGATCCACCCGCGCGACACCCAGCAGAACCTGGCCGTGGTGGCCCGCGCCGAGCGCCTGTACGAGGAATTCATCCACGACCGCGACACGCTGCAGGGCTGGCTGATGCAGTTCCGCCATGCCCTGGACGGCCAGGACCTGCACCACATCGAGCAGCAGCGCCGCGAGCTGTCCCAGGCGCTGGACATGCTGGAGCGCGATGCATGAGCTGGGGCCTGGAGGTGCTGGCGCTGGGCGAGGACGCCGACGAGCGCACGATCAAGCGCGCCTACGCGCAGCGCCTGAGGGTGACCCGCCCCGACGATGACCCGGCCGCGTTCCAGCGCCTGCATGAGGCCTACCAGGCCGCGCTTGCATGGGTGCAGCAGCGGCCGGTGCCAGTGGAAGCAGCGAGCGCCGCCAGCGCCCACGTAGCCAGCGGACCCGAACCCGCGCTCGAACCTGCGCCTGCAGCTGCACCCGCACCTGCGGACAGGGCGTTCGCCGATGCCCCACCCCCGCCCCCACAGACCGTGGACGTGGCCGCCAGCGGACACGGCATCCTGGCCCGGGCCTTGCAGCTGGAGCCTGGCCCGCTGCGCGACTGGCTGGCGCAGCAGCCCGAGCTGTGGTCGCTGTACAGCAAGCCTGCGATCGGCGAGGTGGTGCTGGCCCAGCTGTGCAACCACGTCCCGCCGCTGTCGATGGGCATCAGCGAAGTGCTTGTCGAGACCTTCGGCTGGAATGATCTGCACAGCGGCATCGACCCCTATGCGCTGCACGCGCACCGCCTGCAGATGCATCGCAGCTGGGTGGTGCAGCCGCGCAACCATGGGCGACTGGCCGAGCTGCTGCGGCAGAACGGGCTGCCTTCCACCGTCACCGGCGCGCGCGACCACCTGTCCTGGTTGTCACGCCCCTGGAAGGCCTGGCAGGCCCTGCTGACGTCGCTGCCGCCGATGCGGGGGCGCGACCTCAATCGCACGCTGGACGTGCTGTGCATCGACGATGCCACCGATGCACCCGCACCGTTGCGCGCGCAGCAGGTCGACTTCTGGCTGCGCATCGGCCAGCGCGACCGCATGAGCGTGGTGCGCGGCCTGCAGGGCCTGCTGCGCGGCATCGCCAGTGGCCTCGTCCTGTCGGCCCTGATCCTGGGGTATGGCGTGCTGAAGAGCAGCGAGCCCGACGCATGGCCCATGCAGCGTTTCGCCGAGCTTGCACTGTGGGCGCTGCTCGCGCTGACGGTGTTGGGCGCGCTGGCACCGCCCCTGCACACGCTGCTGCGCTGGCAGAGCTGCGATGAACCCGCCACACCACGCGGGCGCTACCCGCGCCTGCTGCTGATTCCGCTGCTGGCGGTGATGGCCGTGGTGCTGATCCACGTCATGGATCTGCGCATGGCCGGCACGGCACTGGCGGGGTCGGCGCTGGTACTGGCCCTGGTGCGCTTCTGGAAGCGCAGCCGCCTGGAAGTGCATTTCAACGGCTGGCTGCTGCTGGCCGCGCTGCCGCTGCTGAAGCTGACAGTCATGATGGTGGTGGTGGCCGAACTGGCCCTGGTCGCCACGCTCGTACTCTGGCTGTGGGATGGCTGGCGCAATGTGCGAGGCCAGTGGGCATGAGTGATTGGATGCAACGGCTGGGGCTGGACGCCGACGCTGACGAGCGCGCCATCAAGCGCGCCTATGCCAGGCAGCTGCGGGTCACCCGGCCCGAAGATGATCCGGTGGCGTTCCAGCAGCTGCACGAGGCCTACCAGGCCGCGTTGGCGCAGCTGGCCGGCGATGTGGAACCGCCCAGGCACAGCGCGCCGCAGGCGTCGACGCACGAGGTGGACCACGATGCCGTTGCCGCGCAGCTGGTCGAGGTGGCCGCACAGGGCGATGACGCGCTCCTGCGGCAGACCCTGCAGCAGCAACCGGAGCTGTGGTCGCTGCACGGCAAGCGTCTCATTGGCCAGGCCGTGCTGCAGCACCTGGTGAGCAACGAACCCGCCCTGCCACGCACGCGCTTCGACGTGCTCGGTGAGTGCTTCGGCTGGGATGACCCGGTACGGGGCTGGGACATGCACTGGCTCGATGCCGTGGCGCGCCGCTGCGAACAGCGCTGGCTGCTGTCACCGGACGGTGCGGGTGCGCTGGCGGTCCGCTACTCAGGCATCAGCGACACCCTGCTGGTGCCCGGCAGCGATGTGCTGCCCAGCCTGCGCGAACCGCGCCCGGCCTGGCGCAACCTGCTGAGCACCCTGCAGCCGTCGCGCGCGCACCAGGCGATCAACCTGCTGGCGGCGCTGGGCTACTGGCACGACCTGCGCCTGCCACCGGGCCTGGATGCCGGGCAGGTGGCGTTCTGGTCACGCTTCGGGCGCGAGGGCGACGCCATCCATTGGCAGGCCGGCGGCCTGCGCACGTTGCTGGTGGCACTGGCCCTGGGGCTGCTCTGTACCTGGGGCGTGGTCGCCAGCTGGCCGCTGCCCGCCTCGTCCGATGGCCTGCTGGACGGAGGCCAGCGCGCGGCGCTGCTCATCGCGGTTGCGGTGCTGCTGGCCCCGGTGCTGTGGCTCAGCTCCATGGTGCTGCGTGCGATCGTGCGCTGGCAGTCCCTGCCGGAGCACGCTGCAACGGTCCTGCCGGGGCTGCGCATACTGGCCATTCCGCTGGCGGTCGCGGCGGTGATGGGTGCGTTCCACCTCGCACTGCGCAGCACCACCGAGGTTCCCTTCACCGCGCTGCTCGTGCTGCTGGTGGACAGCGCCGTGGTGCTGCGCATGGCCCGCCAGCGCTTCGTGAAGCGCTGCGCGCCGGCCGGAGAGGAGGCCGGCGGCGCAGGCATGATGATCGCCATCCTGCTGATCGTGCCCGCGCTGGTGGTGGCCCTGGTCTACTGGGCCAAGGACCTGCACGCCCACCGCGACCAACTGCGCTGGTTCAACCGTTGATCGCAGCCGGCGACAGGGTCATTTCTCGCGGCGCCAGTTCAGCGAGCCGCGGTTTTCCACCGTGCTCGACTCCACTTCCACGTCGAAGCCGCGGCGCAGCAGGTACTTCAGGGTCAGCACCGAACCGGCGCCCACCATCGACACGCCGTAGCCGACGTACAGCTTGGGCGAGATGTACTTGCCAAAACCGATCACCGAACCGCCCAGCGCGCGCGACTGGCTCACGCCGGCATCGTCCAGGCCCAGTTTCGCGCCCAGCTGCGAGGCCAGCAGGCCGCTGCCGGCCGACAGCGCCGCCGAGGCCGCGGTGACCTGCTGGGTCTGGTCGGTACTGGCGTTGGTCAGGCTGCGGCCCAGCACCAGGTAGGCCAGCGCTTCGGACTGCGACATCGCCGGGTCCGACCACACGTCCGCGCGCGGCTGCTGCGCGCGCCCGGTCACGTCGATGCCGGCGGTGACATCACCGATGCGGCGTTCGGCGCGGATGTTGATGCGCGGATCGGAGACGGCGTTGTAGTTCCAGTTGAGGTTGCCGCGGGTGATGGTCAGGTCCTGGCCATAGGCCTTGTAGCGGCCGCTCACCTCAAGCCCGCCGTTGGCGGTCATCTCGCGGCCGGGCTTGGCCCACACCTGCATCTTGCCGGTCAGCCCGCCCTTCAGGCCGAAGCCGGTCATCTTCACCTTGTCGCCCAGGCTCACCGTCAGGTCCATGTCCAGCGGCGAGGTGCGCGACTCCTCCGGGTCGGCCGGGTCCAGCACCACCACGTCCTCGGACACCGAGGTGCCACGGTCCAGGCGCTCCAGGTCGATATCGGCCTCGGGCACGTTGACGGTGCCGCGCAGCTCCATCGCCGCCTTGGCCAGGGTGAAGTCGAGATCGGGGTTGGCGACGATGCGCAGTTCGCTGGTATTGGACACCAGCACGTTCTCGCCGTGGATCTTCAGCTGCAGCGGCTGCGCATCGCCGAACCAGGACAGGCCACCGTCGACGTACAGCGTGCCCTGGCCCGAATTGGCCTGCGCGGTGATCTTGGCCGAGCCATCGGGCTGGGCCACGAAGCTGCCCTTGCCCTGGTCGAAGGTCAGGCCCAGCGCCGGGAACTCGCCCTTGAAGTTGCTCAGCGTGGCATCGCCCCCCAGCGAAGGCTGGCCGCGCGTGCCGCGCAGGCTCACGTGGCCTTCGATCAGGCCGGTGGGGCGCACGATGTCCGGCGAGAACAGCTCCAGCCAGTACAGCCGCGACATGTTGAGGTAGAGCTCGCCGTTCAACGGCGCGCTGGCCTCCCAGCCGGTCTGCATCTTCGCATCGACGAAGCCGTTGCCCTGGAAGCCCAGGCCGAGGTAGCCCTTGATGCTGGCCGGGGTCATGTCCAGCTTCAGCGAGAACTGGTCATAGCGCACCAGTTCGCCGCGGGTGCTGTCGGTGCCGGCGTTGCGGATCTCGCCCAGGCGCACGCCGCCTTCCTTCGAGCGCACTTCCACGTGGCCTTCCCACGCATTGGCGCGCGGGCGGATCTGCGCGTCCAGGCTGACATCGCCACGCAGGTAGATGCGGCGGCCGGACTGCGGCGGCAGCCACGGCTGCACCAGCGACAGCGGCAGCGCGTCACTGCGCACCACCACGCCCTCGCGCGGCCAGTTGGCCTGCGCGCACAGCGCACCACCGCCGGTGGTGGCCAGGCAGGCTTCGGACAGCGTGTAGGTGCCGCCGTTGATGGCGAAGGTCGCCGGCGCCCGCAGCGACCACGCATCGCCCTTCATCGGTGCGATGCGCAGCGCGGCCAGTTCCCCGCGCCACTGCGTGCCCTGCTGGCGCACGCTGCCCTGCAGGTCGATCGCGCCCATCTCGTTGCGCGTCTGTGCGGCCAGGCGCAGGTTGGAAACACTGCCCTGCGCATCCACGTTCAAGCGCTCCAGCAGCATGCCCGCGTTGACCTGCTGGCCCTGCACGGCCAGCGTGCCGCTGTCGCCACGCCACGGCAGGTGGCCCTTGATGCTCAGGCTTTCGGCGCCGTAGCCATCCCAGTTGAGGTTGTTGCCGACCAGGTCGGCGGTGATGTCCGGCGCATCGCGCGGGCCCTTCACCTGCACTTGGCCGCGCAGGCCGCCATCGGCGCCGGGCAGCAGATCGCTCAGCTGCAGCGGCTCGAAGCGTGCGTCGATGTCCAGGCGGTCACCCACCTTGCCCGACGCGGTCACCCGGCTGCTGCCCACGGTCAGCTTCAGCTCGCCCTGGCCCTGTTCGCCCTGCAGGGCGAACTTGCCCTGCGCGTCGACGTTGCGCTGGCGCAGCGTGCCCTTCAGCGACGGCAGGTCCACCGTCGCCTGCAGCGTGCCGGTGGTACCGGCCGGTGCATTGGCCGGCGGCGGCAGCTGCTGGCCCTTGGAGGCAAAGTTGCCGGACAGCCGCCCATTCCAGCCCGGCACGAAATAGCCCGGGTCGAAGTCCTTCAGCGTCGCCTTGGCATCCCAGTCCAGCTGCGGCGACCAGGCCACCTGGCCTTCCACCTGCAGCTGCCCGCCCGGGGTCTGTGCCTGCAGCTGGTGGATCTGTGCGGCCTTGTCGTTGCCACGCACGTCGAAGCGCAGCTGTGCCTTCTGTTCCTCGCGCTGCACGTCGGCACGGCCGATCGCGGCCCAGGCCTGCAGCGTGCCGGCCAGGCCGAAGCGCGCTTCTTTCAGCGTCACCGGCACCGGTGCGCTGCCGGCGGTGTTCGGGTCCGGCGCCGGCACCCAGGTCAGGTTCTGCGCGATCACCGAGAAATTGAGTTTCTGCTGGTCTTCCTGGCTGAAATCAGCAGTGCCTTGCAGGCGTGCTTCGCCGCCCAGGCCCTTCACCACCAACGGCGAGACCTTCAGCACCTGGTCCTGCAGCGAAACCACCGACGGTGCCAGCTCCAGTTCCTGCTCGCCCTGCTTCACCCGGCCGTGCAGGTTGGCGTTGCCGCCCTTGCCTGAGGCGGTGAAATCCAGCGCCAGCGGCGCGATGCCCGAGGTCGCCAGCGCCGGCGACAGCAGTGCCAGGTCCAGCTCGTCGCTGCGGACCGTGGCATTCCAGGTCGGGTCGGTGCGGCCGTCGAACACCAGCATCGCCTTCAGCGGCTGCGGTGCACGGCCGGCCACGGCCACTTCCATGTGCGCCAGGTCGCCACGCGCCACCAGGCCCAGGGTCGCGGCGGTGCGTCCACGCGGTGCCGGCAGCACGGCCGTCACGGTCACGTCGGTGTCGTAATCCTTGGCCGGGATGTAGCGGCCCTGCGCGGTGAAATCGCCCATGTCGCTGGCCACGACCAGCTGCCGGGCCTGGAATTCACCATTGGCGATCTCGATGCCGCCGCGCACGCGGCTGATGTCGATCACCGGTTCGTTGGCCTGGCTGATGCGGAACCCATCGATGGCGATGACATCGGCCTGGATCGCCAGCGGCATCTCGATCTGCGGCAGCGAATCGGGCCACGACGGCAGCTTGAACGGCTCATCGCTCTTGGCCAGGTTGAGCGTGGCGTTGGTCAGTTCCAGCTTGTCCAGCTGCAGCTTGCGGCCCAGCAGCGGGCGCAGGTCCGGCTCCAGGTGCGCGCGTTCGGCGTGGAAGTGGATGTCGTCGTAGCGGAAATCGACGTTGTACATGGTCAGCGGCCCGGCCACCGGGCCGTCCGCTTTGTCCCAGGTGAAGCTGGCGCCCACCGGCAGGCGCGCCACCACCTGGGCCAGCAGCACATCGCGGCCGGCCACGGTCTGCAGCAGCCAGTACACGGCCAGCAGTGCCAGCAGCACCAGGCCGATCACGCCCACGCCCGACCATGCCCAGAAACGGCGGCGGCGGTAGAAACGCACGCGCGGCGGCGGCGGAGTGCGGGTGTCCGGGGTCTGCGCGCTCACAGGTCCGCTCCGATGTTCAGGTACAGCTGGAACTGCGAATCAGGGTTGTTCAGGCCGTGCGCGATGTCCACGCGCACCGGCCCCACCGGCGATTTCCAGCGCACGCCGAAGCCCACGCCGGTATGCAGGTCGATGGTGTTGTCGAACGCGCTGCCGGTGTCGACGAACACCGCCGCGCCCCACGGGCCACCCTTGAAGTAATGCTCGTACTCGGCCGAGCCGACCACCAGGTTCTTCGCGCCGAGCGCGTACTTGTCCGGGGCCGGCGTGCGCGGGCCCACTTCACGGAAGGCATAGCCGCGGATGCTGCGGTCGCCACCGGCGAAGTATCGCAGGCTCGGCGGCATCGCCACCAGGTCACTGGTCCAGGTGGTACCGCCTTCACCACGCAGGATCAGGCGATCGCTCTGGCCCACCGGGATGTACCAGCGCAGCACCGCGTTGGCCTGCACGAAGCTGGTATCCGAACCGGCGCCCTCGATGCCGCCGCGCAGGGTGGCGGTGCCGCTGATGCCGCTGCGCGGGAACAGCGGATCGTCGACGTTGACGTAGTCGGCGACCAGCTGCGGGTACACCAGGGTCGAGGTGTTGTAGACCGCATTGGTGAACTCGGTGCCCGAGGCGTAGCGCCAGCGCTCGCGCAGGGCGTTCATCGAGGCGATGGCGGTCCAGTACTCGTTGATCTGCCCGCTGCGGCTGGCGATCAGCTTGAAGTTGCGCAGGTCGATGTAGTCGGTCTGCTCGTCGTAGGCACTTGCGGTGAACCCGTACCAGCCATCGAGCCACTTGAACGCCGGCACGCGGTAGGTGCTGGTCAGGCTCTTGCGCTTCTGCGCATAGTCCAGCTGGGTGTTCATCTTGTGGCCGCGGCTGTTCACGTAGCGCCGCTCGATGCCGCCGCGCACACCCGCGCCACTCTCGCTGCCGTAGCTCAGGCCCGAGGTGTAGATGGTGCGCTTGGCCCGGGTCAGCTTCACGTCCACCGGCACTTCGCCGTTCTCATCGGCCTGGTCGGGCCGCGGCTGGATGTCGATCACGCTGAAGTAATCGAGCTTGGTCAGCGACTCGCGCAGGCGGTCCAGCTTGCCTTCGTGGAAGTAGCTGCCCTGTTCCCAGTACACCAGCGGGTCGAACAGCTTGTCGACGAAGTAGTCCTGTTCGAACGTCACCGGGCCCATGTTGTAGCGGCGGCCGCTGTCCCAGGTCAGGTCGATGTCGGCAGCGTTTTCCGCGCGGGTGACCTGCACCTGGCGCTGGGTGTAGTCGGCATCGAAGTAGCCACGCTCGGCCAGGCGCCGGGTGATGGTGATCTTGCTGGCTTCGTACTGGGTGTGTTCGAAGCGCTGGCCCTTGCGCGGCTTGAATGCGGCCAGGTCATCCTGCAGGTACTGGTCGTACATGGCAGGGCCGGTGATGTCGATGTGCTCGCGGCGCACGCGCACCGGCTCGCCCTTCTCCACCCGGATATGCACCTGCACGCGCTCGTCCTGGCGGGGCGCTTCCACGGTGATCACCGGGTTGTAGTAGCCAAACGGCTCCAGCGCCTCGCGGGTCTGCCGCTCGGCCTGCGACAGCAGGTATTCCAGCCGCGACTCGCCCTGTTCCTTGCCGATGGTGTCGTACAGCGTCAGCGATTCCTGGATGTTCTCGATGATCGCGGCGTCGTCGCCCTTGTCCAATCCCTTGATGTCCACCTTGTCGATGGTGCCGCGCGCATGGGCCACGGACGTGGTGGCCAGGGTCAGGACCATCAGCGGGAGGGCGTATTTCTTTGGCTGCATGCGGCACAGCATACCGACCGCGCGTGACGATGCGAAATGCAGCGCACGAATGGGGATCGGTTGTTAAGTGGCAGTCAAAATGCGCGTCTTTATGCGCCTCATCTGCACGAAAAACGGTAGTGCCGGCCGCTGGCCGGCAACCGTGGGACATGCCGGCCAGCGGCCGGCGCTACCCACCCATCCATCCACGCCATGCGTGGATAGGCGCACCCCGATCAGCTCGACAGGTGCTCGATCGCCGCCACCTTGCCCAGGCGCTCGCCCAGCATCGTCAACAGCGCCAGGCGGTTGCCACGCAGGGCCGGGTCTTCGGCATTGACCATCACGCCATCGAAGAACGCATCGACCTGCGGGCGCAGGCGGGCCAGGCGCGCCAGCACGGCCACGTAGTCCTTCTGGTGCAGGCTGGCGCCGGTGTCGTCGATGGCCGCGGTGACCGCTTCGGCCAGCGCGCGCTCGGCGTCTTCCTGCAGCAGCGATGCGTCGATCTGGCCCGGAATGTCGCCCTCCGCCTTGCGCAGGATGTTGCGGATGCGCTTGTTGGCCGCGGCCAGCGCCTCGGCTTCCGGCAACGCGGCGAAGGTGCCGATTGCGTCGAGGCGGCGGTCGAAGTCATACAGCGAGGCCGGCTTCAGCTCGGCCACCGCGTTGAAGTGCGTGGCCGGCACGCCCTTGTCGCTGTAGTAGCCCTTCAGGCGGTCGAGGATGAAGTCGTACAGCTCAGCCACGTCGGCCTGCACGTTGCGCGCGGCCAGGCCGGCGTTGGCGCTGGCCAGCAGTGCGCGCAGGTCCAGCTCGAAGCCGCTCTCGATGATCGTGCGGGCCAGGCCCAGCGCGTTGCGGCGCAGGGCGAACGGGTCCTTGTTGCCGGTCGGCTTCAGGCCCGCGGCAAAACCGCCGGCCAGCGTATCGACGCGTTCAGCAATCGCCAGCACCTTGCCCAGCACCGACAGGGCGATGTCATCGCCACCGAAGCGCGGCTGGTAGGCCTCGTCGATGGCCAGCGCCACCTCGGGCGATTCACCACCGGCCACGGCGTAGTGGCGGCCGGCGATGCCCTGCAGTTCCGGGAACTCATTGACCATGCGCGACTGCAGGTCGTTCTTGGCCAGCTGGGCGGCACGCTTGGCCAGCACCGGGTCGGCACCGACCTGCGCCGCGATCACTTCGGCCAGCGCCGACACGCGCGCCACCTTGTCGGCCACGCTGCCCAGCTTGGCCTGGTAGGTCACCGTCTTCAGGCCCTCGCCCATCGACTCCAGGCCCTGCTTCAGGTCTTCGTCGAAGAAGAACTTGGCATCGGCGAAGCGCGGGCGGATCACGCGCTCGTAGCCCTTGGCCACTTCGGCCACGTCCTTCGATTCGATATTGGCGATGCCGATGAACTTCTCGGTCAGCTTGCCGCTGTCATCCAGCACCGGGAAGAACTTCTGGTTGATCTCCATCGTCTCGATCAGCGCTTCCTGCGGCACGGCCAGGAACGCGCGCTCGAAGCTGCACAGCACCGCCGCCGGCCATTCGACCAGGTTCACCACCTGCTCCAGGTTGTCCTCGGTGATGCGGGCGCTGCCACCGGCCTGGCCGGCAGCGGCCTCGACCTCGGCCACGATGCGCTCACGGCGCTCGGCCGGGCCGACCAGCACCTTGGCCGCGCGCAGCGATTCCACGTAATCCTGCGGCTGGCTCAGCCACACGGTCTTGTCATGGTGGAAGCGGTGGCCGCGGCTCATGCGGTCGGCCTTCAGGCCGAACAGCTCGGCGTCCACCACGTCGTTGCCGTGCAGCAGCACCAGCCAGTGCGCCGGGCGGGCGAAGCCCCAGTCGTGGTCGCCCCAGCGCATCGGCTTGGGAATCGGCATCGCGGCGATGGCCTCGCGCAGGATCTCCGGCAGCAGCGCAGCGGTGCGCGCACCCGGGCTCACCGCACGGTGGACGAAGCGCTCACCCTTGTTGTCGCTGGTCTTTTCCAGCGCAGTCCAGTCGATCCCGGCCTTGGCCGCGAAGCCCTGCAGGGCCTTGGTCGGCTGGCCTTCGGCGTCCAGCGCGATGTTCAGGTACGGGCCCAGCACTTCGCTGCGCTGTTCGGGCTGTTCCAGGCCGACGCCGGGCAGCAGCACGGCCAGGCGGCGCGGGGTCGACAGCGGGCGGGCATCGCCCAGTTCCAGTTCAACGCCACGCTTGCGCAGGCCGTCGACAACGCCATCGAAGAAGGCCTGGGCCAGGCCCGGCAGCGCCTTGACCGGCAGCTCCTCGGTGCCCAGTTCGATCAGCAGGGGGGACAGTTGGCTCATCGTTTCAATCCTGTGGTGGGGGCGCAGCGCGCGACGCGGCCGGCGCCCCGGGGCAATGGGGTGTTGGAAAGCAGCGCGGCCGTCAGGCCTTCTTCGCGCCCGGGAAACCCAGCTTTTCGCGCTGCTCGTAGTAGGCCTTGGCCACCGCCTGGGCCAGCGCGCGCACGCGCAGGATGTAGCGCTGGCGTTCGGTCACGCTGATCGCGCGGCGCGCATCGAGCAGGTTGAAGGTGTGGCTGGCCTTCATCACCTGTTCGTAGGCCGGCAGCGGCAGGTTCACTTCCACCAGCTTCTGCGCCTCGCGCTCGCATGCGTCGAAGCGGTGGAACATTTCTTCCACGTCGGCGTGTTCGAAGTTGTAGGTGCTCTGCTCCACCTCGTTCTGGTGGTACACGTCGCCGTAGGTCACCGGCTGGCCGTCCGGGCCGTAGGTCCAGACCAGGTCATAGACGTTGTCGCAGTTCTGCAGGTACATGCACAGGCGCTCGAGACCGTAGGTGATCTCGCCCAGCACCGGGCGGCACTCCAGGCCACCGGCCTGCTGGAAGTAGGTGAACTGGGTCACTTCCATGCCGTTGAGCCAGACTTCCCAGCCCAGGCCCCAGGCGCCCAGCGTCGGCGATTCCCAGTTGTCCTCGACGAAGCGCAGGTCGTGCACCAGCGGGTCGATGCCCAGCGCCTTCAGCGAATCCAGGTACAGCTGCTGGATGTTGTCCGGCGCCGGCTTCATCGCCACCTGGTACTGGTAGTAGCGCTGCAGGCGGTTCGGGTTCTCGCCATAGCGGCCGTCGGTGGGGCGGCGCGAAGGCTGCACGTAGGCCGCGTTCCAGCCTTCCGGACCGATCGCACGCAGGAAGGTGGCCGGGTGGAACGTCCCGGCGCCCACCTCCAGGTCGAGCGGCTGGATGAGCACGCAGCCCTGCTGGGCCCAGAACTGGTTCAGGGTCTGGATCAGGCCCTGGAAGGTGATCGGAACGGTCGGGGTCGCGGACATGCGGACGATTCTTGGCCGGCAGAGGGGTGCGCTAGTATAACGGCCGACCTGCGGGGCATTCCGTACCCGGGAGGAGCAGGCAGATGGAACACCGGCTGCCGGCAGGCACGCCCGGGGCACCGCCCCCGTTGCCGCCAGGGCGCCTGCAGTTCGAGCAGGTGGCCGCTGCCGCACTGGCCGATGGCCTGATCGCCGAGCGTGACCGCGACCGCGTGCGCTTTTCGGCACAGGGCGCGCGCAACGCCAGCGAAGTACACCCGCTGGTGCTGCTGTCCAACCTCAAGCTGACCGCCAGCGAGGGCGGCGAGCTGAACCTGGAACGCCTGACCGAATGGCTGGCCCGGCGCACCGGCTGCCGCTACCTGCGCATCGACCCGACCCGCGTCGACGTCGCCTCGGTCACCGCCGTGGCCTCGCACGCCTATGCCCGCCGCCACCGTTTCCTGCCGCTGGCGGTGGATGCCGAGCGCGTGCTGGTGGCCACCAGCGAGCCGCTGGCCCAGGAATGGCGCCGCGACCTGCAGCACCTGACCCGGCGCCAGATCGAGCTGGCGATGGTCAATCCGCTCGACCTGCACCGCTACACGATGGAGTTCTTCGGGGTCACGCGCTCGGTGCGCGGGGCCCGCGGCGACGTGCGCGGCGAAGCCAACACCACCCTGCCCAGCTTCGAGCAGCTGGTCGAGCTCGGCCGGGCCGGTGATGTCAACGCCGATGACCAGCACATCGTCCACATCGTCGACTGGCTGCTGCAGTACGCCTACGAACAACGCGCCTCGGACATCCACCTGGAGCCGCGCCGCGAGATGGGGCGCATGCGCTTCCGCATCGATGGCGTGCTGCACAAGGTGTTCGAGGTGCCAGCGGCGGTGATGACCGCCGTGGTCAGCCGCATCAAGGTGCTCGGCCGCATGGACCTGGCCGAGCGCCGGCGCCCGCAGGACGGCCGCATCAAGACCCGTTCGCCGGGTGGCCGCGAAGTCGAAATGCGCCTGTCGACCATGCCCACCGCCTTCGGCGAGAAGTGCGTGATGCGCATCTTCGACCCGGACGCGGCCTTCAAGAGCATCGACCAGCTCGGCTTCAGCCCGCAGGAGGCGGCCGGCTGGAGCGCCCTGGTCGAGCGCCCGCACGGCATCGTGCTGGTCACCGGCCCCACCGGTTCGGGCAAGACCACCACCCTGTATTCCACCCTGAAGCGGCTGGCCACGCCGGACGTGAACGTGTGCACGGTGGAGGACCCGATCGAGATGATCTCGCCGGAGTTCAACCAGATGCAGGTGCAGGCCAACATCGACCTGGACTTCGCCAGCGGCGTGCGCACCCTGCTGCGGCAGGACCCGGACATCATCATGATCGGCGAGATCCGCGACCTGGAGACCGCGCAGATGGCGGTGCAGGCCTCGCTGACCGGCCATCTGGTGCTGTCCACCCTGCACACCAACGATGCGGCTTCGGCCATCACCCGACTGCTCGACATCGGCGTGCCGCATTACCTGCTGGCCAGCACCATCAACGGCATCCTGGCCCAGCGCCTGGTGCGCACCCTGTGCCCGCACTGCAAGCAGCCGCACACCCTCGGGCCCTCCGATTGGGCGGTGCTGGCTGATAGCCATGCTGCATATCCAGATGCCGCCACGCCCTGTCGGCCGGTCGGTTGCCTGGAGTGCCGGCGCACCGGTTTCCTCGGCCGCATCGGCCTGTATGAGTTGCTGCCATTGGGTTCGCGGCTGCGCAGGCTGATCCGCGCGGACATGGATCTGGCCACGTTCGGCCGTGCCGCACAGGCTGAAGGACTGCGAACCCTGCGCCAGGCGGGGCTTGAAAAGGTGGCGCAGGGGCTGACTACAATCGAGGAAGTCCTGTCAGTCCTGCCGCCCCCGGATGAATCCAGCCCCGTTCCTGATCCTTGAAACCGGCCGCCCGGTGCCGTCCCTGCGGCGCTACGGTCGCTTTCCGCACTGGATCCGCGTCGCCGCCGGGCTGGAAGAACACGAAACGGTGGTGGTCGACGTCGAGCACGGCGACCACCTGCCCGACGCCCGCGCCTTTGCCGGCGTGCTGGTGACCGGCTCGGCCGCCTACGTCACCGACCATGCCGAGTGGAGCGAGCGCAGCGCCGCCTGGCTGCGCCAGGTGGCCCACGATGGCCTGCCGGTGTTTGGCATCTGCTACGGCCACCAGCTGCTGGCGCATGCGCTCGGCGGCGAAGTGGCCTACAACCCGGCCGGGCGCGAGTCGGGCACGATCGAACTGGCGCTGGACCCGGCCGCCGCCGAGGATCCCCTGTTCGGCGGCCTGCCCAGCCACTTCCCGGCCCACGCCACCCACCTGCAGACCGTGCTGCGCGCGCCCGAGGGCGCCGCCGTGCTGGCGCGCTCGCCGCTGGATGGCTGCCATGCCTTCCGCTGGGGCCGCCAGGCCTGGGGCGTGCAGTTCCACCCCGAGTTCGCCACCCACCACATGCGTGGCTACATCCGCGCCCGCGCCGACTGCATCGGCCGCCACGGCGGCTGCGCACGCAGCATCGAGCGCGCGGTCAGCGCCGCGCCCCTGGCCCGCCAGCTGTTGCGCCGCTTCGTCCGCCAGGCCCGGTCTTCAGGTGCGGCCGGCGCAAAACAGGGATAATCCGCGACAGTAGGGCCGCGTGCCCTCCACCTGATCCCTTCGGATGTCCATGAAAGAGATTCGCAAACTGCCAGCTTCATCGGGCGCCCAATGGTTGCTGGACACTTTCACCATGTACGGTCGCGCGCCGCTGCAGCTGGCACGGCTCGGCCTCCTCGGAATGGCTGTCACCTGGCTGGCAACCCTGCTGGCGGTGCTGTTGCCCAGCGTCATCGGCCTGGTGGTACAGGTCCTGTCACTGGCCATCGCACCCCTGCTGATCGGCGGAATGCTGTACGCCGTGGGCGAGATCGACCATGGTCGCGAGGCAACGGCGTCGCACCTGCTGCAGCCGATCCGCAACCACCGCGTCAGCCACCTGCTGGTGCCGATGGCGATCTACGCGCTGGCCATCATCCTGCTGGGCGCGCTGCTGTACTTCATGATCGGCGCTGAGGGCTTCAAGGCCTTTGGTGATGTCTGGGGACAGATGCAGGAAGTGGCCAGGAGTGGCCAGCCCATGAGCGAACAGCAGACCATGGCGCTGATGGCCGACCTGCCAGTCAAGCGCATCCTGCTGTGGCTGGTGCTGGTGACCGTCGCGCTGGTGGCGCTGGTGATGGCCATGTTCACCCAGCCGGCACTGGTGGTGTTCGACCGGCAGAGCGGCATGCACGCGCTGCGCCTGAGCCTGCAGGGCTGCATCGAGAACATCGGCGCGGTGCTGGTGTTCAGCGTGCTGGGCCTGATCACCCTGTTCTTCGCCTACCTCGGCCTCACCATCCTCACCGCCATCGCGATATACGTGGCTGGGCCGATGTTCGCTGCATTCGTCGGCCAGGTCATCACCTATACGGTGTTCCTGCCGCTGTACATGGGCGCGATCTACGCGGCCTGGAAGCAGATGTTCGCGCACCGCGGCCGCGTGCAGGAAACAGCCGACACCGGCAGCGACGTCTTCCACGCCTGACCTGCACCTGGGTAGATCCACGCCATGCGTGGATGAAACGGACCAACGCGCAACGCCGGGCCATGCCCGGCGTTCCCCTATCAGGCTGCGGGCTTCTTCACCACTGAAGACGGCACCAGCCAGCGCGCGGCGTGGATGCCCAGCTCGTACAGCAGGCACATCGGGATCGCCAGCATCAGCTGCGACACCACGTCCGGCGGGGTCAGCACCGCCGCCAGCACGAAGATGCCGACGATCGCGTAGCCACGGCCTTCCTTGAACTGCTGCGGCGTCACCCAGCCCAGCAGCACCAGGATCACCATCGCCACCGGCAGCTCGAAGCTGCCACCGAAGGCGAAGAAGATCGCCAGCACGAAGTCCAGGTAGGCGTTCGCGTCCGGGGTGATCGCGATCACTTCCGGGCTGAAGGTGGTGAGGAAGTGGAACACCGCCGGCAGCACCAGGAAGTAGGCGAACGCACAGCCGGTGTAGAACAGCAGCACCGACGACACCAGCAGCGGCACCGCCAGGCGCTTCTCGCGCGCGTACAGGCCCGGTGCGACGAAGGCCCACAGCTGGTACAGCAGCCACGGCACGGCCACGAACAGGGCGACGAAGCAGGTCAGCTTCAGCGGCGCGAAGAAGGCACCGGCCGGGTTGGTGGCGATCATCGTCTGCCCGTTCGGCAGCTGCGACACCAGCGGTTCGGCCAGCGTGTTGTAAAGCTTCTGGGTGAACGGCAGCAGGCCCAGCAGCACCACGCCAAAGCCCAGCAGTGCGCGGATCAGGCGCGCGCGCAGTTCAACCAGGTGCTCGACCAGCGAGCTTTCGCCGAAATCATGTTCGCTCATGGCTGGCGCTCCGGCGGAACGGGCGCATCGGCCATGTGGTTGGCGGGCGCATCCGCGGAAACGTCGGTAGAGGTGGGCGGCATCGAACCGCCGTCCTGCGCCGCTGCGGGCACCGCGGGGTCTTCTGCCAGGTGCGGCGGCGTCTGCGCCGGGGCCGGCGCGCGCACTTCCCGGGCCAGGTCATCGCCCTGCTGCTGTGCTTCGCTCGCCTCGCGGCGCACCGCTTCGCCGCTGGCACGCAGCTGGTTTTCGGTGTCCTGCATGCCCTGCCGCACGTCCTGCATGTGCCGCTTGATCTCCTCGGCCTGCAGTTCGCGCTCCAGTTCCTGCTTCACTGAATCCCACTGGTTGCGGGCGCGACGCACCCACAGGCCGGCGAAGCGGGCCGCCTTGGGCAGGCGCTCGGGACCGAGCACCACCAGGGCGACCACTGCAATCACCAGCAGTTCGCTGAAACCAATATCAAACACCGCAACCGCTCCGGATCAACGCGAGTTGCGGTCGTGCTCGTCCTGCGCGGTGCGCGAGGCGTCCTGGCTGCGCGACTCGTCGCCCAGCTGCGCCGACGGCTTGTCGTCGTCGCGCATGCCCTTCTTGAATTCCTTCACCGCCGAGCCGAGATCCTTGGCGCCACTGGTCAGCCGCTTGGTGCCGAACACCAACAGAACCACGGCCAGGACAATCAACCAATGCCAGATGCTCAAACCGCCCATAAAGACGCTCGTTACGTAGTGATCAGGCTGTCGAGCATAGCGCACCGGCTGTAAGCCGGCGCGCGTGACGAAAGTCAGTTGCCGCCCAGCGTCTCGGTACGGATCTCACCGTCGCCGACCGGCTGGAAACCCTGCTGCTGCGGCGGCGGGGTCTGCGGCATGTTCTGCAGCGGCGCGGTGGTCGCTTCGGCCGGGGCCGGGACCGGTGCCTGAACAGGCGCCTGGACCGGCGGCGGCGGGGCGCTGGCCGTGCTGCCGTTGCCGGTGCGGTTGTTGCGGGCGGCGTAGGTCGCCTCTTCCAGGCGGTCACGGAAGGCGACCACGTCCATCGACGGCGCACCGGCGGCTCGCCCTTCGAAGATCATCCGCGGCGTGGTATTGCTGCCGTAGGCATCGAGGTTGGCGGCATCGTCGATCTGCAGGACCGCGCCATCCAGGGCGACGCCGGCGAACAGGCCGCGGGCACGCGACCACGACCAGATCTCGGCCTTCAGCTGGCCATCGGTGGCGGCGGCGGCGTTGCGGCCCACCGGACCGGCGGCCACGCCGGCATCGGCGCCCAGGGTGAACTTGCCGTTGACCAGATTGTCCAGGCTGCGGTCGTTGCGGAACACCAGCACCACGTCGGAGGACTGCACGCCGGCCTGGAAGCCGATGCTGCCGCCGGTGAGCTTGATGAACACCGGGTTCGACCACGCGCCATTGGGCATGCGAACCGACATCAGGCCGTGGCCGCGGCGACCGCCGATGACCAGACCAGCCTTGATCGTGTCGGGAATGACGATGACCGCGCGGCCTTCGTCGAGCAATTTGTCCGGAATGCCCTGCTCGGGAATTTCCTGGATTTCAGCCAGCACACGCACCGCGTTGCGGGCGCGCTGGTCTTCCTGCGGTCCGGCCATGGCCTGGCTGGACAGCAGGCTGGCGGCGATCAGCAGGGCTTGGATCGGGCGACGCATGGCGGGCTCCAGAAGTCAGTCCATAGGAAGATATAGCAAGTGACTGAAATTAGTAGCGTTGTCATGAATATCCAATGAGCGCGGCCCATTCGGATAAACCCCCTGCATCGATACGATCCAAACCCTGCATCCCGGCGCGGCGTCGGATCGGCGACAATATCGACCATGCTCGACGCACCCGATACCGCCGTGCTGGCGGTCAACCTAGGCACGCCCGAGACGCCGACGGCTCCCGCCGTACGCCGTTACCTGGCTGAATTCCTGTCCGACCCCCGCGTGGTCTCGATTCCGGCGCTGCTCTGGCAGCCGTTGCTGCGCGGGCTGATCCTGCCGTTGCGCAGCGGCCGTTCAGCGGCGAAGTACGCCCTGGTGTGGCTGCCGGAAGGCTCGCCGCTGATGGTGCATACCCGCCGCCTGGCCGAAGCCATGCAGGCGCTGCTGCCCAATCTGCGGGTGCGCCATGCCATGCGCTACGGCGCGCCCGCGCTCACCGCCGAGCTCGACCGCCTGGCCACCGAAGGCGTGCGCCGCATCGTCGTGCTGCCGCTGTACCCGCAGTATTCGACCACCACCACCGCGTCGATCGAAGACCGCGTCGATGCGTGGCAGCGCCGCCATCCCGGCATCACCATCAGCCTGGTGCAGGATTACTCGATCGACCCGGACTGGGTCGCCGCCGTCGCCGGCTCCATCCAGCGCTACTGGCAGCAGCACGGCCGTGGCCAGAAGCTGGTGTTCTCCTTCCACGGCATCCCCCAGCGGTTGGCCGATGCCGGCGATCCATACCCGCAGCGCTGCGAAGCCAGCGCGCAGGCCATCGCCAAGGCACTGGGCCTGGCCGCCGACGAATGGCAGCTCGGTTACCAGTCGCGCTTCGGCCGCGAACGCTGGTTGCAGCCCTACGCCGAGCCCAGCCTGTGGGCACTGGCCGAGGCCGGGGTGAAAAAGATCGACGTGGTCTGCCCCGGTTTTGCCACCGACTGCCTGGAAACACTGGAAGAAGTGGCGATGGGCTTCACCGAGACGCTGGCCGAGCGCGGCGCGCAGATGCGCTATATCCCGTGCCTGAATGCCGAGCCCGAACACGCCCGCGCCCTGGCACGCCTGGCCGTGGCATCGCTGGCATGAGCCTGCAACCGTTCGCGATGGACATCGCCGGTGCGCGCGTGGCCGGCCTGCGCGGTGGCCACGCCGGCGGTACCCGCGTGCTGGCCTTGCATGGCTGGTTGGACAACGCCGCCAGCTTCGTGCCGCTGGCCCCGCGCCTGCCCGATCTGGACCTGGTGGCCATCGACCTGCCTGGCCACGGCCACAGCGCACACCTGCCGGCGGGCGCGGTCTACACCACGCCGGCAGCGATCACCCACGTGCTCGATGTCGCCGACGCGCTGGGCTGGGACCGCTTCACCTTGATGGGCCATTCGATGGGTGCCGGCATCGCCAGCCTCACCGCAGCGGTCAGTGACCGGGTTGAGCGGCTGATCGCCATCGAAGCACTGGGCGGCCTGCGCGGGCCGGAAGAAGAAACCGCCGACCGCCTGCGCGAGCATGTGACGGCCACCCGCGCCCTGGCCCGGAAGCAGCTGCGGGTATTCCCCGAACTGGCCGCGCCGATCCGCGCGCGGATGATGACCAACCAGCTCAGCGAGGGCTGTGCCCGCCTGCTGGTCGAGCGCGGCGTCGAGCCGGTCGAAGGCGGCTATCGCTGGTGCAGCGACCCGCGGCTGATGCTGCCCACCGCCATCCGCCTCAGCGAAGGGCAGATCGACAACCTGCTGCAGGCCATCGCCTGCCCCACCCAGGTCATCTACGCCACGCCGGCACAGTCCTACTATCCCGAGCCGGGTCGCAGCCAGCGCCTGCAGCACCTGCGCGATGGCCGCCTGGCCGTGTTCCCGGGCAACCACCACCTGCACATGGAACAGCCGGCGCAGATCGCCGAGGTCATCAACGGCTTCCTCGCCAGTTGATGGCGATGCTCCAACGCAACGGCGGCTGAGCGGGGACGGCCGCGCGCGCTTCACTCCACGCGCGCACGGCCGATAGAACAGTTGCGGGCCCCTGCGCCCGCTGTACGCGGGCCCGGTCGGGCCTGCGGCTGTTCGTGGTCCTGCAAGGAAGCCCGCATGCCTGTCTGTCCGCACCGCCGCCCACAGGACGTGGCCCCGGCGCCTGCCATCCGCACCTTTTCCCCCTGCGCAATCCTGGCCCTGCCATCGCCACGCCCTCGTGCGTGCCGGTACGCGGGGCCGTTGCCGTTCGTTGATCCAGGAGTCGTCGATGTCCGTTGCATCCCCCCGCCCGCCCGACCAGGGCCGCCTTCCCTACCTGCAGCAACTGGCACGGCGTGGTGACCGCCGCCTGCTGCTGGGCAGCGCTGCCATGGCCCTGCTTGGGCTTGGCGCTGCATTGAGTGGCCACGGCGGCCTGGCCGGCGTGCTGGCGGCGACCGTGGTGGCGCCCGCCGCGTGGCTGGGCGGCCCGCACGCAGGCAGGGCGCTGGCCCGCAATGGGCTGGCCGTCATCGTTGCCACGCAGCTGGCCTTGCTCTGCCACCTCGGTGGTCTCAACCCGGCCTTGCCGATCGGCCTGCTGCTGGCCGCGCTGCTCGCCCATCGTGATCGCCCGCCGCTGTGGCTCGCCGGCGCGGTCGGGGTGATCGTCCTGCTGCTGCCGCTGCTGCAGGGCGCGGCGATACTGCCGGCCGTGCTGCACGCCACAGCGCTGGCCGCGCTGGCCATCGTGCTCGGGCAGACCGCAGCACGCCTGCGCCAGCAGAGCGAAGCGCTCGGCCATGGCCCGAAGCGACTGGCTGCGCTGGCGCGCGCCATCGCCACCGGCGCCGATCTGTCCGCGCACAGCAACGTGCAGGATTACGCCGCAGGTTCGCTCGCCCATGCACTGGCCGACACCGCCCGCCACGTGCAGGCGCAGCGGGAGCGGCAGGCACAGGCGCATGCGGACAACGCGCAGATCCGCCAGGCACTGGATGTCTCGCGCACGGCGATGATGATCGCCGACAACGACCACGTGATCCGCTACGTGAACCGTTCGGTGGTGGCCCTGCTGCGCAACCAGCAGGCGACGCTGCGCCAGGCCTTCCCCGATTTCGATGCCGAGCAGCTGGTCGGCAGCAGCATCCATCGTTTCCACGCCAACCCCGAGCGCATCCGCGCCATCCTCAACGGCCTGCAGGTCACCCACAACGGCAAGATCCAGATCGGGCCGGTGCATTTCGCCCAGGTCGTCACCCCGGTGTTCGATGTCCAGGGCACCCGGCTCGGCTTTGCCGTGGAATGGCATGACCGCACCCATGAGCTGACGCTGGAAAACGCCGTGGCCGGCATCGTTGCGGCCGCGGCCGCCGGCGACCTCGAACAGCGCCTGCAGGCCAGCGAGGGGGCCAGCTTCCTGGATGGCCTGACCGGTGGCATCAACCAGTTGATGGCCACGGTGGGTGGCACGGTCGAAGAGGTTCGACAGATGCTGGCCGCACTGGCCCGCGGTGAGCTGGACCGCCGCATGGAAGGCGAGTACCACGGCGCCTTCGCCGCCATCCAGCGCGATGCCAACGCCACCGCGACCCAGCTGGCGCGCATGGTCGGTCGCATCCAGCGCAGTGCCGGTGCCATCCGCGGCGCCGCCAGCGAGATCGCGGCCGGCAACGATGCCCTGTCCGAGCGCAGCGAGCGCCAGGCCGCGCACCTGCAGGAAACCGCGGCGTCGATGGAGGAATTGACTGCCACCGTGCGGCAGAACGCCAGCCATGCGCGCCAGGCCAGTGATCTGGCCGCGACCACACAGGACGCGGCGAACGACGGCAACCAGGCGATGCAGCGGGTGGTCGACACCATGCAGGCCATCGAGGCGGCGTCGCGGCGCATCGGTGACATCACCGGCGTGATTGATGGCATCGCCTTCCAGACGAACATCCTGGCCCTCAACGCCGCCGTCGAAGCTGCCCGCGCAGGGGAGCAGGGACGTGGCTTCGCCGTGGTGGCCAGTGAGGTCCGCGTGCTGGCCCAGCGCTCGGCGGCGGCCGCGCAGGAGATCAAGAAACTGATCGACGAAGCCGGCCGTGAAGTGGGAGCCGGCGCGCAGCTGGTGGCCGATGCCGGGCAGCGCATGCAGGGCATCGTCGGCGGCGTGCAGAGCGTGAGTGCGTTGATGCAGGAGATTTCCGCTGCTTCGCAGGAGCAGTCCAGCGGCATCGAGCAGATCAACCAGACGGTCGTGCAGATGGACCAGGCGACGCAGCAGAACGCGGCCCTGGTGGAGGAAGCCACTGCCGCCGCACGCGAACTGCAGGTACAGGCGGGCACGTTGAGTGAAGCGGTGGCGGTGTTCCGCCAGCAGGAAACGCGGGACGTGGCGCTGGCCTGAGGCCGGGCAGTTGCGATGGGCGGGTGCCAACCCTGGTTGGCACCTTGCTTTCCACGGACGCGGTTGCCGTGCCTGTGCCTGTGCCGGCCAACGGCCGGCACTACCGCGTTGCGTGGATCTACATGGGGCCACCCCATCCACGCGCCGGTGCTCTGGTAGATGCCAACCTTGGTTGGCACCGCCGTTCCTGCAGGCGCGGACGCCGCGCCTGTGCCGGCCAGCGGCCGGCACTACCGGTGTTGCTCCGTGCAGTTCATGGGTGCGGCGTGATCAATCACGCGCAAAGAAAAAACCCCGCTGCGTGAGCAGCGGGGTTTTTGGGTATAAACCCTGGCGATGACCTACTCTCGCATGGCTTGAGCCACACTACCATCGGCGCAGCTGCGTTTCACTTCCGAGTTCGGGATGGGATCGGGTGGTTCCACAGCGCTGATCAGTGGCTGCAGTCCATGGGCGGCATGCAGGAACTGTTTGGCGACCTGACCCGACCGGGCAAGGCCGGGAATGTCAGCGTGCAGATCGTGCGATCTTCGGGTACGGCACTGCACGCCCTGGAGAAGAAGGGGTGCAAGGAGCTCGGCCTGAAGCTGGATGATGCCAGTTGCCTGCAACCCTACTGGGAGCGCGACCAGCCGATGCATTCCATCCTTGATGCGATGGTCAACTGCATCGCCTCGGCCAGTGCCTTCGTCTACCTGGAGACGCAGTTCCTGATTTCCGACTGCGGATGGTCCGACGCCGGGCCAGGAAGTGCGGTGGAGACCGCGATCAAGGGGGGCGAGCGCCGGGAAATGACCGAGGCCGAGAAGAAAAAGGCAGGCTACGTCGACAAGGGCGTGGGCATGAGTGGTCCTCTTGGAAAGGCCGGCGTGGTCCAGAACATGGTCGCGCGGAAGCAGGGCGTGAAGTCAGCGGCCAGCAACCCCTTGGTGGCGGCCATCGCCGCGCGCATCCGCCGCGCCATCGTGGCCAGGCAGGGGTTCCACGTCTACATCACGTTGCCCGTGCATCCGGAGGGCAGCCTGTTCGATGGTGCCGTGCTGAAGCAGCAGTACTGGGTGCAGCAGACGCTGCTGCGCGGCGACGACAGCCTCATCCGCCGCATCTGCCGTTCGCTGATCGCACGCGACAAGGACATCCGCGAGGTGAGCGTGGAAGAGGCCGACCTGCAGGCGGAGGTGAAGGCAGGTCGGTGGAAGGAGTACCTGTCGGTAATGAACCTGAGAAGTTACGGGGTGCTTGCTGACACCAACCACAAGAACCACTACGCGCCGCATACGATCGGCGCGGACCAGGCCACCCCCTTGTATGTGGTGACCGAGCAGTGTTACGTACACTCCAAGCTGCTGATCGTGGACGACGCCGTGGCCATCATTGGAAGTGCGAACTGCAACGACCGCAGCCTGCTGGGCACGGGCGATACCGAGATCGCCGCGGTGATCGTGGATGGTGCGGCCCAGTCGCTGGACCTGGGTAATGGCGTAAAGGTGATAACCCGGAAGTTTGCGCGGGATCTGCGGATGAATCTTTGGAAGAAGTTCCTGGGGCAGGCGATTCAAGAGCTGTCAGAGAAAAAGAAGAAACCATACTCTGCAGCTGGAGCTGCGGGGGCGTATCTGCCTTGGTTCCATAAGGTAGATCCAGTTCCGCAGATCGAACAGCCGGCAAGCGCCAGAACTTGGCGGGAGATTAGGAAGATTGCTGACGCTAATTCGGATGCCTATCAGCATGTCTTCACCAATGTCCCACGCGATTCGTTCCCCCGCTATGATTCCGTGTTCCATGGGTTTCCCGCAGCAGGCCTGAGTGACAAGGGACACGTCAAGCGCATGTTGTATGCGCAGCCCCCTGTCCTGCAGCCAGACTTCATGCAGGAGCCCAGTGTTGAGAACGACTATGTGACCAGTGCCGTCGGTCGGCATGATGTGCGCAAGGCGACTGACTTCCTCAAAGGCGAGCCAGGACGTCCTCGAATTAAGGGCTTTTGGGTCACCATGCCGCTGCTTTGGGGGAGCAGCATGGACGATCCGGCTGCCACGATGCCGAGCGAGATCATTGCAGCCCTGCCTGTTCAGGTGGATAGGTCAAGTGAATTGGCATACTCGATTCGACATGCTGCCTCGAGTCAAGGAGAAAAGGTGTGAGTGAGTATTTGCTGCTGAAAGCGCTGATTGCGGTGAGTGCTCTGTGCGCCGTGCAAGCTGTGCATGCAGGTTGCAGCTCAATAAATGAAGAAGATGGTCGCTTTCAGGGCAACGGCATGGTGGTCAAGTTTACGCCAAGGTTGGTTGGTGGAGGGGATGCAGTAGGCGCCAGCCTCAGTCGCGCGAACGAGGTGGCACCTTACATAAGAATCAGGACCGGTCCTGATCTGGCTAAATTGAATAATGAGCCATTCGACTCGGATGGTGGTTCGGTCTACTATTTGGAAAATACTGGCCAAGGACAGCGGATCTGCCGTGCTGAGGAATGGAGACGGCGGGAGTCCAAGCTGATTGGTGAAGCGCCTCCCCAAAGGCTGCATCCTGCAGTCAAGTTGCTGTATCCGTACTTTGAACTGCAAAATGCGTACGAGCTTGATTACGATGCGTCGGGTCAGTTGACATCGATTCAACAGACCGGCACGTCGAGCCGTAAGGTCACAACTTTCTGTGCGCTCTACGACAAGAATGGTCGCGTAGAGGTGGCAAATGAGATTTCTGGGCGGATCGTCTCGGAGGATCCACATTTTCAGTGCTCGGATCTTCGAGATAAGCCAGTAAGTGTAGATACAAGATACTTTTCTTATCGGGCTGATGGATTCTTGGCTTTGGACATGATCAAGAAGGCTACACGCAAGCTTGGGGGGAGCGCAGAGCAAGAGGAGGTCGACTTCGGAACCGAGGCAACTGATGGGGCCTGGTACGCGCAGGGGGATTTTTTCTTTAATGGTGCCAGCTTCCACCACCGCATTGGTGCCTCTTTTCAGATGAGCGATAAGCGTGGGCTTACTGGCATACAGAGTGGATCCTTTGCCATTGCTTCATCCGACGCGACGCCCGTCTTTGAGCAACGCAGTCGGGATGAAGGTAGGGAGTTGAACTACACCTTCCCTGGAGAGCGTGTATCGCCAGATGTGCTGAAGGGGCAATTTGACGGCGTAACCGCATATGCGCGTGTTCGTGAGTATCTCCACCGCACCGGACAGCGCATTTTCGAGATTTTTGCTCCGGGCGCAAAGCACCCTCGGGAACGCCAGTGGCGCACGCTGGATCTGAATCGGCAGGAAAACTACGACGCAAAGGGCAAACTCACGCGCGTGATTCTGTCCGGCCCTGTCTCTGGTGACGCCTACACCGAAAACCTGCGCGCCTACGCAGAAAAGGGCGTTTTGAAGCTTACGCCTCTCACCAGCGGCTACAGCTCCTACCGCGTGTACGACTATGACGCCACCGGCAAGGAGTCACTCTCGTTCGTCTGCTGGCGCTACGAAGTCTCGACCAACAAGCCCTACGCCCATTTCCCCTGGTGGGAGTCCGACCCCCGCCCCAAGCGTAGTCGTGAAGCCGAACTGCAGTACGGCAGGACGCAGGTGGGCACGCGGTGCGGCACTCCTGACGGCAAGATGATTGTGGAGGGCATGGGCCCGGTGAAGAAGCTGATGGAAACCAAGTACGGCTTTGGGACGACCAAGCTGGGGTTGCCGGGCGAGTAGGGCGAGTCTTCTATCCCGACCTCGTGCCGGGCGCCGGCCTGTCGGAGCAGACCACGCTGGCGCGCGGGATGGAACTGACGCCCTTGAGCGATCAGTGGCTGCAGTCCATGGGCGGCATGCAGGAACTGTTTGGCGACCTGACCCGACCGGGCAAGGCCGGGAATGTCAGCGTGCAGATCGTGCGATCTTCGGGTACGGCACTGCACGCCCTGGCGAATTGATGCTGGCAACGTATCGCTTGCTTTAAAACAATTAATAGTTGCTTGATCAAACGTCTGCAAGATGGACAATCATCCTTCCTGCAGGCGCCTTCACAAGATACCTGCGCATACTTTCAAAGATCTTGGGAAGTGGCCTCAGCGCCGTTCCCGTGTGCTGCGAAGTTTCCTTCGTAGCGAGCCGCCCATTATAGCCGGCTTTTCCGCTTCGTCAACACCTTTTTCAAGGCCGTCTCACCGGAGTGGACGTTGTTGCCGATGCTGCTTCGTCGTTGGACCCAAAGGTCTTTCGTCGTTGCGAGCCGCCTATTATGCCGGACTTTTTGAGTCCGTCAACACCTTCGTTCGATCATCTCGTTCGCCGGTGTGGCGTCGCTGTTGGCGGATCACTTCCGAGGAAGTTGCCACGCCGCAGCAAGGGAGCGAATTCTAGAGATCCTGCAGGATTCGTCAACACTTTTTTTCAGGAAGATGACAAAGACGTCGCCTGCGCCATGCATAGCGTGCGTGCCGGCATCACTGCGGCGTTGCCCGCGCGTTGCGCGGTCAACGCCGCAAGCGCTATGTATGTACGGATGCATACAGACGAGACAGCGATGGGCACGCAGGTTCGACAGGTGTGGTGGCGCGATCTTTCGGTGCCGGCGATCGTGGCCGGCTTCATTACGGTGCTGGTGGGCTTCGCCAGTTCGGCGGTGATCGTGTTTCAGGCCGCGCAGGCCGTCGGCGCCAACCAGGCGCAGATCGCTTCATGGATGTGGGCGCTCGGCCTGGGCATGGGCGTGACCTGTATCGGCCTGTCGCTGCGCTACCGCGTGCCGGTGGTCACCGCGTGGTCGACCCCCGGCGCGGCGATGCTGGTGGTCGGCGCCGGTGGCGCTTCGCTGTCCGAAGCCACCGGCGCGTTCCTGCTCGCTGCGGTGCTGGGCATGATTGCCGGCTTCTCGGGCATCTTCGCCCGCCTGATGCAGCGGGTACCGATGGCGCTGGCCGCCGGCATGCTGGCGGGCGTGCTGCTGCGCTTCGGCCTGGACGTGTTCGTGGCGATGAACACCCAGGTGGTGCTCGCCCTGGCAATGTTCGCCACCTGGCTGGCCGGCCGCCGCCTGTTCCCGCGCTATGCGGTGATCGCCACCCTGCTGGTCGGCATCATCATCGCCGCCAGCCGCGGCCTGCTGCATGCGCAGGACCTGCACTTGCAGCTGGCCACCCCGCACTGGGTCACACCCTCGCTGTCGTGGCAGGCGGTGGCCGGCATCGCCCTGCCCCTGTTCGTGGTCACCATGGCTTCGCAGAACATCCCCGGAGTGGCGGTGATGCGCGCCTCCGGCTACAGCGCGCCCATTTCGCCGGTGATCGGCTGGATCGGCGTGGTCAACACGCTGCTGGCCCCCTTCGGCGCCTACGCCTTGAACCTGGCGGCGATCACCGCGGCGATCTGCATGGGCCGCGATGCCCATGAGGACCCCGCGCGCCGGTACACCGCAGCGATGGCGGCCGGCGCCTTCTATATCGTGATCGGCCTGTTCGGGGCGACCGTGGCCGCCCTGTTCGCGGCCTTCCCCAAGGAACTGGTCGCCTGCGTGGCCGGCATCGCCCTGTTCGGCACCATCGGCAACAGCCTGGCCAGCGCCCTGGCCGTGGAGCGCGACCGCGAGGCCGCGCTGGTCACCTTCCTGGTCACCGCCTCCGGGGTATCACTGGCCGGCATCGGCTCGGCATTCTGGGGGCTGGTGGCAGGTTCGCTGTGCCTGCTGGTACTGCGGCCACGCACATCGGGTTGAGACGGTTCAGACCGCCATGAGCGCACCCGCCATGTCGATTTCGGCAAAAGGCCGCCAGCCGGAATCGCCCTCGCGCTGCAGCAACGTTTCCGGCGTGATGGTCCGCTTTTCCAGCAGGTGCCGAAGTTCGGCCAGCGTGCATGGCCCGTGGTGGCTGCCGCCATCGGTGTAGTGCCACCGCCCTTCTTCCATGAAGCCTCTCCTTGTTCCTGCCGCACCGGGCACCCTTGCACCGCCGTCGTGACGGTGCAAGGGATGCTTGCCGAGTGCTGCAGGCCAGTCCAGGCCAATAGCGTCACTGCTGTCGATCCGGCCTGGAAAAGCCCATGGCCTGGTCCTTTCCCGGGCCGGATGAGGGTGTCCGGGCGGCATCCGGGGACTCAGGCCGGCTGCGTTCCGTGCAGATTGCGACTAGTACCCGGTGCCATGACGGGCCCGCGGTCAAAAGCAGTCGGCCTGGCGCCGGCTACAGAGGCGATGCCGAGATCACCTGCACCAGCACATGGCGGCCGCCCGGGGCGACGGTGACCACATCGGGACCGGCATTGGCCGCCTCCAGGCAGACGTAGTCGCGCCAGCCATCGCCGACATCGGCCATCTTCGCTGCGGCTTCAGCACCGGGGTTCCACGCCACCAGCGCGCGGCTGCCTTCGGTATGCAGCTCGATGCGGCGCTTCAGCACCGGGTCGCGCAGCACGTAGCGGCCACCGGCCGGGCTGTAGATACGGTCGCTGCGGCCCGGGTCGCGCGGGTCGCGCAGCGACCACGGCCCCTGCTGGCGGCGGGTCTGGGCGTAGTTCTCGTACTTGTCCTGGTAGGTCACCCCGTCCACGCCGTCCACCTCGACGCGGGTGGCGTCGCCGACGCGGAAGTAGTTGTGCAGGGCCTGGGTGAAGGTGGCCGGTGCAGTACCGGTGTTCTCGGTGACCAGCTGCTGGCGCAGTTCGCGGCCCACCCGCACGGTCATCGTCAGGCGCAGGCCGAGATCCTGCAGCGCCGGCGGCGCCAGGGTCAGCTCGATGCTGCCATCGTCGAGGCGGCGCGCCTGCTGCAGTTCCCACGGCAGGGTGCGGACGAAACCATGCGCCGGCACATCATTGCCCTGGCCTTGGCGGCCGAAGTACGGCCAGCACACCGGGCTGCCGCCACGGATCGGGGTCGGCAGCTCGGCACGCTTGGGCGAAAGCCACATCACATCGGGCTGGCCCTTGGGCACGAAGGACAGCAGCTGGCCGCCGAACACGCTGATGGCGGCGGTGGCCTCGGGGGTTTCCACCAGCCAGGCATCGAGTCCCTGGAACTGGCCGCTGCTGACACCCTGGATCTGTTGCACGGTGGATCGACTCCGTATGGCCGGCGACTGCGCGGCACTGTAGTTGGCGGGAAGGCTGAAACGGGTGGGCGTGGCCGGCGTGCGCGGCTCGGCCTGCAGCGCGCGCAGGATGCGCTGGCCGGGGCGGCCATCGGCATCGGGCCAGCCCAGGCGACGCTGCTCGACCTGGATCGCGCGCCGGCTGGCGTTGCCGATCATGCCATCGGCGCTGCCGATATCGTGGCCGCGGGCCAGCAGCAGGGTCTGCAGCTGGCGGCGCTCGTCGCGGCCCAGGCCGGGATCATCGGTGGGCCAGGCCGTGGCCAGCCCATTGCCGCCACGCAGCCGGTCAGCCAGGGTGGCGATGGCCAGTGCGTAGCTTTCGGCGGCGTTGTAGCTGTAGATCGCATCGTAGTTGCGGAACACCAGCAGCGCCGGGCCCTTGCTGCCGGCCGGCAGCAGCAGGGCCGCGCGGGCATCGGCCGGCAGCCCCGGCGGCGCGAGGGCGCTGCCATCCAGGCCAGTGACGCCCAGTGCGCGCCAGTCCGCCAGCGCACGACGCTGGGTGCGCCCGGTCTGCGCCGTCTTGAAACCCTCGGGAACACGCACTTCCATGCCCCACGGTTCGCCGCTGCGCCAACCGGCACGCTTGAGATAGTTGGCAGTGGAGGCCAGTGCATCCGGAATGCTGCCGACCAGATCGCGGCGGCCGTCGCCATCGCCGTCGACGGCGATGCGCGCGTAGGTGCTGGGCATGAACTGGGTGTGGCCGAAGGCGCCGGCCCAGGAACCGGTGAGCCCCTGCGCCTGCAGGTCGCCCTGCTCGATCAGCTTGATGAGCGCCAGCAGTTCGCCACGGAAGAAGGGCTGGCGCCGGCCGGCACAGGACAGCGTGGCCAGCGACTGCAGCAGCGGTCGCTTGCCGAACACGCGGCCGTAGTCGCTCTCCACGCCCCATACGGCGACGATGGTGGCCGGATCGACGCCGTACTGCGCTGATACGCGCTGCAGCAGGTCGCGGTGCTGCTGCAGCATCGCGCGGCCGTCATCCACCCGCGGGCGATCGACCAGCGCGGCCAGGTAATCCCAGATGGGCGTGGTGAATTCAGGCTGCGCGTCCAGCAGTGGCAGCACGCTGGGGTCGGGCTGCAGGCCGGCAGTGATCGCGGTGAAGCGATCGGCGGCCACGCCCTTCTTGGCGGCCGTGGCCTGCAGCTGCGTCATGCAGCGGGCGAACGCCGGATCAGCGGCGGGCGTCGTTGGCGCCATCGACGGCGCGGCCAGCGCGGCGGCCAGGCCGAGCGTGGTCATCAAGGGCATGGCGTCCTCCGTGTTGCCGGTGCTGGGGCCATGTTAGCGCGGGCGGACGGCCTGGCAGCCGACCGGCATGGCCAGGCGCTAGCGATGCGGAGCGGAGGCGCGCAGCAGGCGCAGGCCGTAGGCGGGGTCGGACGCGTCCCAGTGGGCGACGGTTTCCAGGCCGGCCTGCTGCAGCAGGTGGTTGAAGCTGGCCTCGGTGTACTTGTGGCTGTACTCGACCCGGATCGGCTCGCCGGCCTGGAAGTGGAAGGTCTGCCCGTCCAGGTGCACGTCCTGTTCGCGCTGGCTGACCAGATCGGTTTCGATGCGCAGGCGCGCGGTGCTGTAGCGGGCCTGGTGGCGGAAGCCATCGAGATCGAAATCGCTGCCTACTTCGCGGTTGAGGCGGGCCAGCAGGTTGAGGGTGAAAGCGGCGGTGATGCCGTCGGCATCGTTGTAGGCGGCCTCGATCAGCGCCGGGTCCTTGTGCAGGTCGATGCCGACCAGCGCCAGGCCGTCATCGCCCATCGTCTGGCGCATCGCACGCAGCAGGGCGATCGCTTCGTCGCCCGCGAAGTTGCCCAGGGTGGAGCCGGGGAAGAACAGCAGGCGCCGCGCCGCCGGGCGTTCCGGCGTGGGGACCTGCACCGGGCGAGTGAAATCGGCGCAGACCGGCAGCATCTCCACCTGCGGCAGGGCCGGGGCCAGGTGATCGATGCTGGAGAGCAGCGCGGCGCGCGAGATTTCGATGGGGGTGTAGGCCACCGGGTCCTGCAGGGCGGCCAGCAGGCGCGCGGTCTTGCGCCCACTGCCGCTGCCCAGTTCGACCACGTGGGCATGCGCGCCGACGGCGCGGGCGATCTCCGGCAGCACCCGGTCAAGCAGCGCCAGTTCGGTGCGCGTGGGGTAGTACTCGGGGGTGTGGGTGATCTGCTCGAACAGGCGCGAGCCGCGTGCATCGTAGAAATACTTGGACGGCAGCTGGCGCGCGGCGCGCGAAAGGCCGGCCACGGCGTCGGCCAGGATCTGCTGGCGGCCGGGGGTGAGGTCGGTCAGCGCCTGCAGCGCGTCCTGCACGGTACTCATGGAAGATCCCTCGCCAGGCGCACGCCGGAGAACTGCCAGCGGGCCGGTGGATTGAAGAAGTTGCGGTAACTGCTGCGTACGTGGCCGCGCGGGGTGGCGCAGCTGCCGCCGCGCAACACCCACTGGCCACACATGAACTTGCCGTTGTATTCGCCCAGATTGCCGCCGAACGGCTGGAAACCGGGATAGGCGCCATAGGCGCTGGAGGTCCATTCCCAGACATCGCCGAACAGCTGGCGCAGGCCCGTGCCCTGCCCTGCATGCGGATGCAGCTGGTCGTCGTCGGCGAAGTGGCCGCTGGGCGGCTGCGTGGCGGCGGCGGCTTCCCATTCGAACTCGGTCGGCAGCCGCGCTTCGTGCCAGCGCGCACAGGCATCGGCTTCGTAATAGCTGAGGTGGCAGACCGGCGCATGCGGATCGAGATCGCGCCAGCCACCCAGGGTGTACTCACGCTGCAGGTCGTCGTGCCAGTACAGCGGGTGCTGCCAGCCTTCGGCTTCGCACAGCGCCCAGCCTTCGCTGAGCCACCAGCGCGGCTCGCGGTAGCCGCCGGCATCGACGAAGGCGCGGTACTCGCTGTTGCTGAGCGGGCGCTCGGCGAGGGCGTGCGCGGGCAGCAACACGCGGTGCGGCGGCGATTCGTTGTCATAGGCGAAGGCCGCCTGCTGCGGCCAGCGCGCTGCGCCGACGGTGACGATGCGCTCGTCCTGCGCCCTCCAGCCCAGCGCGCTGGGCACGCTGGCGATCGCCGCGAGGTCTTCGCGATAGGGCGGTTGCAGCGGGTTGCACCACAGCGCGTGCTTGATGTCGGTCAGCAGCAGCTCCTGGTGCTGCTGTTCGTGCTGCAGGCCCAGCTGCAGGTGCTGCAGCGCTTCTTCACCGAGATCACCGTCGGCCAGGCGCGCCAGCACCTGCTCGTCCACGTGCCGGCGATAGTCGCGCACCTGCTGCAGCGAGGGCCGCGACAGCAGGCCACGGCGTGGCCGTGCATGGGCGGGACCCAGGCTTTTGTAGTAACTGTTGAACAGGAAATCCCACGCGGGATCCCATGGCTGGTGGCCGCGCACGCTGGCCAGCACGAAGCGTTCGAAGAACCAGGTGGTGTGGGCCAGGTGCCATTTGGCCGGGCTGGCATCGTCCATGCTCTGCAGCATCGCGTCTTCGGCGCTGAGCGGTGCGGCCAGTTGCTGGCTGCGTCCGCGCACATGGGCGAAGTGGCTGGCGAGTTCACGCTGCGGGGCAGCGACGGCGAGGGTTGCGCTGTCCATGGGCCCAGCTTCGGCTGCGGCGGGTGAGCGCGATGTCATCGCACAGGGCCGGCGCATTCACATCGCGCCCATTCAAGAACCCCGCAGCGACGCCGCTAACGCCAGTGCTGCGGCCGTGTAGTGACCGCGCTGGAATGACCGCTTGTCCCATCATCCGCTCCGCCAGCCTGCGCATTACCTGTTCGTGCTGCCTGCCCTGCTGGTCGCGCTGGTGCTGTGGACCACGCTGGGTAACGAAGATGTCGGCCGGACCGGCCAGCGCGTGCTGCCGTGGTTGCTGGCCTGCCTGGGTTCGGGGCTGGCGCTGATGTACAACCAGGTGCGCACGCTGTGCCTGCTGCTGCTGGTGGCTGCCGTGTTCACGGTGCTGCACCCCGACCTGGCCCACTACCTGCGCCTGGGCTACATCAGCCCGCTGACGCCGCTGCGCTTCCATGCCGTGTCCAGCTGGTTGCCGCTGCTGTTCGCCGCCCACGCGCTGTGGCCTGAGCGCGGCCGGCGCCGCCAGGACCTGCTGCTGCGCGGGATCGGCAGCGGCGCCCTGCTGGCCATCTTCATCCTGCTGGCCGTGCAGCAGCCACAGGGCATGCATAACCTGCTGTCGAACCGGCATTTCGCCTGGATTCCCAGTGACTGGAATGCGCTGGCGCAGCTGCCGGCGCTGCTGTTCCTGCTGGCCACCGCCGCGCTGGGCTGGCAGGCCTGGCAGCGCCCGCGCCCGCTGCACACGGCCATGCTGCTGGCGCTGCTGTCCCTTTGGTGGATGCTGCCGCGCATCTTCCTGCAGCCGGCGCTGCTGCCGGCACTGAGCGTGGCGGCGCTGCTGCTGATGCTCGGCGCGACCCTGCAGGAGTCCTTCCACATGGCGTTCCGCGATGAACTGACCGGGCTGCCCGGGCGGCGGGCCTTCAACGAGACCCTGCAGCGTGCCGCCGGCACCTACAGCATCGCCATGGTGGACGTGGACCACTTCAAGAAGTTCAACGACACCCACGGCCACGACACCGGCGATGACGTGCTGAAGCTGGTGGCCTCGCGCCTGGCGCGGGTGGGCGATGGCGGCCGCGCGTTCCGCTACGGCGGCGAGGAGTTCGCGGTGGTGTTCCTGGACCGGCCGGCGCCGGCCTGCGTGGATGCGGTGGAGGCGCTGCGGCAGAACATCGAGGACAGCCGCATGCAGCTGCGCGACCGCAGCACGCGCAGCCGGGACGATGCGGCCGGGCAGCAGCAGCGCGGGCGTGGCGGCACGGGCCAGGTGGTGCAGGTGACGGTGAGCATCGGCCTGGCCGACAGCCGCGTGGATGCGCGGCCGTCCGGGGTGGTCAAGGCAGCCGACCAGGCGCTGTATGCGGCCAAGGAAGAAGGCCGCAACCGGGTCTGCGCGCACGGCGGCCAGCGCGTGCTGGCTGTGCGCGGTGGCTGAGGCTCAGACGGCGTCGAGGTAGTACCAGCGGCCGTCGATGCGCAGGAAGCGGCTGTGCTCGGTCATCCGCACTGCACTGCCACCGCCGATGCGGTAACGGGCGGTGAAGCGGACCTCGGCGCTGTCCGGGCCGGTGACGCTGTGTTCGTTCACGGTCAGGCCCAGCCAATGGGTGCGCTGGCCCGGCGCCTCGTCCAGCGAGAGTTCGGCCGGGCGCGTATCCGGGTGCCAGGTCAGGCGCAGGTAATCAGCCAACTGCCGCACGTAGGCGCTGTAGCGCGAGCGCATCAGGCGTTCGGCATCCGGCGCGGCTTCGCCGGCGTGGTAGCGGCCGCAGCAGGCGGCGTAGTCGGCGGGCAGGCCGCAGGGACAGGGATCGGCAGGGGTGCGGGTCATGCCGCCATTGTCGCGCGGGACGCCCCCGGCATCCATCGATGATAGGCGTATGCTGTCGCGCCCCCACTTTGGTTGATTGCCGTGCTGGAACTGGTTCCCCCCGAGTTGTGGTGGTTGGTGGTGATCGCCTTCATCGCTGGCCTGGTCGATGCGGCGGTGGGCGGCGGCGGGCTGGTGCAGTTGCCGGGCCTGTTCACGGTGTTGCCGCAGCAGACGCCGGCGATGTTGTTCGGCACCAACAAGTTCAGTTCGATGTTCGGCACCGGCGCGGCTGCCTGGCGCTATGCGCGCAACGTGCGCTTCCCGTGGAAACCGGTGCTGTTCGCCGCCGGTACGGCCTTCATCTTCTCCTTCGCCGGTGCCACGGCGGTCAGCCTGCTGCCCAAGGACGCGGTGCGGCCACTGGTGCTGGTGCTGCTGGTGGCGATGCTGGGCTACACGCTGTGGAAGAAGGATTTCGGCGCGCTGCACCGGCCGCAGGAGATCGGCCGCCGCGAGCTGGCGATCGCCCTTGCCATCGGTGCGGCCATCGGCTTCTACGATGGCTTCTTCGGGCCGGGCACCGGCAGTTTCCTGATCTTCCTGTTCGTGCGCTTCTTCGGCCTGGATTTCCTGCGCGCCTCGGCGGCGTCGAAGGTGGTGAACCTGGCGACGAACGTGGCAGCGATCTCGTTCTTCATCCCGACCGGCAACATCCTGTGGCTGTTCGCACTGCCGATGGCGGCGGCCAACATCATCGGCTCGGTGGTGGGCACGCGGCTGGCGCTGAAGGGCGGCACGCCGTTCATCCGCAAGCTGTTCGTGGGGCTGGTGGTGGTGCTGATCGCCCGGATGGCGTGGGATACGTTCCGCGGGGCGTGAGGGCGAAGTGCCGCCGGGCATGGCCCGGCGCTACCAGGGTGGCCGCCGAGGCGCTCAGGCCTCGGCTTCTTCCGGTTCGCTGGCCTGCTGGCGGCTGCGTTCGGGCAGCTTCAGGCGCTTGCCTTCTTCGTCGTACTCGATGAGCAGGACGCCCGAATCGTGGCGGCCGCTGATCTCGACGAAGCAGGCGCCACCGATGAACGGCTCCAGCGTCATCACCGACTTCAGCGGGGTGGCCACCACCATCTGGAAGCCGAAGTTGTCGAAGATGTTCATCGCCAGCGCGGTGAACTCGTTGTCGGCCTTGTCGAAGGCTTCGTCGAGCACGACCGCGGCGTAGCTGGGCAGCTGGCTGTCGGCACCGCCAAGCTGGTAGCGCAGCGCCGCAGCCAGGCAGGTGGTGGCCAGCTTCTGCCGCTGGCCACCGGACTTGCCGGCGCCGCTGCGGTAGATCTCGACCTGCTGGCGCGTTTCCGCATCCAGCTCCACGCCGATGAACTCCACGTGCATGCGCACGTCCAGCACCAGCTCGCGCCAGCGCTTGTCCTCACCTTCCTGCGAGCCGAGGCGGTTGACCAGCTGGCGCAGCACGGTGAACTGCGATTCGGCCAGCTCGCGCTGCTCGGTCTGCTGCTGCGACAGCACTTCGCGCAGCTGCAGGTGGAACTCGCCCACTTCCGGCAGGCGACGGTCGCTCAGCTCGATGGTCAGCAGGGTGCCGCGGTTGAACGGCACCTGTTCCAGGCTGGCGTTGACCTCGTCCAGGCGCTGGCCGATCGACTTGCGGGCCTCGGCGCTGTGGCGCTGCAGGGCCAGCAGGTTGTTCTTGCTCTGGTTCTGCAGCAGGTCGAAGAAGCGCTCTTCGTGCTGCGGCAGGCCGTCGCGTTCCAGGCGCTCGAGGCGGGCGAGGAAATCCTCGGCCGAGGCCACCGACACGGTGAAGTCGCCCGATTCCTCCGGCCACTGCTGGACGAAGCGGCGGAAGCAGCCCAGCAGCAGGTTCTCGACGCGGTTGACGTCCTGCTGCGAGGACGACAGCTGTTCGTTCAGCGCGTTGCTGACCTGGCGCATGTGCGCCTCCAGCGTTTCCAGGCTGAGCGGGCCCTGCTCCTGCAGGCGTTCGGCCAGGCCGGCTTCCTGGTCTTCGGCCAGCGCCGGCAGCACCAGGGCGCGGCTCTGCTGGCGGGCACGGTCCAGGCGGTCGCGTTCGCGCACCAGCTGGCCGCGCTCGACGCGGGTGTCCTCATAGGTGCGGCGGGCCTGTTCGATATCGGCGCGCACCGCGTCGATCTGCTTGGCCAGGCGGGCCAGGTCGGCGTTGCCTTCGCGCAGGTCGCGCAGGGTGGCTTCGATATCGGCCAGGCGCTGCTGCGGTGCGGCCGCGTCGATCTCGTTCCACTGGATGCCGATCAGTTCATGGCAGGCCAGGCGGCGTTCGTTGTCGCGGTCACGCTGGCCGCGCAGGCTGGCGATATCGGTATCGCAGCTGGCGATACGCTTGGCCAGTTCCTGCGCCTCGCGCTCGAACACCACCAGCTTGTCGCGGTTGTTGAAGCCGAGGATCCAGCGGCGGCGGTCGTTCACCGCGCTGCGGTCATCCTTCTCGAAGCGGTCGCCCGGATGCTTGACCTGGCCTTCGCGGGTGATGCCGCGGTCGACGTTGCGCAGCTGCTTGGCATCGACGCACTCGTAGTCGAAGCGCTTGCCCAGCTCGCGGCGCAGCCAGCCTTCGAAGGCGTGGTCGCGCAGTTCCAGCTTGTGCAGCAGCGAACGCGTGGACGGTTCGCGGGCGAACGCATCATCGTTGCGGCGCACGCGGTAGTAGGTGAAACGCATGCCGAGGTGGGTGCGGTTCACCCAGTCAGCCACTTCGTTGTAATGCTTGTCGTCCACCAGCAGCGACTGCGCGAAGCCGCCCAGCACGCGCTCGATCGCGCCCTGCCAGTTCTGCTCCTCGCTGCGCACCTGGATCAGCTCGCCGACGAAGGGCAGCGCGGCTTCGGAAATGCCGGTTTCTTCAGCCAGGCGCGCGCGCAGCTTCTGCATCGGTGCGGGGATGCTGGACGGCGTGCGCTGCATCGCTTCCAGTTCGCCACGCACTTCGCCGAAGCGGCGCTCGTCATCGCGCTTGCCGCCCAGGCGTTCGCTGATCGCATCGTCCAGCGCCGCCGAAGCGCGCTGGCGGTCCTGCAGTTCGTTCTGCGCGCGCTCGACCAGCTCGGCGAACGCGTGTGCGTCTTCGGGCAGTTCAGCCTGCAGGTGGCGCGCGGCGTCGCGGGCCTGCGCCTGCTTGGCCAGGCGGCGGTCGCGCTCGGCTTCGGCGCGGCCCTGCTCGCGTTCCAGCTCCTCGATGCGCTCGCCACCCTGCTGGCGGCGCTGCAGTTCCAGCTCGGCCAGGCGTTCGGTGTGGTTGTCCAGCGCCGCACGGCGCTGGGCTTCTTCGCCCAGCAGGCCACGGTCGCGCACGTCCATCTCGCGCAGGCGCGCTTCGATCAGCAGCTGGCGGCGGCTCTCGCGGAAGCTGTCGATGCCCAGCTTGAGGGTCTCGTCATCGCCGCGCTGGCGATGCATGTGCTTCAGTTCGGTGTAATGCGCGCGCGCCGGCAGCAGGGTTTCGACCTGGCGGCGGGCGGTGACCACCGCCTGGTGCGCGCCGTCGAGTTCGGCGAAGTCGCTGACCAGGCGCTCGGCGGCATCGAAGGTGCGCGGCGTGTCCAGCATGAAATCGCGCAGGAAGACGTTGAGGTCGCCCAGGTTCTTCGCCGACTGCGTCTTGTGCAGCAGGCGCAGCGCCATTTCGTTGTCGATGCCCAGCAGGTGGCGGAAGCGCTCGGCGTAGCCGGAGAAGGTGTCGAAGTGGTGGATGTCGGCCAGCTTCTGCTTCAGCTTGCGCAGGTCCAGGTCGAAGCCGCCCAGGTCCTTGGCGATGTCGAAGGGACGCTCGGCGATCATGTAGTGCTTGCGCACGTCACCGGCCGAGGTGCCGTTGCCGGAGATCCAGAGCAGGCGCACCAGGCACACCACGCGGCCATCGCCGGCGCGGTATTCCAGCACCAGTGCGGTCCAGGTGGCGCCCTTGCGCAGGTACTGGGTGGCGATCTCGCCGGTACCGCTGTCCTGCTGGTCGGCCCAGGCACCGCGCACGTAGGACACCAGGTTGCGGTCGCGGCCACTGCGCTCGGCTTCACGCGCGGCGGCGTTGAAGTCGACGATGGCCGGCGGAGTCAGCAGCGCGGACATGGCATCGAGCAGGGTCGACTTGCCCGAGCCGGAACGGCCGACGAACAGGAAGCCGCGCTCGGCGATCGGCACTTCGGTCAGGCCGTTGAAGGTGCCCCAGTTGTGCACCTGCAGGCGGCGCATGCGGAACTGCTGCAGGCGCGGGTCCGGCAGGCCGTCGTTGAACAGGGCGGGAGTGTGCTTGGAAATGGCCATGCGGTGCTCGGGTCTCTCAGGCTTCTGCAGCCGGGGTTTCGCGCAGCTGGCGGTACACCGCCGAGAGCTGGGACACGTCTTCGGCCGAGAACATCAGCTTCAGCGCCGGCGAGACTTCGTGGCGGTCTTCCTGGCCGCCGAGGCGGGTCAGGATGTGGTTGTCCTTCATCTTCTGCACGGCCGAGGCCACGCGGCGGTTGAAGCCGGCGCGGTCGGTGGACAGGTTCTTCTCGTAGATGGCCAGGGCTTCGGCCATCTCGGCGTCGGCGACGACGGCGCGGTTGCCGCGCGCATCGGCCTCGGCCAGCTGCTGGCGCAGGAACAGCAGCAGCACCGAATCGATGAAGGTCAGCGGCGATGTACGCAGCAGCACCGGGGCATCGACGTCTTCGGTGTCGGCCTGGCGGGTGAACGCCACGCCGCTGTCACGGTCCAGCACCAGTTCCAGGAACAGGTCGGCCAGTGCCGAGCGGATGGCGGCCTCGCTGCGGATCAGCGCGGGCCACAGCTTGGCGTGGCGCAGCTGGTCGATGCTGGGGCCGATCAGCAGCTGGCACAGCGCGCGGCGCGCATCCAGCGGCAGGCGGCCGGTATCGCCCATGTAATAGACGTCGTTGCCGCGGCGCGGCGCTGCAGCCACGGGCGCCGGTTCGGCCTCGTAGGCGTCTTCGACCAGGTCGGGCGCCGCTGCTTCGATGGGATCTTCATGCCAGCTCATGGCGTCTCTCCTGGGTGAACCAAACCAGCGGAATACGTGCGCGGCGCACCTGGCCGTCGCCTCCGCGCCATTGCGCAAGTTCCTGCTCGCCGGCGACCACGTTGCCGAAGCGCGTGCCCAGCGACAGGTAGCCGATGACGCTGCCCAGGCCCTGCGGTGCTTCGCGCTGGGCCAGGGCCTCGGCGATGCTCAGGCGCGGCTGTGCGTCCAGCAGGTCGTGCAGGTCGCGGCGCAGGGTCCGGAAGTCGATTTCCGACGACGCGACCAGGTCGCCCACGCTTTCCAGGCTGATGGCGGCCGCGTCGTTGTATTCGACGTTGCCATCGACCTGGGCGCTGCGCGGGTCGTGCAGCTTCCACTGCGACCACGAGCGCAGGCGGCTGGTGGTCAGCTGCAGGTCGCGGCCGATGCTGCGCTGGGCGGGGAAATCATCGCGCAGGGCCAGGGCTTCGGACTGCGCCTGCTTCAGCAGCTGGTTGAGGCGGCGCTGTTCCAGGTAGCCGCGGCTCTGCACGAAGCCGCGCAGGCTGCGCGCGAAGTTCTGCAGTACGTCGTGCACCTGGCCGCCGCGTTCCAGCATGGTGCTGGTGAAGCCGCGCAGGAAGTTGCGTTCGTTGCGGTCCAGGCGACGGGCGAAGCCGCGCGCGAGCACGGCCTCCAGCGCGGCGTCGAGCTGGGCGCTCTGCTCGGCATCATTGAGCAGGCGCCAGAACGCCTGGAAGCTGCGGCCGGCATCGCTTTCGCCGATGACATCGACACCTTCGAACAGCTGCGACAGCACGTCGCCGCGCTCGCCTTCGTCGTCGATGATGCGTTCGCGGAAATCACGGTTGAGCTGCTCGAAGTCATCGCGCACGCGGCGGAAGTCCTCGGTCAGTTCGTCGGCCAGGCCGATGATCTGGCGGGTGCGTTCCAGCGCGCGCTTGCCGTCCAGGGCCACCACGCGGCCGGCGCCGACGCGGGCGATCTCGGCATCGATGCGGTCGCGCTCGTCGTGCAGCGCGGACAGGCGCGCATCGGGATCGGCTTCGGTCTGCGCGGCCAGGGCCGAGAGCTGCTCGATGACCAGTGCCAGGCGGCTTTCGGTGGCGGCCACGCGGGCCTGCTCCAGGCTGTCGGCGAAGCGGATCGCCTGCAGCGCCGGGGTCGACAGTTCGTACTGCTCCTGGTCGGCGCCTTCGGGCAGGCGGCGTTCCAGCCAGCCCTGGGCCAGCCAGTGGGCGATGTAGGCCTGGGCGGTACGCGGCAGCTCGCGCGACAGTTCGTCGCCGGCCAGCTGGTCCAGCGCGCGTTGCAGGCGCTCGTTCAGCACCGAAGACGGCAACGTGCGCTCGCCGTCCATCAGCAGGCCCTGCAGCAGGCCGATGATTTCCGGGGCGTGGTCGGCGGCAAGCAGCTTCCACTGGGGCTGTTCGCGCAGATGGCGGTAACGGGCAATGCGTTCGCGGTGCTTCATGCAGCGAAAGGATTCATGGACGCTGGCGGCTGCGGGCAGCCATGCACGGCCGCCGCGGGGGCAGCCGTGGACGTGCCGGCCACGCGGGGCCGGCGCGGTGCGGGCAGGCGGCTCAGCGCCTGCCGCCCACTTCGATGAAGCGCAGGAACTCGGCGCGGGTACGCGCGTCGTCGCGGAAGCTGCCCAGCATCTTGGAGGTGACCATGCTGACGCCGCGCTTGTGGATGCCGCGGGTGGTCATGCATTCGTGGGCGCCTTCGACGACCACGCCGACGCCGATCGGCTGCAGCACATCCTGGATGCACTGGGCGATCTGCGCGGTCATCTTTTCCTGCACCTGGAAGCGGCGGGCGTAGGCCTCGACCACGCGGGCCAGCTTGCTGATGCCCACGACCTTGCCGGCCGGCAGGTAGCCGACATGCACGCGGCCGATGATCGGCGCCATGTGGTGCTCGCAGTGGCTTTCGTACTCGATGTCGCGCAGGACGATCAGCTCGTCGTAGCCAGCCACTTCCTCGAAGGTCCGCTCCATGTAGGCGCGCGGGTCGTCGCGGTAACCGCTGAACCAGTCGCCATAGGCTTCGGCGACGCGGCGGGGGGTATCCAGCAGGCCTTCACGGGACGGGTCCTCGCCGGCCCAGCGCAGCAGGGTGCGCACGGCATCCTCGGCCTGGTCCTGGGTCACATCGCCCTGCGGGGCGGCCTTTTCGTTGTTCTTGCTCATTGCGTACAGCGTCCCGAACGGGGGGCGAGCATCGTACCCGACCGGGGGGTGGGTCGTCCTGTGGATCGGGTTCATCGGGGGTCTGTCTTGGCGCGTCATTGCTATCGGTCTGGAGGGGGAGAGGGGGCTGCGCAGGACACGCCGTGAACCCCCCTCCGGGGTCCGGCCCAGCCGCTGGCGGCTGTGCGTTCGGGCGCTTGCGAGGCATGCCTCGCAGGCAAAACGCCCTCACCCATGGGGGCTGGTAGGCGCCATCCATGGCGCCTGCGGTCCTGGCCCATCCGGCCCTGCGCCACCCATCCATCACCCCGCGGGCGCGGAGGGTTGGCTCTTTAGAGGCAGGAGCGGTAGCGCCGGGCCAAGCCCGGCGAGCGCAGCGGCGCACGGAGCCGCCGGGAATGGCCCGGCGCTACCAGAGCACCTGCCGAAGCCACCAACCCAGCTTTTGCCCCCGCTTTCGGGCGGTCCGGCCGCGCCCGCAGGAAACTGTCCGGGAGGGGGAGAGGGGGCTGCGCAGGACCGTTGGCGCCATGGATGGCGCCATCGAGCCCCCATGGGTGAGGGCGTTTTGCCTGCGAGGCATGCCTCGCAAGCGCCCGAACGCACAGCCGCCAGCGGCTGGGCCGGACCCCGGAGGGGGGTTTACGGCGTGTCCTGGCCCGTCCGGCCCTGCGCCACCCCAACCGTCAGCACACGAGGCGCAACGCTTTCCTCAACGCACCCACCCCGTTCAGTAAAAACTATTGATAGGAATGAAATTAGTAGTATCCTATCTATCTCTTATGGACACACCCCTCGACGAACGTACCCGGCTGCAGATGCAGCTCAGCTCCGGCCTGCTCTATGCAGGGCGGCAGTGGCAGCGTCTGGCCGACAGCCGGCTCGGCAGTTACGGCATCTCCACCGCCTGCACCATGCCCCTGTTGATGATCGGCCGCTCCGGCGGCGGTATCCGCCAGGTGGCGCTGGCCCAGCAGCTGGGCATGGAAGGCCCGTCCCTGGTACGCCTGCTGGACAAGCTGTGCGCCAGCGAACTGGTCCGCCGCGAAAGCGACGCCAGCGACCGCCGCGCCAACCTGCTGTGGCTGACCGACGAGGGACAGGTGCTGGTGCGCGAGCTGGAAGAACAGCTCATCGGCCTGCGCCAGGACGTGTTCGGCGAACTTTCCATGGATGAACTGCAGGCCGTGCTGAAGGCATGGCGCCTGCTGGCCGAGGCGGCCGACCGCATCACGTGACGCCGTTCTCCTTGAAACACCGCCGCTGCCGTGCACGCGCCAGCGGCTTTTGCCCGTTGCCGTTGTCCTGTGTGTTGCCCTCCCCTCCCCCATCTCGCCCCCCTACCGATGCCCGGTGAATTCAGTCTCCACGGAGTGTTCGTCCCGACCCTGCTCGGGTTGATGTTGTTGGCCTACCTGGTCAACAGCGGCCTGCACGCGCTGCTGCAGCGTGCCGGCGCCTATCGCCATGTCTGGCATCCGGCGCTGTTCAACCTGGCGTTGTACGGGATCGTGCTTGGCCTGCTGTTCCACCTCCTGCGTTGGATGCAATCGTGAACAAGATCGTGAAGAAGACCCTTCCCATACTGCTGACCAGCGCAGCGGTGATCGTCGCCCTGCTGGTGCTGCGCCAGCTGTGGGTCTATTACATGGATGAGCCGTGGACCCGTGACGCCCATGTCGGCGCCGACGTGGTGCAGGTGGCCCCGGATGTGTCCGGGCTGGTGGAATCGGTGAACGTGGCCGACAACCAGGCAGTGAAGAAGGGCGACGTGCTGTTCGTGGTCGACCGCGCGCGTTACCGCATCGCGCTGGAACAGGCCAAGGCCAGCCTGGCCGAGCGCCAGGCGTCGGTGGCGCAGCTGCGCCGCGAGATCGGCCGCGACCGCAGCCTGCAGGACCTGGTGGCCGCCGAGGATGCCGAAGTGCGCCGGGCCAAGCTGCAGGCCGCGCAGGCCGCGCTGGCCACCGCCCAGGCCGCGGTGGACCTGGCCGATCTGAACCTGGCCCGCACCGAGGTGCACGCGCCGGCCGACGGCCGGGTCAACGACCGCACCATGCGCGTGGGCGACTACGTGGTGGCCGGCAAGCCGGTGCTGGCGCTGCTGGATACCGGCTCGTTCCGCATCGATGGCTACTTCGAGGAAACCCGCCTGCGCGGCGTGGCCCCCGGGCAGAGCGTGGACATCCGCCTGATGGGCGAGTCGACCGCGCTGCGTGGCCACGTGGAAAGCATCGCCGCCGGCATCGAGGACCGCTACCGCAGCAACGGCAGCACCCTGCTGCCGAACGTCACCCCGGCCTTCGACTGGGTGCGGCTGGCGCAGCGCATCCCGGTGCGCATCGCCATCGACGAGGTGCCGCAGGGCGTCGAACTGATCGCCGGCCGTACCGCCACGGTGACGGTGCAGACCAACAGCAGCAAGCACGCAGACAAGGCCGGCACCACGCCGACACAGGCGGGCCTGTGAACACCACCCTGCCCCGTCTCGGCCTGATCGTTGCGCTGGCCAGCCTGGCGGCCTGCAAGACCGTCGGCCCGGATTACGCCCTGCCGGAAGGCTCGGCCTTCAAGCGCCCGGAGGCCAACGCCGCCTTCATCGACACCCGGAACCCGGACGTCGCCGCCAACCAGGCACTGCCCGACCGCTGGTGGTCGCTGTACAACGACCCGGTGCTGGACGGCCTGATCACCCAGGCGCTGCGTGACAACGTCGAACTGAAGGCCGCCGATGCGCACCTGCGCCGCGCCGCCGCCGTGTACGAACAGGCGATGGATGCCGGTGGCTTCGAGTACGAGGCCGAGGCCGGGGTCAGCCGCGCGCAGCTGTCGGCCGAAGCCTTCCTGCAGGAGCACGAACTACCGGTGATCAACCTGGCCGACGGCAAGTTCGCCGCCAGCTACCAGTTCGACCTGTTCGGCAAGCTCAAGCGCGGTGCCGAAGCCGCCCACGCCGACGAACAGTCGGTGGCCGCCGCACGCGACCTGGCCCAGGTGAGCGTGGTGGCCGAGGTGGCCGACAGCTACCTGGAAATCTGCCACGCCAACCACGAACTGCACGTGGCCGAACATTCCCTGCAGCTGCAGCAGCGCAGCCGCTCGGTCACCCAGCGCCTGATCCAGGCCGGCCGCGGCACGCCGCCGGAGCTGGCCCGCGCCAACGCGCAGGTCGCCCTGCTGGAAGCCGCGCTGCCGCCGCTGCGCGCGCAGCGTTCGGCCGCGGCCTATTCGCTGGCCGCCCTGCTGGGCCAGACCCCCGGCCAACTGCCGGCCGGGGTGATCGACTGCGCCGACGCGCCGCGCCTGGCCCAGCCGCTGCCGGTGGGTGATGGCCGCGCCCTGCTGCAGCGCCGCCCCGACATCCGCCAGGCCGAGCGCAAGCTGGCCTCGGCCACCGCGCGGATTGGCGTGGCCACCGCCGAGCTGTACCCGGACATCCGCCTGGGCGCCTCGCTCGGTGCCGCCGGCCTGCTGGAGGACTTCGGTACGCCGATGACCCAGCAGTGGTCGATCGGCCCGCTGATCTCCTGGACGCTGCCGTCCTCGGGCACCCACGCGCGCATCCACGCCGCCGAGGCCGGTGCCGATGCTGCGCTGGCCGAGTTCGACCATGCCGTGCTGCAGGCCCTGCGCGAGACGCAGACCGCACTGGACCGCTACGCGCAGGACCTGCGCCGCCTGCAGTCGCTGCGCGAAGCCCAGCAGCAGGCCGCACTGGCCGCCGAGCAGAACCGCCGCCTGTACCAGGGCGGACGCACGCCGTACCTGTCCAGCCTGGATGCCGACCGCAGCCTGGCCACCAGCGATGCCACCCTGGCCGCTGCCGAGGCGCAGGTCTCGCGCGACCAGATCCATCTGTTCCTGGTGCTGGGTGGCGGCTGGCAGGCGACGGTCGCCCCGGCCGCGCCCGCCACCGCACAGGCCACGGCGAAGTAAGCCATGAACGCGCTGACCGACCGCCAGGCCTGGCTGTTCTCGATCAAGACCTACCTGGCCGCGGTGGCCGCGCTGTACATCGCCATGGCCGGCAACCTGTCGCGCCCGTACTGGGCGATGGGCACGGTGTACATCGTCAGCCAACCGCTGCTGGGCCCGACCCGGGCCAAGGGCGTGTACCGCATCGTCGGCACCCTGGTGGCCGGCCTGGCCACCCTGCTGGTGCTGCCGGCACTGGTGGAAACGCCCCTGGTGCTGAGCGCGGCGATGTCGATCTGGCTGGCCGCCTGCCTGTTCCTGGCCCTGCTCAACCGCGGCCCGCGCGGCTATGCGTTCCTGCTGGCCGGTTACACCACCGCCTTCATCGGCTTCCCGGCGGTGACTTCGCCGGAGACCATCTTCGACACGGTGGTGGCGCGCAGCGAAGAGATCATCCTCGGCACGGTGGTAGCGGTGCTGGCGGCCTCGCTGCTGTTCCCGGCCTCGGTGCAGCCGATGCTGCGCACGCGCATCGGCAACTGGATGGAGGATGCGTCGCAGTGGTGCCGGCAGATCCTCGAGCGCGGCCGTGCCCATGCCCCGCGCAACCGCCTGGCCGCCGACCTGGTGCAGTTCGAGGCCCTCATCGAGTTCCTGCGCCGCGATGATCCGCGTCATGCCGGTGGGGCCATTTCGATGGAACGCCTGCGCGAGCGCATGCTGCTGTTGCTGCCGGTGCTGTCCTCGATCGCCGATCGCCTGAGCGCGCTGCGCAGCGATGGCCAAACACTGCCGGAAGGCCTGCCTGCGCTGGTCGATGACATCCACGACTGGATCGACACACCCGCCAGTGCCAGCGACTACGCCCGCCTGCGCGCGCGCATCAGTGCGCTGAAGCCGCAGGTGGACAGCGACCTGCAGCACCTGCAGCTGGCCAGCCTGCTGCTGCGCCTGGAGGAACTGGTGGACCTGTGGCAGGACTGCCGCACCCTGCAGCACGCGATCGACCACGGCACCGCGCCGCTGGACCGCGCGCACTACCGCATCCGCACCGAACGCGTGGCCACCGACAAGCATGTCGACTACGGCATGGCGCTGTTCTCCGCACTCAGCGCCGGCGTGGCCCTGATGAGCTACTGCGTGCTGTGGATCGGCCTGGGGTGGGAAGGTGGCGGCAACGGCGCGATGATGGCGGCGGTGACGGCGGCCTTCTTCGCTGCGCAGGACGATCCGGCACCGAGCATGGTGTCGTTCCTGGTGTGGGCCATCGTCGCCTCGCTGGTAGCCGGCGTGTACCTGTTCGGCGTGTTCCCGGCCGTGCACGACTTCGGCCTGCTGGCGCTGGTGCTGGCGGTGGCGTTCCTGCCGCTGGGGCTGTTGCTGCATCACCCCAAGAGCGCGCTGTTCGCACTGCCGCTGACGGTGAACCTGGCCGCCCTGCTGAGCCTGCAGAACACCTACAGCGCCAACATCCAGAGCTTCCTCAATTCGTCCATCGCCATGTTCATCGGCATCGGCTTTGCAGTGGTGATGACCCGCCTGTTCCGTTCGGTGGGTGCCGAGTGGACCGCGCGCCGCCTGGTGCGGCAGGGCTGGAACACGCTGGCTGAGGCCGCCGAAGGGCGCGGCCAGCAGGACCGCCAGCGCTTCGCCGCGCGCATGCTCGACCTGCTGGGCCTGCTCGCCCCGCGCCTGGCGGCGACGCCGGAAGGCAGCGACATCGCCTCGGTGGACATGCTCAACGAGGCGCGCATCGGCCTGAACATCCTGCAGCTGCGCCGCGCCCGCCTGGAACTGCCCGAGCGCAGCCGCGAGGCGGTGGAGCACATCCTGGAAGAGATCGCCGCGCATTACCGCCGGCAGATCGCCGCACGCCACCCGATTGCCGCGGCCGAAGCCCTGCGCGAGCGCCTGGACACGTCACTGGGGCGCGTGGGTGGCGTGGCCGCCTGCAAGGCACGCGATGAAGCACTGATGGGCCTGATCGGCCTGCGCTTTGCGCTGTTCCCGGAAGCGAAGGCGCTGGCGCCGGGGTTGGCGGACGCCGAAGCACCGTCGGTGTGATGCGATCCGCCGGGCTTGGCCCGGCGCTACCATCGTCATCCCATGGCCATGCCAACAGGACGGTTCAATGAGTTACGACATGATGGTGTTCGAGGCCAGCGCGGCCCCGCGCGACGCAGCGGCCTTCATCGCCTGGTTCGAGAAACAGGCGGAATGGGGTGAGAACCACGAGTACGACGACCCGGCGGTGAGCAGCCCGGCGCTGCAGGCGTGGTTCGCGGAGATGGCACAGGAATTCCCGCCGATGAACGGGCCGCTGAGCAACGACGATGACGATCGTGCCGAGGTGACCGACTACAGCATCGGCCGCCAGGTGATCTACGGCGCGTTCGCCTATTCGGTGGCCGAGCGTGCGCATGGGCGCGTGCAGGACCTGGCCGAGAAGCACGGCGTGGGGTTCTTCGACCTGAGTGCCGATGAAGCGGCGATCGTGTTTCCGGACGGGCTGGTGTTGATCGCGGAGTAGGTGTGGCGGCAGGGCTGCGCCCTGCACCTGCGGTAGTGCCGGCCGCTGGCCGGCAACCTCAACGGCAAAAGCGGGTTTCCTGAGGGATGGCGCTCTGCTTTGGTGGGTGCCGACCGTTGGTCGGCACGGGGTCGGATATCGATGTCTGACAGATGTGTCGACCAACGGTCGACACCCATCAACAGCCGCAGTTGCCAGTAGATCCACGCCATGCGTGGATGGGGGTCAGAGCCCGTTCCCGCCGGGAACGGGATCCGACCCCGCTTCGGCACCCAACCGCCAGGCCAATCCACCGAGGCGGCTCGCGTGCCGCTTCAACGCTGCCACCAGCACCTCTTCGCTGGCGGCTACATGCAGGCGCTGGCGGGCGCGGGTGAGACCGGTGTAGACCAGTTCGCGTGACAGCACGCGGCTGTCCTGGCGCGGCAGCTGCAACCACACTTCATCGAATTCCGAGCCCTGCGCCTTGTGCACGGTCATCGCGAACGCGCTCTCGTGCGCGGGCAGTGCGGCCGGGTGGAACGCGCGCGGCTGTTCGGCGGTATCGCCGGGGAACCACGCCACCATCGCGCCGCTGGGGTCGCGCAGGCAGATGCCGATGTCACCGTTGAACAGGCGATGGCGGTAGCTGTTCTCGGTCACCAGCAGCAGCCGGCCCTGGAAGTAGCCGGGGGTGTTGCCGGCCAACAGCTGTTCGATGCGGCTGTTGAGCCCGCGTGCCCCCTGCGGGCCTTCGCGCAGGGCGGTCAATACGCGCAGGCGGCCAGCCTGCTGCAGCGCGCGGCCGGGATCTTCCGCTTCGGCCAGCGCGCGCCAGTGCGAAAGCAGGTGCTCGCGTTGCCCGCGCAGCGGGTCAGCATCGTTTTCATGGAAGCTGACACCGGACAGGCTGCCGCCACGCAGCAGGGCCAGTGCCGTGCGGCTGTCGCCCTCACGCACGGCCTGCGCCAGCGGCGCCAGCTGCAGTGCATCGCTTTGCCTGTAGCCACGCTGCAGCTGCACGCGGCGGCCGGCGAAGGCGCCTGGCGCGGCCTGCGGCTGCAGGGTCGGCGCCGCCAGCAGGCCGTGCAGGGCCTGCGCATCATCGGCGCGCGTACCGGTGCCATCGCCACTGGCGCGCAGGATGGCGCTGAGCACATCGCCGGCTTCTACAGAGGGCAGCTGGTCAGGGTCACCCAGCAGGATCAGCCGCGTGCCGCTGGCGATGGCGTCGACCAGCTTGGCCATCAGCGGCAGGTCGATCATCGACGCTTCGTCGACCACCACCACATCCACCGGCAGCGGGTTGTCGGCGTGGTGGCGGAAGCGCGGCGAATCGGGGATGACACCCAGCAGGCGATGCAGGGTAGTGCCGGTGCCCGGCAACGCGGCGCACAACGCCGGATCGAGGCCCTCTTCCTGCAGGCGCTGCACGGCCAGGCGCAGGCTCTCGGCCATGCGTTCGGCGGCACGCCCGGTGGGCGCGGCCAGTGCGACCTGCGGCACCGGCTCGCCGGCATGCAGGGCCTGCGCGGCCAGCAGCAGCAACAGGCGCGCGATGGTGGTGGTCTTGCCGGTGCCGGGGCCGCCAGTCACCAGCGCCAGCGGATGGCGCAGGGTGACACCAGCGGCGCGGGCCTGGTGGTCTTCCTGCGCCGCGGCAGCGGGAAACAGCCGCGCGAACAAGGGTGCCAGCGCCGCCATGTCCGGTGCCGGCAACGGGTGGCGGCCGATGCGCTGCAGTCCTGCCGCCAGCTGCCGCTCGTATTCGCGGTAGCGGCGCAGGTACAACAGGCCGTTTTCCAGCACCAGCGGTGCCTCGTCGGCAGCAGCGTCGGGGTCCTCCGGCTGCGCCACCCACGGCGAAGCCTGCAGCTGGGCCAGCCACTGCGCCGGCGCGGGCCAGGCCTGGAAACCTTCCAGCACGCGCTGCGGCTGTGCCGGATCGAACGCGGCATGGCCCTGCGATACCGCCAGCGATGCCAGTGCGGCGGCAACCGCCACGCCATCGGGCGTGTCCTCGCGCAGACGCCGCAGGCTGGTGGCCAAGGCATGGTCGAGGGTGCGCAGATGACCGCCGCGGTAAAGCTGCTGCAGCAGGGTGGCGCTCATGCGCGGGCTCCGATGGCGCGCGCGACCAGTTCGGCATGGGCGGCGTCGCCACCGGCGAACAGCGCGTCCAACCCATCCACCAGCGCCGGCGCGAAGCGGTCCACGTGCACGCCATTGCCGTCGCCATCCAGGCCGCGGCAGAACAGGTAGCGGATGCCGCCCATGTCGCGCACGTAGTCGTAGGCACCGCCCAGGCGGAAGCGCAGCCAGCGGTGCAGGGCCACGGTGTAGATCAGCGCCTGCAGGTCGTATTCGCTGTGGCGCATGGCGATCTGCAGCAGGTCCGGGCTGTAGCCCGGCAGACGGTTGGATTTGTAGTCGAGCACGTACCAGCGCCCATCGCGCACATAGGTGAGGTCGATCTTGCCGGTCATCAGCCCTTCCAGCCGGCGGCGCAGGCCGAAACCACGACGCGCGCTGGAAATGCCATGGGCGTGCAGCAGCTGCAGCAGTGCCGGCACGGCGGTCGGTTCGATCGCGAAGTGGAATTCGATTTCGGCGCGGCGCTCGCCTTCGCCCAGGCTGTGCAGGGCACCGCCTTCAGGCAGCGCGACGGTGAGCGTGTGGCCAACCAGCGGCACCAGCACCGCCACGCCGTCGTCGAGGTCCTCGTCGGCATAGCCTTCGTCGTGCAGCGCCTTGCGCAGCAGCTCGGCCTGCCCATCGGGCGCGGCTTGGTCGGGTGTCCAGCCGCCCCACGCGGCGAAATCGACGTTCTCCAGCGCCTCGTGCAGGACGTTGCCGAAGCGGCTGCCCATGAAGCGCGGGTCCAGCGGCGCGGCTTCGGTGGCAGCGGGTTCGGGCAGGGCCGGTTCCAGCGGCAGCTCCGCGCCGGCCGGCTCATCGGCCGCGGGCGACGGCAGTTCGGTCGCAGCAGCTTCGATGTCATTGCCGGCATCGGCATGTGCCAGCTGGGTGAAGCTGTACACCCACCAGTCGTGCGGCACGCGCCGGGTCAGGCCACGCACGGCCGGCAGTTCACCCTCCTGTTCCACCGGCAGCTGCGGCAGGCGCAGCACCGGCTCGCTGTCGTCGATTTGCACATCGGCGTGCGCGCGCAGCCCCTGCAGATCGCCCAGCAGCGGTGCCAGGCGGGTCTTGCCCAGTCCGGCGAGGTCGCCGATGGCGATCCACAGCGCATGCTCGGCGCGGGTCAGGCCGACGTACAGCAGGCGCGCATCCTCGGCGCGCTGCTCGCGGTCGCGCTGCCCGCTGGCTGCATCCCAGGCCTCGTCCTTGTCCAGCTTCCAGTGCAGCTGGCGCTCGCCGCCCACGTGCACGGTGCAGTGCGCGGCGTTGTTGGGTGCGCCACCGTCGATGCCAACGAACGGCAGGTAGACCAGCGGGTACTCCAGGCCCTTGCTCTTGTGCAGGGTGATGATCTGCACGCGGCGCGCATCCGACTCCAGCCGCAGCAGCTGCTGTTCGTCGTTCTGGTCGGCATTGGCCATCTGCCCCTGCAGCCAGTCCAGCAGGCCATGCATGCCCAGCGCCTGCGCGGAGGCTTCCTGCAGCAGTTCGCCCAGTTGCAGGTAGTTGGTCAGCCGGCGCTCGCCATCGATCAGCGCCAGCAGGCGCTCGCCCTGTGCGGCGCAGACATCGGCCACCACGGCGAACGGGCCGCCGCGCTGCCAGCGCTCGCGCCAATGCAACAGCTGCGCCTGGAACGCACGCTGCAGGTCACCCTCGCGTTCCATGCTGGCGATCGCGCTGGCCCGCTGGCCGAGCAGCACCGTCGCCAGCGCCGCGCGCAGGCGGCCTTCGTCGGCCGGTTGCAGCAGGGCCAGCAGCAGCGCGCGCAGATCGCGCGCCTCGCTGGTGGAGAACAGGCTCTGCTTGCCGGCTGCCACCGCCGGAATGCCCACCGCCGCCAGCGCGCGCTGCACCAGCGTTGCCTCGCGGTGCGAGCGCACCAGCACGGCGATGTCACCGGGCTGCACGGGGCGGCCGCGCAGGATGGCGGTGCCGGCGCGCGCGTCCAGCAGGGTCTGGTGGATGTCCGCCACGCAGGCGTGGGTGGCGGCGGCACGCGAGGCGTCGGCGCTCAGCGCCTTGTCGCCGTCGCTGCGCAGCACGCGCAGGGTCAGTGCCGGCGCCGCTGCACCGTCGCGCTGGTAGTCGTCGTCGCTGCGCACGCCACCGGGACGGACCGGCTCGAAGCCGATGCCCGCCTCCAGGAACGCGTCGTCGCCGCCGTTGTCGTACAGCGCCTGCAGCGCGCGCAGCACCGAGGGCCGCGAACGGAAGTTCTGGTCCAGCGGCGGTGCCGGCCGCGCGGCCTGCTTGGCCTTGAGGTAGGTGTGGATGTCGCCGCCACGGAAGCCGTAGATCGCCTGTTTCGGGTCGCCGATCAGGAACAGCGCCGGTGGCAGGCCCAGCTGCTGCACCTCCGGCGAATCGCCGAACACGGTGTGGAAGATGCCCCACTGGCGATCATCGGTGTCCTGGAATTCATCGACCAGGGCGATGCGGTACTGCTGGCGCAGCTTGCGTACCAGCTCCAGCCGCTGCGAGCCCTCCAGTGCATGGGCCACGCCGTCGATCAGGTCGTCATAGGTCTGCACGCGGCGCGTGCGCTTGAGCGTGGCCAGGCGCTGGGTGGCTTCCTCGCGCAGGGCGTGCAGGAAGTTCAGCGCCGCGGCGCGCAGCCACTGCTCGCGCTGGGCCAGCAGGGCCACGTAGCGCTGCAGTGGGGCCTGCAGCTGCGAGGACGGCGTGCGGTCGGCGAACTTCTTGTTGGTCTTGGCCACCAGTGCATCGGGCAGCAGCGCCGGCAGGCGGTCGCTGGACAGCAGTTCGGTGGCATCGCCACGCCCGGCCCAGGCCAGCAGCTGCCGGCCCAGCGGATGCAGCCAGCCCAGCTTGTAGGAAACGCCGTTGATCCACTTGTTGTCGACGGCCTCGCACAGGTCGAGGAAGAACTGCTCGCCATGCTCGCGCACGGCCATCGACAGGTCCGCCGCTGCGCCCTGCAGGGCCGCGCGGGGATCCTCCACCGCCAGCGGCTGCGGGCGCGGGTACAACGGCGGCGAGGCCAGCAGCGCGCGCAGGTCCGAGGCCAGCGCGTCCGGGTTCGACCACAGCCAGGTCAGCGGCTCCAGCGTCGCCGCATCGTTGGCGTGCACGCGCCACAGGTCGGCCGCCAGTTCCTCCAGCAGCTCGCGGTCGCTGGCCAGCAGTTCCGGCGGATCGAAGGTATGCCCGCTTTCCAGCGCATGCTCGCGCAGTACGCGGGTGCAGAAGCCGTGGATGGTGAAGATCGAGGCGAGGTCGATTTCATCGGCGGCCACCTGCAGGCGGCGCTTCAGCGCGACGGCGCTCTCGCTGCCCGCTTCGAGGTGGCGCTGCAGCACCTGCCGGGTCAGCAGCGCGTCGGGGGCTTCGTCATCGGCGGGCGGCAGATCGACCAGGCGCGCGGCCAGCGCCAGGCGCTCGCGGATGCGCTTGCGCAGTTCCTGGGTGGCGGCGTCGGTGAAAGTGACCGCCAGGATCTGGCCGATGCGCAGGCCCTGTTCCACCACCAGGCGGGTGAACAGCGTGGCCAGGGTGAAGGTCTTGCCGGTACCGGCGCTGGCCTCGATCAGGCCGATGCCCTGCAGCGGCAGCAGCAGGTAGGGATCCACGGGGGTGCTCATGCGTCGGCCTCCTTGCCGGTGCCCGCCGGGCCACGCCCATCGCGTACCGCACCGAAGACGACCTGGCTGTTGCGCAGCAGGTCGGCGTAATCATCGTCATCGGCGAAGGGATCGGCGCCGCGCAGCAGCAGCTGCCACGCATCGCTGTTGGCTTCGCCCCAGCTGCGGTCGCTGCCGTGCCACTGCTTCCAGCCTTCGCTGCGTTGTTTTTCCACCGGGGCGGTGAACAGCACCCAGCCGGTGTACGGGGCGAAGCGCAGCGGCTCGCGCAGGCCACGCTGGCGCAGCTGCAGCAGGGCGCGCAGGGCCGCGCGCGCGGCCGATGCGCCCGGCGCGGGCAGGACGTGCGGCCCGGGGCCGGCGTCGCCACCATCGTGGAACTGCACCAGCGGCAGCGCGTCACCGGCGGCATTGGCCAGCAGCCAGTCGAGGCCCTGGCGGATCACCGCATTGCCGTTCAAGGTGCCGGCGCGCAGGCGCACCAGGCCCTCGGGGTGACGATCAGCCACGCGCCCGTGCAGGCGCACGCCGTCGATCTCCACTTCATACCGACGGCTTTCCAGTGGCTGCCCCTGCATCCAGCCCAGCATCGCACTGGCGTAGGGGCGGGTCTTGATCTGTTCGGCTTCGAACTGGCGCTCGCCCAGCGCACCGGACGGCAGCAGGCCGCGGGCGCGCAGGCGCGGGTACAACGGCTCGACATCACCGCTGATGGTGGCGCGCACCACCGCAGCCTGCACGCTGCGCTTTTCCGGGCCGCGCGAGGACAGCACCAGCGGCTCCAGGTCATCCACGTCTTCAACGTCGTCGGCCAGGCGCAGGCCCAGGGCCTGGGCCAGGAACTGCCCGGCCGGGTCGCACAGGAAGCGGCGCAGCGTATCCAGTGCGACTTCGGTTTCCACCGCATCGTCCACGGGCGGCGGCAGCGCGGCATCGAACCACGGCTGCAACCCACCACGCTGGCCAGCCATGCGCCCGGCGGCCGGGTGCCACTGCCGGCGGTAGCTGAAACGGCGCGGATCACCCTCGCCGAAGGCGGCAGGCGAGAACGGCTGCAGCGCATGGCGCACGGTGAACCCGCGGGTGGCCGCGACCGGGTCCTGGTGGTAGGCCGCAGCCGCGTCGATCAGCTCGCTGACCAGCACCGAGGGCTCGCGCACGCTGCCATCGCGCGGGTCTGCCCCCAGGTAGCTCAGGTAGAACACATCCTGCGCGGCGGCGAACAGCTGCAGGAACAGGAAGCGGTCATCTTCGCGGGTCGAACGGTCGCCCGGTCGGCGGCGCGGCGTGTCCAGCTCGGCGGTGAGCTGGTTCAGGCCGGCGGCCGGGTCGCGGCGCGGGAAATCGCCATCGTTGAGGCCCAGCACGCAGATCACCCGGAACGGCAGCAGGCGCATCGGCACCATGCGGCCGAAGCTGATGCCGCCGGTCAGCAGTGGCGCACGCGTGTCGGCCTCGGACAGGGCGCCGGCGAAGTGCGCACGCACCACCTCCGGCGGCACGCCGTCCTCGAAGCCGGCCTTGTGCGCGTCGTCGGCAAACTGGTTGAGCAGCTTGCGCAGGCGCTCCAGCGCGCGCTGGCTGTTGGGTGAACTGGGGGCTTCCGGCAGCAGCGCATCGAGCAGGGACAACAGGCGCTGCCGCCATTGTGCCGGGCTCAGGGTCTCGCCCAGCCTGCGCTGGTAGAGCGCCAGCACGCGCAGCAGCCGCAGCAGCCGGTCCAGCGCGTCCAGTGCGCCGCCCTCCAGTTCGATCCACGGCGCGACGCCGGCCAGGTCCACATCACTGCCGGTGGCGTGGCCCAGCAGCAGGCGATCCAGCGCGAACTGCCAGGTGTAGGCGTCGTCGCGCGGCGCCAGCAGCTGGCCGCGATGGTTGGCATCGAGGCCCCAGCGCGCGCCGGCCTGCTGCAGCCAGCCATGCAGGCGGTCGAAATCCACCGCCTCCAGCCCGGCCGCCTCGGCCAGCGGTGCGCTGGCCAGCAGGTCCAGGATCTCGTTCAGGCCGAAGCGCGATACCGGCAGCGACAGCAGGTGCACGAACACGTCGGCCAGCGGCTCGCCCGCCAGCGGGCTGCTGTCGGCCAGCGCATAGGGGATATGTTCCTCGTCACCGCCACGGCCACCGAACACGGCTTCCAGGTACGGCACGTAGGGATCGATGTCCGGCGCCAGCACCGCGATCTCGCGGGCCTGCAGCGGCGGGTCGAAGCGCGGGTCCTGCAGCAGGCTGCGCAACTGGTCGTGCAGCACCTGCAGTTCGCGCAGGCGGGTATGGCAGGCATGCACCTGCAGGCTGGGGTCATCGCTGCGCAGTTCCGCGCGCAGTTCGCCCGAGGGCAGTGCGCGGCGGTGGAACAGATCGCGCTGCAGGCGGTGCAGCAGGCTGTCTGCCAGGCCGCCCTCGGCCAGGGTCGGGCGGGTGTCATCCTCGGGATCGGAGTACGCGGCGATCTCGCCGGCCGGGTGCACGACTTCGTAGCTGCCCAGCACCGCCATGAAGTCGCGGCCAGCCGCGCCCCAGGCCTCCAGCAGGCGGTTCTCGCCCGCGGCCTCGCCGAAGGGATCGGGCGCGCCGCTGCGCAGGCGCTCGGCCAGGGTCTGCAGGTCGCCCCAGTAGGACTGCACCGGCGTGGGCATATAGAAGTGCAGCTCGCCCACACGGGCCTGGGTGGCCATCACCCGCAGCACATCGGGCGAGATGTTGAGCGTGGCGAACGCCGACAGGCGCGGCGGCAGGCCGTTCGGCTTCACCTTGTCCGGCCCTTCGAAGCGATCCAGGTAGGCCTGGATGCGCCGCGCGCGGTAACCGCGTCCGCCGGCGATGGCCCGCCACAGGATCGCCTGCGGATCGGCCGGGTCGGCGCCGGCATCCCAGCGCAGCAGCCAATCACGGCGCCAGGCCTGGTACTTCTCGAACACCGAGGCCAGCTCGCCCGCCAGCGCCCACGGCTTCAGGGCATCACCGCCGGCAAGATAGGCCTGCAGCGCACGCATGGGTGGCTGTGCCAGCAGCGCGGGGTCGCGCAGCGCCTGGTACAGCTTCCAGTGCAGGCCGGCGGCATCGAGGTCGTCGCTTTCGCCGGTGACGTTCGCGTTGAGCGCGCGTGCGACGAACTCGCCCGGGGTGAGGAACTCCAGGTTGGCCGCCACGCCGTACTCGGCCGCCAGGGTTGCCTGCAGCCACCGCCGCATCGCCACCTGCGGGATCAGCACCACCTCCGGCGCCAGCAGCGGCTGGCCCGGCACCGGGGTGCGCACGTTGCGGGCCAGCAGGGCGGCCAGCACGTCCAACGAGTTGGAGTGGTAAAGGCGGAAGTCGCTGAACGGGTCGGTCATCGTGCACAGTGTGCAGGACGCTCGGCAGTATTCAATGGTGACGTACGTCACTGGGGGACGCAGCGACCGCTGCGATGGATTGTTCCGGCACCCCCGGGAATTGTCCCGGCCTGTCGCCGGCCGCGACGTGCCACAATACTGCACCGTCCAGTCTGCTTATGTTCAGCCGGCTGACCCCACCCTTCGATGTCTAAAAAACGTTAATGGTGCCCATGTCGGCTTCCGCCTCCAGTCTGGTGCAGTTGTCCAACGTCCGCATCGACCGGAGCGGACGCACGATCCTGCGCGACGTTTCGCTGCAGGTTCCACAGGGCAGCATCACCGCCGTGCTGGGTCCGTCCGGCAGCGGCAAGTCGACCCTGCTGGCAGCGCTGACCGGCGAACTGCGCCCGGTCGCCGGTGAGGTCACCCTGTTCGGCAAGCCCATTCCGCATGACAGCGGCGCGCTGCTGGAAATGCGCAAGAGCGTGGGCGTGCTGCTGCAGGGCAATGGCCTGCTGACCGACCTCACCGTGGCCGAGAACGTCGCCCTGCCCCTGCGCACCCATACCCGCCTGCCGGCCGCGGTGCTGCGCCGGCTGGTGCAGATGAAGCTGCACGCGGTAGGCCTGCTGGCCGCCGCCGATGCCTGGCCGCGCGAGCTGTCCGGTGGCATGGCGCGCCGCGTGGCACTGGCCCGCGCGCTGGCGCTGGACCCGCCGCTGATGATCTACGACGAGCCGCTGACCGGGCTGGACCCGATCGCCTCCGGGGTCATCATGAGCCTGATCCAGCGGCTCAACCACAGCCTGGGCCTGACCAGCATCATCGTCAGCCACCACGTGCATGAAACCCTGCCGATCTGCGACCAGGTGATCGCCATTGCCAATGGCGGCATCGTGTTCCAGGGCACGCCCGAAGCGCTGCAGTCCAGCCAGGACCCGCTGCTGCGGCAGTTCCTGCATGGCCAGCCCGACGGCCCCATTCCGTTCGACGCCGCTCCGCGGGCGAGGGTTGCCTGATGCCGTTCGTGCAAGCCACCCGTTCGCTGGGCCGCGCCGGCCTGTTCTCGCTGACCGTGCTGCGTGGTTCGCTGCCGACACGTGATTTCCTGGCCGAGCTGACCCGCGAGATCTACAAGATCGGCGCGCGCTCGCTGCCGATCATCGCCGTCGGCGGTGCCTTCGTCGGCCTGGTGCTGACCCTGCAGGGCTACCGCACGCTGACCACCTTCGGTGCGGCCGACGCGCTGTCGACCCTGCTCGGCCTGTCGCTGTACCGCGAGCTGGCGCCGGTGCTGACCGCCCTGCTGTTCATCGGCCGCGCTGGCAGCTCGATCGCCGCCGAACTGGGCCTGATGCGCGCCACCGACCAGATCAAGGCATTGGAGCTGATGGCCATCGACCCGGTGGCCAAGGCGGTGGCGCCACGCTTCTGGGCGGCGGTGCTGACCGTGCCGCTGCTGACCGGCATCTTCTGCTCGCTGGCCATCAGTGCCAGCTACTTCGAAGCCGTGCACGTGCTGGGCCTGGACAATGGCGTGTTCTGGTCGGCGCTGCGCAACAGCGTGGACTTCTGGGATGACTTCGGCGTGGCGATGCTGAAGTCGGCGATCTTCGGCGGCACCGCCGCGCTGGTGGCCTCCTACGTCGGTTTCCATGCCGAGCCGACCATCGAAGGTACTTCGGTGGCCACCACCCGTGCGGTGGTCAACGCCTCGCTGCTGGTGCTGATGTTCAACTTCGTGCTGTCGGCAATGTTGTTCACCTAACCCCTCCTTTGGCGGTGCGCAGGGCGCGCGGCCACCACGACTCGATCAGGTAATCCACATGGCCATACGCGGTCCCAGACTCGAATTCTCCGTCGGCGCATTCCTGCTGCTGGCCCTGGCATCGCTGATGGTGCTGGCCGTTGCCTCGACCAACCAGCGCTGGAGCTGGGGCGGCCAGGGCTATGAGCTGAAGGCACGCTTCTCCCAGGTCGGCCAGCTGCGCAAGCAGGCGCCGGTGAAGATCGGCGGCGTCACCGTCGGCCAGGTCGCCTCGATCGAACTGGACCCGGTGAAGTTCGAGTCGATCGTGACCCTGCGCATGGACAGCAAGGTCAAGGACCTGCCGGCCGATACCTCCGCCGGCATCTTCACCAGCGGTTTGCTCGGCGAGAGCTATATCGGTCTGCAGCCCGGTGGTGATCCGGAAGTGCTCAAGCCCGGTGAGGAGATCGTCTTCACCCAGCCGGCGGTGGACCTGCTGCAGCTGGTCGGCAAGTACATGTTCAGTGGCAGCGCCGGTGGCGCTGGCCAGAAACCCAACGATGGCGAGCAGTCGCCTGCAACGGAACCGCAACCATGAAGATGAAACTGATCCCGGCCCTGCTGGCCTCGTCGCTGCTGCTGGCCACCCCGTTCCTGGCCCAGGCGCAGTCCGCCCCCGCCGCTGCCGCCGCCCCGCAGGGCCAGGCCGGCAAGGTGGTGATCGACGCCAGCAGCCGCATCATGTCGACCCTGCAGCAGCGCCGCGCTGAGTTCACCAGCAACCCGGCCAGCCTGCGCAGCTACATCGACAGCGAACTGACCCGCACCTTCGACCGCGACTATGCCGCGCGCCTGGTGCTGGGCACGCACGCCCGCGGCGCCTCCGACGCCGACATCAAGCTGTTCGCCGATGCGATGGCCGACAGCCTGATGCAGCGCTACGGCTCGACACTGCTGAACATCCAGGGCAAGCCGAGCTTCCGCCTGAAGGGCGAGAGCCCGCTGCCGGGCAACCGCGGCGTGCGCGTGGCCACCGAACTGGTGCGTGCCGGCAACGAGCCGACCCCGGTCGAGTACTGGATGCGCAACGTCAACGGCCAGTGGAAGATCTTCGACGTCAACATCGAAGGCATCTCCTACGTGCAGACCTTCCGCAACCAGTTCGACGCCCCGCTGCGCCAGAAGGGCATCAAGCAGGTGGCCAGCGAACTGCGCAGCGGCAGCATGCAGGCCGGGCCGGCCGGCAATGGCAAGTAAGCCGCTGGCACTGCTGGAAGGCGACACCCTGCGCCTGCGCGGGGTGCTCGACCGTGCCGCGGTGATCGCCTTGTGGCCGCAGTTGCAGGCCCTGCCGGCAAAGCTGGCACGACTGGAGCTGGGCGAGGTCGAGCGCGTGGACAGCGCCGGCCTGGCGCTGCTGGCCGAACTGGCCGCGCGTGCGCGCACCCAGGGCCACCCGCTGGCGATCTCCGGCACCCCGGCTGGTTTCAACGAACTGAGCGCGGCCTACCGGCTGTCGCCCGATCTGGATTTCAATGCACCTTCTGCTGCGAGCTGACATGAACGTCGTACGCGCCATTCCCCTGATGATCCTGGCCCTGGCGCTCAGCGCCTGTGCCGGCAAGCCCGCGCGCAGCGATGCGCCGGTGGCCGACACCGTGGTCCCGGCCAGCACGGCCGCCGATGCACCCGCTGCCGATACCGGCACGGTTGAAGCGACACCGGCTGCCGCCGCGGACGACGCAACGGCGACGGCCACCCCGCCGCCGGCCGACACCACCGAAACCGATGCCGCCACAGCGGCCGCCGCCGCCGCACCCGGTGGCGATGACGATTTCGACGCGCTGTACGGCAACGCCGGCACGGCCGCCACCACGGCTGCCTATGACCCGTGGGAGCCGCTGAACCGCCGCGTGCACCGTTTCAACGTGGGCGTGGACAACGTGATCGCGCGCCCGCTGGCGACTGCCTACACCCACGTCGTGCCGCGCTTCGCACGCACCGGCGTGAGCAACTTCTTCAGCAACATCCGCTCGCCGGTCACCATCCTCAACCAGCTGCTGCAGGGCCGCCCGGATGATGCGTGGGATACTCTCGGCCGCTTCCTGATGAACTCCACGGTGGGCATCGGTGGCCTGTTCGACCCGGCCAGCAAGGCGATGGTGCCCAACCGCCGCGAGGACTTCGGGCAGACCCTGGGTGCCTGGGGCTGGCGCCGTTCGCGCTACGTGGAACTGCCGTTCTTCGGCCCGCGTACTGTGCGCGATGTGTTCGGCCTGGCGGGCGACATGCCGCTGTCGCCGATGCGCACGATCGAGGAAGACAAGATCCGCATCGCCCTGCAGGGCCTGCAGCTGGTCGACACCCGCGCGCAGCTGATGGCGGTGGACGACCTGCGCAGTTCGGCGGTGGATGAGTACGCACTGGTGCGCGATGCCTGGCTGCAGCGCCGCAACTACCAGATCGAGAACGACCTGCGCGGCAAGCGCGAGCGCGGCAGCGACGATGAGAATTCGCCGATTCCGGTGGATGCCATGCCGATGCCGAACTGGACCAACTGATCACCGTGGTCCATGCATGAAAAACCCCGCCTTGGCGGGGTTTTTTTTTGCTCATGGCCTGGGGTCAGGCGGCCAGCGCGGCCTCGATCGCCTCGCGCAGGCGCGCGTCATCGGCGGCCACGTCCGGGGCGAAGCGTGCGACGACCTTGCCATCGCGGCCGACCAGGAACTTCTCGAAGTTCCACAGCACTGCCGGTGCGGCGTGGATCGGAATCTCCTTGCTGGCCAGGCGCTCGCGCAGCGGGCCTTCACCGATGGCCTGCGGCTGCGCAGCGGTCAGCTGCTGGTACAGCGGATGGGTGTCCTCGCCGGCTACGCTGATCTTGGCGAACATCGGGAAGGTGACGTCGTAGGTCAGCTGGCAGAACTGCTGGATCTCCGCTTCGCTGCCCGGCTCCTGGCCGAGGAAGTTGTTGGCCGGGAAACCCAGCACTTCCAGGCCCTGGGCCTGCTTTTCCGCGTACAGCGCCTGCAGGCCTTCGTACTGCGGGGTCAGGCCGCACTTGGAGGCGACGTTGACCACCAGCAGGACCTTGCCCTGGTAATCGCCCAGGGTGGACGGCTGGCCGTCGATGGTGGTGAGGGAAATATCCTGGATCGGGGTGCTCACGCGGGGGCTCCGGCTATGGCGGGGAAAGGTCCACCAGCATAGCGCTGCGCGGATGCGCCGCGTGCGATCAATCCACGCAGATCGTGCCCTGCGCCTTGCCGTCCTCGATGCGCTGGCGGCAGCCGAAATTCTGGCTGACATCACGCTGGCAGGTGCCGGTTGCCACCACGCCCGCCTCGGCTTCACCCGTGGCCAGGCACTGGCCGCTGCAGTCGCGCTTGCTGCTGCAGGCCTTGCCGGCATCGGCATAGGGAATCACGCACTGCACGCGTTGCAGGCGGCCCAGCGGTTGCAGGGTGCCACCGGCGGCGCGGCAATCCACATCGCGCGCTTCCTGGTAGGCCTCGGTGGCTTCCGGCGTGTCTGCCGCCGCCGGCTGCGCCGCCACATCAGCGGCGGGCGGCGTGCTGCTGCAGGCCGACAACAGGGCGGCCAGGGCCAGGCTGGCAAGGAAGCGTAGACGCATGGTCGGACCTGCAGGCGGTGATCGAGGCCGCCAGCATACGCATTGCGTGGTGCAGGTGGTGTGTCAGCGCACTCAGGTCTCTTCGCCCTCGCTGGCCTCGTCCTCGCCCCCCTCTTCTTCCGCCTCGCCCAGGTCGCCCAGCAGCTGCTGCACCTGCTCGTTGGCCAGCGTCTCCACCCCACGCAGGCGGCGTTCGATGGTGCGCGTCTTGCGGCTGGCCGCGCCGATGCTGCGGCCGACCGTGGTGATCTGCTTCTCGGCCTTTTCCAGGATGCCGGCGAACTTGCCGAACTCGCTCTTCACCGCACCCAGCAGGCTCCACACTTCGCTGGAGCGCTTCTCGATGGCCAGCGTGCGGAAGCCCATCTGCAGGCTGTTGAGCAGCGCGGTGATGGTGGTCGGGCCGGCCACCACCACGCGGTGGTCGCGCTGCAGCAGGTCGACCAGGCCGGGACGGCGGATGACCTCGGCATACAGGCCTTCGGTGGGCAGGAACATCACCGCGAAATCGGTGGTGTGCGGCGGCACGATGTACTTCTCGGAGATCGACTTGGCCTGCACCTTCACCGCGCGTTCCAGCTGCGCGCCCTGGACGCGCACCAGCTCGGCATCGCCCTGGTCCTGCGCGTCCAGCAGGCGCTCGTAATCCTCGCGCGGGAACTTGGAATCGATCGGCAGCCACACCGGCGCGTCGTCGCCACGGCCGGGCAGGCGCACCGCGATGTCGACCATCTCGTTGCTGTCCGGGCGCACCTTCACCGCGCGCGCGTACTGCTCCTGGATGAGCGTCTGTTCCAGGATGTTCTCCAGCTGCACTTCACCCCAGCTGCCGCGCGTCTTGACGTTGGTCAGCACGCGCTTGAGGTCGCCCACGCCGGTGGCCAGCTGCTGCATTTCGCCCAGGCCGCGCTGCACCTGTTCCAGGCGCTCGGAGACCAGCTTGAACGACTGTCCCAGGCGCGTTTCCAGCGTGGTCTGCAGCTTCTCGTCCACGGTCACGCGCATCTGTTCCAGCTTCTGCGCGTTGTCGCTCTGCAGCGCGCGCAGCTGTTCTTCCAGGGTGGCGCGCATCTCGGCGATGCGTTGTTCGTTGCGCTGGGTCAGCTCCTGCAGGCGCAGGCCGAGGCTTTCGGTCAGGCGCTGCTGCGACTGCGCGCCTTCCTCGCGGCCCTTGCGCGCATCGTCCACCAGGGTCTGGCGCAGCGCGCCCAGCTGGGTGTCGGTGCGGGTGGTCAGTTCCTGCAGCTGCTGGCCGAAGGCATGGATGCGTGCTTCCTGCTGCTGGCCGAACACTTCCAGCTGTGCGCGCAGTTCCTGCAGGCGCTGGCCCATCAACGCACCGCTGCGCTGCTGGCTTTCGGCCGCTTCGGCGCGGGCCTTGCGCGCATCTTCGCCGAGCGCTTCGCGCAGCAGGTCCAGGCGCTGGTCGGTGCGGGTGGACAGATCGGTCAGCGCGCGGGCGAAGCCATCCAGCTGTTCGCGCAGTTCGCTGCGGCCGGCACGCGCCTCCTCGCGCACGGCCTGTTCCAGGCGGTCATGGGGCGGACGGCGCAGCAGGGCGACCAGCTGCAGGACGAGGACGGCCAGGAGGAGGGCGCCGAGGAGCAGGAATTCGGTTTGCATGCCGCCAGTGTAGGCTGGCCCCGTCTCAAACGCTGCGTCTGGCCATGCTCGAACTGTACGGAAAGGCGACCTCGATCAACGTGCGCAAGGTGCTGTGGCTGTGCGCCGGGCTGGACCGGGCGGTGCGGCACCACGCCGCCCCCGATGCGGATCTGCTGCGCGGGCTGAACCCGAACGCACAGGTGCCGGTGCTGCGCGAGGGCGACTTCGTGCTGTGGGAATCCAACAGCATCTGCCGCTACCTGGCCGCGCGCGCCGGGCGCCACGACCTGTTGCCGGTGGCGCCGCAGGCACGGGCGCGGGTGGAGCAGTGGATGGACTGGCAGGCGACCGATCTGAACACGGCGTGGCGCCACGTATTCATGGCGCGCGTGCGCAGGCATGCCGATTACCCGGACGATGCGCGGGCGGAGGCGAGCCTGGCGCAGTGGAACCGCCTGATGACGATGCTCGACGCGCAGCTGGCCGGCCATGCGCACGTGGCCGGCGCGGATTTCACCCTGGCGGACGTCGTGCTCGGCCTGTCGACGCAGCGCTGGCGCAGCACGCCGGGCGGCAAGCCGGTGCTGGCGAATGTCGAGGCGTGGTTCGAGCGCTTGCGGCAGCAGCCGGGGTTTGCCGCGCACGTCGACAACGGCGTTGCCTGAGGGATGGGATTTGTTTGCAGGGCTTGCAGCCCTGCACCTGCCGAAGCAACAGCAACAGCGTGCTATCCGTGGGTTGGCGGCTTCCCGCTGCTGATGGTGGGTGCCGACCGTTGGTCGGCACGGAGTTGGATCTGTTAGGTGTCGACCTTGGTCGACACACGAGCGAAGCGACCGGCTTTTGTTTTTCTTTTTTCTTTTCCGTGGTGGGCAACCAGGAAACTGTCAGGGGCCGGGCGGGGTGGGTTGCGCAGGACCGTTGGCGCCATGGATGGCGCCATCGAGCCCCCATGGACGGGTTTACGGCGTGACCTGCGCAATCCACCCCGCCCGGCCCACTCCGCGGCATTCAAACGACGCAGCCCACCACGAGGGGCTCAGCCGTTGGCCATGATCCTTACCAGCCTTCCAGCACGATCTTGCCCTTGGCACGATTGCTTTCCAGCAGCGCATGCGCGCGGCGCAGGTTGGCCGCGTTGATACGGCCGAAGTGCTCGCCCAGCGTGGTCTGCAGCACCCCGGCATCGACCAGCTCGGCCACGCGATTCAGCAGATCGTGCTGGCGCTGCATGTCGGCGGTCTTGAACAGCGGCCGGGTGAACATCAGCTCCCAGTGCAGCGACAGCGCCTTGCGCTTGAGTGCCATCACGTCCAGTTGGCCCGGGTCGTCGATCAGGCCCAGCTGACCCTGCGGCGCCAGCACTTCCACGATCTGCGCATAGTGCTGGTCGGTGTGGGTCAGGCTGGCCACGTGCTCGACCTGGGGAATGCCCAGCCGGGCCAGGCCTTCGGTCAGCGGCAGGGTGTGGTCGATCACGTGGTGCGCACCCATCGCATACACCCAGTCCTGGGTGTCCGGGCGCGAGGCGGTGCCGACGACGGTGAGCTTGGTCAACGTGCGTGCCAGCTGCACCAGGATCGAGCCGACGCCGCCGGCTGCACCGATCACCAGCAGGGTCTGGCCTTCACCACCGCCCTCGGCGATGCGCAGGCGGTCGAACAGCAGTTCCCAGGCGGTGATCGCGGTCAGCGGCAGCGCCGCGGCGGCAGCATCGTCGAGGCTGGCCGGCTTGCGGCCGACGCTGCGCTCATCCACCAGCTGGTATTCGGCGTTGCTGCCCGGGCGGTCGATCACCCCGGCGTAGTAGACCGCGTCGCCCGGCTGGAACAGGGTCACCTCGCTGCCCACGGCATCGACCACGCCCACGGCATCCCAGCCCAGCACGCGCGGGCCCTCGGTGGCAGCGTTGCGGCGCACCTTGGTGTCCACCGGGTTCACCGCCACGGCGCGCACGGCCACCCGCAGGTCGCGCGGGCCCGGCTGCGGCAGGTCCAGGTCGATGTCGATCAGGGCCTGCGGATCGTCGATCGGCAGGCCGGCGTGGGTGTAGGCAATGGCGCGCATGGCAGCGGTCCGGTGGGAAGAGGAACCCACAGCGTGCGCCGCGCGCGGCCCCCCGGAAAGGCGCAGAATCAGTCAGCACTTTCACTCCGGCAATGAAAATGATCCGTTTCGACGACCTCCAGCTGTTCGTCCGCACCGCCGCGCTGGGCAGCTTTTCGCAGGCCGCGCGCGAAGCCGACCTGCTGCCCGGGCAGGTGGCCGCAGCGGTGGCGCGGCTGGAACGCGAGCTGGACCTGCGCCTGTTCGTGCGCACCACCCGCAGCCTGCGCCTGACCGGCGAAGGCGCGCTGTACCTGCCCTATGCGCAGGAGGTGCTGGCCACGCTGCGCGAGGGCCAGGCCCGCGTGCAGGGCGAGGACGCCGACCTGCACGGCACCCTGCAGCTGTCGGCGCCGTCGGATTTCGGCCGCAATCTGCTGCTGCCGTGGCTGGCCACGTTCCGCGCCGCACACCCGCGGCTGCGGCTGCACCTGCGCCTGTCCGACGAGGTGGCCGACGTGTTCCGCGACCCGGTGGACGTGGCGATCCGCCTGGGCCACTTCGACGATGCCAGCTACGTGGCGCTGCCGCTGCTGGAGGGCAACCGCCGCGTGCTGGCGGCATCGCCTGCCTACCTGCAGCGGCGTGGCGTGCCGGCACGGCTGGAAGACCTGCGCGAGCACGACTGCCTGGCCTACCAGCTGGGTGGGCGGACCTACGACCGCTGGGCGTTCGAGGTCGAGGGGCGGCGCGTGGTGATACCGGTGCGCGGGCCGCTGGTCTGCGACGATGCCGACGTGGTGCGGCGCTGGGCGGTGGCTGGCGAAGGCATCACCTACAAATCCTGGCTGGACCTGCGCGAAGACGTGCGCGCCGGGCGCCTGCAGGTGCTGCTGGACGGCATCGGCAGCCACATCCCGCTGCAGCTGGTATGCCCTCACCGCAAGCAGTTCTCGCCGGCGGTGCGGCAACTGCACGCGCAGCTGCGTGACCACCTGCAACCGTTGCTGTCCGGCCTGCCCGGCGATGGCGGCGGCCCCCTGTCCCCGGCCCCGCCACTGGCCGACAATGGCGCCCCCCCGCAACAACAATGAGCCTTGCCATGCCGTGGATGGGCATCCAGGACCTGTGGACGTTCCTGCTCGCCGTGCTGGTGTTCCTCGCCCTGCCCGGGCCCGGCACCTTCACCCTGCTCACCGCCACCGGCCGCGGCGGCGTGCGCGGCGGCTACACCGCGCTGGCCGGCCTGCTGGTCGGTGACCAGATCCTGATGTGGCTGGCCCTGGCCGGCGTGGCCGCGCTGCTGAAAGCCAACCCGCTGGTCTTCCACGCGGTGCAGTACCTGGGCGCGGCCTACCTGGTGTGGGTGGGCATCAGCCTGCTGCGCACGCCGAAGCGCGAGGGCGGCGATGCCGGCCCGATCCGCATGCAGCCCGGCCGCTATTTCCAGCAGGCGATCCTGGTCAGCCTGCTCAACCCGAAGGCGATCCTGTTCTACATGGCCTTCCTGCCGCTGTTCATCGACCCGGCCGCGCACCACGGCATCGCCACGTTCGCAGCGCTGGCCAGCATCATCTTCGTGGTCAGCGTGGCCTACTGCTCGCTGCTGATCGGTGCGGGCAACCTGGCCCGTCGCCACCTGATCCAGCACCCGCGCATCAGCACCGTCCTGCGCCGCGTGGCCGGCCTGTTCCTGGTCGGTTTCGGCATCCGCCTGGGGTTGAACGGATGATCCGGCGGCTGGCCGTCCTGCTGTTTGCCGTGCTGCTGGCCGACACCGCAGCGGCGGCCGCAGCGCAGGACCATCGTTGCCTCACCGGCGGCCGCAACGACAGCATCCACCTGCTGTGGCGCTGGCTGGACGATGGCAGCGCCGACGTGCAGTACGCCGGGCAGCGCGGCCGCCTGCCGGTGCAGCGGGTCTCGCAGGAAACGACGGTGCTTGATGAAGACCGGCCCTCCCAGTTCGACAGCGTGTGGGAAGAACGCATCGAGGGCCGCCGCAACGGTCGCTATCACCTGAGCACGCAGGGCGCGCGCGTCTACGGTTTCAGCTACGAACGCGCGCGCGACGGGCGGCGCACGGCCTTCAGCGAAGACGTCGAGGCATGGCAGGAAGATGGCTGCCATTGGCCGGGCGTCGAACCGCTGACCGTAGCGTCGAGCTTGCTCGACTGAGGCGTGCCAACCAAGGTTGGCCTCTACCTATCGTGCATTCCCTCGCGCAGGTGGTCGATGAACACCCGCAGCTTGGGTGCCATCTGCTCACGCGCCGGGTAGTACAGGTGGAAGCCGGGGAACGGTGGCTGCCAGTCCTGCAGCACGCTCTGCAGCCGCCCGGCGGCGATGTCGTCGGCCACCAGCGAGGCGAAGCCCTGGGCCATGCCCAGCCCGGCGAGCACGGCGCGATGGGCGACGCCGGCATCGTTGAACACCAGCCGCCCGCTCACTTCCACCTCCAGGTCGTGGCCTTCGCGGCTGAACTCCCAGGGCATCAGCCGGCCGTTGGCCAGGCGGTGCACGATGCAGGCGTGGCCCTGCAGGTCATGCGGGGTCTGCGGCACGCCCTGGCGCTCGAAGTAGGCCGGCGTGGCCACCACCACCTGCCGCTCGGGCGGCCCGATCGGCACCGCGATCATGCCCTGCGCGAGTGATTCGCCCAGGCGGATGCCGGCGTCGAAGCCCTCGGCCACCAGATCGGCCAGCGCCGGGTCGACGCACAGCTCCACCTGCACCTGCGGGTAGCGCGCCAGGAAATCGGGCAGCCGCGGCAGCACCATGCGGTCGGCGACGATGCGCGGCAGCGTCACCCGCAGCCGCCCGGCCGGCACCGAGCGCGCGCTGTCCAGTTCGGCGAAGGCCTGGTCGATCTGGTCCAGGCCACCTCGCACCCGCTGCAGGAAACGCGCGCCGTGTTCGGTCAGGCCCACCCGCCGCGTGGTCCGCTGCAGCAGGCGCACGCCCATCCGCGCTTCCAGCGCGCGCACGCTCTGCGACAGCGCCGAGGTCGACACGCCCAGCGCATCGGCGGCGCGGGTGAAGCTGGCATGTTCGGCCACGTGGACGAAGGCGACCACGGCAGTGAGAGGAGCGGAGGCATCCATTGTGAAGCCAGCCTTCAAGGTGAGTCAGGTTATGCGCAGTTTATCCACACGATCGACAGGAGGAAGCTGGCTTCCCCGGCGGATGCACCGCCCCCGTGATGGAGACCTGAGATGTCGCTCGACCACTACCGCCTGCTCGGCCGCTCCGGCCTGCGGGTCAGCCCGATGGCCCTGGGCACGATGACCTTCGGCGCCGACTGGGGCTGGGGCGCGGACGAAACCGAGGCCCGCCGCATCTTCGATGCCTACGTTGAACGTGGCGGCAACTTCGTCGATACGGCAAACAACTACACCAACGGCAGCGCCGAGACCCTGCTCGGCCGTTTCGCCCAAGGCCAGCGCGACCGCCTGGTGATCGCCAGCAAGTACACCCTGGCCACCGTGCCGGGCGACCCCAACAACGCCGGTAACCATCGCAAGAGCATGCGGCGCTCGGTGGAGGACAGCCTGCGCCGGCTCGGCACCGACTACCTGGACGTGCTGTACCTGCATGCCTGGGACGACACCACCGGCGTGGATGAGGTGATGCGCGGCTTCGACGATCTGGTGCGCAGCGGCAAGGTGCTCTACGCCGGCATTTCCGATACACCGGCCTGGCAGATCGCGCGCATGCAGACCCTGGCCGACCTGCGCGGCTGGGCCCCGCTGGTGGCCCTGCAGATCGAGTACAGCCTGATCCAGCGCAGCGTGGAGCACGAACTGCTGCCGATGGCCGACGCGCTGGGCCTGGGTGTGGTGGCCTGGTCGCCGCTGGGCAGTGGCGTGCTGACCGGCAAGTACAGCGCCAGCGACCTGGCCCAGGACGAGGTGCTGGCTGCTACGCCGGGTGGCTCGCGCCGCAACGTCGCCCTGATCAATGGCGCATTGACCGCGCGTTCGCTGCAGATCGCCGATGAAGTGACACATATCGCCCAGGAATTGTCGCATTTGCCGGCACAGGTCGCCCTGGCGTGGCTGCTGCAGCGCCCGGGCGCCGGTGCCCTGCCCATCGTCGGTGCCCGCACCCTGGCCCAGTTCGAGCACAACCTGGCCGCGCTGGACCTGCAGCTGCCGGCCGAGGCGCTGGCACGGCTGGACGCGCTCAGTGCCGTCGCCCCGTCCTTCCCCCACGACTTCCTGCAGATGCCGCTGCCGCGCATGTTGATGAGTGGCGGCACCCGCCTGCAGCCACGCGCCTGACCCTTCCCCCTGGAGACACCCCAATGAGCACCCAGCCGATGAGCTCCCCATCCATGACGACCCGCACCCTCGGCCCCGCCGGCCCCACCGTTTCCGCCCTCGGCCTGGGCTGCATGGGCATGAGCGCCTTCTACGGTGGCCGCAGCAGCGAGGACGAGGCCATCGCCCTGATCCAGCAGGCGCTGGACCGTGGCGTCACCCTGCTCGACACCGCCGATGTGTATGGCCCGCATACCAATGAACGCCTGCTCGGCCGCGCCATCGCCGGGCGCCGCAACGAGGTGTTCCTGGCCAGCAAGTTCGGCCTGAAGCTGGACCCGGGCAACCCGCAGGCGCGCGGTATCGACGGCCGCCCGGAGTACGTGCAGGCCGCCTGCGAGGACAGCCTGCGCCGGCTGGGCGTGGACCACATCGACCTGTACTACCAGCACCGCGTCGACCCGGCCGTGCCGATCGAGGACACCGTGGGTGCGATGGCGCGCCTGGTCGAACAGGGCAAGGTGCGCTGGCTGGGCCTGTCCGAAGCCTCGGCAGCCACCATCCGCCGTGCCCATGCGGTGCATCCGGTCACGGCGGTGCAGAGCGAGTACTCGCTGTGGTCGCGCGAACCTGAGCAGAACGGGGTGCTGGCCACCACCGCCGAACTGGGCATCGGCTTCGTGCCGTATTCGCCGCTGGGGCGTGGCTTCCTGACCGGCGCCATCCGCAGCCCGGACGACTTCGAGGCCGACGACTACCGCCGCAGTTCGCCGCGCTTCCAGGGCGACAACTTCGCCCGCAACCTGGCGCTGGTGGCACAGGTGCAGGCGCTGGCTGCCGAGCTGGACATCACCCCGGCGCAGCTGGCCCTGGCCTGGGTGCTGGCGCAGGGTCCGCACCTGGTGCCGATCCCGGGCACCACGCGCGCGGCCAGGCTGCAGGAAAACCTGGGCGCGCTGCAGGTGCAGCTGGATGCAGGCGTGCTCGCGCGGCTGGATGCGGTGTTCCCGCTGCATGCCGCCGCCGGCGAGCGCTACCCGCAGGCGGTGCTGGCCACGGTGGACCGCTGAGGGCCCGGGTGGGGGCGCGCTATGCTGCAGCCCCCACCTGCAACTGCCACGGACGCACGATGACCACCATGGATGACGACACCCTGCTCGAACGCAGCTGGGAATTCCGCGAAGAGACCCTGTACCGCCAGCATTTCGGCGACACCGGCCCGGGCATCTTTCCGCTGGACATGGACCTGCTGCATGGGGTGTTCCAGCAGGAGGAAATCGATCCGCGCTGGCTGCACGTGGGCGTGTTCGCCTGCCCGCCGCATGGCGAGCGCCGGCACTGGGTGTACGTCAGCTCGGGCCTGTCCAATGCGTGGGAAGGCCCGCACGAGGATGGGGATTCCGGTTTCGGCGTCGAGCTGCTGATGGAAACGCAGGACGAGGCGCCCTGGGCATTGACCACCGTGCGCTGGTTCACCGCTTATCACTTGCTGCTGTGCCATGGGCGCATGCCAGGCGACCCGCTGTCGGCATGGGACCGGCTGAAGCTGGGCATGCCGGTGGACCGCGCCGACAGCGCACTGCAGGCGATGGTGTTCATTCCCGCCCCGCACTTCCCGGGTCCGCAGCAGCTGCCCTCCGGGCGCTTTGATTTCCTGCAGCTGCTGCCGGTGACGCTGGACGAGCACGCCTTCGGCCGCGAGCACGGCTTTGAAACCGTGCTGGCCCAGCTCAGCGCCGCCGGCGCCGCGCCGGTCGTGGATCCGGCACGCGGCAGCATCGTGGGCTGACGTGCCCACCGGCGGGATCGGGGACACGGGTTTTGTGCCGATTCCGGCAGCCTGGTCGGGGCGCAGCGCGCGCCCTGGCGGGTATGACCCTCGTCAGTGGTAATGCTGCGCTGCGTTCGGTCACACTCGGGAACTTGTCGTTCCAAGTCATCCCCTTCCGAGGCCTGCATGTCCCTGCTCCGGCGCAAGTCGCTAGATTCCGTCACTGTCCATGAAGCCGGTCGGCGCCTGGTGCCGACCCTCAGCTGGCCGCACCTGATCGCCCTGGGCATCGGCGCCATCGTCGGCACCGGCATCTACACGCTCATCGGCGTCGGCGCCAACCTGGCCGGCCCGGCGGTGCTGATCTCCTTCGCCATCGCCGGTGCGGTCTGCGCCTGTGCGGCACTGGCCTATGCCGAGCTGTCGACGATGATGCCGGCGGCCGGCAGCGCCTATACCTACAGCTACAGCGCGCTGGGCGAGGTGTTCGCCTGGGTGGTGGGCTGGAGCCTGATCCTCGAGTACTCGCTGGTGGTCAGTACGGTAGCGGTCGGCTGGTCCGGCTACTTCGTCGGCTTCCTGGAATGGATCCACACCCAGTTCGGCATCGATATCACCCTGCCGGCCGCACTGGCCGCCGGGCCGCACGTGGCCGGTGGCTTCATCAACCTGCCGGCGATCATCATCACCTGGCTGGTGGCGCTGATGCTGATGGCCGGTACCAAGGAAAGCGCCACGCTCAACGCCATCCTGGTGGTGTTCAAGCTGATCGCCCTGGCGGTGTTCGTGGCCGTCGCCCTGCCCGCCTTCGACCCCGCCAACCTGCAGCCGTTCATGCCGTATGGCTTTGCCAAGTCGCTCGGCCCCGATGGCGTCGAGCGTGGCGTAATGGCCGCGGCGGCGATCATCTTCTTCGCCTTCTACGGCTTCGACGCGATCTCCACCGCCGCCGAGGAAACCAAGAACCCGGCTCGTGACCTGTCCATCGGCATCATCGGTTCGATGATCGGCTGCACCATCGTCTACGTGCTGGTGGCGCTGGCCGCCGTGGGCGCGATGAGCTACGCGGTGTTCGGCCACAGCGCCGAGCCGCTGGCGCTGATCATGCGCGAGCTCGGCAGCCCGAAGGCGGCGATGTTCATCGGCGTGGTCGCGATCATCGCCCTGCCCACTGTGCTGCTGGCCTTCCTGTACGGGCAGAGCCGCATCTTCTTCGTGATGAGCCGCGATGGCCTGCTGCCGCGTGGCCTGTCCAAGGTCAACGCACGCACCGGCACGCCGGTGGCGACCACGCTGTTCACCGCCGTAGTGGTGTCGGCACTGGCCGGCGTTGCCCGCCTGGACGAAATCGCCGCCCTGGCCAACGCCGGTACCCTGGCCGCGTTCACCGCGGTGGGTATCTGCCTGGTGGTGCTGCGCGTGCGCGAGCCGAACCGCGAGCGCAGCTTCCGCACGCCGCTGGCCTTCGTGGTCGGGCCGCTGGCCGCGCTGGGCTGCATCTACCTGTTCATCAGCCTGCCGCACACCACCCAGCTGTATTTCCTGATCTGGAACGTGGTCGGCCTGGTGCTGTACTTCCTGTACAGCCGCCGCAATGCGTTGATCGCGAAATAACCGGATCACCGGTAGTGCCGGCCGCTGGCCGGCATTTCCTCGGGGCGGTCAGCCGCCCTGCTTTGCCGCGTAATCCTGCGCCTGCCGCATCACCCGCAGCAGGTTGCCGCCCCAGATGCCGGCGATCTGCTGCTCGGTGTAGCCCTTGCGCAGCAGCCACGCAGTGATCTTCGGCAACTGGCTGACGTCGGGCAGGTCGCTCAGGCCACCGCCACCATCCCAGTCCAGGCCGATGCCCACGTGTTCGGGGCCGACCACCGTGAGGATGTGTTCGAAGTGGGCGAAGAAGTCGTCCAGGCTGGCGTGGCGCACCGGGTGTTCGTGGTCCAGCGCCTGTTCGGCCTTCTGCAGGGCCACGCCCTGCTCGATGCCCATGCCTTCCCAGCCGCCCAGCTGCTTGCTCAGCGCTTCTTCGGCCTGCTTGCGTTCGGGCGTTTTGGCAGTGTCGATCAGGTAACCGCCATAGGCATTCACCTGGATCACGCCGCCGGCCTTGGCCAGCTGGCGCAGGCGTGCATCGTCGAGGTTGCGCGGGTGGTTGTAGACCGCCTTGGCCGAGCTGTGCGACAGCACGAACGGCACCGGCATCATCGCCAGCAGGTCATCGAACACCGCATCGGAGGCGTGCGACTGGTCGATGACGATGCCCAGTTTCACCGCCGCGCGCACCAGATCCTTGCCCGCCGGGCTCAGCCCCTTCCACTCCGCGCCCTTGGGGTCGGTTGCCGAATCGGCGAACTCGTTGTTGGCGAAGTGCACGGTGCTGAGCAGGCGCAGGCCGGCGCGGTGGTAGAACGAGAGCAGGCTGGGGTCTTCCACCAGCGGGCTGGCGTTTTCCATGCTGATGTAGACCACGCGCTTGCCAGCGGCCTTGATGCGCGCGGCATCATCGGCGGTCAGCGCCAGCGCGAAGCGATCGGGGTTGGCCGCCAGCATCTGCCGGATCTCCAGCAGGCGCTGCAGGCCGTGGTCGCGCTCGGCCAGGTGGGCGGCGGGAGTGCGATCGCCCTGGTCGGTGTAGATCGCCCAGAAGCCCCCATCCAGCGCGCCCTCGACCATGCGCGGGTAATCCACCTGCGAAAGCGCGTTGTGATCGTGCCGCTGTTCGATGTCGAAGCCAGCGCGGCCGAAGTTGGCCGGCGTATCCAGATGGCTGTCCAGGGTCAGCAGGCGCTGCTGCAGGGTCTTGGCGCGGGCCAGCTCCTGCGCGCTGAACTCGATGGCATGGGCGGACAGCGGCGCACACAGCGCCAGAGCAAGCAACAGGGACAGGCGACGCAGCGATGGCATGGGCTTTCACCGGCAAAGGGAAGAGCCCGACCATAGCGCTGCGGCCCGCCGTTTTGTAGAGCCGAGCCCATGCTCGGCTGCCAGGCAGATCAGCCGAGCGTGGGCTCGGCTCTACACGTTGAAATCAATCAACCACGCGGCAGAACACGGCCTTCAGGTAACGCGATTCCTGCACGTGGGCCATGAACGGATGGTCCGGACCGGCGCCGGCCACCTTCAGGATCTGGATCGTGCGGCCGGAGAAATAGGCCGCGCGGCGCAGCATGTCCAGGAACTGGTCCTCGGCCACCAGGCCGGTGCAGGAGAACGTGGCGAACAGGCCGCCCGGCTTGACCACGCCCAGCGCCAGCTTGTTCATGTCCAGGTACTTCTTCAGCGCGGTGATGACCTGGTCGCGGTCGCGGGTCATCTTCGCCGGGTCCAGGATCACCACGTCGTACTGCTCGCCGCGGTTGGCGGCATCGCGCAGCCACGGGAAGATGTCGGACTGGATGAACTTCGGGCGCACGTTGTTCAGGCGCGAATTGCCCTTGGCGATCTGGATGACGTCTTCATCGATGTCGATGCCGACCACTTCCGACGCACCGCGTGCGGCCGCATACACGGCGAAACCGCCGGTGTTGCAGCACAGGTCGAGCACGCTCTTGCCTTCCACCTGCTGGCTCAGCCACTCACGGTTCTCGCGCTGGTCGGCGAAGAAGCCGGTCTTGTGCGCACCGGCCGGATCGGCGCGGAACTTGATGCCATGCTCGGTGATCACCGACGCTTCGGTGGTGGTGTTGCCGTGGAAGTCGAAGCTTTCCTGCTTCTGCACGTGTTCGTCGGCGAAGCTGTGGAAGCGGCAGCCCGGGAACTGTTCGCGCAGGGCGTCGTAGATCCACTCGCGGTGGCGGAACATGCCGGCGGCGAAGAATTCGACCACCACCAGGTCGTTGTAACGGTCCACCACCAGGCCGGACAGGCCGTCGCCTTCGCTGTGCACCACGCGCCAGGCGTCGGACACCGCATCGAGCTTCAGCACGCCGCGGCGCAGTTCGACCGCCTGGGCGATCTTGCGCGAGAACCAGCCGGCATCGACCGGCACGTTCGGGTCGGTTTCAAGGATGCGCACGGCGATGCGCGAGTGCCCGTTGTAGAAGCCACGGCCGATGAACTCGCCATCGATGCCGACCACGTCGACGATGGAACCGGGCTTGGGCCGGACGGTCGGCTTCTCGACCAGTTTCTGGAAGATCCACGGGTGGCTGGAGCGCCACGCGTTCTTGAGGCGGACAACGGGAAGGGGGGTATTCATCAGCCTATTGTAGCCGGGGGGCACCGGGGGCCGGAAATCCGTGGGGCGGGGGCGGCATTTGACGGCGGCCCGGCCAGGCCGCAGAATCGGCCCCAGAAGGGGAGTAGCTCCCAGACGTTGTCGCCGTCAATTCGAGCCCGCAGGCTCCGGTGCAACGGCAATCCCACCCGCGTGGGGTTGCGAGCGAGACCTTCGCCGTACTGGCGAAGCTCTGTCCCTGGATCCCCCTCCCGATCCTCCGTTGCAGATCCTCGCCGTCCGGCTTGGCATTCATCTTTCCAACGGATATTCCCAATGCAGACGATCGGTAATGTGTGGATGTGGGGCGGCTTCGTGGCGGTGGTCATCATCGCCCTGCTCGTCGACCTGGTGTTGATGCGCCACGGCGGACCGCACAAGGTCACCTTCAAGGAGGCCCTGTGGTGGTCCATCGGCTGGGTCGCGCTGGCCCTGCTGTTCAACGCAGGCCTCTGGTATTACCTCAGCGAGACCGCCGGCCAGGTGGTGGCCAACAAGGTCGGCCTGGAGTTCCTGACCGGCTACCTGGTCGAGAAGGCCCTGGCGGTGGACAACATCTTTGTCTTCCTGATGATCATGAGCTACTTCGCGGTGCCGGAGGAGCAGCGCCAGAAGGTGCTGATCATCGGCATCCTGGGCGCGATCGTGCTGCGTACGATCATGATCTTCGCCGGCAGCGTGCTGATCAGCCAGTTCCATTGGCTGCTCTACGTGTTCGGTGCCTTCCTGCTCTTCACCGGCTGGAAGATGTGGTTCGCCGCCGGCCAGGAGCCGGACCTGGAGACCAACCCGGCCCTGCGCTGGATGCGCAAGCACCTGCGCCTGCTGCCGGACTACGCCGGCAACGCGATGAGCGTGATGCGCGACGGCAAGCGCTGGTTCACCCCGCTGTTCGCGGTGCTGATCCTGATCGCGGTGACCGACGTGATCTTCGCGGTGGACAGCATCCCGGCGATCTTCGCCATCACCACCGACCCGTTCATCGTGCTCACCTCCAACGTGTTCGCGGTGCTGGGCCTGCGTGCGATGTTCTTCCTGCTGGCCGGCATGGCCGACCGCTTCCACTTGCTGCCGTACGGCCTGGCGCTGGTGCTGGGCTTCATCGGCATCAAGATGATGATCATCGACCTGTTCAAGATCCCGACCCCGGTGTCGCTGGGCGTGGTCGCCGCGATCATCGCCGCCACCGTGGTGCTCAGCCTGAAGTACCCGCCGAAGGAAGACGCCGGCCAGGCCTGAGCCTGACCGGCCTGCGGCACGCGGCCGGCGGGATTGTCCCGTCGGCCGCTTCCACTCTCCCGTTGCGCTGGCCTTGGTTTCGCGCCGGCCACCGCCATTGCTGAGGTATGGACAACAACACGCCCCTGCCCGCCGGTGACGTGCCGGCCCCCCGCAACGACCGCATGCGCATCCTGCGGGCGTTCAATGTCAGCCTGGCCGCCGTGCTGGTGCTGGTGGCCGTGTTCGCCCTGCAGGGCAGCTTCGACTGGCGGCCGTGGGCGGTGGCACCGCTGGAGGCCAAGGGCCTGCTGGGGCTGATCGGCGGGCCGATGCTGCACGCCTCGGTCGAGCACATCGCCGCCAATGGCTTTGCGATCCTGATCCTCGGCACCCTGGCCGGCAGCGTGTACCCGAAAGCCACCGTGCGTGCCCTGCCCCTGCTGTGGCTGGGTTCGGGCATCGGCGCATGGATGCTGGGCAACCCCGGCAGCGTGCACCTGGGCGCCAGCGGCGTGACCCACGGCCTGATGTTCCTGCTGGCCAGCCTGGGCCTGCTGCGCCGCGACCGCGCAGCCATTGCCACCGGCCTGATCGGCATGCTGTTCTACGGCGGCATGCTGATGACCATCCTGCCGCATGCCGACGGCGTGTCCTGGCAGTCGCACATGGGCGGCGCCTTTGCCGGCATCATCGCTGCGCTGCTGTTCCGCAATGCCGACCCGATGACGCCACGCCAGCACTACAGCTGGGAGGACGAGGAGGACGAGGTCGAGGCGCTGGCCGACGACGAGCTTGAGCCGCCCTCGCCGCGCCGCGTGCCGGTGCTGTGGCAGCCGCGAGAGGGGCACGATTACGTGGTGGTCCCCTTCCGCCGGCCGGACGAGCCGCGCGACCGCACCTCCTAGCGCGGCATCCTGCCTGTGAGCGACGAGCGCAGGAAATGCACGGCAAAGAACAGCATCACCGGCGCCGCGAACAGGATGAAGGTCACGATCAGGGCGAACATGAAGGGCTGTTCGGCCCAGGTGTAGAGGACCCCGCCACTGCGCGGGGACCAGGAGACGTACCGCCCGCTTCCCAGGCTGCGCAGCGCCGACAGCAGCGCTGAGCCACCGAACATCAGCAGGAAGGCACCCAGCCAGGCGAACGTCACGCGGATCATCACGGGCAATCGCTCCCCCTGAGGCCGGCGATCCGGCCGACGCCCGGCAGGCACGCCATGCAAGCGTGCCTCGCGTTCGGCACGCTTTCTCTGCTTTCGCGTCATCGGCCGCGGCCTCGCCGTCGGCGGTGGGGTCGCGGCCACCGTGTCCGGGGACGGCGCAATGTCGACCACGTGGTCAGGCACGGGAAGCTCCAGGTAGGACGCCAGCGTCTGCATCCACTGGGTGGTGCGCCGGCTGCCCAGCGCCATCGGCACCGTGACGGGGGTCAACGCGTGCGCACTGCCGTCTTCCAGGATCAGCCACAAGGTGGTGCTGGCGTAATACCGGTGCCGGATGCGGCGCAGTTCCATGCGCAGCGGCGCAGCCAGCGGGAAGGTCTGTGACCGCTCGCGCAGGCCAAGCAGGTAGGTGGTACTGGACCGGCCGATGCCTCGACCACGCGAGAGAAGCAGGGTCTCGCGCATCTCGCCGTACACCAGCAGGGTCACCGACAGCACGACGACCAGCAGCCCGACCACGGCCAACGTGAGCAGGTCCAGCCCGCCCAGCCGGGCCAGGCGAGGACCGGCCGCAACAAGCAGCAGCCCCACCAGTACCGGTCCCGCCGTGCCAACGAACAGGCAGAGGCCTGCCTGCAGCACATTGCAGGAACGTATCTGCAGGTCACCCTGCGGCGTTTGACGATAGCGATGCAACAGCAGCATCCGGCCTCCCTTCCTTGGTCGGCTCCCTCGCAGCCTGCGCCCAGTATGCCCGCGATCGGCGCTGCATCCACATAGGTAGCGGCCGGGCTGTGCCCGGCGGCGTTGACGGGTCAGTTCGCGGCGTTCCCCGCCGCGCCCATGCCGTCCACCGCCTGTCGGCCCAGCGCCGGGTCATCGGTGAAGAACGCATCGATGCCGGTGGCCAGGTAGGCACGCATCTCGGCGATCGAGCCTTCCGGGTTGCGCGCGCTGTCGGCACCCTTGCGCAGGTTGCTGGCCTGGAAATGGTTTTCCGGGCGGAAGGTGTACGGGATCACCATCAGGCCGGCCGCATGTGCGTCACGCACCAGCGCCGTCGGCGTGCCCAGCGCACCGTTGGCCTCAAGCGGGATGATCGAACGCAGCTCCGGGCCGATGCCATCGGCGTAGCTGGCGATGTCCTTCAGCCCGGCCGGGGTCATCATCTGCGCATAGGTAAGCGTGCCACCGGCCTTGGCGACATCGGCCGGGCGGGCATCGCCCTTCCACAGCAGCTGCAGCAGGCGGATGTTGCTGCCACGGCCGATCTTGCCGCGCAGGTAGCGCAGGTTGGCGGTCTCGAACGACTGGATCGTGACCGGTGCGACGGCGGTATAGGCATTGCCGCGCAGCGCGGCCAGCACCTTGTCTTCCATCGGCAGGCCGATGGACTGGAAGTAGGTCGGGTGCTTGATTTCCGGCACCAGGCCGATGCCGCGGTTGGCACGGCCGGCCTGCTGGACAAGGAACGCCAGGATTTCGTCCAGGGTGGCGATGCGGAACTGGCCGTCGAAGGCGGTGCTGCGCAGTTCCGGCAGGCGCTCGCGGGTGTAGAGGGTCTTCAGCTCGGCCAGGGTGAAGTCTTCGGTGAACCAGCCTTCGACCTTCTCGCCATCGATGACCTTGGTAGTCTTCCGCTTGGCGAATTCCTTGTGCTCGGCGACGTCGGTGGTGCCACCGATCTCGTTCTCGTGGCGGGCCACCAGCACGCCGTCCTTGGTCATCACCAGGTCCGGCTCGATGTAGTCGGCGCCATCGGAGATGGCCTGCGCGTAGGCCGCCAGCGTGTGCTCGGGCAGCAGCGCGCTGGCGCCACGGTGGCCGTAGACCGAGACCTTGGCCGTGGCCGGGATGGAAGTTTCAGCACTCATGGCCACCGATGGTGCCACGGCCAGCGACAACAGCAACGCACAACCCCACGACTTCACTGCGACTTCCCCAAGCGGTATGTGATGGGGGTCAGTATGCGGCGGGAATATTACAACCGGGGGTGTCGGGCACGGGGTCGGATCCCTGCAGGGGCTCTGCCCCCCGCCCTTCGCAGCCGAGCGTGGGCTCGACTCTACAGCTACTTGCCGATGCAGAAGCTGGAAAAGATCCTGCCCAGCAGGTCATCGGCACTCATCTGGCCGGTGATCTCGCCCAGCGCATCATGCGCCAGCCGCAGTTCCTCGGCGGCCAGTTCCAGGTGCTCGTGCACCAGCTCGCCATCGGCGCGCTGCACATGTTCCTGCGCGCGTTCGATCGCATCGACATGGCGGGTACGCGCGGAGAACTCGCCGTCCACCTGCTCGCCCGCGCCAGCGGAGGCAATCGAACGCAGGTGCGCGTGCAGGTCTTCCAGGCCGGCACCGGTGGCGGCCGAGACGAACACGCGGTCCGGGTCGTCCAGCGCCGGCAACGCCGCCAGCAGGTCCGACTTGTTGTGGATGTAGACCTTGTGCGGCACGGCGGCCACGGCCTCGCCCAGCGCGGCTTCACCAGCGGCGGGGTCGCGTGCATCCAGCACGATCAGTGCGAGGTCGGTGCGCTCGATTTCCACATGGGCGCGGCGCATGCCTTCGCGTTCGATGGCGTCGCCACCGTCGCGCAGGCCGGCGGTGTCGACCAGGGTCAGCTCCAGGCCATCCAGGCGGATGGTCTCGCGCAGCGTGTCGCGGGTGGTGCCGGCAATGTCGGTGACGATGGCGCGCTCGCTGCCGGCCAGAGCGTTCAGCAGCGAGCTCTTGCCGGCGTTCGGCGGGCCGATCAGCACCGCATGCAGGCCATCGCGCAGGCGACGGCCGCGTTCTGCATCCCGGCGCAGCAGGGCCAGATCAGCGCGCGCCTGTTCAAGCCCGCGCCGTACCTGCGCGCCGCCGAGGGTATCCAGCGGTTCGTCGGCGAAGTCGATGGCCGCTTCCACGTGGATGCGCAGCAGCACCAGCTGTTCAACCACCGCATCGATGCGGCGCGAGAACACGCCATCCAGCGAACGACGTGCCGCGCGCGCGGCGCGGTTGTCGCCCGCGGCGATCAGGTCGGCGATGGCCTCGGCCTGGGCCAGGTCGAGCTTGCCGTTGAGGAACGCGCGTTCGCTGAACTCACCCGGGCGGGCCTGGCGTGCACCGAGCGCGATGCAGCGCGCGACCAGCTGCTGCAGCAGCACGGGGCTGCCGTGGCCCTGCAGTTCCACCACTTCTTCGCCGGTGAAGCTGTTCGGCGCGGGGAACCACAGCACGATGCCATCGTCGATCACCTCGCCGTCGGCGTCGCGCAGGCGTGCGTAGTGCGCGTGGCGCGGGCGCAGCGTGGGTGCGCCCAGCGCGCGGGCAATCACCGCAGCGCGCGGGCCGGACAGGCGCAGCAGGCCGACACCGCCAGCGCCGGGGGCACTGGCGATCGCCACGATGGTGTCGGTGCGGGTCACGTCGTTCATGGCTCAGAGCTTCTCCAGCTGCGCGCGCGCTTGGGCGGCGCCGCTGCCCTGCGGCTGCAGGGCCAGGTAGGTGGTGTAGGCCTGCTTCGCCTTGGCCTTGTCGCCGGCGTTGAAGTAGGCATCGCCCAGGTTGAGGTGGGCCACCGCACGCGACGGGTCGATCTTCAGGGTGTTTTCCAGCCAGCGCGCGGCTTCGGCATAACGCTGCTGGCGGAAGTAGACGAAGCCGAGGTTGTTGGCCGCCTGGGCGAAATCAGGACGCAGTTTCAGCGCTTCGGCAAACTGCGCGGCGGCCTCGTCGTACTGCTTCTCGCGGTACAGCTGCAGGCCGCGGTCGTTGGCCTGCTGCGCGCGCTGCCGGTCCGAGGCCGGGCCGGCGCTGGGCACCACCAGCCTGGCCTTGCCACCCTGCAGGTCGGCCACGGTCACCGGTGCCTGGCTGCCCTTGGCATCCTGCGCGGCATCGACCTTGTTGTTCAGTGCGATGGCATCCGGCGTCAGCTGGCGCGTATCGGCGTTGAGGTATTCCTGGCTGTCCGGCACCTGGAACACGAACTCACCGCCCTGCGAGCCGGGCAGGCTGCCGAAGGCCGGGGTCTGGTGCGAGACCGCCGAGACGGCCGGCGCCACGTAGGCGGCCAGCTCGGTACCGGTGATCAGGCCGTCGCCATTGAGGTCGCCCTTGCCGGCCAGCGCCTGCAGCAGCACCCAGGTGAACACCGAATGGCCGTTCGGACCGGCATCGGCGACCTGCTGGTCGGCACCGCCGGCGGTCAGCATCTGCCGCGCGCTGCGGCGGGCGTTCTCGCGCAGGAACGACGACGACGATGGGCCGCCACGGGTCAGGCCCAGGCCGCTGTAACAGGCATCCATCACGAACATCACGTGCTTGGCCTGCATGCTCTCGGCGATGTTCTGGATGTCGGTCATCGCGATGGCGTCGGTGGCGAATTCCTTCGGGTCCGAATCGACCGGGATGATGTAGCCGAGGTCACGCCCGGAGGCGAGCTGGCGGGTGGCACCATGGCCGGCGAAGAACACGAACACCCGGTCGTTCTTACCGGTGCGGTCGTCGGCCAGGCGGTCGTGGAAGGCGGCCAGGATGTTGTTGCGGGTGGCCTGCTCGTTCTTCAGCACGATCACCTGCGAGGACGGGAAGCCGAACTGCCCGGTCAGGGTATCGGCCACCGCCTGCGCATCGTGGCTGGCGTATTCCAGCTTCGGCCACTTGGCGTAGCTGTCGATGCCGACCACGATCGCCCACGACTTCTCGTAGCCGGTAGTGACGGTGGCATCGCTGGCTGCGCCCTTGCGCGTGCGGGCGACGGTGAAGTCACGGCCGTTCCAGCCGGCGAACTGGTAACCATCGGCAATCAGCCGATCCAGGATCTGCGGCAGCGCCTTCACCGCGCGGTCGTGGATGTCATGGAACAGGATGATGCCGCGCTGCTCCTTGTTCACCTGGCCGAGCACGCGCTGCACGATGGACTCCGGCACCGGGTCGGCCCAGTCCATCGAATCGATGTTCCACATGATCGACTTCAGGCCGGCTTCGTTGAGCAGCTGCAGGCCTTCGGCGTTGCGCGCGCCATACGGGAAACGGAACAGCGGCGCACGCTTGCTGTCGACGTCCTTCAGCAGGGTGTCGGTGTCGAGCACCTGCTGGCGCAGCGCATCGCCGGTGGTGCGCGAGAGCTGGGCGTGGGTCAGGCTGTGGTTGCCCACCGCGTAGCCCTCTTCCATCAGGTTGCGGCTGATCTTCGCCATCGGGCCCAGGCTGACCTTGCCGTCGGCCTCGATCTTGCCCAGGTTGCGGCCGACTTCGAAGAAGACGCCCGGCACGTCGTAGCGCTTGAGGATGGCGACCACTTCATCGGTGTAGGCCTTGTGCGGGCCATCATCGAAGGTCAGCACCACGGTCTTGGGCGGCAGGTCGCGGCCGAAGATCTCGCGGTCGCTGTCCTTCATCGACATCGGGTACGGCTCGATCACCCCATAGTCGCGCAGGATCGCCTCGCGGCTGTAATCCTTGTGCAGGTGGGCGATGTAGTCCTCCCACTTCTCGCGCTTCAGCTCGATGGCGCGGGTGCGCTCGAAACGGCTGAAGATGCGGGTCAGTTCCTGGTTGTAGTTGCGCTCGATCTCGTCCAGCGCGTCCAGGTCCTCGCCGATGCGCTGGTGCAGCTTCACCGCCGGCAGCGAGGAATCGGCGCCGACGCGTTCGTGCAGGTCACGCAGCACTTCGCGGAAGGCCAGGCGATCGGCATCGAACAGTTCGGGGGCTGATTCGATGTAGTCCAGCACCGTACCGAGGGTGGCAAAGCGCTGCGGGCTGCCACTGTGCAGCAGGCCGTCGAACTGCGTGGCGATGGCCGTGCGCTGTTCCAGGCCATCATGGAACAGCTGCTGCCCGACGCGCGTGGACGTGCCGCGGTCGGCGGCCGACTGCTGTTCCTCGTCGGCCAGCAGCACGATGATGCGGCGGTAGCCGTCCAGCTGCTTCTGCAGTGCGGCCAGCAGCGGCGCGGCGGCCGGGTCGGCGGCGGCGGCCTGCGCGCTGGGCTGGGTGACGGCGGCGGCGGGCGCCTTGCCCTCCTTGTCGCCGCAGCCGGCAACGACCAGGGTCAACAGCAGCGAGGGCAGGAACAGGCGGAACGACGACGCACGCGGCATGGCGGACTCGGAGGATGGGGACACGGTGTGCGGGCGATTCTACCCCTGCATGCGAAAAGCCCGCCTTGCGGCGGGCTTCTGCAGGGGTCAGCGTCGGTAGAGTCGACCGTTGGTCGACTGTTCCAACGCCAGTCGACTGACAGTCGACTCTACCCGGGTTATTTCTTTTTGACCGGAGCCGGTGCGGTGGTCGCCGGCAGCGGCTCGCCGCCGTGGCGCTTGGTCATCCACCACTGCTGCAGCAGGCCCAGGCCGCCGTTGACCACCCAGTACAGGACCAGGCCGGACGGCATGAAGGCCATCATGAAGCCGAAGACGATCGGCATGAACTGCATCATCTTCTGCTGCATCGGGTCCATGCCCGGTGCCGGGGTCAGCTTCTGCGTGGCCCACATCACCGCCACGTTGATGACCGGCAGTATGAAGTACGGGTCACGGGCGGTCAGGTCCTGGATCCAGCCCAGCCACGGCGCCTGGCGCAGTTCGACCGACTCGACCAGCACCCAGTACAGGGCGAAGAAGATCGGCATCTGGATGAGGATCGGCAGGCAGCCGCCCATCGGATTGATCTTTTCCTTCTTGTACAGCTCCATCATCGCGGTCTGGAACTTCTGGCGGTCATCGCCATAGCGTTCCTTCAGCTGCGCGATGCGCGGCTGGAAGCGACGCATCTTCGCACCGCTCTTGTACTGCACGGCCGACAGCGGGTAGAGCACCAGCTTCAGCAGCACCACCAGGCCGACGATCGCCCAGCCCCAGTTGCCGACCAGCTTGTGCACCTGGTTCAGCACCCAGAACAGGCCCTGGCCGATCACCGCCATCATCGAGAAGCGGCTGTAGTCGACCACGCGGTCCAGGCCCGGCACGTCTTCCTTGGCGATCTGGTTGACCAGCTTCGGGCCGACCCACAGGCGGGCTTCGGTGCTGGTGGACTGGCCCGGGGCCACGGTGAATGCCGGGCCACGCGCTTCGATCAGGTCACGACCGGCCACCTGCGACAGCACGTAGTGCGCGGTCTGGTCCTTCTGCGGGATCCAGGCGGTGAAGAAGTGGTGCTGCAGCATCGCCAGCCAGCCGCCGGTGATGTTCTGGTTCAGCGCGCCATCGTCCAGGTAATCCTTGAACGCGCGACGCTGGTACTTTTTGTCGTTGTCGTACCAGGTGGCACCGTTGAAGCTGAACGAGTCCGGGTTGGTCATGTTCCGCGACAGGATGGTCGGGGTACGGTCCAGGGTGCGGTAGACGTAGCCGTTCCACGGGGTGGTGCCGTTGTTGCTGACCTCGTCCTTGAAGCGCACGGCGTACTCGTTGCGCGACACGGTCAGGGTGCGCTTGATGGTCACGCCGTTGTCGGCGGTCCACACGAACGGGATCTGCAGTTCCTTCTGGCCATCGGCCAGGACGAAATCGCGGACGTCACCGACCAGCTTGAAGCCATCGGCGCCCGGCACCGGGGTGTTCTTGTCTTCGCTGGCCCAGCCGCTGATCGCGCTGTACGGATGCGCAGGGTCTTCGGTCAGCAGGCGGACCGGCGGGCTGCCTTCGTCCTTGGACTGCGGGAACTGCAGCAGCTCGGCGTCGAGCACGCGGCCGCCGTCCAGCACCAGGCGCAGCACGTCGGTGGTGACGGTCACGCGCTGGGCAGCCGGGGTGGCGCTGGCCTGGGCCTGCACCGCGGCCTGGCCGGGGGCACCGGGGACCTGCGCGCTGGGGATGCTGCCCGGGGCCGCCCCTGGAACGCTCTGTGCGGCGGCCTGGACCGACGTCGTGGTCGGTGCCGGGGTCGGTGCAGCCTTTTCACGGCTCCACTCCATCCACAGCAGCACGGCCACCATCAGCCAGGCAAAAATAAGGAATACGCGGGTCTGGTTCATCAGCGGGCAGGCTCGGCGGTGCCGGGACGCGATGCCGGCTCGGTCAAAGAGGGAGATGCAGTGCCATCTGGCGGCGGCATTGTGCCGTCCACGGCGGGCGCGGGCAATGCACGCAGGCGCCGCAGCAGGCGCAGGAACGCCTGACGGATATCGTCATTGCTGGCAGAACGCGCAGCACTGCGAGCCACGACGACGAAGTCGCCTGGCTGGATGTCGGTTCGTGTCTGACGCAGGATATCGCGCAGGACGCGCTTGATCCGGTTACGCCCGACGGCGTGCGGATCAACCTTGCGGGAAACCGCCAGACCCAGCCTGGCCGGCCGGTCAGCCGGCAGCCAGTGCAGGGTCATCAGCGGATCGGACACACGGCGGGCGCCGTTGAAGACCGTTGAATATTCGGCACGCGTGCGAACCCGCGCAGAGCGAGGGAATCGCTTGCGCGGGTCTGCAGTATTCACTGTCGAAGGGATTGCGTCTGCCGCGATGTGCGGCATGGCAATCAGGCGCTCAGGACTTTGCGGCCCTTGGCGCGGCGACGCGACAGGATCTTGCGGCCGTCAGCGGTCTTCATACGGGCACGGAAGCCGTGGTCGCGCTTACGCTTGAGGTTGCTGGGCTGGTAGGTGCGCTTGGTGGCCATGTGGGCCTCTCGTATGAATGGGACGGGAAAGAACCGGAAATTCTAGAGAGGTCTCCCCCCCCGCGTCAACCCCTTGTGACTACGCGAATTCATCGGCCTGTGCAATAGCTGTGGATGTTTTTGTGAATAAGTAGGGGACAAGCATTCCGAAGCCGGGCGCTCGGTGGTAGTCTGAGCCATCCATTTCCCCCTTTCAGGCCTGTGTTTGGGCGCGTTGTCGCGCCTGTCCACAGGCCACCGGACGATTATTGCCG